>CAVSCO010000102.1:0-49621 GCA_963726475.1 uncultured Phycisphaerae bacterium | reverse complement strand
TAGCAATACGTAACGGTTATTGTTATCTGACAGAGTACGTATTGTTCCTGCTTGAGGATTGTCGTTGAACCGCCATGCAGATCGATCTTGACAATCCGGCTATTGCATGTGAACGCTATGGCTTTGCCGTTGGGGGCGATCTCCACCGGTGAACAGGTTCCGGCCGCTTCAGAGACGTCGAAGTGATACAACAGTTTCACTGAGGCGGGGATCGAAGCCAGATGTCGTTGGGGGTGGTGACAATGTCGAACGCATCGCCAAAGGGTTCGACGCGGAGGTCGACCTTCGTGACGAAGTAGTCGAACCCTTCTCGCTCTTGCAGCGACTTGCCGTACATCTGAGCTGTGCCGCGATCCTTGAAGAGTCCTGCCCGCAGCCGGATGTAGGTCTGGCCGTTGACGTGAGCGTCACGGCAGTAGACGAGGTGGCCCCAGGCCTTCAGCGAGTCATAGATCGCGAGTACTCGGTCTCGTCCAGCGGGCGGCACGGAGCAGATCTGGATGGTGTAGTGGCAGGCGACACTGTCTGCTGCGTGAAGCAGGGAGGGCCTGCGAGCTGAACAGTGTCAGGCAGAGAATCAAGACTGAATCGACGAACACGATTCGCATCCTTTCGTTGTCGAAACCGTCGATCGATGCTTGTGCGAAGCGAGTGTGTCCCGCCATAAAATGTCAGTGGTTCCATGTTTGTACGGATACAATCATGGAACCACCAACGTCAAGCGAGGATTATAGCAGTACCCATCCTCTTACGGATTGTCACGCGGCGCAGGATCAGTCTACGGACCGACGTGATAGACCAGGCCGACTTCATTGCAGCGCATCCACCAGCCCGAGCCGGGTATATAGGGCACAACGGCCGAATCACAGAAGTAGTCCGTGTCGGTCCCGTTCAGCCAGTCATCCCAACTCACATAGAAAGGCAGGTCGTCGTCTGTCGAATCCGTGCAAATCACGGTTCCCATCGCTCCGGCGTACAGATCGACCGCCGGGCCGCCACCGGCACCCATGGGACGATCCACGAGCAGTTCCACGCGATCGCCAGGCTGCAGGTCCATATCGCAGGCTCCGGAACCCGAATCCGGCACGTCTCTGCACTCCGAGACGATCGGATGGTAAATGTCGCCGGCATACTGCGGGCAGATTCGAATCGAGTCGGACTTGGGGCATGTATCGTTGAGCAGGCCCTGAAGTCGGACGCGATTGCCGGTGCTCATGTGGGCGAGTTCATCGAGGATTCGATACATATTCCCCGTCGCGAGGATGTTGAATCGCAAGCCGTTGTCGGCGACGAAGGTGAGGCATCCTTCCAGACCCCGGTAGACTCTTCCGATGCGGTTGAAAGGCCGACCGATTTCGACCTTGCCCAAGTCCACCCACATTCCGGACATGGCAGGATAGCCGAGAGGAGCTTCCACGCCGCAACCGTCAATATCCTTGTCGCCTCCCGTCCAGAGATCCCAACTGACGAGGAGACGGCCGCAACCCGTGCGGCAATCCCGGCAGATGACCGTTCCAGCATGTCCGGCCTTCAAACCGAAACCGCCGGGCGGATCGTCTTCCAGCAGGACAACGCGACTGCCGGCTCCGAAGCGATAGGCCAGACATTCTGTGCAATCCGGTTCGTCCGGCTTGCCTTCGGTGACCTGGAAGCCGGTGACGCCCTGGTACTGGCCTCGCCCCTCGCAGGAGATCACTCGGGCATACACGTCGTAGTAACCGGCCGCCATGTAGCCGGCAATGCCTCTGACCTCAAACGGGGTCGGATCGGGCGTACACGACACGCTGCAGCAGTTGTTGGGCTCGTCCCAACCGGGGACCAGAATGTCGATCCAGACGCTGTCGCCGGCGAAGACTGCGATGGGGATCTGCTCGGGCACGCACGTGTCCGGCCAAGTCCCGGAAAGGGTGATGGCCACTTCGTCAGACGTTGTCGTCGGTGACGGATTGATCCAGATGTCCATGGGTGGCAGGTCCGAGACCAGCCATGGCCTGGGCCGACGTGGCCAGGCAGATGGCCATGCACGCGGCAGTGAGTATTCTGTGTTTCATCTTCGGACTCCTCGCATTTCTGATTGGTTGAAAGAAGGTTTGCTCCGACGTTCTTCTGATCCCACCCCCACGGGCTCGCACCGATATGGACCGAGACCTCGGTGCTCCAACTGCTACTCGATTGGCTAAATCCTCTCGCATTCTCCGCCACGGATTTCAATCGCGAACGAGGTGGCACCCCGTCTCAGACAGTGACGACGGAGCCTCTTCTAGGTGTCTTTTCCGCTAATCCGCAATTGAAAGGTAGCTTGCCTGGTCGCGCTTTCTCTCCTCCTGGAACCCATGTCTGGCGCCGAAGACCGAACCTGCACAGCCCGGTCTCCGAGCGCAAGCGCCGAATCACCCATCATTATATGCGATCGGTCCGGATTTTTCAAGCGTATTCTGCGGAAACCCGGTCTGCGCCGGGTGATCGGTATTCCGGTTACCTGTGTGGCGGTAGGAGATGTGGACATTTCCGAGAGCCGGTTTGATCGCTCTCGGTTGGATCGCCATGCGAAGGAGGGCTTCTGAGGCCTGTGAAGGCCGATTTTCGCCAAGTCGTTCGTACCGCGTAGTGCGCAATTGACACGGGGCTGAGAAGCCGGATATGATGAAGCCCCCGTTTGGGGGCGGCCGGACTCACGGCCGGATCGATTCAGAGTTCCGTAGGACCAAAGGAGTTGGCTATAATGGATCCGCAGATTTTCAAGGCGTACGATATCAGGGGCATCTACGGGGATCAGTTCAACGAAGAGGATGCGTGGAAGATTGGCTGTGCAACGGCGCGGTTTCTGCCGACTTTGATGACCGGCTACGAGCGGGGCCAATCGGGAGCCAACACCATTTGCGTCGGCCGGGATATGCGGACGCACAGCGAGCCCCTGCGCTCAAGCGCTGATCGAGGGCATTCGGTCGGCCGGCGTCGGGGTCATCGATATCGGAATGATCGACACGCCCCAGATGTACTTCGCTATCAACTATCTCAAGACCTGCGGCGGTGTGCAGGTGACCGCTTCTCACAATCCGGCCAAGTACAACGGATTCAAGGTCTCCGGACGCGGTGCCGTCCCCATCGGTGGCGACACGGGGCTCAAGGACATTCAGCACCTGGCTCTGGCCATGCCGCATACCAAGGGCAACCCCACCGGCTCGCTCAAAGAGCAGGATCTCAGCGCACGAATACAAGAAGCACGTCCTTCAGTTCCTCCAGCCGGGCCTCAAAGAGAAGAAGATCGCCGTCGATGCTTCCAATGGCATGGCGGGGCAGGCACTGCCTCTGTTGTTTGGTGACAGCCCCATCGAAATCGCGGAGATCAACTTCGAGCACAAGGGCAAGTTCAAGCACGATCCCGACCCGCTGAAAGAGAAGAATCTCTCCCAGGTTCGTTCGATGGTCAAGAGGCAGAAGTGCGATTTCGGTCTCTGCTTCGATGGCGATGCCGATCGTATGATGCTGGTGGACGAGAAGGGCGATGCGGTTAGCTGCGATTTGCTCACGGCACTTCTGGTGCCGTACTTCCTCGAGAAGAAGCCCAAGTCAGCGGTCGTCTACGATCTTCGCAGCAGCCGGGTCGTGATGGAGGAGATCATCAAGTACGGTGGCACCCCTCGACGTGAACGCGTCGGACACGCCTACATGAAGAAAGCGATGCGGGATTCGCACGCTGTATTCGGGGGCGAACTGTCGGGCCATTTCTATTACGCCGAGAATTTCTGTGCGGATTCGGCAGCCATCACCATGGTGCACACACTGAACGTGATCAACAATAGCGACAAACCGATCAGCGAGCTGATCGCGCCCCTGCGCCGCTACGCCAACAGCGGGGAGATCAACTTCAAGGTCGAGGACAAAGAGGGTAAGATGGAAGAGTTGGCCCGACGCTATGCGGACGGTCAGCTCGATCGCCTCGACGGTGTCACGGTTGGCTTCAAGGAGTGGTGGTTCAACTGCCGTCCGAGCAATACCGAGCCGCTGCTGCGTTTGAATGTCGAGGCGCGGACGCAGGAGATGCTGAAAGAGAAGCTCGCGGAGATCGAAGGACAGCTTGGCAGCGTGGCCTGACGTTCGTCGTCGTTCCGATGTCTATCGGAACACTAGGTGTGACAGGAGAGATACATGGGTGACCGTCGTTTTTCGCGTCGAGATTTCATCGTTGCGGCCGGATTGGCTGCCGGCGCCTCGTTGGTGGGCAGGCGCAGCGTGGCCGCAGTCGAAAGCGGCCAGGGCCGTCGCTTCCGGTATTGTCTGAACACCAGCACGATTCGCGGGCAGAAATTGGGTCTGGCCAAAGAGATCGACGTGGCGGCCGAGGCGGGCTACGATGCCATCGAGCCCTGGGTGTCGAGTCTTCAGGAATACACCAAGGCCGGCGGCAACCTGGCCGACATTCGCAAACGGGTTGAGGATCGCGGTCTGACCGTGGAGAGTGCCATTTCATTCCCTCGCTGGATCGTCGATGACGACGCCGTGCGAGCCGAGGCGGTCGAGCAGGTCAAGAGAGAAATGGATCTGCTGGCCCAGATCGGGGGCAAACGTATTGCCGCTCCGCCCGCCGGCGCGACAGGAGGCGCCGAGCTCGACCTGCTCAAGGTGGCAGAGCGATATCGAACGTTGCTGGAGCTGGGCGACCAGACGGGGGTCGTTCCCCAGGTCGAGGTGTGGGGCAGTTCGAAGAACCTGCACAGGCTGGGGCAGTCCATGTTCGTGGTTATCGAGAGCGGGCATCCCAAGGCCTGTCTGTTGCCCGATGCGTACCACATCTACAAGGGAGGCTCCGATTTCAATGGGCTCAAGATGATCAGCAGCAGGGCGATCCAGGTGTTCCACCTGAACGACTACCCGGCCGATCCGCCCCGCGAGACCATTCGCGATGGAGACCGGGTGATGCCGGGCGATGGAATCGCTCCGCTGACGCAAATCGTGCGCGATCTCTGTGATAACGGCAGCGAGGCCGTTTTGTCGCTCGAATTGTTCAGTCGGGT
This sequence comes from uncultured Phycisphaerae bacterium, assembly GCA_963726475.1. Lineage (GTDB taxonomy): Bacteria > Planctomycetota > Phycisphaerae > Sedimentisphaerales > Anaerobacaceae > Anaerobaca. Next base: position 44,606 of record CAVSCO010000102.1, on the reverse strand, counting down.
CTACTGGGAGAAGAACCCACTCGAGGTGGCTCGGGAAGGCTTGGCCAAGATGAAGAGAGTCGTGCAGGGCGCTATCGCAACCTGACCACCGTGCGACCTCGTCTCGACTGGCGAGGAGATTGGGCATGGTGGACCACGCGAATATGAAAGGGAGAGACCATGACCATTCACATCTGTTGCCTATTGGCGATGCTTCTCGCCGATCCGGGGACGACACTCACCGAGGCGAAGGGAGGAGGTCCGCTCGAATCAGGTTTTCTGATATCGCGGAACGAGGTTTTGGCGGATATCGATCAGGTCTGTGCCGTTCTGGTGACGCACCCATCGGCGCCGACCGAATCGGCCGTCGACTATGAGCAGTTGCAGATCCAGGTCGTTGACAAGCTCAAGGCCGAAGGGATCGAGCATGTAGAGTGCCAGACGGGGGTGACGCCCCGCTTGCACGTGCACATCGAGGTGGTTCCACTCCCGGATTGTGGGCGTAGCGTCTATCGCGTGCAGACGGCGCTGAGTCGGATCGTTACGTTCACTGACCATCGGGAGCTGAGAGTCCAGGCCGATGTTTGGCGGGTTCAGCCCGTCATGAAGGCTGTTGCCGATCCGAATCTTAATGAGGCCATTGCCAAGGCCGTGCTTACCCAAGTGGAAGTCTTTGCCGGGGAGTGCCGTGCGGCTCACCGTCTCCAGGAAGCCGCTGCCAAGGATGCCCCAAAGTCTTCGCCTTCCGGCGAGGAAGCCTCAAACGCCGCGGTCACTGCGGAAGCAGCGAACATCGGTTTCGTGGCCTCGAGGAACAGCTCCGTCTTTCACCGTGCGGATTGTCCGTCGGCTATGAGAATCTCCGAGAGCAATCGTGTGACTTATGCCACGAGGGAGGACGCGATTGCCGCCGGCAAGCGGCCCTGCAAGTCGTGCCGGCCCTGACAACTTGATCTCGCAACCAGAGGATTTCAGCGTGAACAACAGGCAACGCGTTCTGAAGGCATTGGCCCACGTCCAGCCCGATAAGGTGCCTTACGACATCCGGTTCACTGTGCCCGCCCGCGCGAAGATGGCTGCATACTATGGCGATCCGGACTTCGAATCCAAGCTGGGCAACTGCTTCACATGGTTGCGACCCCATCTGCCCGACGCCCGATTTGTCGAGGTGGCTCCGGACATCTGGCAGGACGAGTTCGGCGTCCAGTGGGACCGCCACGTCGACAAGGACATCGGTGTTGTCTGCAATCGGCTCGTGACGGGCGAGAACGTTGCCAGTTTCAGGTTCCCCGACCCCAACGATCCTCGACGTTACGAGCGATTCGATGAATCCGTATCCCCTGATGGCGATACCGCCGTGTTGGTCAGTCTGGGCTTCTCGCTCTTCGAGCGGGCCTGGACCCTGGCGGGCATGGAGAACGTCCTGATGGCGATGGGGACGGGCGACCCTCTGGCCGACGTGTTGCTGGATCGGATTCTGGAATTCAATCTGGCGATCATCGAAAACGCCTGTACCGAGAAGGTGGATATCTTCCGATTCGGAGACGACTGGGGCCACCAGCGGGGCATCCTGATGGGCCCGGAGTTGTGGCGAAAGTACATCAAGCCTCGATTTGCCACGATGTGTCAGGCGGTCAAGCAGAAGGGCAAGCTTACCATGCTCCACTGCTGCGGCAAAGTCGACGAGGTTTTTGGGGATCTCATCGAGTGCGGGCTCGACATCTTCAACCCCTTCCAGCCCGAGGTGATGGACGTCTTTGACATCAAGCGAAAATACGGTACCATGTTGAGCTTCTACGGCGGCATCAGCATCCAGCGGACGCTGCCGTTTGGAACGGTCGGGCAGGTCAAGGATGAGGTCCGCAGGCTGATCGACGTGGTTGGTGAGCAGGGGGGCTATATCGCTTCACCGTCGCACGATATCCCGGGCGATGCGAAGCCGGAGAACATCGCGGCCATGATCGAGGTTCTCCAGAACCAATAGGTGCTCGCACCGCTAGTACAAAGACGCCGAATTCCTTGAAAGTGCATCTGTGATCGGTAGAAGTGACATCGACATTCACCTTGGGGAACAGAAACGCTTCCAGTTGATTGTCTGCAAGGTGCTGCAACGCGAAGCGTACTTTTGTGCGGCCCGCTCGCCCAACGTTATCGACGTAATGTTGATGGAGCAGGGCTTGCATGATGAGCCGGACCGGCTTCGAAGCGAGGTCCAGAAGGCGCTACAGCGAACGGCCGACATCCAGGGCCGACCGTATGATGCCTCGCTGCTTGGCTACGGGCTGTGCAGCAACGGGACGGTGGGCCTCACTGCTGAGATTCCGGTAGTCATTCCACGAGGTCACGACTGCATTACGCTGCTGTTGGGTTCGAAGAATCGATACCAGGAATATTTCGATTCCCATCGCGGTGCCTACTGGTACAGCCCGGGTTGGATCGAATCGGGCAAGCAACCGGGCCGGGCCCGTTACGAAGCGACGCTGGCAGAGTATCAACGCAAGTATGGCCCGGACAACGCCCAGTACCTCATGGAGGTGGAGCAGACCTGGATGAAGGAGTACAACTGGGCGACCTTTGTCGACTGGGGGCTGGTCGATTCCGATGCCTACAGATCGTACACGAAGGAATGTGCCGCGTTCCTCGGCTGGGACTACGACGAACAAAAGGGCGATTCCGGGCTGATGCAGCGATTCGTCGATGGCAACTGGAGCGATGAGGAGTTTCTTTATGTTCCCCCCGGTCGACGCATCGCCGAAGATCTGACCAATGACGGAATCATCAAGGTGCAATAAGTGGGCATGACATTACAAGAGGTGATATCCCTCGCCATCTTTCTGCTGGCGGTCTTTACGCTCTACGCAATGGAGATTGTTCTACTGTCGCGAGCGGTTCTCGTCCGAATACGAAAGCGCCCGATCAAACCTCTGGTGAAACCGAAAACCGCGTTGGTGCTTCATGGCCTCGCGGTCTTGGGTGTGGTGTGTCTTCTCTACGGCCTTTTTGTCGAGCCCTTCTGGGTCGAGGTCAACACCATGACCGTGCAGACGCCCAAGCTCAAGAATGCATCTTTCCGCATCGTTCAGATCTCCGATCTGCACTGTGACAAGATGCCGCGAAATGAAGAAGAGATGGTTCGGACGGTCAATGCGCTCCAGCCTGACATCATCGTGGCTACGGGCGACTATCTCAACGATCGCGGTGGCATACCTCGACTGAAGGATGCCCTGAGTCGCCTGGAGGCGCCTCTCGGGAAGTTCGCTGTGACGGGTAACTTCGAGGCCTATCGCTGGCCCAATCTGGATCTGATCGAGGGGACGGGTTTCAAGCTTCTCGATATGGACACGGTGCTCGTCGAAAAGGATGGCGAAACGATCGGCATTTACGGTCTTGGCATGGACCGTTCTCGCGATTGTCGGGACTTTCTTCGGGATGTGCCTGAAGATCGCTTCAACGTTTTTCTCTATCATACGCCCGATCTGATCGAGGGCGTGGATGGCCCACGCCTTGGTCTGTACCTGTGCGGCCACACCCATGGCGGGCAGTTTGCCTTGCCTCTGTACGGTGCGTTGATTACATTCTCCAAATACGGAAAGAAGTACGAATCCGGGGCGTATCAGGTGGGCGAAACGATGCTCTACGTCAACCGGGGCCTGGGGCTGGAACGTCGGCCGTCGCCTCAGATACGATTCCTTGCCAGGCCGGAGATTGCGGTCTTCGATATCGTTCCCAGTCCGTAGTCGGCCGGCAACACGATTGGGATCATCCATGCAGTTCGTCACGATCTTGTTCCTGGCACTTGGATTGGCGATGGATGCCTTCGCGGTCTCCATTGTCACGGGCAGCGTCTATCGCGAACTGCACATCCGACACGCCCTGCGCATGGCGTTGTTCTTTGGGGGCTTCCAGGCCGTGATGCCGCTCGTCGGCTCACTGGCGGGAATCGGCCTCAAGAAGTATATCCAGCCCTACGATCATTGGATTGCCTTTGGATTGCTCGCCTTCGTCGGAGGCAAGATGATCTATGAGGCCTTTGAGATCAAATCCGCCGAGAAGAATCTCGACCCGTCCAATCTTCTGATCCTGCTGGTGCTGTCGGTGGCCACGAGTATCGATGCACTGGCGGTCGGCGTCACGCTCTCGCTGCTGACGAGTTCGATTGCATTGGCCGTCCTCGTCATCGGGTTGATCACGTTTGGTTTGTCCTATGCCGGCGTCACAATCGGCAAACGCTTCGGTCACTTCTTCGAGAGCAAGATCGAGGTCGTCGGAGGCCTCGTCCTCATCGCCATCGGTCTTAAGATTCTCTTTGGCGATCTGACCCCCTGATGCAAGGGAACATCAATTACGTGTGCGTGCGGGTGAGCGTCCTTTCGATGCGCCGGTCGGGAATCAGCCAGAAGAGTGCGACCAACACGTAGATGCCCTGCGAGACCCAGTGCGACCAAAACGCCATCGGAATGGCCAGGAGATACAGAACGGGTGATAGCTTTCCCTTCCAATCATGGCCAATCGCTCTTTGCAGGAGAGACTGGCGTCCCTGCGATGCGATAATCACCCGTTGCAGGATCCAGTATGCGATGCTCGCCATCAGCAGGACCATCCCGTACAGAGCCGAAGGGGCGGCCGCGAAGTGATTCTCGCCCATCCAGCCCGTCGTGAACGGGATCAGCGACAGCCAGAACAACAGATGCAGGTTGGCCCACAGAATCGGCCCGGTCACCCGCTCGCACGTCTGCAGCATGTGGTGATGGTTGTTCCAGTAGATGGCCAGAGTACGCGAAACTCAACACGTAGCCCAGGAATACCGGAGTCAGCGGCACCAGCGAAGCGGAACCCTTCACCGTGAGGCACCTTCAGTTCCAACACCATGATGGTGATGATGATGGCGATCACGCCGTCACTGAACGCCTCCAGCCTGTGTTTGTCCATGTTCGCTCCAAACGCGCACCGATGTTCAGCTCCGTCTGATTCACCCCGGTGGGTAGCCCATCCGAGATGCGTCTCTTTTGTAGCGCTTTAGCGCATTCTACGGGGCCGATCGGATGGGGTTCGGCGGTGCCATGAATTGAAGACCGATAGGTGGTTTCTGGGGTGACCGGATCAAGCGGCGTCGTGGGCGTCGGCGATGGTTGGCGCGGGGAGGTGGCAGACAAGCCGCTCCAGGCTGCTGCCGACCCTGGGCGACTTGGGCCAGGTGAAGCTGAAGGTCGTGCCCTGCCCAATCTGCGATTGGATGTAGACCGACCCGCCATACGCCTCGACCGTCTTCTTCACGATGCACAGACCGATTCCGATCGCGTTGGTCTCATCACGCGTTGCCAGCGTCTGGAATATCTGGAAGACTTTCGCGTGGTACTTCGGGGCTATTCCCGGACCATTGTCCGAGACGTGGAAACGCCACCACGCACCGTCGTCCTCCCACTCCACGCGCACCTGGCCGTCGGGCTTGTCCATGTGTTCGAGAGCATTGCCGATCAGGTGCGTGAATACTTTGCAGAGGCTCACATCATCCGTCAACACCACGGGCATGCGGTCGGAAACCTCGATGGCGACATGCTTCGGATTCTCGATCTCTGTCGCAATCACTCTGAGCAGGTCGCCGACGTCCAGCTCTTTTGGCCTGCCCAGGTTGTGTCCGCTGGATGCATATTCCTGGAGGCCATCGACCAGATGATTTGCACGCAGGGCTCGCGCATGCAACAGATCGATCTGTTCGCGAACCGATGGTGAAAGGGTCTCTCCATGATCATCGATCAGCCATTGGGCGATCGTTGCGATGCCTCGAAGGGGCGTCTTCAAATCGTGAGCCGCCGCGTACGCAACGTCCTGGAGCTCGCGGTTGCCGCGTTCCAGTTCGGCGACCGTCTCGATCAGAGTCCGGTTGATCTGGGCCAACTGCTCCTCCGCATCCCTGCGGTGGCCGACTTCATCCTCCAGGTCGTGGATGGTGCTCTTGAGACGGCCGATCATTTCGTGGAGACATTCCGACAGATTCCTCGTCTCATCGTTGGAGTCGACCAGGACGACACTGTTGAGATTTCCTCGATTGATTGCTTTTGCCGCGTCCGCCAGCCTGTGGATGGGCTCGGTAATCGAGCGTGACATGAACAGTCCCAACGTCAACCCGATCAACGAGAAAGCCAGAGCAGGAGCCAACGTCCTGCGACGAAATGTCGATGCGGCCCGGAAAACCTCTCGTGGATCGTAGTCCGAGCGCAGATGCCAGTCCACGTACTGCTGATCCGGATGGGGGCCCGATACGGCGTAAGCCGCAATCTCGCACTGCGTCCTGGCCTGTCGCTGCTTCGTCCGAGGTGAGAAGGGGCCGCTCTTGGTGTCATCCGTTGGAGAGGATTTCTGCCCCATCCCGGAATCGCTTTCAGCAGACTGAGCTTGGCAGATTACCTCGTTGCGGTTGTCGAGAAGTGTTAAGGTTACCGAGTCATACGGGAAATCCTCTCGCAGCTCTTCCAGCAGAGTGGCGGTCTGACTCATGCCCATCCCATAAGCGATGGCGCCCGCGAAATCCCCGGCGGCGTCCTTCATTGCCGCGGCAAACACAATCCCGTCTGTACCGGTTCCGGTCGCTGATGGGATGGGTTCGATGCAGTTTCCGGTTTGTCGGACTTTCTGCCACCACCGCTGGTCGCTCTGCACGGGATAATCGATCCCTTCATCGGTGGCCGCGATCACGACTCCATGGCGGTCGGTCGCGAAGATCCGTTCGAATCGATGGGGTATCCCTTCCGCATCCCGGGCGTCTGGGCCGGAGACTCGAGCCGCAGACGGTGCGACAAGGCGAACAACGCCTGACGCAGAACGGGCAGTTCGACAGGAGAGTCGCGAAGTCGGATTGCTCGCCGGCGGGGATATCTGAAGCTGGTGACGGATCGGCCAGGGCCAGGTGCGCTGCGCAGCACTCGACCCAACTGAGACTGCGCCCGAGCATTCGATCGATTCGGCTCATTGCCGCATCCGTTTGTAGCGCGATATCCCGGGCGGCCGATTGCCTCATCGCTTTCTGAGCCGAATCGAGGCAGACGCAGATGGCCAGGATGCTCAGCAAACTTGAGATCAGGAAGCCAACCAGAAACTTGTCTTGGATCTTCACGTCAACTACGTGCCTTCTCCGGAGGGGATGTCCGACCTCCGCACCCTATCGGACGCATGCGTGCCGTGACGTTGCGTCATTGTGGCGGACCACGCCGACGCCGGGGGAGACGCGATCCTTTCTTCTGTCACTCTATCGTCCTGCCGCCGTTCGGGGTTTAGCAGTAGGGCTCGCACCGTGGTCCCGGCTCACGTGCTCTCGATGGTTATTCTGACGGACGTGCATGCGGGGCGTGAGAAACGAGTCGCGAGAGCAACGGGCGATGCGCGGTACCGCCTGGAATCGCATGATGCGCACCGCCTGCCCCGGTTGCGTACCATGGCCAGGAAGTGAGACATTATAGGCCGCGAAATCCACGGGGAGCCGCCGGACCTGGGCATCTGCGTTCGTCAGTCCGCGATTTGTCATTAGATGCGGGCAAAAGGCTTAAGGGCCCCCGCGCATGAACCGATAAACCCCATCTGAAGGCGCAGAAAGTGCCTGTTGGTGCGGGATCGCACGAGGCGATCTCGATTGAGTTTACGTGAGGAGCATCGGTGTCATGAGCAGCGTTCGCAAAGCGGCTTCATCGGTCTTCCTGGCCAGCCTGGTGGTGGTCTTTGCCGGATGCAGCAACAAGTTTCTGGATCCCACGCAGATCGGGCGCTTCCGCCCGACGCCCGCGGTCAACGTCATTCTCGATTCGCTTGGCGTCGCCGAGGAGGCTCCGGTCGCTTGGCAGGCGGCCCACGAACCGCAACCGAAGGACATCGTCGCGGTCAAAGGCGACTACGCGTTGCGGGCGGGCGATCTCGTCCGCGTCTCGATTTTCGAGCTCTATCAGGAAGGAGCGACGGTGGTCAACGACTACGTCGTCTCCGAGACAGGCAAGGTCTCGATTCCGGAAGTGGGCGTCATTCAGGCTGCCGGTTTGACCGAGACGCAACTGGAGGAGGAAATCCGACAGGCGCTCTCGCCCGGCGTCTTGAAGGAACCGTCGGTGACGGTGACACTGATGAACTCACAGCAACGGACGTTCTCGATTCTGGGCAACGGTGTCCCGCAGCCGGGTCGCTACGGCCTGCCTCGCTACGACTTTCGGTTGACCGATGCGCTGGCAACGGCCGGCGGGCCAATGCAGTTCAATGTCAGCACGATCTATGTGGCGCGGGCTCAGGATGTGACAGGCACGATTCCGGCCACCGGCCCGACTCAGCGCAACGGGGACGAGCTGGAACTCGTCGCGCCTCCGTCGTCGCACGACGCGCCTCTGCCCAGCCCGAGCGTTGCTCCGTCCAGGCCGCAATCGATCGCCACGCCGCAAGGGGACATCCCCGTACCATCACAGCCGGCGGAGAAGTTCGAACTCAAACGAGAGATGCTCGATCTGATCGCACCGTCTGCTGATGCCCGATGGCGGACGGATCAATCACCTGCGCCCGGCGGCGTCAATCGATTCCAACAGCAAGACGTTTCTGCGAGCGTTTTGCCGCCCGGTTACCGTCTGTTGGGTTCTGACAAGTCGACTCAGGAGAGACCGCCCAGGCCGAACGACATTCTGATCACTCCGAGCGAGTTCGGGGGCAACAGTGCCCGCGAAGCCGACCGCTCGGCCGGGTCGCTGCCGCAGTCGGGTGACAGAGTCGAGTGGGTCTTTCAAAACGGTAACTGGGTGCAGATTCACGTGCATTCCGGACAGGAAACGCCCCCTTCGACCCCGCTGCCTCAGACGTCCCAGCCTCAGGAACGCCAGCCGCAGAGCCTTCAACAGCAGGAAACGCCTGGCACTGAAACGCCGGCCGGCGGAATCGAATGGGTCTTCAAAGATGGGCAGTGGATACCTGTTGCGAAGGGACAGACCCCGTCACCGCCCGCGCCACCGGTGACCAGGCCGAGAGCTGAGACGCAACCGGCGAAGCCCGAGACTTTGCCGATGGACGCTGAATGGGAAGAGGCAGTCCAGACGCGCCTGATCAAGATCCCCGCCGACAAGCTCATGGCGGGTGATCCTCGCTACAATGTGATCATCAAGCCGGGAGATACGATCTACGTTCCCGTCGATGTCATCGGTGAGTTCTGCATCATGGGCAACGTCAATCGCGCCGGATTCATCGGGTTGACCGGCCGGCCGATGACCCTGAAGATGGCCATTGCGGCAGCGGGTGGGCTCGGACCGCTGGCTTATCCCAAGACCTGCGAAGTCGTACGCCGTCTCGGTGACGACAGAGAAGAGATCGTCATGGTCGATCTGGACAAGATCGCCAGCGGAGAACAGCCCGATTTCTTCATCAAGCCCAACGACCTGATCAACGTGGGAACGCATCCGACGGCCCGCTGGCGCGACGCTGCGAAACGCCTTCCGGGCGGCCTACGGTTTCGCGTTCGTGTACGATCGCAACTTCGTCTATCGAGACGACTACTACGGAACTTCGCTGTTTTGATGAAATGGCTCGATCCTCGTGACTCAGACACCTTGCACTGCTGCCGATTCGCACGCATCCGGTTCGGCTCAAAGAACCTGGGGTGAACTGCGCGGTCCAGTTGTGTCAAGATGGTGATTGTCGCCGGATTGCTCGGACTGCTCTTTCGCGGTGAAATCGAACGCATCGTCGGGCTCTGGGTGACTGATCCCAGTTGGTCGCATGGGTTTCTCATTCCGCTTTTCAGCCTGTACTTCATCCATCAGCGAAGGGATAGCATCCTGAGTCTGGAATACGTGCGCGATCCGCTCGCTGATGTGTTGGCGCGACATCGCCCTCCGCGTTTGGATACAGGGCAAACGTGCCCGTGCTATCTGGGGCTTGTCTTGCTGCTCGTCACGCTGGTCTTCTACACCTTCAACGTGATCAGCCCGGCCGGGTACGCCTATTTTCGTCCGGTGTCGTTGATCCTGGCCATCGGTTCGGTGGTCCTGTTTCTGGGGGGCTGGCGGTTGTTGTCACAAACGTGGCTGCCGATCGCCTTCCTGATTTTCGCGGTGCCATTGCCTCGCCGCTACTACGTGGGCCTGACGATTCCGATGCGCCGGATCGCCGCATCGGTAGCGACGGCATTGCTGAACATGGTCAACGGCCTCGAAGCCGGTTCGAGTGGCGTCGTGATCGACATTGTCTACAAGGGGCGACACCTGGAGCCGCCACTCGACGTGGCGGAGGCGTGCAGTGGAATGCGCCTGTTGATGGCATTTCTCGCCTTGGGCGTCGCCATGGCCTATCTGCACTACCGCCCACTCTGGCAGCGCATCGTCCTGGTGGCGAGTACGATTCCCATCGCGATCTTCTGCAATATTGTTCGCGTGACTCTCACGGGGTTCATCTACGTGCTCGTCGATCCGAAGTACACCCAGGGCGTCTACCATGACACGCTGGGGCTGGCGATGCTGCCACTTGCCTTTGCTTTGTATGGCTTCCTGGCGTGGTTCATGTCCAGCCTGTTTGTCGACGAGGAGCAGGCCAACAGACAGGATGTGATCGTTCGAAAGCGTCCGACGAAATGAGCGAACGAACCGACACACAGCAGGGCTATCTTCAGCCGGCGTTCTTGATCTGCACCGCCGTGCTGGCTCTGGCGTGCGCCGGGATGTCGGTCGCCAGGCACCAACTCGGGCTCTATCTGAAGAAGGAGCCGCTGCCTCTGAAGAAGCCTCTCGATCAACTGGATGAGGCTGCCTTGGCACCCTATGAAGTGGTCGCGAAGCTGAAGATCGAGAACGAAGAAATCCTCCGTTCATTGGGCACCGAGGACTACATCCAGTGGGTACTGGAAGACCCGCGCGAGCCAAGTGAGAGTCCGGTCCGCCGGGTCATGCTGTTCATCACTTATTACAAGCTGCCCGATCGAGTGCCGCATGTGCCGGAGGAATGCTATACGGGCGGTGGATACAGGCGGCTGGACACCGAGCCGGTTACGCTCCACGTTACTCTGTCCGGTGAGCCTCGCGATATTCCCGGACGCTACCTGGTGTTTGAGGGCTCGCCCGATGCGTTGGCGTCCGCTTCGCCCAGGTTTCCGGTTCTCTATCTGTTCCGGGTCAACGACGAGTATGCAGGCAGTCGCGATGGGGCCCGTATGGCTCTAAATCGAAACATTTTCAGCAAGCACTCGTATTTCTGTAAAGTCGAGCTGGTGTTCAACCAGGCCCTGGTGGCCCCGACGCGGGCGGCGACGGTCTCGGCGGGGGAGAGAATCCTGATGGCTGTACTACCTTTGCTGGAGCGCGATCATTGGCCGGATAGTACTCAACCTTGAATCCATGGTTGCACGGGCCCTGTGGGTGGCAATCCCTGATGGTGAAAGAGAATCATTCCGGCCGGTAGTCCAACAGCCGGCGACATAGAGTAGAAAGGGGAACATCGATGGCGAGAAGGCGTCTCAACAAGAAGGTCGCCCTGATGGGTTCGACGGTCTTCTTGATTCTGGCCATGCTGGCCGTGGTGGTTATTCTGCGGCTGACTCGCGATCCGGCCCAATTCCTTGCCGACGGAGATGCGGCCTGGGCGGCTCAGGACTACGAGAGCGCACGGCGCGATTACGCCGAGGCGTTGAGTCGAACCCGGGACTCCCAGGGCAAGATCGATCTCTATTTCAAGCTTAGCGATGTCTACCGGGCGACCGATGACTGGCGTCGCGTGCTGGCCTGCTGGGAGCAGATCATCACGTCAGACCCGCAAAATGTCAGGGCCAGACTTGGCCGCCTGAAATACTACTACATCATGGCTGACAGTCTCAGCGGGATCGGACAACCTGTCAGCAACTACTGGAAGACGGTTTCCTCACAGGCAACGGAACTATTGGAGATCGCAAAAAACGCGGATCTGCTGGGCGATGAGAAGGCAAAATGGGAGCCTTCTTTCGACGACGCTGAACCAGCGGGGTGGGACGGTGGAACGACTCTCGTCGGCCCTTATCTGCATCTGGCGATGGGGCGAGCCGCTCTGGAGATGGCCCGCTTGGGAGTGGGCACGAACCCGGACGAGTTGCTGACGGAAGCCAAGAGCCACTTGCAGGAGGCCCGGACGCTCGATCCCAAGAACGCGGACGTCTATCGATATCTTGCGGCGACGTTCCAGGAGGAGGCCCGTGTCGCACAGTCGCGGGGCAATTTCGACCGGCGGGAAGAGGCGGTCAAGAACCTCGAGGCGACCCTGTCGGGTGCGATTGAGGCCGTGGGCGACGTTCCCGGGCCCCATATCAACAGCCTGGATCGCAAGCTCGCGGAGGCGAAGACCAGCCCTCTGGCACAAGCCCGCGAAAAGATGAAGGCCCTGGAGGGCCAGTATCAGAACCTTGCTGAGACGTTCCCTTCGAGTGCAGCGGTGTTCTCGGCGGTTGCCGAGTTCTATTCACTCTATTCAGCCTATCTACACACCGACGAGGGCACCGAGAAACTCAATCGGGCTATAACGGCCGTCGAGAAAGGGCTGGCTCTGGACCCGACAGACGCTAAGACCGTGCGTTTGGCGGCTGGCTTGTACTATCGCCGGTTCACCCTTTATGGAGATGAACCCGCACTGCACAAGGCCATTGCACTGGCAGAGGCGGCGCTGGAGTTGCCGGATACACAGGACAAGCCTGGACCGAGGCAGTATGCCTGCCAGATGTACCGGTTCTCCTTCTGTGCGATGCTTGGCCGGTTCTACCTGGAGGAAACGCTCCTGTCGGATGGCTTGGCTCCGGTCGATCCGACGGTGCTGGCCAAGGCCCGGAAGGCGGTCCACGAGATCGAGCAGATCCAGGGCAGTGGCGAGAATCCACAGGTCGTCAAGTGGCGGGGGATGCTGGAACTGGCCCAAGGCCAGACGGGCAAGGCTGTCCAGGATCTCTATGCGGCCTATGAGCAGATCAAGGCCGCCAGCGGTCCCGAAGATAGCGGAGATGCCTTTCTTTCGTATACACTGGCGCGGCTCTTCAAAGAGACATCTGAGATCGGCGCCGTGATCGAATTCCTCGGTGCGGCCTTGAATTCAGGCATTGTCAACACTCGTCCCGGGACTGTGCTGGACTATGGCGATGCGCTGCTCCACGTTCGGTCCTACGACGTGGCCTTGAGTGCGGTCAACAGCTTCGACGAGCGATTCGGAGGCACAGCACGAAGTCGGCAGCTTCGGGCCCGCGTGCTGATTGCCAAAGGGTATATCACCGAGGCCGAAGAGACCATCGCACAACTGAGTGCAACCGATCCGAATACTCTGAAACTGCGTCTCGCCCTCGCCGCTGCGAAGGCGTCGCAGTTGCAGGACGCGATTCAGCGAAACACCGCCTCTTTGGATTCCGCCGGACAGGGCAACTCCGGTGGATCGGGGGACGCCGTGCGGGCCATGCAGGCGGACCTGCACGCGTGTCGAAGGCAGCAGGCAGACCTGACTCAGCGCTTGTTGCTCGCGGAGCCGAATGAGATCAACGGCAGGCACCTCGACACGCTTTGTCAGATGCTAGTCGCCCAAGGTGACGTGACGCTCGCGAAGACCGTAGTGGACGCGTTCCTGAAACAGTCCCCACAGGATGCGGACGCATTGTTCTGCCGAGGACTGCTGTCTGAACCCGATCCCGCCACCTGTCCGGAATCGCGACGTCGTGAGCTTCGTGAGCAGGCGATGAAAAGCTTGAGCGACCCTGTGACGAGGGCGGCCGAACTGGGTCGGTTCTATCGGGACGGAGGCCAATTGGACGAGGGCATCTCGCAATGGCAATACGTTCTCGACACGACGCAACCTCTCGATCAGCAGGCCCAGCCGGCCTATCTGCGAGGCAGACCGTTAAGCCTTAGGCATCAGGCAGTCGGCCAGCTTTTCGATATGGCCTGTCAGAAGCAGGATTGGGCATTGGCGGAGAAGGCGGTCGCCATTGCGAAGACGGAAGACCTTGACGATTGTGAGGGGCATCTTTTCGCCGGACGCCTGGCGTTTGCCAGGGGCCTGCACACTGAAGCGTTGAATCATCTGGACGAGTCTCTGAAACTGCGGCCCGTCTTCTCGTACGGGTACATGTTTCGAAGCAACGTCCAGGCGACACTCGGCAACGAGCACGCCTGTGTCGAGGATGCCCGGGTGGCGTCGAGCCTCAATCCGATCGATCCGCTCGTCGCCAGAACACTGGCCAACGCACTGCTGGTTCGCAACAAGAACCTGGGCGATCGCGTATCCGCCGAGCAGCAGAACGAGGCGCAGGTGGCCCTGGAACGCGCGATCCGGTTGAATCCGAGAGACACCCAGGCATTGCTGGCCTACGCCGGGCTGGTCGACGAAGCCGATCCAGTCAAAGCCTTGGGCATCCGACAGACGATCCAGATCACGGCGCCGAGTCTGGAGAATGCCGTGATGCTCGGTCGACTGGCCACACGCATTGCGCTCCAGGAGACGGACCAGGCCAGGAAGGGGGCCTACTTCACGATTGCGGAGACCGCGTTCGAGCAGGCCAGGGGGATGGACCCGAACAGCGAGTTCCTGCTCCAGAGCTATGCGGAGTATTACCGTGTCACGGACCAGCCTGATAAGGCTGTGCAACTGCTGGCCGATTCCAAGGACGACCGGCTCCTGTGGCGTCACTACTATCGCATCGGTCGCTACGAGGAGGCCAAGGAGCTTCTCGACAAGCTTCACAACGATCCGGCGACCAAATCCGATGCGCTCAAGGGGCTGGTTCTCGTTGCCGAAGCGACGGGGGACAAGACAGGGGTTAAAACGTACTCTGATGAGTTGCTGAGCCTGGAGGACAATGCGGCCAACCGTCTCGCCCAGATCCGCGCATTTCTCGACTCGGGGCTCGTGCAGGAGGCGGAACACAAGCTGCAAAGCTTCAAGGAACGGTATCCGGATGAGCCTCGCCTGCTTCTCATGGAAGCCTTCCTCGCGAAGCGGCAGGGGCAACTGGATCGCGCCCTGGAATTGACCAATCGCAACCTCGAAAAGAACCAGAAGGACGCGGCAAGCTGGCGTCTGCGGGGTGAGATCGGCCAACTCATGGGTGACTACGATCAGGCGATTCTGGATTTCCGCAAGAGCCGGCTGCTCGATGACGACCCGGAGACCACCGTGGCGCTCGCCAACGCGTACGTATGGGCGGGACGATATGACGAAGCCATCAGCGAGTTGCGGGCTGCGCTGCAGACGCCGAATCCGCCGGTCGGGGCCCGAACGCTCCTGGAGAAGACCTATCGCAGGCTTGGACGCATCGAATCGCTCGAGCAGCTCTACTCCGAGACTCTGGCGGAATTCCCCGACAGCATCGCCTGGCTCACTCGGGCCGGCGCGTTTGCTCTCGATCGACAGAACTACGATCGGGCGGTGGAGTTGTACGGCAAGGCGTATCGCCTTGAGCAGTCTCAAGCCTCCAATCCAGCGCAGAGCAGTGTGGCGTATGCTGCGGTTCTCGACGGGTATCTGCACGCGCTGATCCTCAGTGCGGGCGAGCCCGGCACTGGGTCCGATTCATGGCACCCCGAAGTGCTTGACCGACTTTTCCGCGAGGCGAACAAATACGTCGATACCGACTGGGCGGCTGTTGCGCTCTATCGCATGGCCGAAGCCAGGAAGAAGCTTGGCGATGTCGCGGAAGCCAACCGTCTGTGCCGCCAGGCGGTCGACAAGGCTTGGAGTAACGATCGGTTGGCCATGGAGATCCTGGTTCGTGCCGGTCGCCTGCTGGGCTCGCAGGAGATTTCGCAATACTGCCAGGGGCGGCTTGCGAGCAATCCCAACTCCCTGGCGGCCAATGCGATGATGTTCCATCTGTCGCGGATCGAGAACGATTATGACGATGCCGTCGAATATGCCGACAAATGCATCGCATTGAGCGCCTCGGACGTCAGACGTGCCATCGGATACACCGTCGAGAAGGCCGACTTGCTGACGATTGCCTATAACGAGACTTCCGATAAACGATATCTCCAGGCGGCCGTCGGTGTCTACCAAAGTCTGACGAAGAAAATGCCGAGTAACAGCAATGTCCTGAACAATCTGGCGTATCTGCTCGCTCAGAACGTGCAAGGGCTCGATGAGGCGCAACAGCACATCGAGCGTGCGTTGAGCGAAGATCCGGACAATGCCGCTTATCTGGACACATACGCCTTCGTGCTGCACAAGAAAGGCAAGGACGACGCCGCGGTTCGGTTCATCACCGCAGCGATTCAGCAGTATGAAATGGCCGGTACGGTATCTGCCACGGCGTATGAGCACTTGGGAATGATCAAGGAGGGCTTGGGCGACAGGAAGGCCGCTTTGGCGGCTTATCGCCATGCATTGGAACTTTCAGACGCTGAACCGTCCGCCATCGGCGACCGGCGTATCGACGCGGCTATCGAGCGATTGCAGGCGGCCCGATAGCGGACGTTCGACGTGATGCGTTCTCGCGACGTGATTCTGCGGGAACGGGCTTCGGGGAGTGAAATCGATGAAGAGAAATTCGGTCCCGACGGCCATCGGGAGGGGCAGGAGGCCCGGCCCACCTGGGGCAACACAGGCCTCCGGGGTGTCGCTGACGCCTAAGGAAGTCGTCGGGATGCTGCGCCGGCACATCTGGCTGATCCTGTTCATGACCACCCTGGGAATGGCCGCCGGAGGTGGGGGATGGGTCCTCGTCCGACGTTATGCACCGCTTTACAAGGCCGAGGCGATTCTCAAGGTGCTGCCACCGATCGAGACGGACCCGATGGAGATCGTGGCGACCCAGGTGCAGCAGGACCTTCAGTACGGTCATCGTGTCTCGCTGGCCAACCTCATGAAGCGGCAGGACAGCCTCCAGCAACTCCTACAAAGCGACAAGGTGCGAGATACGAAGTGGTTCCGGAAAACGGTCCATGGTGATACCCGTGAGGCGGTGACCTACCTGGAGAACAATCTCAATGCGTTTCCCCATCGTGAGGCGGAGCACATCCTCGTCTCGATGACCTGCGGCAGTCCCAAGGAGGCGGCGTCGATCGTCAACGAAATGGTTCGCCTGTTTGTCAGCCAGCATGGGGACACGCAACGACAGGACGTCAATCAGAAGCTGATTGAACTGACCGGACGCCAGAGCATTGTCGAGAAGGAGATTGCCGACAGCGAGAGGGCGATGCAGCGCATGCGCGAGGAGAGCGGCCTGACCGATCTGGAGCGTCCGGCCGGGCGTTACTTCCAGCACACCATCACGTTGCGACTGAACGATCTTGAACTCCAGGAAAGCGAGCTGTCGCTGGCAATCAAGCAGCTTCGGGCCGACATCGAGAATCTCAAGGCTTTGGCCGAGGGTCCCATCAGCGACCAGGTCGAGCATGCCATCGAGGGCGATCCCGTCATGATTTCGCTCGCTCAGCAGTTGGCGCTGCTGGAGGGACAACTCTCGGGACGGCTCACGAAGTTCGGCGAGAACCATCGCGTGGTTCGACAGACCCAGAAGCTGATCGATGAGATCGAACAGAAGCGCAACCAACGTCGGCTGGAGATCGCCGAACAGACCCGCCGCGCCAATCTCTACAATGCCAGGGACACCCTTCGCGTTCTGGAAGAGCGGCAGACGGAATTGCAGCATCTGAGGGATCAGGCCCAGACCAAACAGAAGGCACTGGATGAAGCGAGATCGCGGTTCGAGCAGTACACCAAGGCACGCGACGAACGCATCGAGATGCTCAACCAGATCAAGATGCAGATCGAGAAACTGCGGATCATGTTGGACGATCCCGACACGCCCAAGGTTCAGATTGCGGGCCTGGCACCCGAGCCGCTCAAGATGGTCTTGTCTCGGCACATTCTGCTCTGGGTCCCGGGTGGGACCATGCTTGGTCTCATGTTGGGATTGGCCCTGACGTTCCTGATCGAGATGCTTAACGATCTCGTACGGACACCGAGCGACATCAGGCGATTCCTTCGCATCCCGTTGTTGGGAGTGATCCCCGACGCCAACGAGGATCGCGCCGTGGACGATGTCGATCTGTGTCACGTGGTGAAGGACGCACCTTACTCGCTGTTGGGCGAATGCTACCGACGTTGTCGAACCAACCTGGATCTCACCGGTGAGGCGGGCTTCAAGACGCTGCTGATCGGAAGCGGTGCTCCGGGGGACGGCAAGACGTCCGTCGCCTGCAATCTGGCGGCGGCCTTTGTCGCCAAGTACGAGAAGGTCCTGCTGATTGATGCGAATCTGCGCCAGCCCAGTCTGCACCTGGCCTTCCCTCGAACCGGGGGCAGTGAGAGCGGTGAAACCCGGCGGCAGGGGCTGACGAGTGTTCTGACGGGCGAATGCGACTACCAGGCCGCCATTCGACCGAGCAGCATCCCGGGGCTGGATCTGATCTATGCCGGTCCGCCGACGTCCAGCCCGGCCGAGGTGCTTGCCGGCTACCGGATGAAAGAACTGATCGAAGGGGTCGCCCAGCACTATGACCGCGTGATTATCGACAGTCCTCCCGTGCTGTTGGTCAGTGACGTCAAAGTGCTGGCCCGGCTCGTGGACGCGACGCTTCTCGTATTCAATGCCGCAACCACGACGCGTGGAGCGGCCCAGCGGACGCTCTTTGAATTGCAGGAGGTTGGTGCTCCCGTCATTGGCTGTGTGCTGTTCGGCGCCGAGGCCATGAAGGGGGGCTATTTCCGTCAGCAGTTCAAGGCGTACCGCAAATATCTCAAGCCGCAGTTGGCAGCCAATTCCGCGTAATGCGCCAGACGAAAGGCAAAACTCGTTGAAAGGGGTTTTCTTTCTGCGGAATGCCCCATAGAATGGCGAGCGTTTTGGTGACTTTGTGCTTTTGAAGAGGTGGGATTCATGGAGAAGTTCCTGGTAACAGGCGGTGCGGGCTTCATCGGCTCGAACATCTGTAGACGATTGGTGGCCGAAGGCTGTTTCGTTCGCGTGGTCGACAATCTGCTGACGGGCAAGCGCAGCAACCTCGATGACATGATCGACAAGATCGACTTCGTCGAAGGCGACATGGGAGACGAGGCGGTAGCGCAGGCGGTCATGAAGGATGTCGATGTGGTCCTGCACGAGGGAGCGCTGCCCTCGGTGCCGCGCAGTGTCGACGAGCCCGAGCTGACGCACAAGCATTGCGTCGATGCGACCTTTACGCTGCTGATGGCGGCGCGGGACGCAGGCGTCAAGCGTTTTGTCTACGCCGCCAGTTCGTCTGCCTATGGTGACACGCCCACGTTGCCCAAGGTCGAGACGATGCCCACCAGTCCTTTGTCACCTTATGCAGTCGGCAAGCTCGTGGGTGAGTATTATTGCTCGGTCTTTGCGAAGGTCTTCGGTTTGGAAACGATTTCGCTTCGCTATTTTAACGTATTTGGGCCTTACCAGGACCCGACGAGTCAGTACGCCGCCGCGATCCCCGCGTTTGTGACGGCAATCCTCAAAGATGAGCCGCCCACCATCTATGGCGATGGCGAGCAGAGCCGGGACTTCACGTACATCGACAACGTCGTGCAGGCCAATCTGTGTGCTGCCCGTGCAAAGAAGACCAATGGCGAAGTCGTCAACATTGCTTGCGCCGAAAAGGTCACCGTCAACGAGATCATTGATCTGATCAACGAAATGGTGGGAAAGAACGTCAAGCCCATCTACGCTCCGGCCCGTGCCGGCGACGTCAAGCACTCGCTGGCCGACATTACCGCCGCCCGCGAATTGATCGGTTTCGAACCCGTCGTCCTTTTCCGTGACGGTCTCGAAAAAGCCATCACCTGGTACCGCGACAACCTGATGTGATCGATGCCTCTTTACCCCAGGTCAATCGACCTGCGTACGGAGGGCGTCGGCCTGTTCGAGGAGTTGCTCTCGGGTAAGGTCCTGTCGGGGTGCCAACTCGAAGGTCCATTCGTAGTCGTCGACGATCTGACCCGGATAGAGAACGTCCGCGAAGAAGTCGAAGGGGAAGCGGTCGTGAAGGGGCGCCTTCAGCTCGCGGTGCGTATCGAGCGTCTCGAAGCCTTCCTTGCTGGCGCGAACCCAGTAGTCTCCATACCAGTTGAATGTCACCGTCACGGGGGAGACACCGATCTGCTCATCGTTGAGCGTGACCATCGCCCCCTGCGGTTCGGTATTGATGGTCAGTTCTCGTTCCACGCAGCCGGAGGACAAGACGACGACCAACCCGGCAACGATAAAGAGCAACACGGAACGTCCGTTCATAGCCACAATCCCTTAAGCCAATCCAGATCCTTCTTGCCCGCCCATTATAGCCAACCGTTGCCCCTTGGAAAGCCCAAAACCGTACGCGTGGGTACGGCCCGGGTGGCAGCCTCAAGTCCGAAGGACTTGGAGATGGTTTCTGGCATGGGAAACCATCTGGAATCGAAGCGACAGACGGGCTAACCATCCCCAAGCTCTACGAGCTTGAAGCTGCCACCCACCAAGGTGGTAGGGGTGACGCATGTGTCGCCCTTGTGGGGGTGCATTCGACGTCTCGCCAGGCAAGGCAGCTCAATCGGCGGGCACGCAACGGCCCTGGGCCCAGTCCCGCAGCGTCTGCACCTTCTCGGCCATGGTGGTCGACAGGGGGGGCGAAATCTGAATCGCGCCGCCAGCCGGTCCGTATCGAGGTCGGTCTTCTCCGCGAAGGCGTCGTGCAACGCTGCCAGCACCGCCTCCTCGATCTCCGAACCGCTGTAGCCTTCCGATATCTGCGCGAGTCGGTCCAGGTCGAACTGCTTGGGGTCACGGCCCCGTTTCTTCAGATGGATGGCAATGATCTTCTTGCGGATCGGCCGTATTGGGCAGGTCCACGAAGAAGATCTCGTCGAAGCGACCCTTGCGGAGCAGCTCGGGCGGCAGCGCCTCGATGTCGTTGGCGGTGGCGACCACGAACACGGGCGCCTGCATGCTCCTGCATCCACGTCAGCAGCGTGCCGAACATCCGTTTGCGAGAGCCCGCCATCGGTGCTCTGGCTGGCGGCCGAGGCGAAACCCTTCTCGATCTCGTCGATCCACAGCACCACGGGGCTCATCGCCTCGGTCTGGTGCAGGGCCTCGCGGAGGTTCGCTTCCGATTCGCCGATGAAGCTGTTGTACAGGGTGCCCGGGTCCAGACGCAATAGTGGCTGGTGCCACGCGGTGGCGATGGCCTTGGCGCAGCAGGCTCTTGCCCGCGCCTTGAACGCCCAGCATCAGCACGCCTCGCGGGGCGCGCAGCCCGAACGCCTCCGCCTCGGGGCCGAAAGCGTGGCTGCGGCTGCGGAGCCACTTCTTGAGCCTGCGCATGCCCCCGATCTCGCTGAGGTCGCGAGGCGTCTGGATGTACTGGAGCAGTTCACCTCGTTGGACCATCTGTCGTTTGCTGGCGATCACGACGTGGATGTCCTCGTCGTCAAACCGCCTGTCTTCGCAAACCGTATCGAGAATGATGCGTTCGGCCTGCCGGCGGGTCAGCCCACGCAGGTTTCGTACGATGGTGTCGAGGCCCTTGCGTGTGATCGCCACTTCGATCGACTTCTCGCGATTGAACCGGGTCAGTGTACGCTTGACCAGTTCTTCCAGTTCGGCGGTATCGGGAAACGACAGGTCGAACGGATGCGCGTAGGCCTTGACCACGTCGGGCAGTTTGTCGCTGCTGTCGATCATGATCAGCGTGCTGCCAGTCTTCTCGAATTGCTCGAGCATGTCACGCAGCATGCGCAGGGCCAGACCCTTGAGATGCTCGGCCAAATCCAGTGTGATACACACCGATCCGGGCTCCGTCTCCATCAGATTCCGAAGCCCCGGAGCGGGCAGCTCCGTCTCAGCCACGGAACAACTCCCGCTGAGCATCCCTTCGCGTACGCCCCGGCCCATCGACCACATCCAGACGGGACGATTCAGATTGAGCGCCGCCGTGCGGGCGATTTCCAACGCATAGAGTTCTTCATGTGTGACGATCGAGACGCAGTTATAGCCACCCTCGATAAGCCGTTCGAGCTGTTTGCAGTCTCCCATCTGGAAATCCTCTCCATCCAGTAACCGTTCTCTTGTATGAGTCGTCAATCGGCGGGCACGCACCGCCCCTTGCCCCATTCGCGCAGTGCGCGAACCTTCTCACCCATCGTCACCGACAGGGGGGGCGAAAGCTTCAAGGCCGCGATCAGTCGCTCCGTATCCAAATCGGCCTTGTCGGCATAAGCTGCGTGCAGTGCCGACATGACCGCCTGTTCGATCTCTGAACCGCTGTAACCTTCCGAGGTTTCGCCCAACTCCTTGAGATCAAACTTCTCGGGATCGCGTTCGCGTTTCCGCAGGTGGATCGCAAAGATCTGCTCCCGCACCGAAGGGGTCGGCAAATCGACGAAGAAGATCTCATCGAAGCGGCCCTTGCGGAGCAGTTCAGGGGGCAGCGCTTCGATATCGTTGGCGGTGGCGACCGTGAAGACCGGCGCCTGGTGTTCCTGGAGCCAGGTCAGCAGGGTGCCAAACATGCGCTGGGAAAGCCCACCATCGGCACTGCGGCTGGCGGCCGAGGCGAAGGCCTTCTCGATTTCGTCGATCCACAGGATCACCGGGGCCATCATCTCCGTTTGCCTCAAAGCATCGCGCAGGTTGTGCTCGGACTCGCCGATGAAGCTGGCGTAAAGCGTTCCCGGATCGAGCCGCAACAGAGGCTGGTGCCACGCGGTGGCGATGGCTTTGGCGCACAGGCTCTTGCCCGCGCCTTGGACGCCCAGCATGAGGACGCCTTTGGGCGGGATCAGACCGAACGCCTTCGCTTCGGCGCTGAAAACATCCAGCCGCTGACTCAGCCAGGTCTTGAGGCGGTTCATCCCGCCAATCTCGCTCAGGTCGAGCGGGGTCTGGATGTATTCGAGCAGGCCTCCCTGCTGAACCATCCGGCGCTTGTTCGCGATGACGATGTTGATATCCTCATCCTGGAACCGCTGGTCGGCTGCTACCGCGTCGCTGATGATCCGCACCGCCTGGCGCCGCGTGAGCCCGCGCAGGTTGCGGACGATGGTGTCGAGCCCTTTCTGGCTGATGCCCACCTCGATTGGTTTCTTGCGGTGGAGTCGCTGGAGCGTGGCGCGGATGATTTGCAGCAACTCCTTTTCATCGGGGAACGAAATCTCGAAAGACCGCGTGTAGGCCTTGATCACATCGGGCAGCTTGTCGGTGCTGTCGATCAGGATCATGGTAATCCCGGTGCTGTCGAAGCTGTCGATCATATCGCGGAGGAGGCGCGGGGCCTTGCCTCCCCTCAGGTGCTCGGCCAGATCGAGTGTGACACAGAGCGAGCCGGTCTTGGCCTGCGACATATTGGCCAGGCCTGCGGCGGGGCTGTCGGTATTGGCGATGGCGGGGCTGCCGTTGATCAGGCCGTCGTGTACCCCGTCGGCGACCGACCAGACCCACATGTTGCGCCGGAGTTTCAGGGCGGCCTTCCGCACGATCTCCAGCGCGTAGTGCTCCTCGTTCGTGACAATGGAGATGCAGCAATCGCCCCCTTCGATCAGTTGCTCGAATCGCTCGAAGTCGTTCATTCGGCCTTTCCACGTCTCTCGATTCGTCCATCGGCCCCGGCGTCATCGGTGGTCGATCCGCCGGACCGGCATCCCAGGGAGCTGTCGCGTCGACGATTGCGGCTCTCGGCAGCAGCCGGCCGCTTCCCTTCGCATCTCAGGGTACCGTCAACGCCCTCGATTGGCAAGCCCGGCCGGGTGATGCGTATGGCACCTTCAGGGTTGTGGAGTTGACAGCCGGTGGGGGGGCGGATAGTCTATGGCCCTATCTCAGACACTCGTAAGGACGTTTTCATGAAGATTTCGCTGAATTGGCTGAACGACTACATTGAGACGGGGCTACCCGCTGAGCAGATCGCGGCGATTCTGAGCGATCTCGGCTTTCCCTGTGAGGGGATCGAGTCGCACGGCGACGACACCGTGCTCGACGTCGAGGTGACCAGCAATCGTGGGGACTGCCTCAGTCATATCGGGGTGGCGCGGGAGCTTGCCGCCGCCACGGGCAAAGAGCTGAAGCTGCCGCAGGTCGAACTGGATGAACTGGACAAAGACGCCTCCGAATGCGTTCAGGTCGAGATTGCCGAGCCCGATCTTTGCGGCCGATACACCGCCCGCGTGATCGAGGGGGTCAAAGTCGGTCCCTCGCCCGACTGGATGGCCAGGCGGTTGGAGGCCGTCGGCCTGCGCAGCGTCAACAATGTCGTCGACGCGACCAACTATGCGATGATGGAAGTGGGGCAGCCGCCGCACGCGTTCGATTACGACACCATCAAAGAGGGCAAGATCGTCGTCCGCAAGGCTGTCGCAGGCGAGCAGATCGTGAGCATCGATGGGTCGAAGTGTGAACTGACGCCCGAGATGCTGGTGATCGCCGATGCGAAGCACCCGGTCGCCATCGCCGGCGTGATGGGCGGATTGGAAACCGAGGTGAGCGACAAGACGACGACGATCCTGCTCGAAGAGGCGCATTTCGATCCGGTTTGCGTGCGCACGACGAGCCGTCGTTTGTCACTGCCTTCGGAGGCCGCGTTCCGTTTCGAGCGAACGGTCGACGTCGAGAACATCGACTGGGCATCGAAACGAACGGCCCAGTTGATCGTTCAGGTGGCTGGGGGGTGCGTAGCCAAGGGTGTGGTCGACGCCTATCCAAAGCGACCTGAGTCCGGCGCTGTGACGATGCGGCTGTCTCGATTGAACAAGCTGTTGGGCATCGAGGTGCCGGCTGAGACCGTCTTGCGGATTCTCACCTCGCTGCATTTCGATCCCCGTCTGTCGGACGATGTGGTGACCTGCACGGTTCCCACATGGCGAAGTGACATTCTGCGGGAAGTGGACCTCATCGAGGAAGTCTCGCGCGTCCATGGTTACAGCCAGATTCCGACGCGCCGTCGCATCCGGATCGAGGCGGTCCCCGCCGATGTGCACCAGAAACTGGCGGAGTCGATCGGCACGTTCCTCAACGGGTGCGGTTTCTATGAGACCGTGACCGTGACGTTCATCGACCAGGCGATTGCCTCGCTGTTTTCCGATGGCGACGGGATCAGCAATCTGGGCGTCAAGGACGTCTCCCGCAAGAGCGCCAATCTGTTGAGACAGACGCTGCTCGGTTCGCTGCTGGAGGTTCTGAAGACGAACGTCAATGCCAAGAACCTCCCGTGCCGCGTCTACGAGATTGCCGACACATTCCGGCCGACGCAAGATAAGGACGCTCTGCCCGACGAGAAGACGAAAGTGGCCTTGATCTGCAGTGGCGATTTCCGCGAGTTGCGGGGGGCCGTTGAGGGCCTGGTCCGGCACATCGACCGCCAGGCGGTCGTGGATTTCGTGCCGACCGATCTGGCCTGGGCCGAGGTCGGCGCCGACGTGATGGTCAACGGTCGCCTTATCGGTATGGCCGGCGTCTTTTCCGATGCTGTGCGGGACAAGCTGGACTTCAAAGAAGTTGTTCCGTGTGGTGCGGAACTGGATTTTGCAGAGCTGATGGCATTGAAGGGGGCCCCGGTCTCTGTGAAACCCGTCCCACGTTTCCCGGCTGTCGAGCGCGACCTGTCGATTCTGGTTCCCGACGAGACGCCCTGGCGGGCGATCGCCAAGGCCATCGAAAACAGCGCTTCGGCCGAACTTGAGGACATCAAATTCGTTGACATCTATCGTGGTAAGGGTATTGCGCCGATAAGAAGAGTGTGACCCTTTCGCTGCGCTTCCGGGATGAAGATGGTACCCTGACGCATGAGGTGGTTGACGGGTATCAGGGCACGATCGTCCAGAGCTTGAACCAGGCCGTAGGGGCTGAATTGAGAACGCTTTAGGGCGATCGAACGTAGGCAAAGGAAGATGCGTTGGAGATGATTGTTTTTTCACGTCCCGCGCGTAAAATGCCGATAAGAATCATTGGTGTGTGGGCAAGAATTGTGTCCTGTGGCTTCGGCGATACGGCAGCCTATTTCCTTGACGGACGCGCGCCGATCTGGTATAAGAGAATTTGCGGGCTGACCCCTGCAGTGTTCGTTGAGAATGCGTGCAGTTGAAAGAACCGATACCCGTTCTGAGGGAAATCAGGTCTTGTTGGACCGGACATGCCTATTCGATAGGACGTTCGGACGCGAGCAACGATTGCCCACCTAGGCAGTAATGGGTTCTCTTCAAAAGCCATTCTTACGGCACAGGTGGAGGTGAGCTGGCAATAGACTAAAAGGCCTGTCTGACAGGCCTTTTTTTTTATTCCGCATCTCAGCGGCCGAGCGTTCGAGTTTGCCGGCCGTTCGAGGGCCGAAAGGCCGAGAAAACCTGGGGGTTTTAGAGTTAAGCCGGCCAAGGGATTTGCCGATGAGAGGGTCGAGGACCTACGTTACTCCGTGTGGTGCCTTCGGTTCAGGATGACTTGACTTTGTGAGGAGTAGAAATGCCGAGTGTCCGTAACTTCACCGTTCTGCCAGCTTTGCCGGATTCCCTGCAGGACCTGGATTATGTCGCCCGTAATATGTTCTGGGCCTGGAATCCCCAGTGCGTCGAACTGTTCAAGCGCATTGATCCGAGTCTGTGGGTGACATGCAGTCACAACCCCGTCAAACTGCTGGGTACCGTGTCTCAAACGCGGCTGCAAGCGCTGGCCCGAAATGAGAGCTTCCTCAGCGAACTGAAGCGGGCCGCGGATGCCTTGCGTTCGTACGAGCAAGCGCCGACCTGGTACGACAAAGTCTGTTCTCAGACGAGCAAGCCGGTCATTGCCTACTTCAGCGCCGAATTCGGGCTCCACGAATGTTTGCCCATCTACTCCGGTGGTCTGGGGATTCTCGCGGGCGACCATCTCAAGAGCGCTTCCGATCTCGGAATTCCGCTGGTGGCCGTGGGGCTGATGTATCAGAAGGGCTACTTCCGCCAGTATCTGAACATCGACGGCTGGCAGCAGGAAGCCTACGCGGAGAACGATGTCTTCAATATGCCGATGGAACTGGTCCGCAAGGAGAGCGGCCGACCGCTTACGGTCAGTGTTGAGTATCCCGGACGCAGCGTCCAGGCGCAAATCTGGTGCGTCTCCGTCGGCCGGATCAAGTTGTACCTGCTCGACAGCAACATCGCTCCCAACTCGTCGGCCGATCGTATGATTACGAGCAACCTCTACGGGGGCGACCGTGAATTGCGCATTCGTCAGGAGATCCTCCTCGGTATCGGCGGCCTCAAGGCGCTGTTGGCGATGGGAATCGAGCCGACGGTCTGCCATATGAACGAAGGACACGCCGCCTTCATGGCGCTGGAGCGCATTCGACAACTACGGAACGCCAAGAACATGACGTTCGACGAGGCGGTCGAAGCCACGCGATCGGGCAATGTCTTTACGGTCCACACGCTCGTCAAAGCGGGACTCGATGAATTCAGCGTCGAATTGATGGACAAGTACTTCGGAAGCTACTTCCCTCATCTGGGCGTCAGTCGCACGCAATTTCTGTCTCTGGGACGCATGCTGCCGGACGACGAGGCCGAACCGTTCAAGATGCCGGTGCTGGCCATTCGCCTCAGCGGCTACATCAACGGGGTCAGCAAGTTGCACGGAGATATCTCACGCGGGGTATGGGGCTCCCTTTGGCCCGGCGTGCCCGAGAAGGAAGTGCCGATTATCTCGATTACCAACGGCATCCATCTCGAGACATGGCTGTCGGATGACATCAGCGGTCTATATCAACGCTATCTGGGGCCGTCCTGGTCCGAGAGCGTATTCGATAAGTCGGTGTGGGATGAAACCGACCACATTCCCGACGAAGAGCTTTGGAGTGCCCACCAGCGCTGCAAAGATCAGTTGATCGTCTTCGCTCGCAAACGTTTGATGGCCCAGATGCAGCGTCGCGGCCGTTGTCATGGCGAACTGCGACAGGCTGAAGAGGTCCTGGACCCGAAGGCCCTGACGATTGGCTTTGCCCGTCGCTTTGCGGCCTACAAGCGGGGCGATCTGCTCCTGAGAGATGCCAAGCGTCTCGCCAAGCTGCTCAACGATCCGGATCGACCCGTTCAGTTCATCTTCGCGGGCAAGGCCCACCCCAAAGACAGTGGTGGCAAGGAGATTATCCGTCACATCATCCATTTCGCTTCTGAAGAAGCCGTGCGACGCCGCATCGTCTTCCTGGAAGACTATGACATGGACGTGGCGCGATTCCTCGTTCGCGGCGTCGATGTCTGGCTGAACAACCCGCGTCGCCCGATGGAAGCCAGCGGCACCAGCGGAATGAAGGCCGCCGTCAATGGCGTCCTGAACATGAGCACGCTCGACGGCTGGTGGTGTGAAGGCTATATCCCCGATGGCGGCTGGGTCATCGGTGACGGTGAGGACTACCAGAACCAGGACTACCAGGACATGGTTGAAGCCCAGGCGATCTACAGCATCCTCGAGAACGAGGTAGTCCCGCTGTTCTACACACGCGGTGCCGACAATCTGCCTCGCTCCTGGATCCAGAAGATGAAGGCGACCATCAAGTTCGTGGCGCCGCGCTTCAACACGCATCGCATGCTGGCCGAGTACACGCGCCGGTTCTACAACCCGGCCGCGGCCCGCTACCGTTACCTGGCCGCAGAGGCAATGACCCGGGCCAAGGCGTTCTCTCGCTGGAAATCGGAGATTCGCGAGGCCTGGCCGGAATTCGAGGTCAAGGACGTGATGGTTCACGTCAACGACGGGCAGGACGACGAGCAGTTGAACCCGAGACAGCCGCAACTGAAGATCGGTTCTGCGTTGAACGTCCGTGCCCTCGTCAAGCTGGGACGCGTCAGCCCCGAGGATGTCTGCGTTGAGCTGTATTCCGGTCCTACCGATTCCTGGGGCAACATCCAGGAGGGGGCGCCGATTCCGATGAAGCACGAGCAGCGAGCCGGAGACGACGGCGAGCACTGGTTCACCGGTTCGATGGAATGCAAGGCGACAGGCCAGCATGGCGTCGCAGTACGCGTGCTACCCAACCATCCCGACCAGGTCAATCCCTACGATCTGGGCCTGATCCTCTGGGAAAAGGGATAAGACACAACTCTGCAAGACAAACTGACGGCCGGGAAAACGCTATTCGTTTTCCCGGTCGCTCAGTAGTTTATACGCCACTTCGCTCGAAGGAGCCTGCTCCAACGCCGTCTTGAAGCTCTGATCGAGCATCAGCCGGCTGATACGAGCCAACGCCTGGATATGCGGACCCGTCTGGTCCAGCGGGGAGACCAGCAGGATGACGATCGAGACGGGCTTGTTGTCCACACTTTGAAACTCAATCGGTTCACGGCAGACGCCCAACGCCATCACTAAGTCCTTCACAGCATTGCACTTGCCGTGTGGGATGGCGATGCCTGAGCCGATTCCTGTGCTACGCGTCTTCTCGCGGGTGAAAACCGCATCCATCGCGACGTCTTTGTCGAGGAGATACCCGTTTTCGTCGAGGAGATTGACCAATTCGGTGATGACGGCGTCTTTGTCGGTCCCTTGCAGCGGAACCCGAACGGAATTCGCTTGCAGTATCTGTGTCAAGATCATGGTTTGTGCGACCAAAGGAAGATTCGACAATTTATCCAGGTAAACAAGCGTCGCACTATAGCACGGGCCCCGGTTCCTGCCAAGCCTTTTGTGCAGCGACGGCACGATTTCTCTGAAGTCATGTTCCGAAATCAGGACGTAGCGTCAGAAACAGCCCTGCGTTCTGTGCTCTGAGATGCACCGGTCTCGAGGGCTGGCAACGCGGTGCCTACCGGTCCAACTGGGCCATGAATTCGGGCTCATACCGGGGGCCCGCCGTCGCTCCGGGCGGGAACGCCTCGTCGAGCCGGCTGATTTCGGACGCACTGAGGTCCACAGAAGCGGCCTTGACGTTCTCTTCCAGGTACTTGCGCCGCTTGGTTCCCGGGATCGGGACGATATCCGTTCCCTTGTGCAGGACCCACGCGATGGCGATCTGGGCCTGGCTGACGGCCTTCTCCTTGGCGAATTGGGCGATGGTCCGGGCGGCCTTCGCATTGGCGTCGAAATTGGCGTCCTGGAGTCGAGGGTCTCCAGTGCGGCGAAAGTCGTCCTCGCCGTATTCCTCCGCCCGCTTGGCGGCCCCGGTCAGGAAGCCTCTGCCCAGAGGGCTGTACGGGACCAGGCCGATGCCCAGTTCCCGCAGCAGGGGGATGATCTGAGACTCGATATTCCGTTCCCACAGCGAGTATTCGCTCTGAAGTGCGGAGACGGGATGCACCGCATGGGCGCGGCGAATCGTGTCCACGCCGGCTTCCGACAGCCCGAAGAAACGCACCTTTCCCGCCGCAACCAGCTCGGCCACGGCTCCCGCCACCTCTTCGATCGGGACGGTGGGGTCGACGCGGTGCTGATAGAGCAGATCGACGTGGTCGGTGCCGAGCCGTTGCAGGCACCCGTCGAGTGCCTCGCGAATGTGCTCGGGCCGGCTGTCCAGCCCGGTACGCTCGCCGCTTTCGATACGAAACCCGAACTTGGTCGCCAGAACGACCTGATCGCGCTTCCCTCGCAGGGCGCGACCCACCAACTTCTCGTTGACGAACGGCCCGTAGATTTCCGCCGTGTCGAGAAACGTACAGCCCAGTTCGATGGCTCGATGGATCGTAGCGATCGATTCCTCGTCGTTCGTCTCGCCGTAGGCCCAGCTCATGCCCATGCACCCGAGCCCGATCTCGGAGACCTCCAAACCCTGAGCGCCCAGTTTACGTTTGCGTAGCATGGCATCCTCTCACTAATACTATGGTTCCATTGGTATTCGAGAACGTTGTTCTCCGCACCGTCTGTGACGTAGGGTATGGTACGCTCCCGGATGCCGAGAGTTCTCTCTATCGTCGCGGGGTTTCCGTCGATCACTCGCCTTTCCACTGGGACAGTCTGTCGATGCTTTGGAATCGTGCCGGTTCGTTCAGCGTCGAATAGAGCTTCCGGGCCCAGTCGTACGAGTCGGGCAGGGGGCCGATGCCGACGATGGTTGCCGGGAAGAGCAGGCCCGCAACCTGGGGCAGGTCGGTGATGCGCAGGCAGTTGAGCATTTCGATGGCTTCGCCTCGCCCGTCGGGTTGGCTCGGGGCGTTCTGCGTGGTGGGGGGATCTTTCAGCAGAACCGCCGTGACGTCGCGATCGAGAAGGGCGGCATACAGGGCGATCGCGCCCATTTCGCCTCTGGCGGCGATGGCAAATCGGCCCTTGGGCCCCGCGACCTTGAGTTCACGAAGGGCCTGGAGGCAGCGGAGCACGTCGTAGACTCGCATGGACGCCACCGTCCGGCCCGTCCAGGCGGCGGACCGGCGTATGTGCCACTGCAAATCAGGCGACCAGCCTGTCTCTCCGATCCCGCGTGCCTCGAAGTAAGCGATGTTCCACTTGTTGTTCAGGCCTGAGATGAAGCCTTCCGATGCCCAGCGGTTCTCGTCGGGACTGCGTAGCACGAGCACCATCGGGCTGGACGTCTCGGGCGTTTGCCGCCAGCGGACGTCGATCTTGAGCCGGTAGTCGGTCTCTGAGACGAAGCTGAATGTATCCCTGCCATGAGCGGCACCGTCGGCCGAACGGAATTCCCAGCGGAGATCCAGAGGGACAGGATCTTCTGGGAAGCGCGAAACGTCTTCTCTCGCAGGAAGGCCAGCACCTTGTCGCGATGTGCCGTCAACTGCTTCGTGTTCGATATCGCGGGCGGGGCCGCCATCTTCACGAAGGTCTCCTGAATCGTCTTGGTGCGATCGTCGGCCGGTGGGCCATCGACGTAGACCTGGAGTTCTTCGGCCGGCAGCATGGCCGATTCCGACTCGTCGACGTCACCCACTTCTTCCGGGGGGACATCCTTGCCCATCAGGTGTTTGATGAAGAAAGAGAAGATCCGCGTGCGCGAGCGTTCGTGATAGGAGTGCCCGCCGGGCGTTTCCACCAGCAGCACGTTGTCAGGCTTATCGTAGAGCTTGTAGATCTCTTTGAGCCGACCATACACGTCTCGAACTGCCTCGATCGAGTTGAGACCATCGCGATCGGCCGACGCGATCAGCAGTGGACGCGGTGCGATCAGGGTGCCGATGTCGTGGAAATCCCGCCGGTACGTGTTGATCGGCATCATGCAGTCGCAGTGGCCGTCGATGGTACGCTGGAAGATATGCGAGTTGAGTGTGCTCGTCCCACACACCGGCGCGACCACTTTGACGCGTGGATCGGCGGCGCCGATATACCAGCTCTGCGTGCCGCCGCCGGAGATTCCGGTGACGCCCAGTCTATCGGGATCGACCTCAGGTCGCCCGCAGAGCAGGTCGAGGCCCCGCATCGCGTTCCAAAGTTCGACCCCCGCCGGATCGTACCCCCGGCTGTACCACTGAAACCACCCGCGCGGCGTAGCAGCCCCAGTGGTCGCCCTGCACTTCGCCCCATTGGATCGTCTCAATGATCAGGCAGACGAAACCCAACTGGGCCCATTTGCGGGGGTGGGGCTGATAGCTGACCTTCTGAGTCCGCGAATGGCCGCAGACGTACAGCACCGCCGGCACGGGTTCTTGGATGTTGTCAGGGATGTACAGATTGGCGGGAACGTACAGCCCGGGCAGGGATTC
Organism: uncultured Phycisphaerae bacterium; assembly: GCA_963726475.1. GTDB lineage: Bacteria > Planctomycetota > Phycisphaerae > Sedimentisphaerales > Anaerobacaceae > Anaerobaca. Next base: position 12,101 of record CAVSCO010000102.1, on the reverse strand, counting down.
GTAGTAGAGCTTCTCGATGCGGTAGCCCGGTTGGCGAATCGTCCCGGTGATCTTGACGTTGAGAGGCGGTCGCGGGCCATCCACGGGCACATCGACCAGGCCCATCATCTCCAGGAACTGCTGATAACGTTCGGGCCGGACCTGTTCCCAATCGTCGAGTGTACGAATGCCCCCGAGCGATGCCTGTGTGATCTCGTTGGCCACACGCATGAGATGCGTGCGGATGTTGTTCGACTGATCAAACGGTGGCTGCGTCTCAATCGCCAATCCGTGGCCAACATTGGCTGTTGCGGGCACGGCCAGGACTGTCAGGGACGCCAGCACCGTCCAGCACACATTCCATGTCACTTTCCATCTCATGCCGCTGCAAAGCATCGTGCACCTCCATGGGTGGTCTTCGATCCGTTGGTGTCTATGCCAGGTGTCGCTATATCTGTGCGAGCTGGTCGCGGTTCAGGTAGACCTTCTCGATCGCGTCCGCGATATCGGCCATGTCCTGCCGCGTTCCCAACAGAGGCCCCGAGGCCCAGAGCATGACCATCTCGTCGCAGACCTGGTCGCACTTGGGACAGACGCATTGCTCGCGGTACTCGCGCAGCCGCTTGGCCGAGTACATCTTCTGATAGACCTTCGATTCGAGGATGTGATCGATCCAGGGCTCGCGGTGCAGTCCACGCGCGATATACGGGCTGAGGCTCACGCCCTCGGCCGCCATCGCCTTGAGGAACGTCGCGCGGTCGGCGCCGTTGAAATGCTCCTTGTGATACGACATGGTGTAGAGATAGAAGGATCCGCTCTGTGTGCCTTCGTAGAGTTTCTGGGGTGTCACGCCCGGGACGTCTTTGAGACGCTCGGTCAAATAGGCCGCGTTTTCGTTGCGCCGTTTGAACCGCTCCACCGCGCCGGGAAGCTGGCCCAGCAGGACGGCCCCCTCGAACTCGTTCATGCGATACTTCGGGCCGATTGTTTCGGTCAAGCCCCGGCGGGACGTCCCGTGGTTGTGCACGGTGTAGCACTGGTCCATCAACGCTTCATCGTTGCCGATGATGCCACCGCCTTCGCCGCACGCGATGGTCTTGCTCGACTGGAAGCTGAAACACCCGACGTCACCGATCGTGCCGAGCTTCTTGCCGTCGAATTCGGCCAGGTGCGCCTGGCATGCGTCCTCGATCACCTTGAGGTTGTGCTTTCTGGCGATGGCCATGATCCGCCGCATATCGGCCGGCTGGCCCATCATGTGCACGGGCATGATCGCCTTGGTGTTCTCCGTGATGCGACGCTCGACTTCATCGGGATCGAGCTGATACGACTCCGTGTCGAGGTCGGCCAGGACCGGCAGCGCCCGCGCCGAGAGGATAGAAGCGGTCGTGCCCGGGTCAGTATAGGGTGACGTGATGACCTCGTCACCGGGGCCGATGCCCAGCGCTTCGACGCAGGTGTGCAACGCCTGTGTCCCGGACCCCGTGCAGACGCAGAAGCGAGCGCCCGTCAACTTGGCAAATTCCTTCTCGAACGTCGGGACAGTGCCTGATTTCGACTGGATGCGGCACCAGATGCGGCTCTTGGCCGTCTTGGTCAGCGTGTCGATGACCTCGTCATCCCAGTAGGGCCACTCGGGCCAGGCCTTGTTCTTCCGGACCGGTGTGCCCCCCAGGACGGCCAGCTTGCTCGCCTTGCCCGTGAGGTTGCCATAGGCGGGAATCGTCCCCGATGTGACCGCCGCCAGGGAGCCGGCCGATGCGGCCGCGATGAACTGTCGCCTCGTCAGATCGTTGTGTGTCATTGCCAGACCCTTTCAAATCCGTAACGTCCGCTTGCCCGTCCATGGTACTTTGGCCAGATCAAATATCAAACAGCAAAGATCGAAATTGAGGCCGGGTAGAGATGGCATCGCAGATTCACGGGCTTGGCACGATGCAGTGTCCGAAGGAGGCCACTGCCGCGGACTCCCGCAACAAGAGCGGTGCTTCGCGGCTATGCCGTCGATTGCTTGACGCGGGCGAGGGTGTTGAGCAGGTAGTGATAGAGCGGGGCGGTCATGCCGAAACCGGCCTTCAGGTCGTCGACGAGTTGCGGGCTGCGGATGGCGGCGTCGTTCTTGCGGTTGCAGCAGAGATAGAAGCTCTTGTGGTTGTACCACGTGCCGATGGGCTCGGGCTTGTCCGGGCCCTTGGGACGTTTGTATGTCTCGCCTTCGAGCGTGAAAACGTCCTGCTTGTCGAACCAGTCGATGGCCTTGAGGAATGTCTTGGGGTCGTCATCGAGCTGCGCGCGGAACTGGGCCATCACATCGGGGGCCGCATCGTAGAAGCCCAATCCGTAGCGGTACCACGTCGCGTTGATCTCCAGGAAATAGCCTGCATTCCAGCGGGCCCAGTCCTTGCCACTGCGTTTGAACGTGATCCACATGCAGTCCCGCAGGGGGGACTTGTCCTTGCTGAATCGTGTGTCCCGGTAGATGCGGGAGATGGTCTTGTTGACCGCCGGGGCGACCTCGAACGACAGATCGATATCGAGCATGAAGTCGGCCAGGTCCGTCACCAGATTGCGCAGGGGCTGAAGGAGATATCGCTCGTAATCGGCGCGATGCTCCTGGAACCAGGCCTTGTCGTTGTGTGCGCGGATATCTTTGAGGAATCGGAACGCTTTGGGGCTGAATCCCTCGAATTGTCGCGGCTGTTCACGTGAGTCACTCATGACGACCTCCCGACTCAATGCCTTGTTCATGATCCGTCAGATTGTCCAAAATCCGCTGCAAATAGGCTTCGAACTGATCGGCCTCGGCCTCGGTAAAGCCCTGGTACCAGATCTCCGTCATCTGCTCGGACAACTGCACGTACTGCTTCTCCGTGGCTCGGTCCTTCTCGGTTCGGTAAATCAGGATCTGACGTCGGTCTTCCTCGGAGCGCTGCCGCCGGACATAGTGCATGGCTTCCAGCCGGTCGAGCATGCTCGTGAGCGTGGATTTGCCCAACTGGGTCTTCTTGACCAATTCCTGGATCGAGACGCCGTCCTTTTGCCAGAGGGCGAACATGATCCGCCCCTGCGCCGGATTGATCTCGATGCCCGCCTCCTTGAGCCGTCGCAGAAAGAGCCGCTCACCCACCTGGCGAATCTTCGCCATCAAGAACCCGGCCTGTCTCTGTTGTCCCATGCTGTCGGTCATCGAAGCCGCTCGTCAATCGTAGGGTGGGTTCTCAACCCACGCGTCTCAATCGCTTCGGAAGAACATCAACGCGTGGGTCAAGGACCCACCCTACGCTATTTCAATTGTTCCTTGATGTCGATCAGCGTCTGTATCGCCTTCAGGTCCGCCTTCTTCTTGGCGACGACGGTCACGCCCCGAATCTTGCCGTACCGCCTGCCATGAATAAACTGATCGATGTATTCGGTGCCGAGCTTGCTCGCGGCGATCAGTTCTTCCGCCTTGTCTGAGAGGTAGAACGTCACCTTGAGTGCACCCGCCCAGACGGAAACCCAGCAAATGGTCTTTTTCTTCTTTGTGATCTTGTAGAGCCAGCTCTTCCCGTCCCGGTAGTAGCGCCATTCCGCAGAGAACGCGGGATAGCTCTCCTCGAGCAGGGCGAGAAAGCCGTCCCATGTCGCCTTGGCCCTCTTTAGACACTGACTCAGGACGTTGTCATCGGGGAACTGTTTCAGATCGTTCAGACGCCGTTCTTCCATAGCCTTTCACCTTTCCGGGTGACAGCCTCAAGCCCGAAGGGCTTGGAGATAGCTCCTTGACGGGGCAATCTCTCGCTAATCAGGGGGCAGGGAAATCCGCCATCCCCAAGCTGCCCTTGAGGCTGCCACACGTCTTGTTCCTCGCGTCGTCTATCGTGGATTGGGAAGGGAATAATGCCCATGCAACAGCTTCCACTGACCGTCGCGGAGGACGAATATAGTCGAGGCCGCGAACGGGTTGGTGAATGCCCGGCCGTCGGTCAGTGTCACCGTAGAATAGCCCTTGGCCGTGACCAGCGCCGCTTCGGGCGACAGGACCGTCACCTCGGTCCGCTCATAATTGCGTTCCACCTGGGTCACACGCTGAAATCCGGTCTTGACGGCATCCAGGGCTTCCCGTCGCGTATTGAATACGAGACCGTCCTGCATGATGAGCCCATTATCGAAGTCCAGAACGTAGCTGAAGAACGTCTCGGGATCGAGGTCCTTCTCGGCCTTCGCCATCTCGGCATGAACTTTCAGTACGGCCTTCTCGATTGCCGCTTTGTCTGGAGCCTGCTCGCGGCCCGCTTGGGACGCCAATACCATGACGCCGCCGATCAGTGCTGCAAGGAATACGATCTTACGCATGAGAATCTCCTATCATTCTTGAATGGCTTGATGCGACAGGACCAGGAATCGTCGCATCAGGTCCAAATGGTTCCATGGCTCGGTCTGCATGAAGAAGATACCACACATCTGCTCTTCGAAATCCACGAAATAATAGGTGTTGTGCGGGCCTCCCGCCCAATAAATGGTGCCGTCGCTGGCGAGTTGCCCGTGTTGAACGGAATCCGTGACGATGCCCACGCCCAGCCCAAATCCGGCGCCCGGCTCGAACGCCCCCGGGATCGTGCCAAGGTGATCGGAACACATCAGCTTCACTGTCTTGGGGCTTAGGATTAGCGTGCCATCCAACTGGCCATGATGGCGCAGCATCTCCATGAATCGCCACCAGTCACGCACCGTGGTCACGACGCCCGGATAGCTGTAGCTCCAGCCGCCTCCGCCGGAGAGGGCCTCGGCCCGTTTGAGAAACGGACTCGTAGCCGCTTCTTCCTTGCACACCAGTCGTCCATCGGCGAAGCGGTAGTGGTTCGTCAAACGCGCAACTTTCTCAGGCGGTACCACAAAGCCCGTATCCTTCATGTCCAAAGGTCTGAGAATGTGCTCCGCAAAGTACTCATCCAGGGGCTCGCCCGAGACGACTTCGACGAGATAGCCCAGAACATCGGTCGAATAGCTGTACTGGAACCGTGTTCCGGGCTGGCAATCCAGAGGCACGCCGGCCAGCCGGTCGACGAATCCCTTCAACGAGCCGGACCAGTCGCGCAGTCCTGCACGGGTGTAACGCGAGCCACCGTAGATGCCCGCCGTGTGGCGCAACAGGTCGCGGATGGTGATGTCACGCTCCAGCGGTACGGTGCGCGGGTGGTCAGGCTCGGCGCCGGTCTGATTGGGGTCCATCACGCGCATCGTCTTCAGGGCAGGGATGAACCTGGCCGCCGGATCATCCAGCGCGAAACGACCTTGCTCGAATAGCTGCAATACGGCCACGGCCGTGAGTGCCTTCGTCATCGACGCAATGCGGAAGATCGCATCGGCCCGCATTGCCTTGTTGTTCTCCACATCCATGAATCCCAGGTCACGCCGGTAAGCTACCTGTCCCGCGCCGGCTGATCAGGAGCGAGACACCTGCAATCTGCCCTTGATCCACCAGTTCTTGAAAGGTCCGGTCAATGCGAGCCAGGCGTTCGGTCGACAGTCCCACCGACTCCGGCGTCACGACGTCCAGGGGTTGTCCCCACGTCAGGCTCCCGAGAAGGAGAGTGAGTGTCAAGACAATCCATCTCATCACGCTTGCCCTTTCGATGGTTTACTCTCGACCTGGATCTGGAAAGGTTGACCGACGCGCCAGCCCTTGACGACGGTGGGGGCCAGTCGGACCACGCCGTATTCGGGACCCTCGGGCCCGTTGGGATAGTAAATGGTCCAGCCATCCTGCCAGATGCGGTTCTTGAGAGCCTGGTCGGTGATGATCTCGATCTCGCCTCCCAGCATCAACCCGACGATCCGCCCCGGATCGCAGAAGTACGCCGACACCTTGGGGTTTGCCTTCATCCGCGCCATCTTCCCCGATTGCATGCCTGTGCTCATGTAGAGGAGAAACTTATTATCGGCCTCCTCATACAGCGGGGCCAGGGAAGGGTAGTCATGGGCGCATCGCAGGTTGAGCATGGCGGTCGTCTGGGGGAAACCGTCGGCATCGATGGTCGTCAGATAGCACACCCTCGAGGCCGTCATCAGGCCGATGCAGGCGTGTCGGATGTCGACGCCAGGGTCGGCTGGGTCCTGCTCCTCCTCCATGGGGCACGTCTCGGCCTGTGCGCGCCCGGAATCAGAGTGCGCCACGCCACCTTCCAGTCGTCGCCCTCTCGTGTGAAGACGACCAGTTCGTGACCCTCATCGTCGAGCTTGCGGCCTTTGAACTCCCAGACGCAGTCGTACTTGTACGACAGCACGGCGGTCGAGCCGAACACATCGACCTGCTCATCCAGGGCGTCGAGCTTCTCGATGGTCATCTGCGAACACGTGTCCTCGTAGTTCTTGAGGCACACGTCCCGGCCCTGGGCCCGGCTGTGAACCTCGGATGCACCATCGTGCAATCCTCACGGAACAGCGGCGCGATCTTACCGAAGCCCTTGCCCGCCACGCAGGTCTCGTTGATGGTGCGAATGGTCTGCATGAGCTTGTTTCTTACGTCGTCGTGATCTGGCATTGTCCCACTCCTTATTCAGGTCAGCGTTCCTGAAACAGTCCTGCGTTGAGATGATGGCCGGTCGAGTCCGCCGCCAGGTACGTCCTCTCGTACGATGCGAATTCGAAACGGCCTTCGGTAGTGATGCGATCTCGCTCAAAATGTACTTCGGGGCCCGTTTCTCCGATGGCCCCGCTGGCGACTCCGTAGCCTGAGAAATGTTTGTTGTCGATGAGGGCGCAATCGCTCGATGTGCGTACGGTCTGCCGGTCGCCCGGTTTTCGCATCCAGACGTATTCGCTGTTGGCGATCACGTTGTGATGGAACTCGAAATCCTCGCTCGTCTGGCATGTCCAGACGGCGGCGATGAAGGCGCCGTCGACGATGCAATATCGCATCGCGCCGCCTTCGCCGCCGATTCCGGCGGGGCCATCCCAGAACACGGTACAGGCGTGACAGTTCGGAGAAGACACAATGATCGACAATGAATCGATCACCCGTCGCCAGCGTCGCGCAGTCGATATTCGACGTGTTCCGGTCGCCGAGAAACAGGCATTGGGTTACGACGAGGTCATCGAGGTCTGTCCCAATACGTTCGATGCAGCAGTGCCAGTTGTCGGGCAGGGGGTTGCCCAGGAACTTCAGACCCTGGATCGTCACGTGGCTGGTCTGTACCTTCAGACTGTACGTCTCACTGGGCCGACCGGGCGAGCCGGACCTGTCGGGGTTCTCGGCCGAGGCGATCACGGGCATCAATCCAGACGTGCCACTGTGGATCGTCGGGCAGGACCGAGGCCCTGATCGTTAGTCGATTGGGTGCGGTGAAGTCCCGGCCCGTGATGGCCACGCGGCGGCTCAGGCTGTAGAGGCCTGGGGCGACGACGATTGTGGCTGGTTCGCCCGCAGCGCTTCGGCCAGAAGGGCGGCGGCTCGTTCCAGGGACTTCGCCGGCTCGGTCTGCGTTCCGCGATTCCCATCGTTGCCTGTTCGAACATCGACGTGTAGAACCTCTGCACGCCCGACGGACAGCAGGGCGGCCAGCAGGAGGAGCCCGCCTCTGTGTTTCAGCGAAAGGTTGTCCTGTCTCATGATCCGATTCTCCGACCGCGTCAATTGGTTCGGCATAGAATAGTACTATGTAGAACTAATTGTCCAGAGAGAAATTCTTCGAAAGAGGCGGAAATTATATATTGACATATCGTAAGGTGTCGATATATTGATATGTCATGAAGAAAGAGCAGCCGATAGACAGAAAACTGGATTTGCCGGCCGACGAGCTGTTGGAAGAGGCCGCCGAGTGTATGAAGGTGATGGCCCATCCGGTCCGTCTGAAGATGGTCAACATCCTCATGCAGGGAGAGTTCGCGGTGCACGAGATCGCCGAGCTGTGCGATACGTCCGCGAACCAGACCTGCGAGCACCTTCGGCTCCTCAAAGGGCACGGCTTGCTGTCCAGTGAAAGACGGGGCCGGACCGTGTACTACAAGATCCTGTCGCCCCGGCTGCCCCGATTGATCGCGTGCATCACGACCAACTGTAGATCTTAGAACAACATTGTCCAGCGGAGGTTGGAATGACTCAGAGTAAGCGTATTGTCATCGTGGGGGGAGTCGCGGGTGGAGCATCGGCGGCGGCCCGCGCCAGGCGGCTCAGCGAAGAGGCCGAGATCGTCATGTTCGAGAGGGGCCAGTACATCTCCTTCGCCAACTGCGGCCTGCCCTATCACATCGGCGGGCAGATCAAAGACCGAGACCGGCTGCTCGTCCAGACGCCGGAGAAGATGAACGAGCGGTTTGCTATCGACGTGCGAACGCGTAGCGAGGTTGTGGGCATCGACCGCGAGAAGAGGCAGGTCACCGTACACGACCTGGCCAAAGGGCGGGAATATCAGGTGGACTACGATGCGTTGATCCTCAGTCCAGGCGCCGAGCCCGTGAAGCCCAAGATGCCCGGGATCGATTCGCCCCACGTGTTCACCCTGCGGTCCATCCCGGACATGGATGCCATCAAGGCGGTGGTCGAGAAGAAAGGCTGCGAACGAGCCGTCGTCGTTGGGGGTGGCTATATTGGCCTGGAAATGGCCGAGGCGTTGATCGAACGCGGCCTGGCCGTCTCGTTGGTGGAGCTGGAAACCAACGTGATGGGCAGCGTCGATCCGGAGATGGCCGCGCCGCTGCACGACGAACTCAGACTGCACGGCGTCGATCTGCACCTGGGTACGAGCGTTACCGAAGTGGCCACTGATGGGGACGCCACCAGCGTACTGCTCAGCGACGGGAAACGCATCGCCACGGATCTGGTGGTTATGGCGGTGGGTGTCCGGCCCGAGGTCAAGCTGGCCCAGGGAGGCAGGGCTGGAGATCGGTCGCCGGGGCGGTATCGTCGTCAACGACCAGATGCAGACGAGCGATCCGAATATCTATGCGGTCGGTGACGCGGTGGAAGTGACGGATTTCGTCGGCGACTATGCCACGGTGATTCCGCTGGCCGGGCCGGCGAACCGCCAGGGACGCATCGCGGTCAACACGATCTTCGGACGCGAGAGCCGGTACGCCAAGACGCAGGGAACCGCCATCTGCAAGGTGTTCAACCTCGCGGTGGCGACGACCGGGATGAACGAGAAGAACCTCAAGCGGCAGGGCATCGCTTACGAGAAGGTCTACGTCCACCCGGCCAACCACGCCGGCTATTACCCCGGCGCCAGTCAGTTGAGCCTCAAGCTGCTGTTCGATCCGAAAACGGGCAAGATTCTCGGCGCCCAGTGCGTCGGCACCAAAGGCGTCGACAAACGGATCGACGTGCTCGCGGTGGCCTTGCGGGCGGGGATGACGGTGTTCGATTTGCAGGATCTCGAATTGTGCTACGCACCGCCGTTCGGGTCGGCCAAGGACCCGGTGAACTACGCCGGATTCGTCGCGGCCAACTTCATCACGGGGGACATGCCGATCTGTCACGTGGACGACGTGATCGAACCGCGCGAAGACCAGAAGCTGATCGACGTGCGCACGCCGGGCGAGGTGCAGGCCGGAACGATCCCGGGGGCGGTCAACATCCCGATCGACGAACTGCGCGACCGCCTTGACGAGATTCCCAAGGACAAGGAATTGCTTATCTTCTGCCAGGTCGGGCTGCGAGGCTATCTGGCGGTACCGCGCGCTAAACCAGCGAGGTTTCAACTCACGGAACCTGACCGGTGGCTACAAGACGTACAGCGCCACGGTCGGTCTCACCGATGGGAAAGCGTCACTGTCGGCTGATATGAAGAGCGATACGGGGGAAACCGAGCCTCAAAAAAAAACGCGTGACAACGCCGACGTCGTAAAGCACATCGACGCGACGGGAATGCAATGTCCCGGGCCGATCCTGAGACTCAAGGAGGAAGTCGAGTCGCTCTCCGAGGGTCAGAAGCTGACCATTTCAGCCAGCGATCCCGGCTTCCCGGGCGACGTCGAGGGCTGGTGTCACAGCACGGGCCATCGACTGATCGTCGCCGAGGCACGAAACGGAGCCTATCACGCGACGGTCGAGAAACGCGCCGTCACGGCGGCCATGGCGCCCGTTCAGGCCATGGGCAAGCGCAAGACCATCGTGGTCTTCAGTGGCGATTTCGACAAGGCCATGGCCGCGTTCATTATCGCCAACGGCGCCGCGGCGATGGGCAGCGACGTGACGCTGTTCTTCACATTCTGGGGCTGAATCTGCTGAGACGCCCTGAATCGGTCCCCGTCCGCAAAACGCTCATCGAGCGGATGTTCGGGTTCATGATGCCCGCGGGGCCGAGCGGACGAAGCTCTCGAAGATGAACATGGCGGGCATGGGCACGCAGATGATCAAGAGCATCATGAAGAAGAAGAACGTTTCTTCGCTCTCGGAGTTGATTGCCAAAGCCAAAGCGGCGGGCGTCCGTCTGGTGGCCTGCACCATGACGATGGACCTGATGGGCATCAAACGCGAGGAACTCATCGACGGTGTCGAAGAAGGCGGTGTGGCGATGTACCTCGACCGCGCCGAGGCGGCCAACGTCAACCTGTTCATCTGATTTCGATCAACGGCTACGACCGAGCGCATTGCAGTCCTCTTCGTGTCGGTGTATGCTGACGGTCCGGCTATGCCGTACGTTGGCAGAGGGGCTGTCACGTCGAGGATGCCAGCCGGTCGAAGGATTGCGTATGAGCCATGCCATGGCTGTCATACTTGCCGTTGTCGTGCCGTTGATCCACCTGCTTGGTGTGTTTAGTGCTGCGCACGCGGTGATGAGGGCTCGAACGCCCCAGAGTTCCGTCGCCTGGGCGATCGGCCTGATCAGCTTTCCCTACGTGGTCATTCCGCTCTACTGGTTGTTCGGATCGCCCGGCTTTCACGCTTATGCCGCCCGATTGCGAGAGGCCGAGAGGAGTCATCACGGACTCGCCAAACAGATACGTATGGCTGTCGGCCGGTTCAGAGGGCAACTCGACCCGGCCGAGACGGCGACTCAGACCTTTCTTGAACGTCTGACCCTGTTGCCCCTGACCCGAGGCAATCAGATCGGTTTGCTGGTCGACGGCCAGGCGACGTTCGATGCCATCCTGGCGCGCATCGAGCAGGCTCAGCGGTACGTGCTGCTCGAGTTCTTCATCGTTCACGATGACGGTCTGGGACGGAGATTGAAGGACGCGTTGATCCGCAAAGCTCACGCGGGTGTCAAGATCTACTTCCTTTGCGATTCGATTGGGTCCTATCACCTGGGGGCCGCCTATACCCAGGATCTTACCGACGCGGGTATCGAGTTCCGTTTCTTCAGGCCGGACATTCGCGGCCGGAGCCGATTCCGAATCAACTTTCGAAACCACCGGAAGATCGTTGTGGTCGATGGTCGGGTCGCCTTTGTGGGAGGGCATAACGTCGGGGACGAGTATCTGGGTAAGAATCCAGAAGTTTGGCCATCTGGCGCGACACCCAGGTGCATGTGGAAGGTCCGGCGGTACAGGCCGTTCAGTTGACCTTCCTGGTGGACTGGTACTGGATGACCGGCCAGATCCCGGAACTCGATTGGACGCCGGCGGCCGCCTCAAAGGGCAAAGCCCAGATCCTGTCGTTGGACAGCGGGCCGAATCAAGAGATCGAAACGTGTCGCCTGTTCATGGTCCATGCCATCAATAGCGCCAAGCACCGTTTGTGGATGGCCAGCCCGTATTTTGTTCCCGATATCGGATTTGTGCAGGCCCTCCAGATGGCCGCGCTGCGGGGTGTGGACGTCCGAATCATGCTGCCGAAGAAGCCCGATCACTGGGCCGTCTATCTGGCGGGCTTCTCCTACATGCACGACCTGATCCCGCAAGGTGTGAAGGTTTACCGCTACACCAAGGGCTTTCTGCATGAGAAGGCGATCCTGGTCGACGACCGTTGGGCATCGATCGGCACGGCCAATGTGGACAACCGCTCCTTCCGGCTCAACTTCGAGATCAGCATGCTCGTTTTCGATGTGCCGTTCTGCCACGAGGTCGCGGAGATGTTCGAACGTGACTTCATGGATTGCGAACCTGAACGTGCCGATGTGTGCGAGCGACGTGGTTTCTTCTTCCGCCTGGCCGTCAGAGTTTGTCGCCTCCTGGCACCGATGAGCTGAAAAGGGCTCCGT
>CAVSCO010000101.1:0-31031 GCA_963726475.1 uncultured Phycisphaerae bacterium | reverse complement strand
GTCGCGGTTGTCGTAGACTTTCCGGATGGCGTTGGCGATGTCGTCGATGTCGCTTTTCTCGGTCAGGAGCATGTTCTGGCCGATCCAGACGGCCTCTTCGCAAAGCTGGTCGTTGCCCGGGTAGTCCAGCTCTTTGCGGTACTGATCGAGCCTGGCCTGGGGGAAGCTCCGCTTGAAGTTCTTGGAGTTCAGGGCGACTTCGATCAGACCATCGCGATATTGCGGCCCGTATCCGCCCGAGCAGGGGATGCCCTCGGCGCCAGCGCCGCCATGAATTTGCTCCTCGGCGCGTTGTTGAAGTGCTCCTTCTTGTATCGGAACGGATACAGGTGATACACCGCCCGCGTCGTCCCTTTGTACAGCTTGCACGGGACAATCCCCGGGATGTCCTTGATCTTGCTGGTCAGGTATTGCCCGTTGGCCCAACGCCGCTCGGTGTCGGCTTCGAGACGCTGCATCTGGTTGAGTAGGATCGCCGCCTGGTATTCCATCATCCGGCGATTGGTCCCGATGATCGGATAGCTGCTGGTCTTCTTGACGCTGCCGTAAGGCCGGCCACAGTTGTGGAACGAATGGACCCGGTCCATCAGCTCCTCGTCGTTGCCCACCACAGCGCCGCCTTCGCCGGCCGGCAGGTGCTTGGAGTTCTGGAAGCTAAAGCAGCCCAGGTCGCCGATCGTGCCGCAGCACTTGCCGCGATATTGGGCCAGCCAGGCCTGGCAGGCGTCTTCGATCACGACGAGATTGTGTTTCTTGGCGATGGCCATGATCCGGTCCATATCGGCCGGGATGCCCAGGATATGGACGGGCATGATCGCCCGCGTCCGCTCGGTGATGCGTTCTTCGATCGTGTCCGGATTGATCTGGAACGTCTCCGGATCGGTGTCGGCGAAGACGGGCAGCGGCACGAGCCGATCACCACGTTATACGTCGCGATGAACGTGTAAGGTGAGAGGATCACTTCGTCGCCCACGCCCACGTCGAGCGCGTGCATTGCCGTCATCAGAGCGTTGGTCCCGTTGACGACACAGGTGCATCGCTTGGCGCCCAGCAGTTTGGCGTATTTGCCTTCGAACTCCGAGACGGTCTCACCTCGCCCCCGGAACCAGTTGCCACTACGCAGGATCGACAGCACACGCTCCTCGGCGGCCGGGTCCCAGACGGGCCAGGAAGGCCAGCGTTTGGCTCGCACCGGCGTGCCTCCTTTGATCGCCAGTTTGCCCGCGCTGCCGGTCCGGCTGCCAAAGGCGGGCAGGGCGCCCAGCGTCATGGCGGCCAGCGTACCCGTCGAGGCCTGGCTCACAAATTGTCGTCGGGTCATGTGCCGTGGATTCATCGTTCACCCTTTCACTTTCTCTCTTGCGGCGAATTCGATCCTATTCCATTCTCGGGCAGGTTGGGGACCTGCCTCGCGCGTTATTTGCCTTGTGGCGTCCGGATGGTGTCGACCAGCGCGTGTGCCGTCGTGACGACGCGCTGTTCCACCGACGGAGCGAACGGGCCCGGCAGGGGGGTATAGCGCATCGCGTCGCCCCCTTCGTAGCCACCCTCCTTCAGGACGCGAAGGGAGGGGACATACCCGAACACGTCATTCGAATAGCCTGCCACCCAGAGCGGTGGACCGGTGATCTCTCGCTTCAGACGCAGCGAGTAGTCGACAACGACCTCGCCCGCCAGTGCCACCATCGTCAGGTCGTCGCCCAACTGGATGGCCTGAACCAGGTACGGATAGGTCGACGGGATCTTGCCCTCGTGCTCCAATTGCTGGAGGAGGAACTCGGCGTGCATCCGCTCATACTTGTTGTTGGACTTGATCTGTTGTTCGAGCGTCTCCCGGCTGGGCGGCTCCGCTAACTCCAGCGTCACTTCCTCCAGCGCCGTGCGGATCGGTCCTGCGCACCGGCTTGGGCGGGCCCTGGAGTGCCGCCTCGACCCCGTTGGCCAGGGCGTGTCCATGCTGCTGGCACAAGCTCCAACGCACGATCCTTGCTGCGCGGAAACGGATTCTGGTCGGCCCCGCAGCCGGCCACAAACATCGCGGTCACACCGGGATAGAGTTGCTCGACGTACTCCTGGGCAAAGCCCGGGTAGTCGCCGCAATAGTCATAGAAGCTCAGCGTGGTGGCGTGGCACGCATACCCGAACATCACGGCCCGCAACTTGCCGTGGAGATCGTCGATACGCAGCACGGGGACGTCGTGGTCGACCGGACCATCGGGGTTGGGACTGATTCGCCAGCCCTGCTTGGTCAGGAGTCGGCGGTTCATCCCGAAACCCGCGCGGCCATGTGTGTACGACAGCCTGGCGGGGGCCAACTGCTCTATGGCCTTGCCGACCAGCTCCACGATCGTCTCCTGCAAGCGGTCGCTGTAGGCGTCGGATTTCGCCTTCTGCCCGGGTGTCATGTCGTAAAACGAATTGCCATAGATCGAGTACGCGCTCTCGCGGATCACTGGTCCCGAGTGCGTGTGCGAGGCGTTGATCAGCAGGTCTCTCGGTGCGATATCATAGCGCTGCTCGACCCGGTCGGCGATCCAATCGCGCATGGTTCGGTCGATCCCGAGCAGGTCCAGTGTCACGATGGCCAGCCGATGGCCCTGGAAATCCTCCAGGAGCAGGGCCTTGGCGTGCAGGTCATGGACCTTGCCCTCGGCGGGTTTGGTCCGGGCGGCGTATCCGGCCATCCACATCGGTTCTTCCGGCGTGATCACCGCCTTCGCCACCCCCACCTGCCACTGTTCCGCATTTGTAGGGCGAGCGTCCCCGCTCGCCACAGCCGATACGAAGAGGACAAGCGCCGATAGAAGCAAGAGAATTAGGCCGGGCCGCACTCCGCCGCCCCGACACGAGACACGTGCATGTTCCGCATTCATTACTGTCTCCTTCAGGAACGCTAACGCCGACATGATACCACATGAGCGCCTCGGCGTGAAAGGCAAAAGGCTACCCTCAAAACTGTAAATCCAGCAGGGGTGGCAGCCTCAAATGCCTTGGTGTTTGGGGATGGTCGCGTGCGTAGGCACCTCTCGGGACACATGCCCAGACTGCCTGCACCATCCCCAAAGCTCCGTTCCACTACGCCTTGAGGCTGCCACCCACCGCCATCCCCAAGCTTCGCTTGAGGCTGTCACCCGAAGGCTGGGACATTTCCATCGAGGTGCTTCTTTACGAATGGTGCCTGCGCGGGTAGACTTTGCACAACTCGATCGAAGCGGATTCGTGGCGACACAGGAGGTCTGTGTATGTTGGGCATTGAAGCGATTGACTGGATCGTGATCATCATCTATCTCGTCGGCATCACCGCTATCGGTTTGTGGGCCGTGAAGAAAGTACACAGTAGTTCGAGCTTCTTCATCGGCAATCGCAGGTTCGGCAAGGTCATGATGGCTTTCTTCATGTTCGGCGCCGGGACGCATTCGGACCAGGCCGTCAGTGTCTCGGCCAAGACCTACCACTCCGGTGCCTCCGGTATCTGGTATCAGTGGCAATGGCTTTTCGTAACGCCTTTCTTTTGGCTGATCGCTCCATTCTTTCGCCGCATGCGCGCCATTACCACGGCCGACTACTTCGAGGTTCGTTATGGGCGCAGCGTCAGCGGTCTCTATGCGGTGATGGGCATCTTCCAACTCCTGGTCGCGATTGGCGTGATGCTCAAGGGCTCCGGGGCGATGGTGCAGGCCGTCTCCGGTGGGGCGATCGGGACCAATTTCGCCATCGTGGTGATGACGGTCATGTTCGTCGTTTACGGTGTTGCCGGCGGACTCAGCGCCGCGATCATCACTAACTTTGTCCAGGGACTGCTGACGATTGTTCTGTCGTTCATCCTGCTGCCGTTTGCGCTGCACCACGTCGGCGGCATGAGCGGGTTACGCGAATCCATCTCCGCCTCCAATCCCGACATGCTCAAGCTCGTGGCACCGGGTGAAATCACGTTCTTCTTCATTGCGGTCGTCGCTTTCAACGCTCTCATCGGTTGGGTGACGTCGCCCGAGACCATGGCCAACTGCTCGGCGGGCAAGACGGAAATGGAAGGGCGTATGGGAGTCACATGCGGTATTTTTGGCAAGCGTATTTGTACGGTGGCCTGGATGCTGACGGGGCTGTGCGCGGTGGCGATGTACGCCGAAACCGACCTCGAACACGTCGATCTCGTCTATGGGCAGATGGCCCGCGACCTGCTGCCCAAGATCGCACCGGGGCTGGTCGGGCTGTTCATCGCCTCGATGCTGGCGTCGGTGATGAGTACGTGCGATTCGCTGATGGTGGCCACGTCGGCACTGTTTACCAAGAATATCTATAAGAAGTTCCTGGTTCCGGATCGCCCCGACGCCCACTACACCTTCGTAGGTCGGTTTATGGCGATTGTGATCGTGGCCTGCGGCATCCTGTTCGCCTTTGCGCTCGAGAGCGTCGTCGACGGTCTGGAGGTTTTCTGGATGGTCTCGGCCATGATGGGCATCTCATTCTGGGCCGGGCTCTTTTGGCGCGGCGCGACGGTGGCCGGCGCCTGGGCCGCGACCCTGGTCAGTTTCAGTCTCTTTCTGTTCACGAGCAAGATTGCGTTTGGCCATTGGGTCCTGTGGGATTTCAACGCCCATCTGGCCGAACACCTGCCCGCCTGGATGCTGTGGGATGGACAGCTTCATCTGCCCTGGCAGATGATCCTGTATCTCAGTGCCGGCTTTGTGACATTGATGACCGTCAGCCTGTTGACCCGTCGCGTCGACGTCGCTCAACTCGACCGCCTCTACAATTGCCTGCGCACGCCCATCGGCCCGGATGAGCCGGAAACCGAACCGTTGACCTTGCCGGCAGGCGTCGCGCCGGGCCCGCGTCGCGTATTGATCGACCATCCGGATCTCGAAATCCCCAAGCCCACTGCGATTGGCATCGGCGGTTTTGTGGTCGCCTGGGTGGCGGTCGGGCTGTTGATCACCACGGTCTATTGGATCATAGGTTAGAAGGAAGGAGCCATGGTGCGAACGCTGGTGCTGACCGTCACAGGTATCTGCTTGCTTGTCGTGCCGCTTTCTTGTGCGGCGACGGGAAAACGCGTAGAGCCGGGACATGCCTCGCCCGTCCGGCTGATCGTGCTCGACCCGGGGCACTACCATGCCGCCCTCGTCCAGAAGACCATGTACGATCAGATCGACCCGGCGGTCCATGTCTACGCTCCGGATGGCCCCGAGGTAAAGGAGTATCTCGGCCGGATCGAAGCATTCAACAACCGCTCGGATGATCCTACCCGCTGGCAGGAGGAGGTGTACGTTGGCCCCGATTATCTGGAGAAGATGCGAGCCGACAAGGCGGGAAATGTCGTCGTCCTCTCAGGCAACAACCGCAGAAAGACCGAGTATGTCACGACCGCGATCGATGCGGGGCTGAACGTCTTCTCCGACAAGCCGATGTGCATCGATGCAGCGGGGTTCGACGATCTGGAGCGGGCCTTCGCCACTGCAAAGCAGAAGGGGCTGCTGCTCTACGACATCATGACCGAGCGTTACAACCGGCTCTGCATCTTGCAGAAGCTTCTGGTGCTCGACGAGGATGTCTTTGGTGACCTCGAAAAGGGCTCGCCTCGACGATCCGGCCGTCATCAAGGAAAGCGTGCATCATTTCTTCAAGTATGTCTCGGGCCAGCCCATTCGCCGGCCGACCTGGTACTTCGACACCGCTCAGCAGGGGGAGGGACTGGTCGATGTCACGACGCATTTGATCGACTTGGTCCTGTGGACGTGTTTCCCGGAACAGACCATCGACTATCGTGACGAGGTCGCGGTCCTCCGCGCCAGGCATTGGCCGACAGTGATCACGAAGCCGCAGTACGAGAAAGTGACGGGAGCCGCCGATTTCCCGGATTATCTCAAGACGAAGCTCAACGGTGATGGCGTCCTGCCATACTACTGCAATGGCGATGCGGTCTACACCGTCAAGGGTGTGCATGCCAAGCTCGCGGTCACCTGGAATTTTGAAGCCCCCGAAGGAACGGGCGATACGCACTACTCGCTGGTCCGGGGTAGTCGGGCACACGTGATCATCCGTCAGGGTGCCGAGCAGAGTTATCAGCCCAAGCTCTACGTCGAGCCGGCGCCCGGTGCCGATCTGGGACGGCTGGAGCGGGCCCTACACGCGGCGATCGACCGGATCCAGGGTGAATACCCGGGCCTGTCACTGAAGTCGAACCGACGAGGCTGGCAGGTCGTGATCCCTGCCGAGCAGCTTATCGGCCATGAGGCGCATTTTCGCCTCGTCACCGAGCAGTATCTGAGCTACCTGGCCAAAGGCCGATTGCCTCAGTGGGAAATCGATTTCATGAAGGCCAAATACTTCATCACTACCCAGGCCCTGGAATTGGCCAGCCGACCATGACAGGGTGGCAGCCTCATCCCGATTCCCATCGGGATGGGGATGGCGAAACGGAGAGAACGAATGAGCAACGAACTGGCCCTGCTGGGCGGGCCCAAATCAGTCACATCCGACCCGGGTGACATGTTCACCTGGCCGATCGTTACCGAACGGCACGAGCAAGCGGTTCTGGAGGTCCTTCGCAAGGGACAGATGTCCGGGCTGGATGTCACCAAGGAGTTCGAGCGAAAGTACGCACAGATGCTAGGCCGCAAATACGCGTTGGCCTGCCCGAACGGCACCGGGGCCATTCTCGACGCGATGTATGGTCTCGGCATCGGCCCGGGCGATGAAGTGATCTGCCCCAGCATCACCTACTGGGCCTCGATCGTGCAAGCGTATGTGCTCGGCGCGACGCCCGTCTTTGCCGACGTCGATCCCGAGACGATCTGCATCGATCCGCAGGATTTCGAACGCCGCATCACGCCGCGAACGAAGGCGGTGGTGGTCGTACACTACGCGGGGATGCCCGCCGACATGGACGCCATCGTGACCATCGCGCGTCGCCACAACGTGAAGGTGCTCGAAGACGCGTCCCACGCTCACGGTGCGAAGTACAAGGGCAAAGAGGTCGGCACGTTTGGCGACGTTGCCGCCTTCTCTCTGATGACGGGTAAGTCACTTCCGATCGGAGAGGGGGGCGTCTTGCTGACCGACGACCGGAGGATCTACGAACGCGCGCTGCTGTACAGCCACTACGCGAGGCATGGCGAGATCACGCTGCCCGAGCTCAAGCGATTCGCGGGAATACCTTGCGGCGGGTTCAAGCATCGCATGCACCAGGTCAGCGCCGCCTTCGGACTCGTGCAACTGGACCTGTTCCCACAGCAGATGGCCGAGATCGATCGGGCGATGAACCGCTTCTGCGATCTGCTCGAAGGCGTCCCCGGGATCAGGGCCATCCGACCCAAGCCTTCCACGGGCACGACCAAGGGAGGCTGGTACTACCCGCACTTCCACTACGTCCGTGAGGAACTGGGAGGGTTGTCATTGTCGCGATTCGCCAAAGCGATCCGCGCCGAGGGCTCGGTCTGCAACCCGGGCTGCAACAAGCCATTGCATCACCATCCGCTGTTCACCGAGATGGACGTTTACGGCCATGGCCGGCCCACGCGCATCACCCATCTCGATCCATCGGCGAGCATCGAGTCGTACGTGCAATCGTTGCCCGTCGCCGAGGCGATTCTTGGTCGTGTGTTCGAAGTCCCGTGGTTCAAGCACGACCGTCGCGACATCATTGCCGAACACGCCAACGCGTATAGAAAAGTCGCCGCCAACCACGAGGCTCTCCTGGCCGACGACCCGGGCGAACCGGCCGACCTCGGCGGATACAGCAGCTTCTTCACCGACCGCCGGTAGGGCGAACCCTCCGTACTATGCAGGTTTCGATTGCAACACCTTCCGCAGATGGGTGAGGTCGGACCGCATGGCCTCGATGACGGTGGCCCCCGGTACGGTGATCTCGCGATTGCCGTGCTCGGCGCCGCCGAGCGAGTATTCGAGGTGGATGGTGATGGGGCCCGAGATGGCGTATCGCCTCAGCAGCTTCACGTAGGCGGCCAGATCAACCATGCCCTCGCCAAGCGGGCAGTTCTCAGTCGTCCAGGTGGAACCTTTCCGAGCCCAATAGAAGTCCTTCACGGCCAGTGTGTTGATCGACTCGGCCAGCAGCCTCAGCGTCACCGGCCAGGTGGTGGCCCCTTCGACCGTCGCATGTCGGATGTCGAACTGCACGCCCATCGCGCGGCGGTCGAGGCCTTCCAGCAGGTAATGCAGGTCCCACAACGAGGCGCCGACGTACCGGGCCCCGGCGTGGTTCTGATACGACCCGGCCAGGCCATACTCCTTGTTCATCGCCGCCAGGTCGCGCAGCCGGGGCTTGATCTCGTTCAGTTGCGCCATGATGGGACGGGCGTTGTCATACTGATAGTAGCCCAGGCGATAATATCGGACGCCCAGGCGGCTCGCCGTCTTGAGGATCTTTTCGGTGTGTGGATCGTTCGGATCGACGATGGCCGTAACGATCATCGGAATGCGGATGCCCGCCCGCTTCGCCGCCTCGACCGCCTTGGGAAGATCATCCTCGACACGCTCAGGCAGGACATGACCACCCGGCCGGACGGTCAGATCGATACCGTCATAGCCCGCTTCAGCCGCTGCTTTGGCCATGCCCTCATAATCCAGCCATTGCAGGCATTTCGAGAAAACGCATATCTCGCGCTCATGACTAGCTGCATCTTGCTTGGCACTCGCTGCCTGAGCCATCAGCAGGCCCGTTGCGCCGACCGCTGCGATCCGGGCGGTGGTCTCAAGGAAGACGCCGCCGAGATAGCTTTGCCCACTCGTTCGAGTTCGTCTCGTTCATAAACCTCACCTCGCTTTTCACCAGGGACTGTTTCTGCCGAGCTGTGTCATTCATCGTCTCGTATCAGCCGTTTTGACCGCTCGTCCAAGGAAGACTCCTCCATTCGAGTCGAATCATACAGGCAGAGGGTGACCTCTTTTGAGAAATCTGCCGATGATACATGGTAGTGGCCATTTGGGTTGCGTAGCAGAGCGTTTGTGGAGTCTCTGAGCTCTTGGGCTTCGTCTTCAGTAAGATAAAGGACTATCCTGTTCACGGGGTGATCAGTGTCCACATCAAGCATGCGCATCCGGTTCCTCTCGATCATTATGGTTGGATAGCTTCTCCGCATCAGCGCTCGAGATTCTATAACGTTTTCCACCAGTCGTCCCATTCACTGCTGTAACCGCGCTATCGCAGGCCTTCTTCACGCTGCTCGAATTCCGAAGTACTAACGTACCACGGCGCCCGCGCCGACCACCAGATCCCGCACTCGGGTTTGATGCCGGGATCGGTGTCGAGCGAACCAGCCGGGATGGTGACTCCGTCGCCCGATCGGAAGGGATGAGGCATCGGTGACCCACAGGTGGTGCAGAAGCTCGTCGCGAAGCGCTTCGCCTCGGGCAAGTCGTATCGCTTCACCTGATCTTGCCCACGCGTCCACCGAAACTGATCGGGCTTGACGAAGATATTGGCCGCGTGCGCCGATCCGGTCGTCTTGCGACAACGCGGACAATGGCAATAGCAGAAGCGTCTCACCGGGTCATCGAATTCGTACGCTACCGCGCCGCAAAGACAGCTTCCTTTATGTGTTCCCACCGTATTACCTCCTTATCGGGTCTCAGGGCCGGAAGGGCAAGGGACTCGAATCTCTGAATTCAATCCACCTCCGCCAGATCGAGGAAGACGATGCACGAGGGATTGCCGACGGGGGCGTAGTGGCCGGTGAAGGCGAGGCTCCCTGTCGCGCGATCCACCCGAAAGACGGCGATGTTGTCGTCCCGCTGGTTGCAGGCGTACAGGAACCGGCCGGTGGGGTCGAAATTGAAGCTGCGCGGATAGTCCCCCCGCGTCCATTCCTCGCCGAGATAGGTTAGCCTACCGTCGTCGCCGATGGAGAAGATCCCGATGCTGTCGTGCAGACGGTTGCCCGCATAGAGGAACCGGCCGTCGGCCGAGACCATGATCTCGGAGCAGAAGTTGCTGCCGGCAAACCCCGGCGGCAGAGTCGAGACGGTTTGCCGCTCGGATAATTGTCCCTTCTGTGCATCGTAGTCGAACAGGACGACGGTCGAGCCTTCCTCCTGAATGGAATAGAGCCAGCGTCCGTTGGGATGGAAGCTGAAGTGCCTCGGCCCGTCTCCCGGTGGCAGCGAGACGAAGGGCGGATCGTTGGCCGTGAGGACGCCCTTCTTGTCATCGAACTTCCAGATGAAGATCTTGTCCAGAGCCAGGTCGACGTGCAAAACGAAGCGCCCCGACGGCATCGGCCCCAATCTGATGCGCGTGGGTGCGGTCGTGCCCACTGAACGCAAAGCTCCCCGGCGGGGCGTTCGTGGCCCTCGTCGGTCCCAGCGTTCCTTCGTCTGTCTTGACGTCCGTAGCGGCACCCAGGCTGCCGTCGGACAGAATCGGCAGGACGGCCACGGAACCGCCAAAGTAATTGGCCACCAGCAGGAACTTGCCCGAAGGATGCACGCTCACATAGGTCGGCCCGGCCCCGCCCGAACGGACGGTATTGAGCAGTTTCAACTGCCCATCGGTGCGGTCGATCGCGAAGGCGCTGACCGTGCCCTCCTTGTTCTCGCCCACCCGGTCGGTCTCGTTGCTGGAATACAGACGGGTCCCGGCAGCGTTCAACACCAGGCAACTCGGACTCGTTCCCATCTCATAGACGCCGTGAGGCGTCATGGCCCCGGTAGTGCGATCCACTGCGAACAGGTGAATGCCCCGCCCGTTCCCCGGAGGCAAATCCACCTGCGTCGCCGGCATGTCCCGCAGCGGCGCACTGAACGTCCCCACATACGCCATGAGCGGCCCCTTTGCCTGGCTCGGCTGTGCCATGAGCAAACCTGCCAGCAGGACCAGCGTCCAAGCCAGACGCTGCGATCTCAGTTGACGATTGGATACGAATGAGTGTTTTGAGTGAATATCCATGCCCTCGATTGTATGCTTGCCGGAGTGACAGATCAACGCAGAACTCTTTCCCGGGCTATTCCTCGCGGCTCTGGGCCGGCTCGAACTTGAAAGTGGCGATATGCCAACGATCCCGGTCCTTTGGACTGGCGAGAAACGTCATCTGCCCCTGCCTGGGCGGGTCTCCCGGGAGTTCGACCGTCACGGGGACGAAGAGCCCCAGATAGGGGGTCTTCTCGAACGGAGTTCCGATTTTAACCACGTGCGGAGGCTGGCGTGTCGTCACGGTCTCGCAGAACCGGTCTGCATTGCCGACGACCATATCTCCCAGCAGGTTTCGGATCGTCGCAGTGTCCCGAGAATTCCACGCAGCCAGGAAGGCTTCCACGATTCGGGTCGCCACGTCCTCGTCCGACGATGTGCCTTGTTCCAGCCCATATTCGACGTGGGAGGTGTCTACGATACGTACGCCGTCGTGGATCTGGCGCCTTAGATCAAATACCCGGGGAGAAACGGGTTTTGCGTTGTCGAGATACACCCATGTGGCAGCCTTGCGGTACTCTCCCTCGGCAAATACGTAGACTTCCAACTGAGACAGGCGGCCCGTTTCGGGGTCCACGGTATAGACGTTCGCGCATTGGCATCTTTCGCGCCCCGACTAGATACGTATCGGGGCCGTAAGCCACAACGATCGTGATCGTATCGTTCGCGTCGTCTGGCTCTTTGACCCGTACCTCGATATCCGGCTTGGTCAGAAGCTCATGAAGTCGTGTGTAGACAAGCCCTGGATGGTGTCGGGTCGCGAAAGACAGCATCTTGAGCGTGTGCAATCGGTCCCGAAAGATGAGAAGTTCGTTCATCTCGAAATGCCACGTCTGACAGGCCTCCTCCGTCCAGACGAGACTCTGCTTCTTGTCATGAAGGTTTACCTGTATTGCCGACACATTGCCGCTGTCGTCCAGGGCAATCCATGCTTCTCGCACCCAGCGTTCGGTCATGGCGTCCCGCATGCCGAAGTGGCAATATTGGTGGTTCGGGCAGGCCGACTTCACTTTGTGCTGGAGGTCCAGGAGTCTGGCCTCGGTGTCCGCGACGAGGCTGTTGGCATGCACCAATACAACCGTAGCAGCCATCATCCCAGACCACTGCAAATTCCGCCGATGCAAAACGTACATGTCTTCTCCTCCGCTTGTCCCTTGGTGGGGCCTTTCCCGCCGGTTCCCCGGAACGCGCCGTTAGATGTCTCTCAGCATCTAATTGTCTTCACAAATGCACCTGCCCCTTCGCGCAGGATACTCCCGACGCGTTCCTTCGCCTCATCGACGTGTGCAGACTTACAGGATTGCCATGCCCATAGGTCGCATCAATGATCATCGCTCAGCCATCTGATCCTGTGTGTCACTGCGGCTCATCATCCGGATGGTTTGCCATCGACAATGGCGCTTTGGGCTGCGCTCGCCAGACCAGTTCTTCCACTGACCAAAGACACCCAGGCGTCTTCGGTACTTCATGTAGGGATGCATGGCGCCGTCCTCGATGACTCTCCACACCTCAGTGTATCCGAAGCCGGTGAAGCCCTTCATAAGGTACCTTCCTCCGCATTTACACAGGCGGATGTGTTCGGACTTCTCGTTCTGTTCAATGAACTCATAGTCCTTGAAACCAGAGCATCTGCCTTGTGAGCACAGTGGGATCGGAGGACGAAACGACTCGAATACGAAGATGAATAACCAGCAGCAGGCGAACAGGGCCGCCAAACCGGCCGCGAACCCGACGACAAACCCCGCCATGGACGCAAGCGTGCCGAAACGAGAACTCAGCCGCGCACAGTGCAGACCGACGATAGCACCTATCATCCAGAACAAGAGATCAATCAGCGTTATTCTCATACGCAGGTTCGCACCGTGCCTCAAGAGGTACAGAGCAGCCCTTGGCCATCTGAGCGAATCATCCCACCTCGCCTTTGGCGGTGAGTGCTGCATCGATAGGCAAGTGGGGACATGGACTTCCTCTCGGCGCCTGATTGTCTCCTTTGCCTTCCGTTACTATTCTAGCCGTAGAGGCGGCATGAATCAAGCAGGGCGTGATCTGCTTCAGCGTATTGGAGTTTGCGTTTGTCGGGCGCCCGAAGGGGCACTGGGAGATACGTCCTGGCATCACCACGAGCGAGAGGGATTCCCTTGATATCAATGAGTATTTCGTTGGCTATTAACCGAATATGGTTACCGCGGATGGCCGATCTTTGACAACGCGATGCGGACAGACGTGCCTCCAGGATGGGCCGGCCACCGTACCGGTCCTGATTCCAGCAATGTCAGACACAGGCGATCTCGGATCAGGGGGGTGGGAGTCCGGCATGGGCGGGGTTTCAGGCGGGACTGACGACGCAATACACTTCACGCTCCGCGAGACACGCATCACCGACCCGCCCGGCGGGGGTTTGGCCTTTACAGGGCGGTTGAGATGGGTAGAATCGGCAGTTTATGTGAACGCAGATGACAGCTACCCAGGGGCTCGAAGGGGCCCTCTGAGACAGAAGCAGGAGTCGAAATGACGAAAATCGCGATCTATGACACGACCCTCCGCGATGGAATGCAGGCCGAGGGCGTCAGTTTCTCGCTCGCAGACAAGGTCTCCATAGCCAAGTGCCTCGACGGACTGGGCATCGACTATATCGAAGGGGGCTACGCCGCGTCGAACCCCAAGGAGATGCAGTTCTTCCAGGCCGTGCAGGAAGAGGGCCTGAAGAATGCCAAGGTGGCGGCATTCGGCAGCACCCGCCGGGCCGACTGCACCGTCGCGGACGACGTCTCGCTCAATTCGATTTTGGCCACCAAGGCGCCCGCAGCGACGATCGTGGGCAAGACCTGGGACATGCACGTCGGGATGGTGCTGCACTGTACGCTGGACGAGAACCTGACGATCTGCGCCGATTCGACCCGCTACCTGAAGGATAAGGGACTCGAAGCGATCTTCGACGCCGAGCATTTCTTCGATGGCTACAAGGAGAACCCCGAGTATGCGATGAAGGTGTTGGCGGCTGCGGCCGAAGCCGGCGCCGACGCCCTGGTGCTCTGTGACACCAACGGCGGCTCACTGCCCGAGGATATCTTCGAGATCACCGGCGCGGTCTGCCAGGCGTTCGGTTCGGTGAACGTCGGCATTCACGTGCACAACGACACCGATTGCGCCACGGCCAATTCACTGGCGGCGATCCGGGCGGGAGCCCGGCACGTCCAGGGCACGATCAACGGCATTGGCGAGCGGACAGGCAACGCCAATCTGTGCTCGGTGGTCCCGAACCTGACGCTGAAGATGGGCTACGAAACGCTGCCGCCCGAGAAGATGAAGTCGCTGACGGAGGTATCACGGTTCATCTTCGAGGTGGCCAACATGACCCCGGTGATGAACCTGCCCTATGTCGGTGAAAGCGCGTTCGCTCACAAGGCCGGACTCCACGTTGACGCCCTTCGCAAGGACAAGCGCACCTACGAACACATCGATCCGGAGACGGTGGGCAACGAGCGACGGTTCCTGATATCGGAGCTGAGCGGCAAGTCGAACATTCTGGCCGAGTTGGAGAAGGCCAAGATCACGCAGGACAAGGCGCTGGCCCGCAAGATCCTGGGGCGTGTGCAGGAGCTCGAAAACGAGGGCTATCAGTTCGAGGCGGCCAACGCCAGCTTCGAACTGCTCGTCCGCAAGATCATGGGGACATTCGAACCCTCATTCGAGCTGATCAAGTACCATGTCGACGTGGAGAAGCGCAAGAGCGGCGAGCTCGTCACCGAGGCGACCGTCAAGCTGAAGGTAGGCGATGAGATCGAGCACGTGGTCGGCGAAGGGGACGGCCCGGTCAACGCATTGGACGCGGCTTTGCGCAAGTCGCTCCACAGGTTCTACCCTGACCTCAAGGATGTACATCTGTTCGACTACAAGGTCCGCGTCGTCAATGCCAAAGAAGGCACGGCGGCCCGCGTCCGCGTGGTCATCGAATCGAGAGACAAGCACTCGATCTGGGGAACGGTCGGCGCTTCGGAAAACGTGATCGAAGCAAGCTGGCTGGCGCTGGTGGACAGCGTCGAATACAAGCTGCAACGGGCGATCGGCTGAGGCCGGTTGTGATGTGATAAGAAAAATCCCGTGCCGGTTCCATCCGATGGCCGGCACGGGATTTACTGCGTGTCCGGGGACATCCTATCCGGCTGCGTTTGCGGTTTCCTGGACGGTGTTCTGCTGCTTGCGTTTGCGGCGGTTGACGGTTCTCCGTTCCGGATTGGCCACCTGGGTTTCGTCCGCAGCCACCCTGAGTGCATCGGCGGCTGTGGCGGCGAACCCGTCGGCGCCAATCTCTTCCCACAGACCTTCAGCTCGATTGAACAATCCGCCGGAAACCACGATACGCAGGTCCGGCCACGCATTTACACTCCGGATTCTGTCGATCAACCGGCGTACATCGGGGGCCTGTTTCGGTGCAGTGCCGTAGATAAACAGTATATCCGGTGCATATTCGTTCACGAAGGCGAAGACATCATCGTTGGTCAGGCCGCCACCGAGGAATCGCACTTCCCAGCCGTCACTCTCGAACAGATCGGCGATGATCTGCGCGCCGAGCTCCTGCAACTCATCGCGAGCGCAGGCGACGGCTACCCTCTTGTGTCGGGCGGGTCGGCGGGGCAGCTTGTTCTGGAGCTGATCCACGATGGTCCGGTTGATTCGCGTCGCCAGGTGTTCCTGGACCGACGTGATCTTGTCCATCCGCGAGAGACGCTCGATCTCGGCCATGACCGGCCAGATCAGGTGCAGGTATACCGAGTTGGCCGGGATGCCGCTCTGCAGGGTCTCTTCCACTACCGAGCGGCAGGCTTTGCGGTCACCACGGAGCAGGGGGGCCAGGTAACGGGCGAGGACATCTTCCTTAACCATCGATCTCTCCTTTTGTGTCGTTGAATCGTCGTGTGTTAAAATGGGCTGTTGTGTTCATGTGGGGTAGTATCGGTAGTCGATTGGAAAATTCTTGAGTCAAAATAGATAATGTAGGGCACTGTGGATATATACGTTGTCTTGCTTCTGGGGGTTCCGACGCAGGAAACAAATTCTGGCTGGCCGGGCAGAGGGTGACGTCCTATAAGCAGCACGGTTGCCAGCAGTGGCAGGGCTGGTTAAGAAGAGTGAAAGCGAGATCGAGGGCGAATCTGACCGAATGGCAGGGGGTGGTCGTGTCAGAACGACGGTAGAAAGGTGGCTGCGAAAAAAAGATTCTACCGGCGCCACTCAGGCTTGCGAACCATCAGCGGCGGCATCTGCTGTGGAGGTCTCCGGCGGTTTCCGATGCGAATGCAACTGCGGCCACTGGGATACCAGCGGAGCGTGAACAATTTGGTCTTCAAGAGAAACCCGTCTTTTCGCAGCTTGCTGAACATATCGGTCTTCAGTAATCCATGGTTAATCGACTCGGACCATCACCCTCCCCCTATCGGCCAAACCGCGAAGCGACTTTCGTCCAAAAAGGGAAACGACAAGCCGCTTAAGGCTGCTTGATCGAGGTCGAATAGGTTCAGGCCGGTGAGCCATTGGCTGCAATGCTTCGGCAGAGCTTGATCTGATGAGAGTCGTTTCGATGGCCTGGCATTCGTAGGTCCCGAAATGACGACGCGTACACAGCGATCGCCAAGAAGAAAGCCGACCGGCCGCCCGGTCGCGGCTGGTGACATTGTGCCTCCTCCGCGGTGTCTCGATAGATCATTCCATCCGATTCGACCCGGTCGCCCGAACTTGGCGGCAGCGCCGAGTGTACAGTGTACATTGCCTGCTCGATCGCTGGGAAATCGGTTGACAGAATCACCGATAGGATAGCTTAATGTGGGGCTTGAATTGTTATCACCACACGTAGAAAGGATGGAGTTATGGCCAAAGCCGAAATGCCTCACGCTGGACACGACAAGCACCTCTGCTACCTCAACAATCTGGGGTTCCAGATCAGCAACCCGAAGGAATACAAGGAACTGGTGGCAAACGGCCAGTTCATGTGCAAAGTCTGTGGTCGCGTGGCGGCCCACGAGAAGAACCTGTGCAAACCGGTGAAGCTGTAGAGATGGGGTGGAGCGTACCGCTCCGAACGTGGACAAAATGCGCAGCACAAGGTCTGGGGCGCCTACCGGAATCGAGCGTGATGGATTCGAGGCCACGATCGATTCTCGGGAGGCGCCCCGGACCATGAACAGGTCATAGAATGGAGAATCGAGAGAGGCGACTGCATTGTCTTGCTGTTGGCCTGGCGGTTGTCGTCGCCGGAGGGTACTTGGCGAACGCGACGGAACCGCAGGTTGTGGAATGTCTCGACGTGGGCGAGGTGTGGTCGGGCCATACCGTGGGATTCTGTCTTCTGACGCACCGACAACAGCAGTATGTAGCCTTCTACGACCGGGACCGTCGGATGACCGTGGCCATGCGGGACCTGGACGGCGACGTCTGGCAGTTCAAGACGCTTGATTCTAGCGTGGGGTGGGACAGTCACAATTATGTCACCATGGCGATCGATGAAGCCGGCTGTCTGCACGTCAGTGGCAACATGCACGTCCGTCCGCTGGTCTACTTCCGGGCGGAGAAGCCGGGGGACATCGAGAGTCTCCACGCCGTACCGACTATGGTGGGCGATCTTGAGAAGCGGTGTACGTACCCGCGTTTCTTCGAGGGCCCCGAAGGGCGACTCATCTTCACGTATCGCGATGGCTCCAGCGGCAACGGCAACCAGATCTACAACAGCTACGATGCCCGAGCGAAGACCTGGCGTCGCCTTCTGGATGAGCCGCTGCTCGATGGTGGCGGCGCGATGAATGCCTATCCCGTCGGTCCCGATCGCGGGCCTGACGGTCGATTCCACCTGTGCTGGGTCTGGCGAGATACGCCGGATTGCAGTACCAACCATGACGTCTCCTACGCGCGAAGTTCCGACCTGGTGCACTGGGAGACGGCTGGCGGTGTACCCGTCGAATTGCCCATGACCGTCGCGACGCCAGGAGTGGTGGTCGATCCCGTTCCGCCCGGCGGCGGGGCGATCAACGGGAATACCCGTATCGGTTTCGATTCGCGGAATCGGCCAATCGTGACCTATCACAAGTTTGACGCCAAGGGATTCACGCAGATCTACAATGCCAGATACGAAGGCTCCGGTTGGCGGAGTTACCAGGTGAGCGACTGGGACTATCGCTGGTATCCGGAAGGGGGAGGCACGATTCACTTCGAAGTGCGCGTCTCACCCGTCAAGGCAAACGCAGACGGCACGCTGACGCAGAGATACAGTCACGATAAGGTCGGATCAGGCATCTGGAAGCTGAGCGAGGCGAATCTCAAGCCTATCGGCGAGGTTGAGCAATCCGCTCAATGGCCGGCCGAGTTGGGTCGGTCCGAGAGCGATTTCCCCGGCATGAGGGTGCATTGGCGAGGCGATAGCGGTGCCAGTGATCAGCCCGGAACGCGTTACATGCTTCGCTGGGAGGCCCTTGACGTCAATCGCGACCGGCCCAGGGATGTCGTTCCGCCGCCGACGATGCTGAGACTTTATAAGCTGATCGATCGATAACGTTACACCGGCTCAAACGTGCGGCTGTTCGCACCGAAGGCCTCCGGTGTCTTGTCGAAGAAAGGAGCATGGGTATGGTGAAACTGGTCTTGGTTCGGCACGGCCAAAGCACGTGGAATCTCGAGAATCGATTCACCGGGTGGACGGACGTTGACTTGTCCGACCAGGGCGTCCGCGAGGCCCATGACGGCGCCAAGGTGCTCGCCCAGGAGGGGTACACCTTTGACCTCGCCTTCACGTCGGTCCTGAAACGGGCGATTCGCACGCTTTGGATCATCCTGGATGACATGGACCTGATGTGGATCCCGGTCCGTCGCTCCTGGCATCTCAACGAGCGGCACTACGGAGCGCTGCAGGGATTGAACAAGAAGGAGACGGCCGACAAGTACGGGCTGGACCAGGTGCAGATCTGGCGACGCAGCTACGATACCCCGCCCGGGGAGCTATCCGAAGACGACAGCCGCCATCCGTGCCACGACCGGCGATATGCGGACGTGCCCCGTGACCTCCTGCCCGCGACCGAATCACTCAAGACCACACTGGATCGGGTGCTGCCTTACTGGCACGAGGCGATTGTCCCGGAACTGAAGCAGGGCAAACGCGTCCTGATTTGTGCATGGCAACAGCCTGAGGGCGTTGGTCAAGTACTTCGACGGCATGTCGGACGAGGCCATCACGCAGTTGAACATCCCGACGGGTATCCCGCTCGTGTACGAACTGGACGACGACCTGAAGGCGTTGAAGCACTACTATCTGGGCGACGAAGAGGCGATCAAGGCGGCGACCGCCTCCGTGGCGGCCCAACTGACAGGCGGTACGAAAGCAGGGTAGCAAGGGTTTTTGATGCCGATGGCTCTGCTTGTTGAGACGGCGGTCGAAGCACGAAATACGAAACTCGAAATCCGAAACAAGCACAAGACTCAAATGCCCTAAAACTCTAAACGAGTGTTTCCCGTGAGACGCCCATAGAGGGACGTGTCCGTTTCGGTCATTGGGATTTTAGACATTCGGATTTGTTTCGGGTTTCGAGATTCGATATTCGGATTTCCGCGCAGACAACGTAGTGGTTGTGTCCCTGAGAAATCGCCAAAGACGTGGGTCCGCGTCACGGACTACGGTGTCACCGGGCCGTCCGTCATCCTCTGCGGAAAGCCGCTGAGCATGAAGTGCAGGTCGTTGCCCTGATCCTCTCGGGACGGGGGTGAGGAATTGCTGTTCGCGTGACATCTCGATGGTGCTGCTGTCGACCCAGTGGTGGATCTCCGCATGACCATCGGCAAAAGCCAGCGAACTCCGGGCCCGGCTGTGCCAAACGGCCAGCGGATCAACCCAAGTCTTGTTCAGCGGGTCCACCACCCACGAGCCTTTGTTCCAGCCGCGAGGGTCGGACTCTTCGATAAAAACGTACTTCGTAGCCGGCTGAACGAGTTGGGAGTACTTCTCGATCGGAATGTAGGTGTTCTGCCAGAGTTCCCCGTTGGCGCCGCCGGCGATGGAATAGCTTCGAAAGGCGATCTGTCCAGGCACCAGCTTGCGATGATCGGCCGGGCATCGATAGATGTCCACTTCGTTGCCCACGTAACGGAACAGCGCGCCCTTGCGAATGCCTTCTTTCTTGCACTCGATGAACGTGCCGGCACCGGTCGGGCCCTGGACCCAGTCGTAAGGGGTCTTGCCCACCTGGCCGCCCACGAGGCGATCGTCATTGTCGTCTTTGTACAGGAGCCAGGCGAGGGACAACGTCTTGAGGTTTCGAACACAGACGGTGCTTTGGGCTTGATTGCGGATGCGGACCAATGCGGGTAAAGATAGTCCCATCAATAAGGAGATGATGGCGACCACGACAAGCAACTCTATGAGCGTTAGCCCTCTCCTTCTCATCCTAGCCTCTCAGGCGCAACTGGAGCAGCGGGAAAGCACATCATAGACGACCCACACACGTAAATCCACTATACACCCGTGTGGCGCAGGTGTCAAAAAGAAACCGAAAAAAACCGCAGTGATGGGGGCAATAGCTCCGCATACGGGTGCTGGTCTGGAATATGACCCTTTCCAGGGGCGGAAGTGTCCATGAATCTGATGACAGGGGGCAAGTTCCAGGGCCCATGTCGGGGGCTGCCACTCTGCCAGCCGGAACGGCCCATTTCGCTCATATCCGGGGTCGTGCGCTGACGTACGACCGACCGGCGGTCAGTTTCGCAACGCCGAGATGGGCGAGGGGACGCGTCCGCGTCGCTGGATGAACCGGGAGGCTGAGCAGCCCGGGACCTTCATCACGGGTGCCGAGCCCAGAAGACCGCCAAAATGCAGGATGTCGCCCGCTTTGCGGCCCGGGGCAGGGATGATCCGAACGCTGGTGGTTTTGTTATTGGCGACCCCAATGGCCAGCTCATCGGCGATGATGGCCGAGATGACCTCCGGCGGGGTGTCGCCCGGTACGGCGAACATGTCCAGCCCAACCGAGCAGACGCTCGTCAACGCCTCGAGCTTCTCCAGGCTCAGTGTTCCGTCCTTGACCGCGCGGATCATGCCCTCGTCCTCGCTGACGGGGATGAACGTCCCCGAGAGCCCACCGACGTTGCCCGAGGCCATGGCGCCGCCTTTCTTGACGGCATCGATCAGCAGGGCCAGAGCCGCCGTGGAGCCCGGCGAGCCGATCTGCCCGACGCCCATCGCCTCGATGATCTCTGCGACCGAGTCGCCCGTCGAGGTGGTCGGTGCCAGCGAGATGTCCACGATGCCGAAGGGGACGCCCATCAGTTGGGCCATCTCCCGGCCGATCAATTCGCCCGCCCGGGTGATCTTGAAGACGGTCCGCTTGATGACCTCCGAGAGCTGGGTCAGATCGCAGTCCGGGTTCTCGGCGACGACGTTGCGGACGACGCCGGGGCCGGAGATGCCGATGTTCAGCGAGTAATCGGGCTCACCGACGCCGTGGTGGGCGCCGGCCATGAACGGATTGTCCTCGGGGACGTTGGCAAACACCGCGATCTTCGCGCAGCCGATGCCGTTCTCGGAGCGATGGGCCAGGTCCTTGAGGATGTGCCCCATCTTGGCGATCGCGTTCATATTGATGCCGGCGTGCGTCGACGCAAGGTTCAGGAACCCACAGATGCGCTGTGTTTTCGACAGGGCCTCGGGGATGGCGTCGATCAGGTTCTCCTCGGCGGCCGTGGTCCCTTTCTGGACCATCGCGCCGAAGCCACCCAGGAAATCGATGTCAGCCTTTCGAGCCGCCCCGTCGAGGGCCTTGGCGAATCGGACCACCGTGGCTTTCGTCCTCGGCAGGGGCTCCAGCAGCAGCGAGGCGGGAGTGACCCCGATGCGGCGGTTCGTGATGGGGATGCCGTATTTCTGGTCGATCAGATCGGCGCAGCGATTGAGCAGCCGGCCTTTCTCCACGATGCGCTCGATGGACGCGCTTCGTCAGACCGGTCGAGATCGCGGTCCATGCAGTCCTTGAGGTTGATGCCCAGCGTGACCGTACGGATATCGAAATGATGATCCAGGGTCATTTGAACGGTTTCGAAGACTTCTTCGACGGAGATCCGCATGGTTTACACCCTGTGCATGGCCTTGAAAATGTTCTCGTCCTGGATGGTGATCTTCAGGGCCATCTCCTTGCCGACCCGATCGCAACGCGCTTTGATCTTGTCCATCCCGATGGCGGATTCCGCCACGTCGACGGCCATGGTCATCACGAAGGTCTCTTCGAGGATCTTCTGGTTGATGTCGACGATGTTGATGTTGGCCCGGGCCATCACGTTGGCCAGCTTGGCGACGATACCGACCCGATCGACACCGGTGACGGTTACGATGCAGATTTGAGATGCTTTCTGTTCGGTCATGGCATTCCTCTCGATGAGCTACGGGCGGTCGCCTTTGAATTGCGACATCATCCGCTCGATCTTGTGGTGGTCGGTCATATCGGGCCGCAGGGGGGTCACGGTGATGTATCCTTCGGCCAAAGCGGTCGTGTCGACGGGCGTCAGTTCCTGGAGGTGGCCTCCTCCGGCCAGTTGGAACAGCGACTTGGCCTCGTCATCACCTTGGGGGATGTAGTATTCAACGAAGCCACTGGTGGCTTGCGGGACCACGCGAATCCCTCGGGGGTTGCCTTGCGAGAGCCGCGGAATGTTCACGTTGATCACGTCGCGTCCCTGAAGGGAGCCGAGCTTCTCCAGAACGTCGATGCAGTAGTCGGCGGCGCCGTCGAAATCCATCCTTCGCTCGGCCGCCAGACTCATCGCGACCGAGGGAATGCCGAGAAAGGCGGCTTCCATCGCGGCCGCGACGGTGCCCGAGTAGTACACGTTGATCCCGACGTTGGCCCCGTTGTTGATGCCGGCGACGACCAGGTCGATCGGGTCTTTGTGGAGCTGTCTGACCGCCAGTTTCACGCAATCGGCGGGCGAGCCATAGACGGCATGACCGCTGAAGAGATCGCCGATCTCCATCGTCGCACAGGCCAGGGGCTCGAAGAATGTCACGCTATGGCTGGCTCCGGATTGGCTGTCGGCCGGCGCGACCACCAGCACCTCGCCGAGATGAATGAGTTGTTTGTAGATGGCGGCCAGACCGGGGGCGAAGATGCCGTCGTCGTTCGTCAATAATATGCGCATCAGTACGAGACCGAGAAGTATTCGAGAAATCTGTCTTAGGCCGCGACCGGACGTCGGTGCAGCCGGCCCGCGCGAGACGCGGATTCAAGGCCGCACCCGCACAAGGCGGGACGCATTGTATCGGGCTGGCCCGGCCCTGTCAATTTGCACAAGATTCATCCCCGGGCGGGCCTCGGCGCGGGTGATCAGGTTGACGGAGATGTCGGACCATCGGTATAAGACGGAGTATGAACGAGAATACGACACCTCAGGAGCGTCGCGTTATGACCCGGGCCGAGGTCCGCTCGGTGGATCGCTGGGCTATCGAAGAGCTTGGTCTGCCCGGTGTGGCGCTGATGGAAAACGCCGGCCGCAGTTGTGCTGAACTGGTGATGACCAAACTGCCGAGCAAGCAGACCTCGCGCGTCTGCATCTTCTGTGGCACAGGCAACAATGGAGGCGACGGGTACGTCATCGCACGCCATCTGCTCAACGCGGGCCATAGCGTTCGTGTCGTCGTCTGCGGCGACCGCGAGAAGGTTCGCGGAGACGCCAGGATCAACCTGGATGTGTTCACGGCTTTGGGCGAAACGGTCGAGATTCTCGACCCAAGCGGGGCGGATGCGGCCGATCTCGTGGCGTCGTTGGCCCAGGGAGCGGACCTTCTCGTCGATGCACTCTTTGGCACGGGATTGCAGGGGCCACTGCGGGACAACTACCGTATCCTGGTCGATGCGATCAACGCTCTGGATGCACCGATTCTGGCGGTAGATATCCCATCCGGTCTCGATTGTGATACGGGTGAGCCTCTGGGGACCGCCATTCGCGCGGACTGGACGATGACCTTTGTCGCGATCAAGAAGGGGTTCGTCGTGTCGGAGGGGGCTCGTCAATACACCGGAGAAATCCACGTGGCCTCCATCGGCGTCGAGCCGAGGCCGGCCACGTAGCGTAAATCATCTCCTGCTTGACGGCTGGAGGAGTCTGGCCGTCAAGCGGCATTGCTATGGGTTCCGAGTATTCCGGTTTCGGGCTTGCCCGCGATCAGAACGCGCCGGGCTTGCCGATATAGTCTTCGTAGCCGATGAAGTAAAGGAAGCGGTCGAACGTGAAGACCGGGATGTAGAACGCGGCGGCCTGCTGGCGAATCTCGTTGTAGTACTCCAGTTGCTTCTTCGCCGTCTCGTACTTGCCACTCAACGTGGGGTCCTTTGCCAGGTCCTCGAAGGTCGGCTCCGGCGGAACCTGAGGCTTCGTGCCCAGCACGACGAAGTCGGTCGTGGCCGAGACGGTGTTGGACGTGGTCCCGCCCCATTTCTTGATCAGACCCGCGATGCGAGCCTTGGCGTCGTACGTCGGCTTGCCGTCGCCGGTCAGATCGAAGTCACCCGCGATCACGAACTGGTTCTTTTTGTTCTTGTCCCAAATCAGATTGGCGATGATGTCGTCGGTGGCGATCGGGTTCCGCTTCTCTGAGGAAAGGACGCGAGCCGTAGAGGTCGTCTTGTCGATCGCGAAGACCTCGATCTCCGCCTTGGGCTTGCCGTCTCTGGGGACACCTTGCGCCTTGTCGTACACCGAGAAGGTCAGTCCGCGATAGACGTGATCTTCCGAGCCCAGGTTGATGTGGACGATACCGGCGGCGTCGTCGACGAGGATGATCTTGCCGTCGGGGGTGAGGGCTGCCGCTTCCCGATCCGGTGTCGGCTGAGTCTTGGCAACCTCCTTCAGAGCGCTGCTGAGTCGTTCCTGAGCGACCTGGAGCTGCGCCTGCGTTTTGAGCAGATCCTGGTTCAACTGTCGCGATCGGGCCCGCTCATCCTCCAATTGCTTGAGGATGTTGGCGGCACGCTGCTCGGAACTCTGTTCCAGCAACGCCCGCAAGTCGTTGTAGTCCGTCTTGGTCTGCTGGACTTCCACGCGGTACTCATTGATCTTTGCGTTGAGGCCGTTGGCCGTCTGCTGCCAGATTCCCGTGGCGTCGGTGAACTCCTGCTGCAAATCCTGGAGCTGCTTGGTCCTGGCATCCAGTTGATCCGACGTTTGCTTGATCTTTGCCAGTAGATCGCCGGCCATCGATCGCAACGAAACGCGATTCGGATCGGCCAGGTCCGTGCTGGTGGCATTGGGCTCGGCCGGAGCGATGGTGATGTAGGGCTGGGCCTGCTGGACGAGCGTGCGGAACGCATTCATCGCGTTGTTCACGTTCACTTCGGCGCTGGTCGCCTGGATCGGCTTGCCCATGATCACCGAATCGATCTCGTCGAAGTACTGAACCATGCTGCCAAGGTTGCTCTCGCCCGGAATCTTCGTCCCCACGATGTCCCCGATGCGCCGCACTTCGTCCGCCGAAGCCATCTTGTTCAACTCGCTCTCCGCATCCCGAGCGGTTGTCCGAAGCTCTTCCGCCTTCACGTAGTAGATGACCGCAACCGTCGTCGCGATGATGAACAGCCCGACGAAGGTGATCAGCGTATAGAGCATAGCATTGCTTTGACGTCTCTTACCTGGCGGCATAACAAGACTCCTTGGAACACAGAAAATCGCCCATAGCTACCAATTTCACCATATTATCGCGTTTGGTGACGTTGTAGTCAAGAAAAAAGAACGCCCCGGAACCGGGCAATGTTGACGCGTCGAGAAGGGAGTTAATATCGGACCAGCAGGCTCGCCAAATCCTCGATCCGCGAGGTCTGCAGAGTCGCCTTGGCGTCGGTCTCGGCGCCCTGCTCGGTGTGCAGACGGTGCTCGCGCAGGACCTGGATGGTGAGCATGCCCATCCGGTTGGGGGCGATGAAGTCCTTGGTCTCGTTGTCGCCCACGTACGCCGCCTGGTCGGCGGGGGTGCCCAGCGTCGTTGAGAAGCTTCTCGAACCCGGCCGGTGAGGGTTTCCAGAATGGTCGGCCCAGTTCCTCGGTGTAGACGATCGCACGGAAGCGAGACGCGATCCCCAGGGCCTCGACCTTGAGCCTCTGGGCGGGCAGGAAACCATCGGTCAGCAGGGCCAGCGTGTACCGGTCCCGGAGTGCCTCGAGTGTCCGTCGGCTGTCAGCCGGCAGCTCGATGTCGGGGCGATGGCCGCGGTAGACCTCGACGAGCTGTGCGATCCGGTGCTCGTCATAGGGGATGCCCAGCTCGTCCATCGTCGCGTTGAACGTGTTGGTTCGGTTGCCGGCGGTGAAGTGTCTCCAGAGACACGCGAAGGCATCTTCGGCGCACGGGCAGTCGGAGAACCGGACGAGGAACCGTGCCACGGCGGCAAACCCGCTGCGGCAGTAGTCCACCTCATCGTACAGCGTATCGTCCAGATCGAAGACGACCGTAGTGATCATATCGAGCCTCTTCTCGCGACATCGGGAACCGGGCAAGAAACGTATACAACCGGGGCCGTGATGAGTATACTCTACCGCGTCCAACGATGGTTGTCGATTGAAACACAGTGTCACGCCGTCCCGAGGCGCTGTGAGAGAGCAACGGCGCGGACCCGTGCCATCCCGCACCGCGGAAAGGTTGTCCATGGAATTATTGAGGCTGCTGCGTCCCGTTCACTGGATCAAGAACGTCTTCGTCTTTGCGGCGCTGGTGTTCGGCCGGCAGCTCCTTGGCCCGTTGGATGAGACGCTGCTGAACGTCGGCAAGGCGCTCGGGGCCTTCTGGTGCTTCTCGCTGGCCGCCTCGGCCATGTACGTCCTCAATGACATCGTGGACCGTCGCACCGACAGTATCCATCCCGAACGCCGTCATCGACCGATCGCTTCGGGACGCGTGACCGTGCCCACGGCTCTGGTGACCGCGGTCGTTTGTGCGGTCGTCTCGCTGGCGGGCGCCATGGCGCTCTCCCGGGCGCTGACGGTGATCCTCCTGGAGTACATGGGTCTGACGATGCTCTATTCGCTGGCGCTGAAACGCGTGATGATCATCGACTGTATCATCATCGCGGTGGGCTTCTGCCTTAGGGCGATGGCCGGGGCGGTGGTGGTCGACGTGTCGATTTCTCCCTGGCTGGTGATCTGCACGTTCGCATTATGTCTGTTCCTGGCCTTCAGCAAACGCCGGGGCGAGATCGCCCAGCTCCAGGAAAACAGCGAGGCCTTCCGCAAGACCCTGGGCGAATACACCCCTGAGCTGCTGGCGCACATGCTGGACGTGACCAGTGTGTTGGCCGTGGTGTGTTTCCTCCTGTATGCGATGGACGATCGCACGAAAGAGTTGTTTGGAACCGGCAACCTCGTTTACACAGCGCCGCTGGTGTTGTATTGTATCTTCCGCTTCAGCGCATTGACGCAAAAGGGGGTGTACTCCGATCCGGTGCGTTTGATCCTTCACGATCGTCCGTTTCAGATCGGGATGCTGGTATGGGTGCTGCTCTGCATCGGAATCGTCTACGGGATCGGCATCGGTGAGCGTCTGGGAACGCTCGGATTGAGTCTGGGATCTCTCGCGTAGTTGGGCGTGATTCGCTTACAGGTGACGGACGATGGCAAGAGAACGATTGCAGAAGGTCATGGCAGCGGCCGGCGTGGCGTCTCGCAGGCAGTGCGAGGAGTTGATCACGGCCGGGGTGGTGCGTGTCAATGGGAAGGTAATCGACGAGCTTCCGGCGTTTGCCGACCCGGACACCGACGCGATTCTCGTCGACGGCAAACGGCTCCGACCGCCCCAGCACGTCTACTTCGCCCTCAACAAGCCCAAGGGGGTGATCTGTACGAACCGCGACCCTCAGGGCCGCCGGCTCGCGATCGATCTGGTTCGATGCCCGCATCGCGTCTTCTGCATCGGCCGGCTGGACGTCGACACCAGTGGCCTGATCGTTGTGACCAACGATGCGGAACTGACCAACCGCCTGACGCACCCTCGGTACAAGGTGCCCAAGACGTATATCGCGACGGTCAAAGGCCGGATCGATGCCGATGGGGTGCAAAGGCTCAAGAAGGGGATCTGGCTGGCGGAGGGCAAGACGGGCAAGGCGGCCGTCAAGGTCCTCAAGGCCGGGCATCAGGAATCGACGGTGGAGATCACGATCAGCCAGGGGCTCAATCGGCAGGTTCGCCGCATGCTGGCGAACGTCGGCGTTCCGGTCAAGTCTCTCAAACGCATCAGCATCGGCAAGCTCAAGCTGGGGCCCCTTGCCACGGGAAAGTACCGCCCGCTGACTCATGCGGAGATCGCCTCGTTGAAGAAGGTGCCGGCCGCACCGGGTGTGAAGACCGCAGGCAAGCGCCCGGCCGGTCGACAGCCGAAGAGATAGTCAGACCCATCGAGCAGGCCAACGCGATACGTTCACGTCTGATAATCCCTGGTCTCGCCGTATGCGAACCGCGTTGGCACGAGGCGGGTGTTGCGACCGTGTAACGGTTGACTCGGTCGATCACTTCCATCATGAGCGTTTTATTCGGTCCTCTGGGCTCGTCTTCTCGCGGTTCGCGAGCCGTTGGAAATTCCCACACCAAGGGTGAAGTGATTGCACGCGCCGGACGTTATTGGTCATATGGAGGGTTTCTGTCGTACAGGTAATTGTCGATTAGGAGTGTCAGCCTTGACGTGATCCGGAAACAGGCGGTGGCGGGGGTCGATGTCATCACGCTGGAGCGTGGTTCGATCCTCGAGCATTTCATCACGCTGACTCCCGAAGGCGACGAGGCTCCGACATCGCTGTTTCGCCGAGCCGGAGAGGTGGTTCACGAATTGGGTGGCCAGGTCATCTCGGCCGAGCTGCTGGGCATGTCGGCGCAGGACCGCAAGTGCCTGCCTGATCTGGCCCAGGCCATCGACGGGACGGGCCTGCCGACCGGGTGGGTGGAGAACACGCGTGCGACAACCTGTATGGCCTCTACATCTGGCTCGCTTCGGGCATGCCCGTCACGCGGGTGGAGTCGAACGGGCGGGTCATCGGGAGTCTCTTCGAGGACGATCACGCACGGTATTGCCGGCTCACCGGATTGCTGCCGGGCGAGGCTTCGCACGGGAGATCCGAGCAGACCGACGCCATTCTGGACGACATGACGGAGACCCTGGCACGAAATGACATGGCGTTTTCCGACGTGTTTCGCACGTGGTTCTACAACCACGACATCCTCGACTGGTACGACGAGTTCAACCGGGTGCGCAACCGATTCTTCCACGCCCGGAAGGTCTACGACGGTGTCGTCCCGGCCAGCACGGGAATCGGCGGGGGCAACGTGGCCGACGCCGCCCTCGTGGCGGGGCTCCTGGCCCTGAAACCCAAGGACCCGGGCGTCAAGGTCTTCGCCG
Organism: uncultured Phycisphaerae bacterium; assembly: GCA_963726475.1. Classification (GTDB taxonomy): domain Bacteria; phylum Planctomycetota; class Phycisphaerae; order Sedimentisphaerales; family Anaerobacaceae; genus Anaerobaca. The sequence continues at coordinate 1,710 of CAVSCO010000101.1, read as the reverse complement.
TGCCTTCGCCCCTGCAATCGTCGGCGCACGACTATGGCAGTTCGTTCAGCCGGGCGGTGGAAGTCGAAGCCCCGGACCACCGACGCCTTTACGTCTCGGGGACCGCCAGTATCGACAGGGAAGGCCGGACGGTCTTCCTGGACAACACCAAGGCCCAGGTCCGATTGACCATGGAGGTGGTTCAGGCGATTCTCCAGTCCAGGAGTATGGATTGGGCGGACGTGACGCGATCGCTGGCCTACTTCAAGCGGGCGTCGGATGCCCCTCTTCTGGCGGCTCACTGCCGGGAGCAGGCTCTGCCCTCATTTCCTGTCATCGTGGCCAAAACGACGTCTGCCGGGACGATCTGCTGTTCGAGATCGAGATCGACGCCGTCCAGGCCAGGTAGACCCGCCGTCTACAGTCCTGTGTGGCAGCCTCAAGCTCGGAGAGTTTGGGGATCTGGCCCCTTCATGTCCTGCCACAAGAGCGGACACGTCGACCATCCCCAAACGCCAAGGCGTTTGAGGCTGTCACCGGGTTTGACCAACGGCCTTTGAGATGCAGATTTTCTGCCTCAGTTTGCAGGTAGGGGTTCATTGTCGGACTGAATCGCTAAAATGGCGATTTCCCCGTCTGCTAAGGGCCGGGGAGTGGCAGCAGTGCCGACCGAACTGACGAATCGCAGCAAACGGTGATGCAGGAGTGGTTCATATGTCGAGAGTATGTCATTTTACAGGCAAACGAACGATCTCGGGACAGAGCATTTCCCGGCGTGGTAAGGCCAAGCGGCACGGCGGTGTGGGTAAGAAACCACCGGCATCACCAGCGCAAGTTCAAGCCGAACATTCAGAAGGTCCGAGCCGTAATCGACGGCAAGGTCTGTCGCGTCCGTGTCTCCGCCAAGGCCATCCGCATGGGGCTGATTGTCAAGCCCGTCAAGCGGAATTACCAGCCCGCGGAGAAAGCGGCGAGCTGATCGAGGCCTTCCTTTGCACGTGAAAAGCCAAAGCGGGGCGAGGTAACGCCTCGCTTTTTATTTAGGTGGAGTTGGCGATGTCACAGCGAATCGACGCCGAACAGGTTCGGAAGGTGGCCAAACTGGCCCGGCTCCAACTGACCGAAAGCGAGATCGAAGAGTTCACCGGCGAATTGGGGGCCATCCTCGGATACGTCGAGAAGATGAACGAGCTGGATACGGACAGCGTCGAGCCGCTGGCTCACTGCCTGCCGATCAGCAACGTCTTTCGCACCGACCAGATCAAGCCTTCACTGGGCACCGACAACGCCCTGAGCAATGCGCCCGAGCGGACGGACCCTCTCCAAAGTACCCAAGATCCTGGATGATAATTCGGCCACGTAGCCCGTTGCCGAGCGAACACATTGGGTGATTACGCATTGTTGGAGACATCGATGTGAGAGACGCCAAGCGGATGGGCCTACTCCTGACGTTGGTGTGCGGCCTGGGGATTTGGGGAGGCAGCGCCGTCATGGGAGCCGGTCAGAGCAAGCAGCAATTGAGTGAAGAGATTATCAAGCCCGTGGATATCGACTACCTGTTCTACCCGCCCAAGGGCTATCACGAGACGGAGCAGGAAACTTGACGTTTTTCGTGGACGGTCCGTCCGAATGAGGTTGACTTTAACGTCGTCGAACAAGCATGTGGCCGTTAGCTGGTCGAGCAAACATAAAATCCGTTCATCATCGTCTCTCCCGCAGGGTCCGTCTGGG
>CAVSCO010000100.1:0-4752 GCA_963726475.1 uncultured Phycisphaerae bacterium | reverse complement strand
GGCACCTGAGGATCGAACCATCTTTCTCACTTATCTTATAGGCATGACCGCAATGGCATTCATAGTTCCGATCGTGCATTCATTCCTCCCTTTAAAGCACTCGACAACCGCGTCGTCCCACTCAGAAGTGTTTAGAAAGCATCTAGAGTGTCAGGCTCGGTTCCACTTCGTCGCTCATACGCCGCTACGTTTGGATTCATCTCTTTCCGAACAACCGCTTGAGTAGATCCGTTGTCCGTTTCGCAGGGTTTTTCCTTATAGCAGCTTCCTCCCGGGCCAGATAGTAAAAAATGCCGTCCATCCCTTTTTCGAGCACATAATTGGTCATGTTCGCCTTGATATCCGGCACAAATGGCAGGGCGCGATATTGCCCCATGACCTTGTCGTAGGCCTTGATCGCACCGACCTTTGACATGCCCTCATCGACAACGGGACGCATCTCTTCAGACAGGGCCGGCGTCATTTTTTTCCTGAAATATTGCGTTGCGGCATCATCGGGTCCTTTATAAATAGCCTTGACATCTTCAAAGCTCATTTCAGAGATGGACTGCCAGAAGAGCTTTTTTGCCTTGGGGGTCGCTGCTTCCGCAGCCCGGTTGAGTTTAAGTTCCAGATCGTCCAGCAGACCCGATTTACCGACCTTGCTCAACATGGACTTGATGGTCTTGAATTTCTTGGGCAAAGGGATGTGGATGGATGGATCATTGTTGAAGCCGTTAAGACTCCCCAATTGCCCCACAACATTTTCGGTGCCCACGCGAAGGGCATCCTTGAGTCCCGCCCCGATTTCGCTGATGCTAAGGCTATCCTTTTCTTCACCTCCTGTCACGCTCTTGAGGGCTTCCACCCCCTTTTCCCACCAATTGCTTCCGGCCTGTGAGATCCCCGGCAATACGTTATCCTGCTTCAGTTAACGTTCATCTTCTTCATATCCAGACCCAGGATCGCGGTCCCAGACCAGGTTGTACTTCTGGCTCCACGTGCCGGGCCTGTCGAACGCCAGGCGATAGTGGTCGCCGTCGTCGGCCTCTTCGACCCAGCGTTGAGCGAACTGCTTCGCCAGCTTACTGTACTCGTCCGCCTTGGCCTTGTCGCCCCGCATCGCACAGAGCTTGCCATAAGAAGCCAGGCCACAGATCGCCTTGGCCGAGAGGTTCACGTTGTGGGCCAGATGGCCGGCGAAGTCATCCGTGCAAAGCTGGTTCTCCGGATCGAAGCCCTTGGCCTTGAGGTATTCGGCCCACGCGGTCAGTTGCGGCCAGTAGCGGCCCGCGAACTCCGCGTTGCCCTCCATCTGTGCGACGGCCCCCATGAGGATCAGCAGATTGCCCGATTCCTCGACCGGCATCTGGTTCTCCTCGCTGCGCTCGCCGCCGCCGTAGACCTGGCCCGTGGCGTACGGATAGGTCCCAAGGTCGTGCGGTGCGAACGGGAACGGCCAACGCTCCGAGGCCGCGTAGTTCATGAACGGCACGAGGAACGACTTGGCCAGTGATGGGCCCAGCAGCAGAAACTGCGGCGACATCGGGTAGAACACGTCCGAGGTGGCGATGCACCCGTTGCTGAAGTTCTCCTTGCAGAACGACATGGGCTGGCCGTTGCTGTCGGCGACGAACTTGCCCGCCGCGAAGCACTGGCGATAGGCCAAGGCGGAAAGCAACGCGTACTTGCGTCCGCCCGCCCGGGTCAGATCTTCCATCAGCTCGCGGTCAAAGCCCCGACACCGATTCGACAGCGATCGGTACTCCTCGGCGCCACTGGCAAGCAGATCGCGTCGCCTCGGCGCCGTTGCGCCGCCAGTACGGGCGCAGCTTCTGCCCGAAGTAGTTGATCGAATACAGATCGTCGTAAGCCAGCATCAGATAGCGAGAGACCGGGCGTTTCTTTATCTTGCCCAGATCGAACGCAAACGCGGCAACGGGCATCTCGTCATTGGCCGCTCTTGGCATCCGCGTGTCATCGACGCGAGGCAGCCAACCTTTCTCGCGGAACGCTTGCGTACAGGCGGCGTGCGATCCGACAGCCGCGATGGCATCCTTGGGTGAGGCGGCCGTGTAGAGATAGCCCCAATCGATGCGGATGTTGTCACCCCGTTTCTGGAGGATGGGCTGTTCTTCTGTCCCCATCTTCACGACGAGCAGGTTGTCCATCTTCGGACGCGACCATACGACCTTCTGCTCGGGAACGTTGACCGCCAGTTCCGCGCTGCTGCTGAAATAGAGATGAACGTCGTGTTCTTTGCCATCGGTCGCACGGACATCCCAGATCACGTACGTCAGTGGCCGCGACAAAACGTCAAGGTTCTCAGGGCAGAGCCGGCGTCATGAACGTGAGCGTCACATGAGTTCCGGCCCCTTTGAAATCGTAGATCGTCCGCGTGGGCAGAACTCGAAGCGCCATCTGTTTCAGTGTGGAAACATCGTCCGGCGTATCGCCCATAATGCGGTAGGTCTTGCCATCGATGCGGACCAGCCCGGTCAGCGACTGCTTGTGGCCCGTCCAGTGTCGAGTGGCGTCGTCCGTAAGCTGATCGGCACACGACCAGATGCTGAAATACGGATCGCACGCCACCAGCGGAACCGCCGGCGGACGCAACGTCACATCGTCACGACTCGCTCCGAAAGCCGGCGCCACCGACTATGGCCAACAGCAAGGCCGAATACGTCAAACCACGCACACTCATCAGATACTCCTTCTCTTACGAATCTCTGCAATGCGACCAGACCTTCGGTCTTCGCACGCACGGATTGTACCGTCGATGGGGCAAACCAGCAAGCCGCGGCGGGATCACACCTTGAGGCGATAGCCAAGACGGACGATTACACTCGTCAGGCCGATAACGGCGAAAGCCATGATGAGGGAACCGAGGACGCCCACGATCACAGGCATCTCGGGGCGTTTGTAGAACGTCAGCGGCAGATGGAGAATCGCGATCATCCCCAGGATCGGAGGATGGAGCAGATAGGCCAACAGCGGATTAGCACCGGCTGGACGAACCACCTTGCTCCATCGGCGCCAGCCTCGCACGTCCATGATCCAGTACAGTCCCGCCCACGTCAGCGCGGTCAGTGACGAACACAGAAAGCACCACGCGGGCGTCGCCTGAATCTTATTGATCCCGTACAGCGGATCGAACAGGAGCGCCGCCGCAAACAGGCCAACACCGTAGATGAGAGCCCATCGTAACCGCTCGCCATGGGTGCGGATCGTCGAATCGGGCGAGACAATCGTCCCCAGACAACAGCCGGCTACTGAGATCGACGCAAGCGAACCGAGCGATTGGCCGACGGACACGTGCGAGTTGACCCAATCGTACGCGCGTTCGAGCAGCCCGATGGCCGGTGCCGCCCACGCCAGCCAGGTTCGCGAATCGACGCGGGCGAACACGCCTTCGTGATCCACGACATACACCATGGCCAGAAGGCCCGCAACGCCGATCAGCCATTCGCGCCGACGGCCCAGCAGGAGATAAACCAGCGAGGCCACCAGATAGGCCCACCCGAGCAGCCCCAGGATGCCCCACCAGGAATGACGCAGCCAGACCGTATCACTCGAATCGAAGAGCGGGCCGAGAATCATATGCTTGCCATCAGCAGTCCGGTAGACCAGCGCCAGTACGGCCAAAGCGATGAAACCAATGACGCGCCAGACCATGAACGTCCGGCGTCGAAGCTCCGGCCCAGCTGGGACGACCGCAAACGCCAGGAAGATGGCCAGATACGTCAGCATCCCCCACAGGCCGTGATATCCTGGGTTGTGCTGCCCCATGTTGACCATCAGCACGCCCATTACGAGCAGCGACAGAGTCCGCGTCAACACCTTGGGGAGCAGCGAAAGCCTGGACCGGCCGACCGCCAGCGCGCGACCGAGCGACAGAGGAATCGCCATCCCCATGATGAAAAGAAAGGCCGGAAAGACGACGTCGGGCAGCGTCATGCCATCGGTTTCGGCACTGACGTGCCTTAGCCAACTCGGGGCGCTGCTGACGCCCGCCACATCGTTGACGAAGATCATCAGCAGGATCACGAGCCCTCGAAGCGCATCGACCGAAGCGATGCGGTCTTGAGGTTCGGGAAGTGTCACCTCGTGCCGGAGGTCGTCGTCGCTCACAGAATCGGTCTCCGCACTCACTTGGTCGCCTGGAGCAGCTTGAGGCCTTCCACCAGAGGCGGGAACTCGCTCCAGTTCTTGCGTCCACTCCACGTCGTGAACAGATGCCCCAGCATCTTCGGACCGTCCACGGTCCGGCTATACTCGATCAACGCGGTCGTCGCGTCCACCTTGTTCCACCCGGCGGGCAAAACGCGGAAGCCCTTCTCGATGAACATAGGCACCGAGGGATAGCTGTCACGTTTGCCATAGTGCCAGTCGCAGATGATGATGTCCTTCGGGACCAGGTCGATCGCCGGCCAGGTTCCGCATTCGGAACCTTCCCACTTCCCATAGCCCATGGCTTTGCCATCGATGAACCGGTCGCCCCACATCAGCATCTCCACGCCCCTCGCGCCGACCAGGTGCCCGTGCAATTCATTCACCGCCTTGGCAAAGACTTTGGCCGGGTCCTTGCCCTTCGTCGAAGGCGATTCGTCCGAGCCGATCAGAAACACCTCGTCCATCCCCACATGCATCGCATCGGCATCGAACGCATCGAGCAACTCGTCGAGCATCGGGAAGACGATCTCGTAGACCTTCGGGTTCAGCGGGTCCCACTCCCGGCAGTACAACCCCTCGTTGTCGGGGAACGCGCCCGGC
>CAVSCO010000099.1:0-11796 GCA_963726475.1 uncultured Phycisphaerae bacterium | reverse complement strand
GCGAATGGGGCCTATCTTCGGCGGCATGCTGCTGTCTGGAGAGAAAGTTGCCCAGCACCTGTTTCGCGACCTGCTGAAACCGAAGGAAGGACGCGGTAATGACTGAGCGGCAATTTCTTGAGCAACTCACCGGGGAGCGATGGACGGGCGTCGGGTTTCTCGAAGCATGTCCTTCCAATACACGGCCATCCGCCCGGCTGTGCGAGGCTGTCCACTCTTCTTTCACTGGCGACCTCACCATTGTGTGCGGGAGGCTGGAGTGTCCGGGGGCACTGCGAAGTCTCGGGCTTGGCCGCCATGACGAACAGATGGCCTGGCAAATATCCGAAAAGACGGGAATTCCCGTGGAGCGTGCAAGGGCTTTGCTCTCTGCGGGGCCAATCCTGACTCGGGATGTCCGCGCGATTCAGCTTGGCGCGATGGATCAGCCGGACGTGCTCATGGCTTATCTCCGGCCGGAGGCGGCTATGAAGCTCCTGCGATTCTGGCAACAGGTAACAGGGCGACGCCTTTCGACCGAGCTTTCCACGTTTACGGCAGTTTGCGCTTCGCTGGTTGCGGCCGAGCAGGATGGTCAGCCCGTCTTCTCGTTCGGATGTCCCGATTCACGCGAGCATGGCGGGATTGGAGCGGACCGCCTCGTCGCCGCGCTGTCGCGGAAATCGGCGTCTCAGATGATGCAGGAGATTGAAAACCATGCCCACATATGACTATCAGTGCGAGAAGAGCGGCCATCATTTCGAACGCTTCCAGAAGATGTCGGACGCGCCGTTGACTATCTGCCCGGAATGTGGCGGGAAAGCCCATCGTCTGATTGGCATCGGCGCAGCCGTGATTTGCAGTACATCCGGGAATCATTCGGCGGGTATCGGCGATCCTCATCCCAGTTGCGGTCGTGATCGGCCCTGCTGCGGCCGGGACACGCCTTGCGAAACCAAACCGTGTAATGAATGAGGTAGTACGATGGGATACATCTTTGGACCGGTGCCATCGCGACGCCTGGGACGCTCGCTGGGAGTGGACCTTGTCCCGTTCAAGACGTGCAGTTACGACTGCATCTACTGCCAGCTTGGCGGAACGACGAACAGGACGGTCGAGCGGCGAGAGTGGGTCCCGTTGGATGACGTCCTGGCGGAATTGAAAGACAAGCTGGTCACCATGCCCGACTACATCACGTTGAGCGGCTCGGGCGAACCGACGCTCTTTTCGCGTCTTAACGAGCTGATCGCCGGCATCCGCTCCATGACGGATGTCCCCGTCGCTGTCCTGACGAACGGGTCACTGTTGTGGCAGGAGGAAGTTCGCCGGCAGTTGATGGACGCCCACCTGGTGATCCCATCGCTGGACGCCGGGCATGCCAGCATGTTCCAGGCCATCAACCGGCCACACGAGAGCATCTCGTTCGAGCAGATGCTGGAGGGGCTGATCGACTTTCGGGAGGAGTACTACGGTGAGTACTGGCTGGAGGTCTTTCTTCTGGCTGGTCATACCGCCATGGACAGCGAGGTCGGCAGGATTGCCGAGTGCGTTCGACGGATCAAGCCCGATCGGGTGCAACTCAACACTGCCACCAGGCCGACTGCTGAAGAGTACGCCGTGATGGTGGATCGCAAGAGAATGGCCGACCTGGTCGACAGATTTGAACCGGCGGCCGAAATCATTGCGGATTATCGGGGCGTTCACGCGCAAAGCGATTTCAAGGCCGGGCGTGACAGCGTCCTGGAGATGATCCGCAGACGCCCGTGTTCGCTGGAGGATATCGCCGACGGCTTGAACATGCATCGGAACGAGGCGGTCAAGTACATCGAGGAACTCGACGCGGGGGGCTTGCTGGCCAAGCAGTTCCGCGGCGGAAAGCTGTTTTACAGCGGCATTCATGGTCGCGAAGTCACCAAGAGCTGAAGGAGATCATATGACCAAGGCAGACATCGTCGTATTGGGCGGCAGCGCTGCGGGGATCACCGCGGCCATCACGGCCCGCAGGCATCACCCGGACAAGAGCATTCTGCTGGTACGCAGGGAGAAGCAGGTGCCGATCCCGTGCGGCATCCCGTACATCTACGGTACACTGGGCGGCCCGGAGAAGAATCTCATCCCGGATGCTGTGCTGGAGAAGAACCAGATCGACCTGGTGATCGCCGAGGTCAAGAGGATCGATCGGCAGGACCGCAAGCTGCTGACGAGCGACGGCGAGATGGGTTACGAGCGACTGATTCTGGCGACGGGCTCCGTGCCGACGAAGCCTCCGATTCCCGGCATCGATCTCGATGGTGTTTTCGCCATCCTGAAGGACATGGAGCATCTCGCGCTGTTGCAGGAGCGGCTCAAGGAGGCGAAGAACGTCGTCATTATCGGGGGCGGGTTCATCGGGATCGAGTTCGCCGACGAGATCAACAAGATCGACAGCAAGAACGTGACGGTCCTGGAACTGGCCCCCAACTGCCTCAGCCTGTCCTACGATACGGAGTTCTGCACCGAGATGGAGGAACTGCTCCGGTCGCGCGGCGTTGCCGTGCGGACCTCCGCCACGGTGAAGCAGCTTACGGGCGATGGTCACGTCAGCGCCGTTGAGCTCAAGGACGGGACCAGCATCCCGGCCGACCTTGTCGTCCTCGGGATTGGTGCGCAGGCGAACGTCGAGTTGGCCAAGCAAACGGGGCTGCGGATCGGGCTTACTGGCGGCGTCGCGGTGGACCGCACCATGGAAACATCCGACCCGGCCATCTTCGCCTGCGGCGACTGCGCCGAGAAGATATCGTTCTTTGGCGGCGGGCCCTCACCGTTGAAGCTGGCATCGATCGCGCAGCTCGAGGCCCGGATCGCTGGAGCGAACGTCTTCGGCCTGCGGCGCGAAAGCGACGGGACGCTCGGCGTCTGGTCTACGGCGGTCGGTGATATGGCCATGGGCACCGCCGGCCTGACCGAGTCCGCGGCCAAGCAACGTGGCTACCAGGTCGTCTGCGGTACGGTGGAAACACCAAACCGCCACCCCGGCGGCATGCCCGTGCTGCCCCGATGAAGGTCAAGCTGGTGTTCGAAAAGCATTCGCAGGTACTCCTCGGCGGCCAGATTCGGGGTAGCGTGTCCATTGGCGAGATGATCAACGCCGTGGCCGCCTGTGTTCAGAAGCGAATGACGGCCGAGGACATTGCCATGTTCCAGATGGGTACCCACCCGGCCCTGACGGCCTCGCCGATCGCCTACCCGCTTGTCAACGCGGCTGAGGTCGCCATCAGCCTGATGCAGTAGGTTGTTTCGAATGCGATGGAAACGCCAGGAACGGGAGCAGTGTGAAGCTCACAACGGAAATCATCTCCGTGCACCTCCGACAGCCGTTTGCGACATCCAAGGATAGGACGGTTGCCTCGCGGTCCGCGATCGTGCGCATCGAACACGGAGGCAAAGTGGGCATCGGAGAGGCCAAGATGGCGGCAGACGCTTGTGGCGGCAGTGCCGAGCCCGTGGACGACTACGTCCAGCGAGTTGCCGAGTCTCTCGGCGATGATCCGTTCCGTATCGAGCAGATCATGGATGACCTGGCTGGGGCGTTGCCCGACGGTTGTTGCACCCGGGCGGGAATCGACATCGCTCTGCATGATCTTTGCGGCAAGCTTGTGGGCCTCCCGGTGAGTCGCTTTCTCGGCCTGAGCCCCGACAGGATGGCCATCACGAGCTACACCATCGGTCTGGACAGCATCCCCGCCATGAAGCAGAAGGTACGTGATGCACGGGAGTTTCCGATCCTGAAGATCAAGGTGGGCGTGCCGGGCGACCTCGAGGCCGTCAAGGCTATCCGAAACGAGACGGATGCTGTCCTGCGAGTGGACGTCAATGGCGGCTGGTCTGTGGATGAGGCCATTGAACGCATCGGCCGGCTGGAAGCCTTCAACATCCTGTTCGTCGAGCAGCCCATTGCGCCGGGCAATCCGGAAGGCCTGAGGAGGGTTCGAGAGCAAACAAACGTGCCTGTCTTTGCCGACGAGGACGCCAAGGCCGCAAGAGATCTTCCTGCCCTGGCAGGATGCGTGGACGGAATCAACATCAAGCTGATGGAATGCGGCGGTCTTCGGGAGGCCATTCGGATGATCCACGTGGCCCGCGCGCTGGGCATGAAGATCATGCTTGGCTGTATGGTCGAAACGTCGTTGAGCCTGACGGCCGCGGCGCATTTGTTGCCGTTGGCTGATTACGCTGACCTCGACTCCAACCTTTTGCTGGCGGACGACCCGTTTGTCGGGTTGGCGGTTCGGGAGGGCAGGATCGTGCTGCCGCAAGGGCCGGGACTGGGCGTGACCGCACGCTGATGGACTGGCTGCCCGTCGAGGTCCGTTGACAGGGGATGTTGCGTATGTGCTGCCGTCATTTCAGAAGGATATCTGTGTGGGGCCTTCGCGCGTCTGCCCCTGGGAATCGCCCGTCGGATCGCCCCATTTCGCCAGCCACCGGCCGGGGCTCCGTTTCAGCCCCCCAGGGCGGTCTGGCAAGTCGGGTTACACCGAACACAGACGCTCCGGCGGCGACGGACCAGGCCTACCGAACCCAAGACCAGCAGGCCGAGCGTGGCGGGCTCGGGGATGACGGCCTGGGCGCCAGTGCCGCTCATGGCTGCCGTCAGGATCGCCAGGTCATCGGCATCCACCGTGCCGGACTTGTCGAAGTCTCCGTATTCCGCCCCCACACCGGGACTCGTGCCGAAGTTTTGCTTGAGGATGATGTAATCGGCCGCATCCACAACGCCGTCGCCATTGGCGTCGGCAGTGGTTCCGGCTTCAGGCACGACCTCGCCATGCAGGAAGAAGACCATTTCATTGTTCAGGATCGTATTGTAGCCGAAGCCGCCGTCGAACGTGAAGGCCGCTCCGTCTGCATACGAGTACGCACCCATGAAGCCCACATCCATCTCGGGGTGAACTCCTCCACTGCCGCCCGATGCGAAACGAAGCATGAAGGCGTACGTCTGGTTCGGCACGAGCAACTGGTCCTCGATGTCCAGAGTCAGGTACCAGACCTGGCCGACTGTTCCCATGCCAGCGGGCAACTGGGATTCCGGTTCGATAATAAGGCTGGACATCCCGGAATCGGTCGTACCGGTGAAACCCTTGCCGAACCAAAGCAGCAGGGAAACACCACTCACATCCTGTGTAGTTCGGACCTTGAACGTGACTTTGTCCAGTAGAACACCCCTGTCGAATCTGAACGTCTGGCCGAATGCTGTTTCGTAGCCTCCACCACGTACCATTGTCAGGAAGTTGTTGCTGCCAGTTGCGTCCGTGTTGAAGGCAAGCAGAAGGTCGGATGTCGAAGGTCCCGCATCGCTCTTGGTGATTATCATATCCCCGCAAGCGTAGGATGCAGCCACTGCAAGCGAAAGACCTGCAAGGATCATGCGCAACATGCCTTATTCCTCCGATGTCCGATCACCTTCTTGTCCGAGCATATTGGCAGGGCCGCCGGGTCGTGCGCCGACGGATCAGCAGGAGGAGGCCGCTGGCTGAGAGAATCGCCAGGCTGGTGGGCTCGGGAGCGGCGCCCCCCGTGGCGAAGGCGTCCTGAGATCCGGACGGCAAGGACTTGCCCAAATAGGGCACCAGGATTTGCAGGTCGTCCCAGTTGACCAGGCCGTCATTGTTAAAGTCCCCATCCTCAAGGCCACCTGTGCCGCCGAAGTGTGCCTTGAGGGCGATGTAGTCCGAAGCATCAACGACCCCGTCACCGTTAGCATCGGGTACCGGAGAGTACACCATGTCATCCAGGCTGTAGTTCTGTTGGTTGCTGCCGCCACCCCCCACCAGCTTGACCGAAGTGAAGGGAGTATCCGAGACAAACCCCCAGAACCCGCCACCGTAGCTGTTGGGAATAGCGCCGACGTAGAGGGACAGATCGGGTATGTACACCAGCAGGCTGTTGCCCGATCCGCCGGGGCCGCCCAAGGTCCAGTTTCCGCCATATCCGGCTATCGGAGGTATGAAGCTCCAGATCGTCATGGGCTCGTTCTGGCTCTGGGAAGCCAGCACATCCTGGTAGCACTCTTGGGCCGGATTGACGTGGCCGGATTCGGTAGAGACGAAGCTCACCCCGGCATTCAGTTCGTCGTCCGCGAAGTCCTCGGTGACGAACTGCCCTGCAAGAGCGGTCTCCCATTGCGTCTTGTCCGTATAGACCGTAACCGTCGCTGCCTGGGTCATTGTCGCCCAGAAAGCAGACACCACCAGCACTGCACCTTTCAGCGACATTACTCGCATCGTCGTTCCTCCAGCCCATAGACAAAACTCGCCGCTACCAGATTCCAGTTCCAGATCAGCTACCGCGAACCTGGCCGCGATGTGTCCGAGGCCATCGGCGTAAACGCAGACCGGTGTGACGCCGAACCGTTGCACCAATTATAGAACGAAAGGGCCGTCCAATCCCCTGCGGCCGCTTGCGGAGAATCTCTTCTTTAGCAGTTGGGCTGTCGCTCCCGAGCATTCCGTCCTTCTTTGCGGTGCAGGAGTTACGTCCCGTGTAAACGGCTTGGGTATTCGTGGTAGAAGGTTATCGTAATGCGTCGCTACTCGTGGGATTCCGTAGCTGAGAGATCGACGATCCTTGGAACGTTCCAGAGATTGAAGGCGAGGACTCGATCGTGAAACTCGCGGCCGCTTGGGTTGGTAGGGGGTGTCTTCTGGCGGAAGATATATGCGATCATGCTGACCCGCATGTGTCTGCGTCCTCCCCGCCCCGTCATGCCGGTCCGTGTGTCTCAGGTGCTCGAGAACCAACCAGATCGAGCCGCCCAAAGCCGCTGATGACGAGCCATTTGCCCATCGAAAGATCGGTGGCCCTCTTCACCCGGAAAGTCTCTTTCCTGCGCGGCCTTGGGCGATTATCATGTTAGCCTGAACTGCTTCAGGCCAGGAGCTTGGCAATGCGAATTATCGTACCCGTCAAGCAGGTGCCGGAGACCAACGCCGTCAAGATGGACGAGGCCACCGGCACCATGATCCGCGAGGGCGTCGAGGCCATCGTCAACCCGCTGGACCTCTACGCCATCGAGATCGCCATCCGCCTTCGCGAGGCGCACGGCGGCGAGGTCGTCGGCCGTGTCCATGGGCCCGCCCAAGGCCGTCAAGGCCGTCAAGGAAGCCGTCGCCATGGGCTGCGACACGCGGCGTGCTCGTCAGCGACAAGGCCTTCGCCGGCGCCGACACCTGGGCGACCAGCTACGTCCTGGCCGAGGCGATCAAGACGCTCGGCGACTACGACCTCATCATCTGCGGCGAGCGCGCCACCGACGGCGACACCGGCCAGGTCGGCCCGGGCATCGCGGCCTGGCTGGACCTGCCCGTCGCCACCTACGTCAGCAAGGTCGAGTCCGTCGCCGACGGCCGCCTGCCGCTGCCACCGACTCGTCGAGGAAGGCTACGAGGTGCTCGACGTGCCGACGCCCGGCCGTGCTGACCGTCGTCAAGGAAGTCGCCGACCCGCGTCTGCCCACCCTCCGCGGCAAGCAGAAGGCCCGCAAGCTCGACGTGCCCACCCTCGGCCCCGCCGACATGACCGTCAAGAGCGAATACCTCGGCCTCAACGGCTCGCCGACCCGCGTGGTGAAAATCTTCCGGCCCAAGGTCGCCCGCCAGTGCCAGAAGGTCGTCGCCAACGACGAGAAATCCATCGACCAGGCCGCCGACGAGCTTGTCGGCTTCCTCCAGCAAAAGGAACTGATCTGATGGCTCCGCAATATCGCAATACAAAGGCGTCTGGATTCTGGCCGAACAGTTCAACGGCCGCGTCCAGCGGATCAGCCACGAGCTGCTCACGCGCGGCCTGGAACTGGCCGACAAACGCGGCGTTGGCCCCTGACGGCCGTCATCTTCGGCAACAACATCAACGCAGACGACCTTCAGGAACTTATCGACCGCGGCGCCGACGAGGTGATTGCCACCGAAGCCCCCGAGCTCGCGCACTTCCTCGTCGAGCCCTACGCCGCCTGCATGGTCAAGCTGATCGAGCACCGCAAGCCGGAGATCGTCATCGCCGGCGCAACCTCCACCGGCCGGACCCTCATGCCCTACGTGGCCATCAAGACCTCCGCCGGCCTGACGGCCGACTGCACCGTGCTGGACATCGAGCCGGAAACGGGCAACCTGCTCCAGACCCGCCCCGCCATCGGCGGCAACATCCTGGCGACGATCAAGACGCCCAACCACCGCCCGCAGATGGCGACGGTCCGGCCGCGATCGACCCGGCCCGCACCGGCGCAGTCCGGGCGAACCGGCAAGATCACGCGCCTGCCCGCCCCGCCGGAACTGCTCGCCAGCCGGATCAAGCGAGTGGATTTCGTGCCGGACGAGTCCGAGCACGGCCTCCAGGACGCCGACAACGTCGTCGCGTTCGGGCGGGGAATCAAGAAGGGCGAGAACCTGCCGCTGATCAACGACCTGGCCGAGTCGCTCGACGCCGCCGTCGGCGCCAGCCGGGACGTGGTCGACCGCGGCTGGCTGAGCTACCCGCACCAGGTCGGCCTGAGCGGCAAGACGGTCAGCCCGAAGCTGTACGTGGCGGTCGGCATCTCCGGCACGATCCAGCACCTCGCCGGCATGCAGACGTCCGAGACGATCGTCGCGATCAACTCCGACCCGGAGGCCCAGATCTTCCGCGTGGCCGACTTCGGCATCGTGGGCGACCTCTTCGAGGTCCTGCCGGTGGTGACGAGGAAGATTAAGGACGCAAGGGCCGGAGAGGGAAAGTGAAGGTCGGATAAGGCCCCAATACTGAATTTCGAAATTCGAGATGAATTCGAAACTCAAATGACCAAAACCGCGCCGGCGAGGGGCTGGGACGGTTCTGATTCGCTTTACAAGAGACGAGACATAAGCCTTTGAGGTAAAAGGGCCACAGAAAGCAGGCCAAGGCAAAGGGAATACGACCTGGCAAAGCAGGCCTTGCAATCCGGATTTCGATATTTGGATTTCGAACTTGAGACCAGCAGGTGCATTCATGACAATGGGCCCCCCAAAGTATAACTCTCTGACTCCCTCAACCGTCGACGAGCTCATCAAGATTGTCGGCCCCAGTTACGTGGTTTACAATGACCCGGAGAAGCTGGAGACCTATTCGCATGACGAGGTCGCCGAGGCCGAGTACGCCCATATGCCCGAGGCGATGGTTCGGCCGGAATCTGCCGAAGAAATCGCCGCGATCATGAAGCTGGCTAACCGGGAAAGAATTCCCGTCACGCCGCGCGGCGCCGGCAGCGGGCTGTCCGGCGGGGCTGTTCCGATCATGGGCGGCATCGTGCTACTGTGCGACCGCATGAACCGCATCCTGGAGATCGACGAGGCAAACCTCCAGGCGGTCGTCGAGCCCGGAGTGGTGACCAACGAGATCAACGAGGCCATTGCTGACAAGGGCCTGTTCTTCGCCGGCTACCCGATGAGCCTGGAGACCTGCTACGTCGGCGGCAACGTCGCCGAGAATGCCGGCGGCGGCAAGGCCGTCAAGTATGGCGTTACCGGGCGGTACATCACCGGCATGGAGGTCGTGACGCCCACCGGAGAGATCGTCCAACTCGGCGGAAAGCTCGTCAAGGACGTTACCGGCTACAACCTCATCGGCCTAATGATCGGCTCGGAGGGGACGCTGGGGATCTTCACCAAGATCTTCATTCGGCTCATGCCGCGTCCCAAGGTTTCGACCGATCTTCTTGTGCTGTTCAAGACCGCCGAGGACGCCATCGCCGCCGTGCCGAAGATCATGACCGGCAGTGGGATCATTCCGACGGCCATCGAGTTCATGGACAAATCCGCGGTGCATGCTTCGTGCAGCTACCTCAACGAGACATTGCCCTACGAGCAGTGCGGGGCCATGCTGCTGATCACGGTGGACGGCCCGACCCTCGAGCAGGTCGAGCAGGAATACGAGGCCATCGGCGAGCTCTGCGAGGACGCAGGCGCCGTCGAGGTCTATGTGGCCGACAACTTCACCACCAGCGAGCGGATCTGGAAGGTCCGGCGCAACATCGCCGAGGCGTTCAAGGTGATCAGTCCGCACCAGAGCCTCGAAGACATCGTCGTGCCGATCGCCGCCATCCCCAAGATGGTCGAGGGCCTCGGCGAGATCAGCCGTGCTTCGACATGCCGATTCCCTGCTACGGCCACGCCGGCGACGGCAACCTGCACGCCACGCCCGTGATGAACCCCGACTGGACGCTCGAGAAGTGGCACGAGACGCTGCCGAAGATCCTCACTGGAGATTTACAAGCTGACCGCCAGCCTCGGCGGCATGCTCTCCGGCGAGCACGGCATCGGCCACAAGCGCAAAAAGTACATGGACCTGTTCGTCAGCAAGGCCACGCTTGACATGATGCGGGCCATCAAGAACGCCCTGGACCCGAACGACGTGCTGAACCCGGGCAAGATCTTCGACGTGTAACGGCCGTTTCAGCGAGTCAAACATTGGCAACACAACACTTACCGGATGGCCAACGAGGTTCGTGAGGGAGCTGTTCGGTGGGGCTTCGAGCCGTTGAGAGCCCGAAACATGGCGTGGTTGACAAGTGGATAGACCGGGCCAATGAGATCAATAGCTGTTGATGCTGTTGGCCGCCCAGCCGCGGGCGCACGTCGTATGGTCCCAAAACTCATCCGCGGTCGAAGTGCGTCGGCATTGAGTGCATTGGCTTCGCGAATTCTGCTGCTCGGCGACGTAATGGCCGTTAAATCCCTGATGCCGGGCAAACACCGACCGGCTCAGCCAGCTCTGGCCCGCGAGCAATCTGCCCCTTCCGGCGCCCCTACCCCGCCGCTCAGGCCGCCCGGTGGTAGTACCGCAGCAAACCACCCAAGCGCTCACGGCAGCGGACTTCGCCATCTCCCCTGCCGACCGACTCCCCCGGCTCCAGCAGCCGGTTGCCCACGCCCTGGTGATTGCGTTCGGCGTGGTAGTGGGCAATGAAGTGCTCAATGGCGCGACGCAATTGTTTTTCCCTGAAGAAGATCATCTTTGCCAAGCACTCGGACTTGATGGATCTCACGAATCGCTCCGCGTGCGGGGAGAGATTCGGACTTCGCGGGGGCAGCTTGATCGTCTTGACGCCCGCCGCCTTGAGAATCGCGGTAAACTCCTTCAGTGAACACAGGACTACGGTTGTGGATCAGGTACTTCTTGGCTCGTAGGAACCCATCGAACGCGTCCGTCAGGTTCCGGGCAACCTGTTCCATCCATGTCCCGTCTGGCTCCGGCACGATCCCCGCGATCTCGACACGCCGAGTGCACTGCTCGATCACGAACAGAACGTGGTAAAGCACCAATCCCCGGAGCGTCATCAACTCGATGGTGAAGAAATCCGTTGCTGCCAAGACGTCCCAGTGCGACTTCAGGAACGTCGACCAGGACATGCCCTTGCGACGTTGCGGCGCCGGCTCGATGCCATGGTCCTTGAGGATCCGAGCGATCGTGGATCGGCTGACCGAGTGGCCAAGTTCTCCAGCGCCCCTTGATTCGGCCGTAGCCCCAAGCCCCGTTCTCCTTGGCCATGCGAACGACAAGCTGCTCGATGGACTCCTGTCCCCCCGAAAAACCCCGTCTGTCACTTCCAATGCGACGAACCGTCCGTATCGGACGAGCCTTGGCAGGTGAAGCTTGCAGGTTCCGGGGCTGAAGCTTGATCGTTTTCGGCCCAATGCGGCCTTGTCGTGAAGGGCGGGCCGACGGGCACGCAGACTGGTCGAGTCGGCCCAGAGCAGAATAGCCTAGCCCCCTGCTGCTAAGCTGCCACTCGCTGATACCGATGATGCAGACCGCCGAGGATCGGCGTTG
>CAVSCO010000098.1:0-13295 GCA_963726475.1 uncultured Phycisphaerae bacterium | reverse complement strand
CTATTTGGCCTGACTGGATTCTGAGGAGGCCAGGGACAGGCGGGCGATGACCGGGAAGTGGTCGCTCGGGTAATGGCCGTCCTCGTTGTCGTGGATAATTCGGGCCTCGAGCACTTTGGTGCCGGGCTCGACGAAGATGTAGTCGATCTTGTCGCCCGAACGCACGCCCCGAAAACCGTTGAACGTGCCGACCTGCATCGCCTCCGGGTGCAGGACCCTGAACGTATCGACGAGCGGGACGGGTGTCTTGCCGTCCAGATCCAGATCGCCTTTGAGGTATCGAATCGCCTTGTTGTACTCGCTTGCGTTGAAATCGCCCGTGAGGACGACGGGATCGGGGTGCTTCCGGTCGGCGATGCGCTGAGCGACCAGCACGGCGCTCTTCTCACGCGAGGGTTGGGACTGATGATCCATGTGGAGGTTGAAGTGGTAGAAGGTCTTGCCCGAGGGCTTGTGGAGGAACCGCCCCCAGGTGCAGATGCGGGTGATGTTGTTGCCCCACGACTTCGAACCGACTACCTCCGGCGTGTCGGACAGCCAGAACGTCCCGGAGTCGATCAGTTCGAGGCGGTCCTTGCGGTAGAGAATGGCGCTGTATTCACCTTTGGTCTTGCCATCGTCGCGGCCGACGCCGATCTCATCGTACACGGGTAATGCCTCGCGGATCGCGTCGATCTGGAACCGCAGCGCCTCCTGCAAGCCGACCACGTCGCAATGATACTGCTCGATCACATCGCAAACCTGATCCTTGCGATTCTCCCATCGATTCGGGCCGTCGTTGGCGGTCCCGTAGCGGATGTTGAAGGTCATCACGAGCAGATCGTTCTTCGCGTCGTCTGCGTCAGCCGCAAACGCCGTGCAGACGGGAAGAACCAGAAAAGCGATCAGAGAGAGGAAAAGGCTGACGGAAGACGAAAGGAAACGGCGACGGTCTGACTGTGAATTCGATGGCATGAGTTCCTCCAGCGAGATGATGGAATTTCAGTTTACAGGCTCTCCTGCTTCTGTTGTTCGGAGAGCGATTCGTTCAGCGAGCCCGAGCGGAAGCCCTGAAGGTCCAGTGCGACGAACCGAAAGCCGATCGCCTTGAGCTTCTCGACCACTTGCGAGCGGAGCGGCTCGTCCACGAGCTTTCCGATCTCAGCAGGGGGGACCTCGATACGGGCGACGTTGTCATGGTGACGCACGCGAAACTCGACGAAACCGGCCTCCCTCAGAAAGGTCTCGGCCTCGTCGATTTGCCTGAGCCGCTCGGCGGTGACTTCCAGCCCATAGCTGATCCGCGACGCCAGACAAGGCGAAGAAGGCATGTCCGCCGTGGGCAGACCCAATTTCCGGCTGAGCCGGCGGATGTCGTCCTTCGTCAGCTTCGCCTCGGCCAAAGGCGAATGGATGCCAAATGTCGCGATGGCCCGATTCCCTGGCCTGAAGTCGTCCAGGTCGTCGTAGTTCGTCCCGAAGACCACGTTGCCAAGGCCCCGCTTGGCCGCGATATCGAGCAGTGTCCGGCACAGGTGCGATTTGCAGTGAAAGCACCGATCCGCCTGATTGACGACGAAGCTCGGATCGTCCAGCTCATCCGTCTCGACCGTCATCAGATCGACCCCGATGTCACGGGCCAGTGAGGCCGCCCGGTCAAGCTGGTGACTCGGCTCCGACGCACCGGCGCTGATGCAGGCCAACACGTTCTCTGTCCCCAGGGTATCGGCCGCGACCTTCAGTAGAAGCGTGCTGTCCACTCCTCCCGAGAACGCGACGACGACCTTGCCCAAACCTCGAAGTATATTTTCAAGAGCGTTGTATTTGTCTTGTATTGTCATGCTGCCCTTTTCGAACTATCACCCGTGAGGGCACCAGCAGGCCTCGGTTGCAGCGAGACCAGGATGACCCACCCGACGACCGACACAAGTGCCAGTAATGACCACGCCGGACTCCTCCCTTTTGTTCTTGCATAAGCCGCAAAGCCTGCGATCACGAGTAACGTGCCACCGAGCACCATCGCGCCACCCACAATCGCGAGAATCGGACGATTCTGGCTGATCGGTACGAGAACCCCGAAGCATTGCAGAAGGATTCCCCATACAATGTACTGGTGGAAGCATGATCTCTGGCGTATTCACCGGTCATGGGAACACTCTCCATCCAGAGAAAATACGTTTCCGATTGGATCATCGTGGTTCTGCCCACGGTTCATGTTCAAACGTACGTCTCCGCCTCGGCGATGGCTCGCTCCAAAAGATCTTCCACCCCAAGATTTTTCGCATCTTCGATCAAGCGTTCGGAATCCAGGGCCAGGCCCTGAATGGCCAGGACGCCAAGGATGTCCTCCCACTGGCTCTCGTCGAATCCGTCCGACTCGTTCAGGCGGCGCAGTTTCAGCAGGATGACGTCTTCGGGCGAGACGAAACACAGATCACTTTCAGGGGTTTCGCCCAGGCGGACCATGCGGCTGCGGACCAGCAGTTGCTGCTCGAATTCGCTCGGGCCCAGCAGGAACAGGTCGATCTTGAAGGCGGTGTCGAAGTGGACGATGTTGAACGAGCCGCAACAGCCCAGCGCCTGTTGCATCGCCTCTTCGTTGACGTAGAAATCGTTCTTGAGCAGGGCGTAGAACTTGTCGGCCACCGACGTGAAGGGCAGCACCGCAATGTCGGCGTCACGCGTGAATCGGACCGTGCCGTAGACGCTGCTGGCGATGGACCCGCCGATCGCGTAGGGGATGCCCAGCGAATCGAACACCTCGGCGAGCCTCTCCAGCACCTGGATCTCTCGCAGCTCACTCACAGCTCATCACTCCATAGGCCTTGTCGTAGGAATTTGCGCCGAGATGCTGCCGGGCCCAGAGATGCCAGATTTCCTCGTCGTTGGCGTGTGGGTTTCGCATCCTGATCCCGGCCATCGCGAGATGCCGACCCGTCTGATACGTCTCGAAGACCAGCCTCAGTTTTCGAGCGGGGGGCATCTTCTCGTAGATCTCGTGCTGAGCCTTCCGTGCCTGCGGCGTGGTGTCTCCCATCGGGCGTTTCGACGGTGCATTCATCGTCAGGTCTCCTGACCTTCTTGCCAATCCATGACTATCTTCGGCGCCTACGTACGATACCGCAACAGTGATCACCATACTACCCCCGAATCTCCAAATGGCAAGCCCCACGTGCCGACTGTGGGCGTCGTTGGTGCCCGTGCAAATTCGGTGGCATCGGCGTTTCAGATCGATTGAAGCGCGCGTGGCAGCCTCAAACACCCTGGCGTTTGGGGATGGTCCCAACCCTGGCAAGCTTCCTGCAATCGAGAGGGCAGGCCAGTTCGCCATCCCCAAGCTGGCGCTTGAGGCTGCCACGCACATGCCAGAGTCTCTTTCCGTAGAAACCCCGCCTTGGCGTGCGCTATTTGCGATCCAGCAGTTCGGCGTTGTCGACCCACATCACGAAGAACGGCCGTGCGGCATTGCGCTTCTTCATGTAGATCAAAAACGGGCGATCGAAGAGAAACTCCCTGGGCGTTGCTGCGATGGCGACGCGGGCCTGACTTTCGAGCAGGGCGCCGGAGCGGTCGAGGCGGAATTCGACGGTCTGCATGGCTTCGACGATGGGCATTCCCACGTTGGCCACCATCTTGCCGATCAGTTCGGTGAATCGGTGGTCGATGCGGTAGAACATCTCGGGGACGCGCAGTTCGTCGGATTCCTGGAACCATCGGGCATGTTCGTAGCGGGGGCCCTGTTTCCTGAACTGCTCGATGCCCTGCTGAACGTGTTCGTAAGTCTCCGCCAGCGTTCCCTTGGGTTCGACCACCGCGACCACTACTTGGTAAGGCTCGCTGTGCCGGCAGAGGTCGAGCGCGTATTCTTTCGTTCCCTCGAAGTGTTCGGAATCTTCCGGCAGGACATAGAGAATCTCGATCTGTCTGCGGATGTCCTCGTATTGGGAGAGGAAGGCCTGCCAGAGGCCGAAGCCTTTCACATTGCTTTCGTTGCCTTGCGAGTCGGTGAAAGTGAATTTCCCATTCACCTGCCGGAAGGGGTATTTGAAGGGCACGTGCGCCGTCAGATAAGAATACGCCAGGAGGCCACCGATCTCCTCATAGTCGTTGAAATCAGGTAGCTCTTGTGAAGGGAATCTGGCGGCCATGTCCTTCTTGATTTGGTCGACGATCCCATCCCGTATCCATCCGCCGGCCGCATAGACGGAGCGGGGGTCAAGATCGGATGCGCAGTGCGGTACGTTGTTCAGGCGGTCTGCCAGCGGCTGCGCGCCGATGACCTGGAGCGGGGCGCCGATCACGTTGTCGCGGATCTCGTTCCAGGCCAATTGGAACGAGGAGCACCAGATGACATTCTTCCCAGGAGGAGAGGGACTGTCCAGCGTCGGGACAATCACGGTCCGCTCAAGACGGGTCGAGTCGCCCGCAAACGTGGTTTGCCTGGCGCGATTGTATGCGCGTTGTCTCATATAGGACGCCAGATGCGTCGTAGAGAAGACGCCCGCGACGGACGTCAGCCCGAAGAGAACGGCAAAGGCAGCAAGACCTCGCAAGAGATTCGCACCCGGTATGCACCGATAGAGCCTTAGCGCGATCCACGTCATCGCCAGGCCCAGCAGGGCAACCACGCCATGCACGAAAAGCCACCATGGCATCAGCACGAGGTGCAGCGGAACCCCGTCGATGGTGCTGATCAGCAAGGGAAGCAGCGCCAGCCCGGCGAACAACGGACCTGCGACCAGGAATGCACGCGCCGACATCCGAGCCGACCGGTTACCCGTGGCAGCCAAGGTCTTGACATAGCGCCATTGGCCCAGCGTACTTGATATACCGACCAAACCGAGCAGAGGCGCCGCCGCGTACGCGCCAAGCAAACCGGCCAAGCCAAGGGAAAGATGCAGACCCCGACCGCCTCGATCCGCAAGTACGGAGAAACCCATCAGGCCGACACCGACACTCAGGCAAATGACGCTCGCCAAGGCCGATCGGCCGGTTGGGGGCGTAGAGGCTACGTTCGTCTCTTGCGCTTCCATAGCCGCTTCTCTTGCTGAAAGCGGTTCCGCGTGTGAAAAAAGGCCCCGGTCATCACTCGGGGCCTGGGCTTACCGGCTCAATCGTCGCTGGTACTTAGCAGGGGGTGACGCTTTGCGCCTCCATACCCTTTCTGCCTTGAGCAGGGACGTACTCCACCGTCTGACCTTCAGCGAGCGTCTTGAAACCACTGCCATTGATGTTGGAGTGGTGGACGAAGAGGTCTTCGCTGCCATCGTCAGGAACGATGAATCCAAATCCCTTTTGATCGTTGAACCATTTCACTGTACCCTTTGCCACAATGTTCTCCTTGGATCCCGGTGGACCCACAACGCACGTTCCCTCTCTTTTTTTCGTAAGGGGCAAACTTCGAGGGGAAAAGTGTACACCTTGACTTAACGTGCACTCTACACAACAAAATGCCAAACTGTCAACAAAATAAACCCAAAAATCACAAGAAAGGCTCAAGTTGGCGCGAGGTTCTCGGGCGTTACGTGTGAAGGACGGTGTGCCACGGCCGGTGAGTCATGCAGGCGGGGTCGCGCCGGGGGATTGCTCCGGCGGAAGACGTACTTCTCGATCCATCGGCGGACTTCGTTATGCTGCGGCGTCTCCTCGTCGTTCAACGCCTGCGTCGCTCGGTCCACCCGCTCGGGTTCGGTCTCGTGCAGGCGGCGCAGCAGGGCCAGGGTTTCGCGTCGAAGCTGCGGGATGTGCAGATCCATCATCAGCCCGGCATCGGCGCTGGTCCCGTAGACCCGTTTGAGAGATGGACGCTTGGCGAACGTCTGGAGAAAGGCCTTTTCGAGAGTGATGATCTCCTGTATGTTCAGCAGCCGGCCGGCGACCCTCTGACGCAACTCGGCCATATCTCTGACCCCGAGCATGTGCGCCAGGTGGTCCAGCGTGCGGCAGGGCAGCATCAGGGTCTTGGTGATGTGCGGCAGGGCCTTTCGCTCCACGCTCAGGAAGACCACCAGCATTCGCTGCGCTTCGTCCCTCTGGTGAAGCTGTTGCTGGCGTCGAACCAGTTCGAACTGCCAGCTACATGTTTCGTCCAAGGGCTTTCCCGTCTGGACGATCGCGACGAGGTTTCGGGCCTCCCGGACGGCGGCTTTCTGGACGGCGGGCAGCGTCTCCTCGTTGAGCGCAGTGGGGATCTGCGATTCCGGCCGTTCCTCGGCGACGGTTGCAGTGTCGTCGGGCGATACCGACGGGGTCGGTCGGGTCAGCGGGCGTCCCTCGTGGATGTCTCTCATGAACAGCAGGAATGTATCGATCGTCTCCTGGTGGTCTCCGTGTCCCTTCAGGTGGCTCAGCAGCTTCTTCCAGGCCTTGTAGCGGCGTTCATCCCGGAAGTACTCGTAGGGGTTGACGGCCAGGCTCGACGGGACGCCGGAGCTGGCCGCGTCTTCGGTCATCGTCTTGATGCCCTTGAGCACGGTGTACATATAGTCCTTGTACCGCTCGGCGTGGCCCTCGTTGAACCGCCGCAGCCGCTTCAAGGCGACCCGCACGTTGTCCAGCATCAGATCGTTGACCGTCAGAACGTACGCGGGGACCTCCTCGGCCTCATCGAATTCCGCAATCTCGGTCATGCCGGCCAGGACCCCGCCCTCAGCCGTCTCCTCCTCGGGTTCCGGCTCGGTATTCGCCGTCTCGTCCTGGATATGCTTGAGCAGCTCGTCGATGCCTCGAACCGCACGCTTGAGCAGCCGGTCGTGCGAGCCATAGTAGAATCGAAGCGGATCGATGATCTTGATCGCGACGATGCCGAGCAAAGCCGCTGCTACGTAGACGAAGATCTTGCCCCATCGCTGGAGGGTCTCGTGGATGCGGTCGAACTGGTCGAGCCCCCGCCGTTCGATCTGCTGTTCTACCTCAGCCTCGTCGTCGGGTGCGGCCTGGGCCCAAAGGGGCGCGGACAGAGCCAGTAGCACCAGGCCGATCAGAAAGACGACCAACGGCTTGCCGGCTTCAGGACAGAGCATCGGACGGCCTCTCCAAATGAGAGCGGGCGTATCTCTCGCACTCGAATCCGAATCTGATCTATTCAAAGCAGGCGTACGAGGCTTCCGTGCAGTTCAGATGCCGCACGCCTGATTCAACTCATCCGCCGTCTCATGCCGAAATCGGCCGCGCGTCTACCGGACCATTCTACCATTTCCGCACAGCCCGGGACCACCCCTTATCCGCAGAAAGCGTAGGGCGAGCGTTCTCGCTCGCCTAAGGGTCGTGCGAGGACACACGACCTGCAAGTCGGGGCGATGCATGCATCGCCCTTACCGTTCAGACGAGAATGTCACCGTGACCTGCTCGCAGGTGCCGGGCCGGGCAGGGGGCATCTGGATTAGTCGTAGTACTTGTACTCTTTGACCTTCTTGGGCCCGTGCAGGTTGCCTTTGAAACCTCCCTCGCGCCGCAGCGGGATCTGCATCCCGTCGGTCCGTTCGAGCCAGGAGTACAACTGCTCGCGCATCTTCTTGATTCGTTCCTGCTGGTCGGGCTCGTCGATGAGGTTGTGCATCTCATCGGGGTCCTCTTTCAGGTCGTAGAGTTCGTCGATGTCCCAGACGCCGTGATAGTGGATGAACTTGTAGCGGTCGGTGCGAACGCCGTAGGTGGTGGGCGTCTGGGGGAAGGCCGCCTCCCAGTAGTACTCATAAAACACGGCGTCTCGCCAATCGACTTCCTTGCCCTTGAGCAAAGGCAAAAAGGATCGGCCATCCATGTAATCGGGAGCCTGGGCACCTGCCGCCTCCAGCACCGTCGGCGCCACGTCGATGTTCTGCACGAGTCCCGTGACCTTCGTCCCGGGCTTGACGATCTCCGGACAGTGCGCGAGGAAAGGAACGCGCATGGATGGTTCGTACATGTGCCTTTTGTCGATCAGGCCGTGCTCGCCAAAGCAGAAGCCGTTGTCGCCCATGTAGAACACGAGCGTCGAATCGAGCTGGCCCCGATCCTTGAGGCAATCGAGAATGCTTCCGATGCTGTCGTCGACGCTCAGCAGTGTCTCGCAGTACCGTTTGAAGAACGTGTCGAAGTCCATCTGTCCGTGGTACATGTAGTCGACGCCGTGCCAGCTATTGCGCTGCTCTTTGACCCAGGCGGGCTTGCCCTTGTAGTTCTCTTCGGTGTCGGCCATGCTCTTGGGATATTCCACCTTGACGTTTTCGTACTTGCCCAGGTGCCTCTTGGCCGGCTCGAACATCGCGTGCACCGCCTTGTGCGACAGGTAGAGGAAGTACGGCTTGTCCCGGTCCTTCTTGATCCAGTCGAGTGCGTAGTCCGTCAGTTCGTCGGACATGTGCTTGGTCGTCCGCACGTGCTTGCCGTCGACGTTCAAGTCGCAATCGTAATACTGGCCCTGTCCCTTGAAGCTGACCCAGTGATCGAATCCGGGCCGGGGCTCGTCGTCGCCATGGCCCATGTGCCACTTGCCCATGAAGGCGGTCTCGTAGCCGAGTTTCTGGAGGTATTGCGGGAAATAGATCAAATCCTTGCGGACGGCCGTCTGGTTGTCGACGACGCCGTGCTTGTGCGAGAAGAGCCCGGTCAGGATCGACGCCCGGCTGGGCGAGCACAGCGACGTCGTGACGAATGCGTTCTCTATGTACGCGCCGTCGTGGGCCATGCGATCCATGTTGGGCGTCTCGAGGAACTTCGGTTTGCCCAGGAAGCTCATGAAGTCGTAGCGATGGTCGTCGCTCAGGATGAAGATGACGTTTCGAGGCTTCTGCCCGCCGATCTTTTTGAGTTTCAGATCCTGCGGAATCGCGCCGGTTGCCGGCAGGCTCATGGCCAACGACGCGGCGCCGGCCGTCCTCAAGAAACGCCTTCGCGAAAAGTCACTCTGCTTCATGGGGTACCCCTTTCTGTTCATGTCACCCATGCCAGGCCGGCAGTCTCAAACGCCCTGGCGTTTGGGGATGGTCTTTTCGATCGACACCTTCCTGCATCGGTCGGTCACGCAACTCCACCATCCCCAAGCTATCGCTTGAGGCTGCCACCCAAATGTCGAAGTGTGTTTAGGTGATCCGTCAAACACCGCTGAAGGCCGAGAAACCGCCATCGACGGGGATGACCACGCCCGTGACGAACTTGCCTGCGTCACTGAGCAACCAAATGACGGTGCCGATCAGCTCGTCCGCCTGTCCGAATCGGCCCATTGGGGTGTGATCGACGATGGTCTTGCCCCGCGCCGTCAACTCGCCCGTCTTCTCGTCGGTCAAGAGGAAACGATTCTGTTCGGTCAGGAAGAATCCCGGTGCGATGGCGTTGACCCGGACGTCTTTCGAGTAGTTCTGGCAGACGTGGACGGCCAGCCATTGCGTGAAGTTGCTCACCGCGGCCTTGGCGGCCGAATAGGCGGCGATCTTGGTCAGCGGACGGAACGCGTTCATGCTCGATACGTTCAGGATGACCCCGCCACCGCTGTCGACGATGTCCTTGCCGAAGACCTGCGTGGGCAGTAGCGTGCCGATGAAGTTCAGGTCGAATACGAAGCGAATCGCATCGGCGGGCAGGTCGAAGAACGACATGTCGGGTGACGTTGTCGCCTCTTTCTTGTTGCCCCCGGCGCCGTTGATCAGCACGTCGACGCGGCCGTACTCGGCCAGGACCTTCTCCTTGGCCTCGACGATGCTGGCCTTGTCGAGCACGTTGCACTTGACGGCCAGTGCCGTGCCCCCGTCGGCCTTGATCTGGTCGGCAACCTTGCCGGCAGCCGCCTCGAACAGATCGAGAATGGCGACCTTTGCCCCGGCCTGGCCCAGCGCCGCGCCATCTCGCCGCACAACACGCCACCCCCACCGGTGACCACCATGACCTTGTCTTGAATATCGAACAGGCTCTTCATCCTTTTCCTTTCGTTTGTGTGCAGGTCCCTCGTAGCGCGACCCGGTGCCCTTGCGATTCTTGCCCAAACGGCTGCCGGAATGCACTATACACCCGCCGCCCGCCGATTTCAACCAGCACCCTCTACAGCCTCCAGCCTCCCGTCTCCGGCCTTTCCCGCTTGCACGATCCGTGACTCCTGGCCAGAATAGACCCGACGACAACAGGATCTGATCGCAGGAGTGCCCATGGCCAACTACGAAGTGTCACATTTCGATGAGATCGAGGCGGTGGCGTGTCCATGCGGGTTCGCCAGGCGGGCGTTCGCGGTGCCCGAGAACGAGACGGCGACCATGCACGTGGTCGATGTCAAAGCCGACTCGCAGGCCCATTACCACCGAGAGCACACCGAGTTCTACCTGGTCCTCGAAGGCACGGGCCACATCGAACTCGATGGCGAAATGGTCCCGGTCCGCCCGTTCAGCACGGTCATGATCAAGCCGCTCTGCCGCCACCGTGCCGTCGGCAACCTCCGCATCGTCAACGTCTGCATCCCCCCCTTCGACCCCGCCGACGAACACTTCGATTAGCCATCCGGCATCCTCCGTGGTATAATGAACCCATGATTCGAGTGCAAAGAGACCAAGTCCGGCTGAAAAAGATCGCCGACGAGGATGACGACTACATGGATGCCTCTCCGGCTGAGCGCCTGAGCTTCATGTGGGAACTCACCGCCGAAGTCTGGTCATTACAGGGACGAGAGTGCGTTGAACGACGACTACAAAGACATGTTACGCGCCTTGTTAGACCAGGAGGTTAGGTTTCTCCTCGTCGGGGCCTATGCGATGGGTGCCCACGGGTATCCGCGGGCCACGGGCGACATTGACCTTTGGGTCGAGCCGTCGTCGGACAATTCCAGGAAGGTCTACCGCAGCTGGCGGCATTCGGTGCTCCACTCCGCACAATCCATGAGGACGATTTTGCCAAGCCGGGTGTCGTCTTTCAGGTCGGCGTGGCACCTCGGCGGATCGACATCATCACGGCTATCAGTGGCGTCAAATTCGAACATGCCTACGCACACCGACAGACCGTTGAGTTGGAGGGGATGCCCATTGCTGTCCTGTCCTACGACGATCTGATCCGGAACAAGCGCACCACGGGTCGAGACAAAGATCAAATCGATCTTCGCCGTCTCGAGCATCACCCGCCGGAGTGAGCAGTAATGCTGGCACTGGGCGACCTCATCCCTCAAGAGTCAGTGCACCGTACTTTGAGTCAAACGTCAATCTCCCCTTCCCTGATCGCGGTCTCCAGCAGCGTCTTCAGGTCTACGATGGTAGGGGGCAACACCGACAAATCCGTGTTGTCGTGATTCCAACAAACGAGAACGTCGACATCATTCTTCGTGTGATTGCTGGTGAAATCCCTTGAGTTAACTTTGAACTCTGCCATCAAGTACTGACACGTTGTACGATCGATTAGAACGGCGTCCGGCTTCGCATCTGCCTTGTAGCCAAGCTGGTCAATGAGGGCCCTATTTACCCCGCAGCAATAGCGAAAGTCTGTGTACTCGGCGAGAGCTCCGAATACCATGTACACGTCCGGCTCTGTTCGTGGAATCCAGTTGCTGAGGTTCCCTGGCACATAAGGTTCAATGTGGATGTGTCGCAGACTCTGTCGCTCAAAGACACATTCACCGTCTTGCGATTCGGTTGCGATAGAGCTCTGCCCCTCCTCTTCCGCATGCTCTTCCGGATGACAACGTTTGTCCGAAGGCGGCGTGACGTGCAGCATTGTACCGTCGTACTCAACCTCGACTTCGTCACCTTCGACCAGGTCGTACAGTCTGTACATCTTTGCCAGTCCACCGATGAATCCACTCTTATCCAGTGTTCCCGCCAAGTCATCCTCGATTTCCGGTACGACCATGGAATATCTCTGTCCAGGGATCAACCCTGATTGCCCCACGAAAGCCGCTCCAGGTTGATGCCTCTCAGGGTAACATAGCTCTTGCGGATGACGGACTTGGTCGGGCTCATTGGATAGCCTCCAGGAGACATGGAGATGTTCGCGGCGAAAAGGTCCTGTGCCCAGAAGATCAGTTCTGCGGCGGTTTCTTTGCAGCTTTTACCGCCCGTTTGAGGGAATCTCTGCTCGACAACAACTCGATGAATTCTTGCCACGTGATGCTCACTCCACTTTTCCTTCTGATTCGCCCCGTGCACCACGTCAGGCCCACCATGGTGATGTAGCAATCCCCAATCTGCTTCTGTCCATCGGGAGTCCTGACCTGAAACTCGATACCCTTCTGCTTGACATCCATATCCACATCGAAGCTCTTGATCTTGACGTTCATCTGCTCTCAGCCCTTTCAACGCGCATACGTTATCTGCATTCGCTTGTCCTGCGCAATTGCGTCCGCCTGAATCTGGAGGCAAATGCGCATGGTGCGAGACTGTTCTCTGTCGCTGTCTCATCAAGGGTGCTTCCGTCTGGCGCTTCTATCGGCGCAGGGGTTGGAGGGACATAAGGGAAAAATGGGGAGGAGCGGACGCCGGCAGGGGGCTTTGGTCCTTTTGGTCTCTTCCGTCCATGATTACGAGGCGGGAATGGAAGGGCTCCGGACGCGGGGCGAAGAGGAGGGGCCCACAAGTGCAAAAATCGCCCAGGCCGGCCACCGGAGGTGTAAGGCGGCCGGCCCGGGACCGTGCGGCATCCGCGGCCGAGCACGCCGCGGCAGGCCGGGCAATCACGATTACTCTGGGTCTTCCGTTTGCTCCTGGCTCTGATAGACCAGGACGACCGCCGTCTGGGTGACGGTGGCCGATCCGCCGGGACCGGTGCTGACGTAGGCATATTGCACTCCACCCACGGTGGAGCTTTGGGTTCCTACATCGTTGGTCTGGGTTTGACCGGCGACGCCGGCCTGGAGCCCGGCTGCCGAGCCCCCATGTAGCGGCGCCTACGAACTGGCCCATACCTGCGGCCATCCCTTGTTCCTGGGAATCCTCATCGCTGTCCTGAAACCCGGCTGCCCCTTGCGCCTGGAGGACGAGACCTCCACCGGTGGTGCCTTGGGTGTCGGCATACTGGATTCCGCCGGAATTGGCGTTGGCGCCGCTGTTCGACTGTGGCCCCGAACCGAGGCCGCCCCACCGCCAGGACCCGTTCGTCAACAGGCCCGCCCAGAAGCTGGCGGCAGGGGCGGTAGTGGCCAAGGCCAGTACCACCACCAAGAGGAGGTACACTCTCTTACGCATCGCTCACTCTCCTTTCTACGCATGCGTTGATTCTTAGACTGGTTCGCTCAGGGTCCCCCCAGGGCCGTCGCGCGGGCGGCAGGCTCGGCGCACTCCAGACCAACGTCCGCATGCGGACAGGGTGAGGTTGGAACGGGTGCGGGCCGAGTGTGAAGGTCTCTGAACGTACGACGTGCTGCACGACAT
>CAVSCO010000097.1:0-39997 GCA_963726475.1 uncultured Phycisphaerae bacterium | reverse complement strand
CGGCCGGAGGCCGGGCCGCTGGCTGGGGCTTCGGGTTTGGCGTCGCCTATGGCCCCGAGGTCGAGGACGAGTGGCACAACTTCGTCGCGCTCAACATCCCGCCGGAGCATCCGGCCCGCGACCCGCTCGACAATTTCTACATCGAGGACAACGTCCTGCTGCGCAGCCAGACCTCGACGATCCAGATCCGCGTGATGGAGCACCAGAAGCCGCCGATCCGCGTCGTCGCGCCGGGCCGCGTCTACCGCCCCGACACCGTCGACGCCACGCACATGTACATGTTCCACCAGTTGGAGGCCCTCGTCGTCGATGAGGGCGTGACCATGGTGGACCTCAAGACGACGATCGAGCAGTTCCTGCACGTCTTCATCGGGCCCGAGATCCAGTGGCGGTTCCGCCCGAGCTTCTTCCCGTTCACCGAGCCCAGCGCCGAGGTCGACCTGCTGCTGACCGACAAGGCGGGCCACGAGACCTGGGTGGAGATGGGCGGTTGCGGCATGGTCGATCCCCAACGTCTTCGACGCCGTCGGCATCGACAGCGAAAAGTACACCGGCTGGGCCTTCGGCTTCGGCATCGAACGACTCGCCATGCGCAAGTACGACATCACCGACATCCGCTGGCTCTACGAAAACGACCTGCGGTTCCTCGGCCAGTTCTGATGTGTGACGTTCGCTCCTGGGCGAGCAGGGTGCTGCAAGGCTTGTCCCCTAAGAGGCTCGGCCTTGCAGCACCCTGTCGACCAACCGGGCTCGGGCACGCGTCTACTGACTGACCTTCTTCCAGAAGGCGTTGGCCTCTTTGACCTGATCCTGCTCATCGCCCTGGTTCCACTTGGCCAGAGCGTCGACCTTCGGGTTGCGCAGGAAGAGGAAGAGCCGACCGTTGACGATCTTGAAGTTCAAGGGGTCGATGGGGAACTTGTTCTTAATCGCCATCCCGTAGGCACACCAGCCGCCATAGGCGGGGATGTACTTCTCCGGGTTGCCGTCGAAGATGCGCTTGGCATCGGCCGATGCGAAATGGTAGTCGACGCCATTGTACGTCGAGCTGTGTTCCGGCTTGCCCCGCCGTGCTTCGTTGGAAACAAAGTAGGTCACCGGACAGTACCCTTCCAGCGCGAGGCCGCTGCTGGGCAGGTTGTAGCTGTGCAGGTATGCCCGTGAGAATGTCCGGATGGATTCCTGCGTTGCCCCGGCTCCCGTGACAAAGGCGGTGCCGGCCAGCAGCAGCCCTACGATTGCGACTGCGACGACGATGTTTCTGTTTGAACGTGTCATGGTAGATCTCCTAATCTAAAGTTCATGCGTAACGATATTGAGTCTGATGCCTGTACATGTAGCGTCGGTTCTAAAGCGCGATCGAGGTCCGTGGCTCACTGCGATTTGGCCAGTGCCTGCATACGCTGGACGGCCGTGTCGGTGGTCCAGACTCCATTCGCGATGAAACGGAAGTTGATGAAGGCCGCCTCGTACCCGTCGTAGTGGGGCAGCTTGGCGGCCGCGGTGGCGTCGGCGACGACGATGACTTCGAAGCCCTGCTCGATCAGCTCGCGCATATGGGCTTCGGTGCACAGGTTGGCCGACATCCCGGCGAGGAGGACCTGGTCGATGCCGCGCTTGCGAAGTTGCAGGACCAGGTCGTTGGTCTCAGGGCCGTACACCTTGTGCGGACTGACTACCGTGGTGTTTGCGTGCTCGATATGAGGCTTGTAGCGATCGAGCCAATCGGCGCCGGACCCTTCAAACCCCGTGAGGTCGAGAGCCCCGGGGCGGTCAAACATGCCGATTTCGTGCATGAGCGACTCCAGCGCACCCTCGAACTTCCAAGCGTGGTCATGCCTGTAGTAGTAGTGCGGGCTGATGAAGACCGGGACGCCGCCGGCATGCGCTGCGGCGAACAGTTGATCGATGTGTTCGACGGTCTTGTTTTCGGTCACGCTCTCACCCACGACACCCCACGTGGCGCCCTTGGGGCTGAGAAAGTCGTTCTGGGGATCGGTGACGACCAGTGCCGTGCGCTCGGGGTCGAGTGTGATGTCCGACTTGGGCAGAGACGCGTCCGGCTTGCCGCCCGGATGCGCCGAGCCGGAAGCGGGGGCCGGTCCGGCTGTGGTATCCGCTTGTGGTCGCGCCGTCCGCGCGTCGGTGCCACCGGTCAGGAGTGCGAGAGTGACGAGCCCTGCGGCGACGCCGGAGCCCACGACGATGCCAGGTTTTCCGAGATGGTGACGGTTCATTTCAGTGTCTCCTTTCATCCTGGGAAGCGAAACGCGTTGTCCCGCCCGGTCAGGTGGTCACCTGCGCGGCGTCGACAACAGGGAAATCGATATCGGTCGCGGCGACATGATTGAAGTAGTTCGTGAAGATATTCAGAGCGACAACGGCGACGATCTCGGCGATCTGGGGATCGCCGTAGCCCGCCGCACGCACGTCGTCGAGATCCTCGTCGCTCACCTGCCCGCGCTTTTCGACGACGGCCCGGGCGAACTGCAGGGCCGCGCGGGTCTGGCCATCCTGGGATTCACCGTGCAAATTGGCGGCCAATTCGTCGGCACCAACGCCGACCTTCGCGCCAATGGCACAGTGTGCCGAATGCGCAGTAGCTGCACTCGTTGACGCCGGCAACCGCTACCGCGATCTGTTCACGCAGGGGCCCGGTCAGCGCACCGTCGAGCGCCTGGTTCAAGTTGAGGTAGCCTGCCAGCGCCGCAGGCGACTGGGCGAGCGTCTTCATGAGGTTGGGAACCATCCCCATCGTCCGCTGAACGCCCTCGAGCAACTGGCGGGATTTCGCCGGCGCTTCGGTGACTTGTATGGGCTGTATTCGCTGCATGGGATTACTCCTTTCTGTGTCACGTCGTCGAGCCGGCCTGTCCAGCTCTTTCGGTACGCCTATATGCACACGCCGTGCCAGAGTGGATTGAAAAATGTAACTCTATGTCCCCGTGTGGGTTGCGTCACAAGTCGCGATTTCGGTGTGTTTGCGATGTTTCGCGATTTCGCGAGATTTCGCTTGATCGTTCGCGATATCTCGTGACAATGCCCGCATGGACGACAGCATCCACACGGCCTGTTCGCCTGAGATGAAGACGCTGCTGCTGGCGATCGCCGGTGAGAGATCGCTGGACCGTTTGTTGCGGATGATCGTCTCGCGCGTCGCGGCGATGCCCCACATTGCGTTGTGTCGCATCTGGCTGATCGAAGACGGTGACATCTGCGACGTTTGCCACCTGCGTGGGGAGTGCCCGGATCAGACACGGTGTCTGCACCTCGTCGCCAGTGCGGGGCAGTCGATCGTCGATACCTCACTCAAGTGGGACGGCCTGGACGGGCAGTTCCGACGGTTCCCCATCGGGGTGCGGAAAGTCGGACACGTGGCCGCAACCGGCGACGCGGTGGTCGTATGGGATTTGATGAAAGACATGAAGTGGACGGCCCGGCCCGACTGGGTGCGCGCTGAATCGATGCGCGGCCTGGCCGCACAGCCGCTGGTGTTCCGGGGCGAGGTGCTGGGCGTATTCGCCGTCTTCATGCGCACGGTGGTGGTGATGGACGAATTGATCTGGTACCGCTGCCTCGCCGATCACGCCGCCGCCGCTATCGCCCATGCGCGGGCGTTTTCTGAGATCGACCGCCTGAAGCGGCAACTCGAACTTGAAAACGAATACCTTCGTGAGGAGGTGGCGACGGAGGGAGCGTTCGGTGAGATCATCGGTTCGAGCCCGGCCCTGCGCGAGACCACACGGCAGATCGAGGTCGTGGCCGGAACCGACGCCAACGTGTTGATCACGGGCGAGTCGGGTACGGGAAAAGAGCTGGTGGCTCGCGAGATTCATCGCCGCAGCGCACGGTGCAATGGGCCGATGATCAAGGTCAACTGCGCCGCGATCCCCCGCGACTTGTATGAGAGTGAGTTCTTCGGTCACGTCAAAGGTGCGTTCAGCGGCGCCGTGCGCGATCGGGCCGGGCGGTTCGAAACCGCGGATGGAGGAACGCTGTTTCTTGACGAAATCGGTGAGGTCCCGCTCGATCTCCAGGGCAAGTTGCTCCGCGTCTTGCAGGAAGGGACGTTCGAACGCGTCGGCGAGACAAACGTTCGACAGGTCGATGTGCGCATCATCGCCGCGACCAATCGCGATTTGAGTCAGGCGCTCGATGCGCGTCAATTTCGCGAGGACTTGTTCTACCGGCTCAACGTCTTCCCCATAGCCGTGGCCCCGCTTCGGCAGCGCAGGGAGGATATCGCTGAACTCGCCGTGAAGTTTCTCGAGGATACGTGTCGGCGTATGCATCGCCCGCCGTTGCGGCTGACCAGGAACACGATCGCGGCGCTGCACAGCTACGAGTGGCCCGGCAATGTCCGTGAACTTCAGAATCTGATCGAGCGTGCTGTTATCACGTCCGATGGACCGTCGCTGCGCTTGAATTGCCGAGTTCCGCCGGCAGGGATGAGGGGGCAAAGCCCCAAGTCGAATCAGGTGAGGATCGCATTCTCACCGATGCAGAGATCCGGCAACTGGAGCGAGAGAGCATTCTACGGGCTCTGGAAGTGGCGAACGGCAAGGTGTCCGGTCCGGAAGGGGCAGCGGCCTTGCTGGGGATCAAACCAAGCACGCTGTCCTCGCGCATGAAAGCAATGAACATTCGCTGGGTTGCGCAGTGAACCCTACGGCAAAGCGCCGGCCGTGTCAGCGGAACAGAACAGGTGCGCCACATTCTTCACGTGGGCGGGCGGATCACAAGTCTCACGCGTTCCATCGGACACAAGGTCTCTCAGGGAAGGCACACATCAGAAGTCCGCTCCGTGGACGCTGCGCTGAAGGGCAACGGCATCTGCACGCGTATCAGGCTCATGGCTATCGTTTGATCTCGTCGGGGAAGTTGAGGTAGGCGAACTCGCCGGCCAGCTCCCAGGCTTTGCGGTCGCGGGGGGCTGGGGGCCACCAGTTTTGAGTTCTTGGTTCTAAGTGTTGAGTTGTGCGGATTGATGAGGTCCGGCGGAGGGAAACTAGGCGGAAACCAGGGACAGTTAGGAAGCTAGGGATAGTCACCTATTTCTATTCTTCTCACCTCGGAATTAGCCCGTTTCAGGGCCTTGCATCCACTCGCTGTCGGATGTCCGGCCCGCGAAGCGTGTCTCTACCGCATATCAAAGGTGCCGCATCAAAGTCTCAACCATTCCATTGTAGCGGTCTGTCACGTGAGAAGAAAGGCTAAAACAGGTCCACAGTGTTCGTGACGTGAACCGACATGAGTCCTTCGGCATGCTCAACGCGCACACTACCCCCATACCCCCGCAGTGTGTTCAGCAGACAAGGCGAACGTCGCGACGCAAATGTGGATGGAAAAATGAGAAAGAAGTGAGGGGAAAAGGTGGCGGCCGGAGGCTGGTTGGTACCACAGATTCTACCGATCTACATGGATTTGCTGGGTGCCATTCTGTGAGATTTATGTAGTCTATGAGGGGAAAAGCGTAGAGGTGGCCGTGGGGCAGACCATGAGAAAAGAATATGACTTTGCGAATATGAAGGGCCGACGGAATCCTCATGCCAAGGGGCTCAAGAAGCAGGTCACGCTGCGGCTGGGCGTCGATGTGATCGACTACTTCAAGGCCCTGGCCGAAGAGACCGGCATTCCCTATCAGAACCTGATCAACCTCTACCTCCGCGAATGCGCCCACGCCGGAAAGAAGCCGACCCTGTCCTGGGCTTCCTGAGGGGACCTCGCGTCGGGGAGGCTGCATGCCCCGTTCGCAAGGTGGGCGGGACCGGCTGCGTCGACCCCAACGTCTTCGACGCCGTCGGCATCGACAGCGAGAGGACAATGATTGGTGGGGTGAACCCCACCCTACGCCTTCGGCTTCGGCATCGAACGACTCGCCATGCGCAAATACGACATCGCCGACCTCCGCTTCCTCAATCAGTTCCGACGCATCGTGGGCATCCCGCCTTTGCCGCGATCGGTTCGGGGGTGGACCGGGTGTTGTCGGACGACCTTCGATATTGACGGCTACATGGAACTGGCCATCTGAAGCTCCCGGAAATCGGTGTGCTCCAGGAAAAGCTCAGCAGCCTTCTGGACGCAGGTATAGAAGGCGGTGGTGGGGCCGCTCTTGATGTCCGTCGTCGTTCCTTCGGTCGTCTGTCGAGCGAGTACGCGGCCGGACTTGGCGTCGATGAGCGAGAATGTCAGCTTGGCGCGATAGATGCCGTCCCTGCGGTCCCCCTCCTTGCTCAGTTCGACAAAGTGACATTGCAGTGCGCAACGATGTTCCTGTGCCAGAACTCGACGCGATGCGACGACTTCCTCGTGGGTGACCAAACCGCTGGGCATTTGCCTGGCCGTCAGCGTCTTGCGGACGGTGCGCATGATGCGCTTGGGGTCCGGGGCGATCGCCTCCAGCTTGGCTTCGGGGTCGCCGATACTCACGCGGACGATGGCATCCAGCCCGGTCGGGGGCGGTATCAGGATTGCGCCGGCGTTCTTCAAATCCGCCTGATCGCGCCGCGAGAGATTCAACTTGTCATGACGAAAGTACAATTCATAGGCCGGCGGCGGCACCATGACCACGGCCATGTCCCGTTCATCCGCCAGCGTGAACGAACGCTGAAATGTCGCCCTCTCCTGAAAATACAGAAAATGGGTTCCCGAGATTTCATGGTTGCCCGGAGGCAGATTCAGGGCGTAGATCTGGATTTCCCGAGGCAGGGTCTGCCAGCAGCGTGTCCGCCTCGGCCGTCATCGAGCCGGCGGCGCCTGGACGGCGGCGCCGATCAACGCGACCCCAAGCCCCGCAATGCCTCCGACGTTATTCCCGACGTCGGTAATGGTCTGTCCCACGTCGCGCGTCGTGGCACGCGAGACCGCTTTGCCGCGCAGAATAGCGTCCATCCGGCGTCCGCCGCGCGTCGTCGCCTGGAACTGCAGGTCGACCGTGGTGGGCAGACAACTGGCGGGCTCTACAGCCTGTCCGTCCAGGAACAGATCGGGACATTCACAAGGGATCTCGTGCGGTCGAAAGATCACGATCTCGGCGTCGGTGCCGGTCCGGGTCTTCTCCACACACCGCCCGCGCGGCACCAGCACCAACACGTTATACCGGCCCGAATAGAGCGGGCCCAGAAGCGACATGGCGTCGACGGAGGCCATGTTCCGTTCCAATGTATCGCTAAGCTTCTGTATCTCCGCCTGGATCTCAGCGTCCTTCCGTCTCTCATCAACCTCGCGGCATCCTTGCGTGACATCTTCAGCAGTTCCAGGAGGTCCTGGCGTCGCGAGAAATCCTCGCGGACCTGCGCTGATGTCAGTTGAACGCTCTTGGCGGCCGCTTGCCGGTGCGTTTGAAAGGATTCCTCCTCACCGCGAAGCTGGTAGCACTTGGCTTCAAGGGCATGCAGCAAACCGATGTCGGAATCGTAGAGGTTTTCCGCTGCATCGGAATCGGCCAGTATCCCCGACTTGCAGGCTGCGAGCGCATTGTCATAGTCGCCGCGATCGATAAAGATCAAGGCCAACAAGAGATAGGTCGCGGCCTGTTCGTACGGATCGCCCCGATAGACTTTCTCGGCCTCGGCACCGAAGGCAGACATCGCCTTTTCCTCGCGTTCGACGTCATAGTAAGTGTTCAGCAGCGAATCAACCTGACGCAGGCGCCGTTCAGCGCTTTCGTAGTTGCCTCGGGCCAACTCGCACGTCGCGCACTCGTTCAGATAGAGCATCACGCTCGGATGAACGGAGTCGGCCAGGGTCGAGAATGCCTGGGCGGCCTCTTCGTAACGTCCGCACCAGAAGGCGTAGCGGGCGTCATCGGCCTGTCGTTCCATCCGGTTCAATTCCTCGAGCCATTCAGGGGCTTTGCCGTAGAGCGGGCCGCCGGCAACCTGGACAAGAAACAGCCAGGCGAGCAACGTTGCGTATGCATATCTGGATTGAAACAATCGGTGCGTGTCGGTCATGGCAGCAACCTCGTGGATACCATTCGAGTGAACACGGGGGGCAATCACTCCTCTATCACTTGCTCTTTCGTCAGGAACGCAACGGCCTCGGCCGCAAACTTGTCGGTGCACTTCAGCAGAGCTTCTTGCGATACGGCCGCCGTCGGCTTGTCGCCAATCGATTCGTTGACGGCAATCTTGCACGTGGCGATCTGGCCCTTCTTCTTCTTCACCTCCTTGTCCGTTACGGTTACCATGCCGGCCAAGGTGAACTGGTAGGAGCCTGTCTTGATGCCCGCGACGGTGGTGGGCACAAACCATCCCCATTGCTCGATGTCGATCTCCGCGCGAAGCTGGCCTTCTTCGTAGACGTCGAAATACTCTTCGATGGCGGCTTCGAATTTCTGACGCACGAGTTCCTTGACGGTATCGCCGATGATTCCCTCCATGGCCTCCTTCATCTTGTCGCGCGACCGGCCGTGACCAACGCCCCGATGAGGCCGCCTTGACCGGAGTCTCGCATTCGCGCCGCCTCAGGGCATTCATCCACGACTACGGCTATCTCCGGTTCCTGCTCGAAGTAAGCATGGGGAATGGGTTTTTGGCTGTAGCAGCCGCTGCCGACGAGGCACGTGAGGGCATACAATAGCAACAGAATCGTCGATCTCTTCATAAGTTGATTCTCCCCTGACGCAATGACATCACGTTCTACTGAATGATGGATTGATCGGCACTACTTGAGTTCCGACAAGGTGACCTGATAGTAGGCGCCTTTTGGAAGCGGGCAAGTGACTTTGTAGTCGGTGGTTTCACCGCGCACGAGCATCACGCGCTGCCAGTTGGTCTCGTAGACGGGCGGACTGCGGTGATCCTGGCCCGCCACGGGTTCTTCATAGAAGGTGACCTTGACCGAGACCGGAAAATCGCGTCCCTCGCGGTCCCATAGATGTTGACCGCCGCGGTCGCGCAAACCCACGCGCACCTCGAGCAAGCCCGCCGGGTTACGTTGTCCCTGGTCATAGACAACTTCGATGTAGTCGGACAATGACTTGGTGCCCAGGAGCTTGTATTCGGTCGGACGCACGAAGACGACGGTTCCTTCGTGGGAGAGCTCTTTGGACTGGGCCCGGTCAACATTGTGGACACTGTTGCAGCCGGTCGCCATCGCGATCAGCAAGGCCACGACCATCACGTGTTGGTATCTGATATCTCTCATGCTTCTTATCCTCACCTTGGCGATCAACGGTAGACGGTGCCGACGCGCGACGCCCGTTTTGATTCGTACGCGTCTTCCCAAAGGACTTCATTCGTGCTTGGGTCGACCATCTGATAGCTGACAATGACGTAGTCGGAACGCGCTGCCCCCTGGCTGGCCTTGCTCAAGGCGCTGATCTCGCCGGTCAAGATATAGTCCGCGTTCGCGATGCCGGAACGGACCTTCTTTTCCAGAGAGACCATCTTCTCGCAAACCACGGTTTCGTTCGTGACGTCTACGAGTTGGCAGTTGAATCGCTTTGTGACATTCGGGTTCTGGCGTTGTTGGAAGGTGAACTTGTCCTCCGTGGTGTTCTCTTTGCTGTAGGTCGGGCCCAGGAACTCACTCTTTTGCTTCACCGTCAGTTCCGCTTCGCGCTCGCCCTGGGCAACCTGGATGCCCTCCGCCAGGAATTCGCCGCACAATACGTAGTCCACGCCAAGGTCAGCGAGCGGGTCACCTTCGGCCATTGCCTCCTGGACGCGCCGGCTCGCCTGGGAGGTCACGAACACTGCCCGGCCGTCAGCTTGCTCGGCCACACTGGCCCGCACCATGGCCAGAAAACTCTCGGCGTTCATTCCGGTGATGTTCGTATTGCCGATCTCGCCGATGGCCAGGCGCGGGGCCCGCCGATGTCCGTGACGGCAGATTCGCGACCAGGTATGCGGCGATCTCCTCGGCGGCGTCCTCCCAGCCCGTTTCATCCTGCTCTTTCAGGATTTGGCTTCGCACACGCTGCGCATTGCCTTGCATGAAGAATCGAACCCGGCCCTGCGAGACGCGGTTCAACTCGATGCGCAGCCGCGTGAGGAAGATATTCTGGTCGATCAGAAAACGCGTGTTGTTTCGCACCGGCGCCAGTGCGATGCGTGTCACGTCACCCGCACCGGCCACTTCCGGGGTCGACAGAATCGCGCTGCTCATCTGCTGGGCGATCGTGCGGATGTCGCTGCTCTCCAGAAAGGTGCCCCCGAGGTTATCTTCCTCGTCGGGGTGCAGAATCGCCGTTCGTGACGGCTCGTGTACGTCGGGCGTAGCGCAGCCGGCTCCGACCAGCGCTGCGATGAGTGCGCCCCATATCAGTACCTGCCTCATAGTCTTCAATGCCTCCCTAGAACGGTATTGGATTGTTTCAGGACAGCATCATCTGTCTATGTCGACAGGGGACATGTCCCGGCGATACCGCATCTGTGACGTTGTTTCCTTTAGGGGAAAGACCCGAATGAAAGGGAATAGCTGCACGCTCTTCCTCTTCTTGCCTCGCAATCTCCCTATTCTTACCGTTTCCCAGCCACTCACATTGAGAGCTAAGTCCGCAAGCAGCGTCTCTACAACCAATCGAAGGTGCCGCGTCAGAGTCTCAATGACCGCATTATCCCGCACAGTGTCGGGAAAGGCAACAAGAAAATGCGGGAAAGGAGGTTGCAGGCTTCAGGCTGTCAGCCGGAGAGTGACGCATCCGGTGCCTTGCTGTCGTGGGGGGGGCTAACAGTCGTATCTCGTTCGCGGACCGGGGGGCGGCGAGGCGGGTTTTGGCTTGATTGGGGGTTCTGTCGGGGGGATAATGGGGGTCTTCGTTTTGCACTCGTCAGACTAATCGTTCATTGGGTGTCAGGAAGGAAGAGTCATTGATGAAGCGTCGAACCTTTCTCGCGGCGGCGGTCGCCATGCCGGTCGTGCTCCCACGCGTCGTTTTCGGAGCGAACCAGAAGCTCAACATCGCCTTCATCGGTATGGGCGGGCAGATCCAGGGCCACGTCAGCACGGCCCTGCAACTGGGGCACAACGTGGTGGCGTTCTGCGACGTGGACCCCAACCAGATCGCGGCCTCGCAGGCCCGGCACGCAGAGAAGGCGGGCCAGGTCAAGGCGTACACGGACTACCGCCAGTTGCTCGAGAAGGAGAAGACGC
Source organism: uncultured Phycisphaerae bacterium (assembly GCA_963726475.1). Classification (GTDB taxonomy): domain Bacteria; phylum Planctomycetota; class Phycisphaerae; order Sedimentisphaerales; family Anaerobacaceae; genus Anaerobaca. Next base: position 28,897 of record CAVSCO010000097.1, on the reverse strand, counting down.
TCGATGCGGTGGTCATCGCGACGCCGGACCATTGGCATGCGGCGATCTGCACCGCGGCGATCAAGGCGGGGCTGCACGTCTATTGCGAGAAACCGCTGACACGCACCATTGCCGAGTCGCGTGCGCTGCGTGAACTGTCCCGCCGGTCGAAGGTGATCACCCAGACGGGCAACCAGGGCAGCGCCTCATCCAATCTGCGTCGGAGTATCGAGCTGATTCAAGCCGGGCTGTTCGGGGACATCCACAACGTTCACGTCTGGCACCCGGTCCTCGGATCGCCTTACGGGACATCGCGTCCGGCCGGGGCGGACCCCGTGCCCGAAGGCCTGAACTGGGACTTCTGGTGCGGTCCATCCCCGCTGCGTCCTTACAAGACAGATATCTACCATCCGGTCAGTTGGCGGGCGTGGTACGATTTTGGCAACGGCTCGATTGGCGACTTCTGCTGTCACAGTTTCAACATGCCGGTCCGGGCACTCAAGCTCGGCTATCCCACCCGCGTCGAGATCAGCCACGTGAGTAAGGGCGGGTTGGAAAGCTATCCCGAGGCCGTGACACACACGTTTCGTTTTCCAGCCGAGGGGAATCGCGCGGCGGTGAACCTGATCTACTACACCGGTGGCCAGGACATGCCCCCGAAGGAATTGATGGACCAAGTCGTTGGCACGTTCGGCAGCATTCCGCGCGTGGGGGCGATCGTCGAGGCCGAGAACGGCCTGCTCTCGGCGGGGCTCTGGAATTCCCAGTGCTACATCAAATTGAACGGCGAGAAGAAATTCGTCGGCCACGAGAAGCATCCCGAAGCGGTCAAAGTGGCACAGAGTCTCCAGCGCGCACCCGGGCACTTTCAGGAATGGACCGACGCCATTCTCGGGACCGGGACGACCTTTTCGCCCTTCGAGTTCGGCGGACACCTCACCGAGATCGGCCTGTCGGGCACGGTTGCCCTCCAGTTGCAGCGCAACCTGGACTGGGACGGTGCGGCGATGAAGGCCAAAGGCGTGCCGGAAGCCGACGCCTTGGTGCGACAACCAGCCCGGACCCAATGGCTGTAGACGGCACGCTCCCTTCCCGGGCGCATGGTGGACAATGCAGGGGGCTGTGAATGGCTGGGAGCAACGCCAGGTCTTACCCTGCACTGGGAGAAAGACCGCATGGGCTCAATCGCAGCCTACGCCTTGCGCTCTTTTCACTTCGCGGACATACTCTTGCTGCTCACCGGGACCGGTCCCGTCGACGCTTGACAGGTCGTGTTGGCGTGGGGTAGACTACCGGTGATGTCTTCCGTAACGACGTCTCAAGGGCTTCGTTGCGCATGTCGTGTTTTAATTCTCGGCCGTTCTGGGCCGTCAATCGCCCCACCGGATTCGGCGTAGTCCAGACGGTAGAGGCAGGGGGGCTGTTAACATGGAGAGCGAAGCATGAAGGATAATGCCGCTCGGAAAGCCATGGATGGGGGAAAGCAAGGACAAGGCCAGTTCGAGCGACTGACCCCGGCGGCTCGTCCCGCTTGGCTGCGACGCTTAGGGTACTACGGCCTGGCCCTGTTACTGGTGGCGATCGGTGTAGCGATCCGATCGCTGCTGACTCGTCTGGTCGGACCGAGCCTGCCCACGTACCTCACCTTCTATCCCGTCGTGGCGCTGGCGGCCCTGGTCGGTGGTTGGGGCCCAGGTCTCCTGGCTATCCTGGCGGCAGCCGTGGTGGCGGATTATTGGCTGCTGCCACCCCAAGGGCTGTTCAAGTTCGAGAGCAGCGTTGACCTCGTGGGTCTGGCGTTCTTTTGCATCATGGGGCTGCTCGTAAACGTCGTGGCCCAGCTTTACCGCCGTATCCGGACTCGCTTGGAGGAGTTGGTGTTGCTGCGCACTGCCGCACTGGAGCAGGCCAACGAGCAGCTCCAGTTGCAGGCGGAAGAACTGCAGGCGCAGACGGAAGAGTTGCAGTCGCAAACGGAAGAATTGGCGGTCACCAACGCGGCGCTTCGCGAGAGCGAGCAGCGTTGGGCAACAACGGTGGCCAGTATCGGTGACGCGGTCATGACCACCGATATCGATGGCAAGATCACATTTATGAACCCCGTCGCAGAAGCGTTGACCGGCTGGACCCGTAGCGCGGCCTCCATGAAGCCCTTGGAGGACGTGTTCAGAATCGTCAATGAGGAATCCAGGCGAGGCGTTGGAAGTCCCGCAGACAAGGCGCTGAAAGAGGGGCGAGTTGTCGGCCTGGCAAACCACTCCCTGCTCGTTCGGAAGGACGGAACAGAAATCCCGATCGACGACAGCGCCGCACCGATAAAGGACAAAGAAGGGAACGTGCGGGGCGTGGTCCTGGTCTTTCGCGATATCATCGAGCGCAAGAAAGCCGAGGAGGCACAACGGCGACAGGCCCAGTTGCTGCACCTTTCGTACGATGCCATCATTGTGTGGCGGAAAGACGGCGCTATTGAGCATTGGAACCGAGGTGCGGAGCAATTGTACGGTTTTACCGAGAGTGAAGCGCTGGGTCGGGTTACCCACGAGTTGCTCAAGACCATCCACCCCGTGCCATTGCCGGAAATCGAAGCCGCGATGCGCGAACACGGCCAGTGGGAGGGTGAGCTTCGCCACTTCGCCAAGGATGGACACGAGGTGACCGTTTCAGCCCGGCATCAGCTTGTGCGTCGGGAGCCGACGGAATTGAACGTATCCTCGAAACAAACCGCGACATCACCGACCGCAAGCGGGCCCAGGAGGCCCTGAGGCAGAGCGAACGCCGTTTTCATCAGTTGTTTGAAGAGGACCTGACGGGGGACTTCCTGTGCACGTGTGAAGGACGCATTCTTCTGTGCAACGCGGCGTTTGCCGACATCTTCGAGTTCTCTTCGGCCGACGCCGCAGTGGGCAGAAGTATGCTGGAGCTCTATATCGACGTCGGAGAACGAGACTCGATCTTGACGACCCTCCGGGAGCAAGGGAAGCTCGCTTCCTATGAAGCCTGGCGGAAACGCTGCGACGGCACCCTCATTCACGTCGTGGAAAACCTCGTGGGCCATTTCGACGACCAGGGCGAGTTGTATGAGATCCAGGGGTATGTCTTTGACGACACCGAGCGCAAGCAGGCCGAGAAGGCGCTTCGCCAGAATGAGGAACGGTTCCGCCAACTGGCGGAGAACATCGAGGAGGTCTTTTTCCTCGTCACGCCGGACTGGAACGAAGTGCTCTACATCAGCCCAGCCTATGAAAAAGTCTGGGGGCGATCCTGCCAGAGCCTCTACGATTCAGCGCGATCTTGGCTGGAAGCGATCGTCGAGGAGGACCGGCCGGCCGCGGTCGCCTCGATGGAACAGGCGGTCACGGGACGCTGGCCTAAGATGTTTCCCGAATATCGCATTCTCAGGCCCGATGGGACCCAACGCTGGATTCTCGCCCGATGCTGGCCGATATTCGATAGCCAGGGCAACATCTACCGCGTGGCGGGAATCGCCGAAGATACGACCGAGCGCAAGGTGGCTGAGGAAGCTTTACACACGCTGAACGCGACACTGGAGCGCAAGGTGGCCCAGCGCACCGAAGAGCTGGAACATCGGGCCCGGCAGCTTCAGAAATTGACGCTGGAACTGACGCAGGCGGAAGAACGCGAGCGTGCACGAATTGCGGAAATCCTGCACGACGATCTGCAACAGGTGCTGGCGGCGGCAAAGTTCCAGATGAGCTTCCTGAGGAGCCGGGTCAAGGGCAATGCCGAGGTGCAGGAGATCGCGGGACAGACCCGAGATATACTGGTCGAGGCCATCGCCAAATCCCGCAACCTGTCCCACGAACTGAGTTCACCGGCCCTGACCCAGACCAATCTCTGTGCGGCGTTCGGGTGGTTGGCCGACCAAATGCAGACCATGCACGGCTTCACCATCCACCTGGAGATGGCCGACCCGCTCGGTGTGCCCTCGGAAGCACTACGGATGTTGCTCTACAAAGCCGCGCAGGAGCTGCTGTTCAATGCGATCAAGCACGCGGGGGTGGCCGAGGCCAAACTTCGCCTGCGGCGCCAGGCGCCGGGGCTTCCGGCTCTCAGTGTCCGACCGGGGCCGGGGTATCGATCCTACCGATCCGGCCTACAAGCCGGGGTTTGGACTGCTGAGCATCCGCGAGCGCGTCGAACTGCTGGGCGGGCGTCTGACGATTCGCAGCGCTCCCGGCAAGGGCAGCACGTTCTCCGTTGCCATACCCGATCACGAGGCCGGAGAGGCAGTTCCATAGGCCAGTCCTGCGCGGGCCCGAGACCGGAGGCGGTAGGGAAACGCATTCGGTACCTGCGGCCCGCGGTCTACGGTCTCCGCCCTATCGTTTGATCTCGTCGGGGAAATTGAGGTAGGCGAACTCGCCGGCCAGCTCCCAGGCTTTGCGGTCGCGGGCCTTGGCGGCCTCGATCTCGTCGTCGAAGAGGCCCACGTAGATCGTCTCGCCGTTATAGCCGACGGTGGCCATCCACTTATCGCCCTGGGGGCAGACGCCGCGATACTGCGACCGGCCCGCGTGCCAGTAGCGGTTCTGGAGGTTTTGCAGGCGGGTGCAGTTGCGGAGGTTGGCCTCGCGGTTGTCCAGGCCGTTGCGGTTGATGTGGTCGACGACCAGGCCTCGCGGGGTCTTCATGATCTCGCGGTGCATGAAGATCTTGCGGCCGTGGCAGCCCCGGACGGCGTACTGGGCCTTGCCCGGGCCCGTGTCGTGGACGGACCATTTGTACTGGCTGAGCCACTCGTAGTTCTTGGCGTCGACGAGGGCGTGCAGGCCGCGGGTCAGGGGGATGTAGCGCACGTCGTCGCTGGACGGCTCCGGCGTGTCGACAGTAGGGCGGGGTTTGGCGCGGAAGTTGCGACAGGGCTTGCAACTCCGGAGCGGACGCCACTGGCCAGGCGTCTCGGCGTGATTCGCGCACATCCCCAGCACCGGAATCGCCGCCACCAGCGTTCCCATCCATAGCCCCGGGTCCCAGTGGCAGAACACGCAATCGTGGCAGGTCCATACGCGGCCCGCATTCTTCGGCGTCTCAGCCTTCGACGTCATGATCGTCTCCTCCTCTTTCAGTAAAAGCTCGCTATTGGCATGTATTGTGTTCACTAAATATCATATATAGGCTTGGTTTCAAATCAAGGAAAATCTTCGCGATGACGAGATTTTGTGTCCGTGCGGGCTTTCGGGCATCGGTGTTTCCAGCGTTCTGGAGCGTCCGGGTGGCAGCCTCAAGTCCGGAGGACTTGGGGCTGGTCGAGTGCGTGGGGAACTCTCGGTGCACATGCCCAGACTGTGTGCGTCATCCCCAAGGCGACGCCTTGAGGCTGCCACCCGGCTACCTGGCCCGGCGATGCCCCTCGCCGATGGGCACGCTATTGCCCGAGGGGATGGGGTGGGATATTCTGTCTCTTGGTCGTGCTGCCCGCCTGAAAGCGACGGTATGTCAGTCAAGACGGGGGCGAGCCAGGTATCGAATGAAACGCTGAAGTCTGGAGGCTTTGGATGAATCGGGTGTTGGTGCTTGTCTTGATGGCGTGCGGTGTGATGATCTCGGTATCTGCGGTCTCTGCGAAGGACGGGCGAGAGACGTATACCAACCCGATCGCCGGCGGGACGATTCGGATGGGCGATCCGTTCGTGATGCTGTATGAGAGTACGTACTATCTCTATGGCACGACGCGGAATTTCGGCTGCTGGTGGTCGAAGGACTTTGCCGATTGGGAGTACGCCGGTCCGGCCTACCGAACCCAGCAGAACCCATGGGCGACGGGCAGTTTCTGGGCCCCGGAAGTTCACCGCTACCGTGGGAAGTTCTATCTGATCTACAGTGCCAAGGGGCCGGACCGTCGCGTCTCGCCGACTCAGACCGAGAGCCAGAATGCTCGTCCCAAGGAGCACATGTGGATCTGCCTGGCCGCCAGCGACAAGCCCGAAGGGCCATTCGTCGATGTGAAGACGCCTCTGTTCATGGACGACGAATCGTGCATCGATGGCCATCTGTTCTTTGATGATGGCGATGTGCCCTACATTTACTTCACGCGCGTCGGTGCCACGGGCAATCCGTACGCCTCGCCACCGACTGGCTACATGTACGGGAAGACCTACGGCGCCAGGCTGTCACCTGATCTGACGCAACTACAGGGTGAGCCTGTGCTGTGCGTCCAGGCGGACCAGCCGTGGGAGCAGCCGGAGAGCATGTTCAGCCGGTGCAATGAAGGGGCGTTCGTCTTCAAGCGGGGCGGCCGCTACTACATGACATACTCGGCCTATCACTATGCCAGGCCGGAATACGGGATCGGCTGCGCTACCGCTTCGTCTCCGCTCGGTCCGTGGACCAAGAGCCCGAAGAATCCCCTGGTGACTCGCGAGCTCGATATCGGTGTCTCCGGCCCGGGGCACAACTCCATCACGATGTCCCCCGATGGGACGGAGTTGTTCATGGTCTACCACACGCATGCCGATCCGAACAAACCCGGCGCCGATCGAACGGTCAATATCGATCGCCTGATCGTGATGCCCGATGGCGACCTCCACCTGCTCGGTCCCACCCGCAGTCCTCAGCCTGTGCCGAGCGGGAACCGACGTGACGGGTAGACCATAGGGCGAGTGAGGGCACACGCTACGGCTTTCTTTTTATTCGCAGCATGTGGTTGCCGCCGCGCTGGAATTCGTAGGGGACGCGAACCTCGGTGACTTCGTATCCGTTGGATCTGAAATGCTCCGTGACGGGGCCGGCGTGGGGCGATGGTGTGGCGCCAAGCTGGAGCAGGGGGAAGATCCTCACTTCCTGACTGACGCGGCATAGTTCGCTGATCGTGTCGATGTGGAACGCGAGGTCCAGGTGGTCGCTGTAGAGAAAGAGGAAGTGAGAAGACAGGGCCAAATCGAAGCTGCTGTCGGGTAAATCCAGGGCGGGCGCGGCCCCCGGGATGTATCGACCATCAACGAGGCCTTGCGGATAGTCGGAAAGGAACTCGCGCATCGCCTTCATCCGCACCTCGCCCAGTTCGTTCACGGAGCGAATGTGATCCCACACGAATTCGTCCTGGTTCTTACGGGTCTGGCGCATGACCTCGTCGAAGGTCTCGTCGATGCGACTTGCGATATCGTCGACCGTGAAGGCGTAGAGCGGATCGATGGAGACCACCGTTCCGCCTCGCCTGGTCAATTCGGCGTTGAAGCCGGCCGGGCCGTCGCCGCAACCGAGAATCCGCTTGTCCAGGTCGTCGGCCGAGAGCGCGAACATGTTCACGTATTCCGCGAACGATCGGCCCCACGGGCACGATGTCCTTCAGTTGAAACGCCATAGCTTCTCCAGTTGTGCAGTTTCTGCAAGACGTCAAGATCAACAAGGCCACTCTATAACATCTGTCGCCCGGAATGGATAGATGTCACTGGCCTTCGGGCGGATCGAGACTCTGCATGGGTTTCAAGCCCGCCCACGAGACGTGCGATCTGCATCGCTCCCTGCCGTGTTATTTGCGGATGCTATAGGTCTGAAAAAAGTTTCTCGAATCGCGTGTAAGGCTGCGGGGCTATCACCGACTCATCTGTGTGAAGGGGGGAACAGGCCTGATGTGAAAAGCGACGTGGCTTCATCGGAGGTGCGGCGGCGGAGCCAAGGACTAATACCATTCTATCCGTTCGGCCGAATAAGCCGGACTGATCTTTGAGGAAGGAAGGTACGAGCATGAAGCCAAAACGTGATTATTCATTCTTCATAGCTGGGGCGGTGGCACTGGTGTTGGTGGTCCTGCCCGTGATGGTCGTGGCTCAAAGCCTTGATCCATCCGACACCTCGGTGGCCCTGGACAAGACGCGAGGCCACGACCATCCCCACTTCAACCCGACAGAGCGTGGACTGAATCCGCAGAATGCGCCTTTTCTAAGGCGGGCGTGGGAGACGTTTGACGATGACACGTTGGTGCCGCAAGCACCGCCGACCGGTTTCGCGCTGGAATCGGCTCTGGGGTTGGTATTTCCCGATTCGGTGGTCGGCGTGATCGCCCAACCGGTTATCCGCGACGACACGATCTATTACGTCGATGCGCTGGGCACGGTGTTCGCCCGCGATGCACGATCGGGCTTGGCGACCGATCCGGTCGGGCACTGGACCACGACGCTCGTGGACCCGGACTACGACAACAGCGCCGAGCCCGTGCTGCCAGAGTTGATCTACACGGCGCCCATCGTGACCAACGACTACGTCTGGGTGGTGGGCTCCAGTTACGGGCGGGTGCATCGCCTCGACCGCGCCGATGGCAGCGAGTTCGACTTCGATCCGAGTACGCCGGAGATCGATCCGTTCCAACTCGTCGAGGGATTGCCTTTTTCATCGGTCCTGGGAGACGCCGCGATCATCGAGACCGCTGACGGCCGGGACCTTCTGGTGGTGAGCATCAACGTGATCCTCAACGATGCGCTGGTCCAGGGCCAGGAAGGCGGACTGCAAATCGCCTACGATGTCACCGACCCGGACGAACCGGTTGAAGCGTGGCGCACGCCAACGATTGATATCGATCCGGTAACCGGTCTGCGTTACGGCAGCGGGGCGTCGGCCGGTTCCAGCTTAGCGATAGACTACGAACGCGGCCTGCTGTTCGGTGGCACGGGACAGAACACCAGCGAGCCCTATGTTGGCTATCCCGATCCGGATTTGGCTCCGGCAGGCTACGTGGACCGCAGCGATTCGCTCTACGCGATCGACTTCGCCACCGGGCAGTTCATCTGGACGAATCAGTTCTTCACGGGTGATGTCTTCAATCTCAACGCGCCCGTCTCCACCGGGCCCAATCGTCCGGATGGACCGCGTGACGCCGACGTGTTGTCACCTCCGGTACTGTTCTCCGCCTGGATCAACGGGCAAAGAGAAGATCTCGTGGCGGACGGCAGCAAGGGCGGGTTGTTCCGCGCCGTGGACCGTGACACTGGGAGAGACGGTCTGGCAGCGGCAGATCAGCAAGCCGACCGGTATCGGCGGCATCCAGGGCGGGGCAGCGGTGGCCGACGGCATCATTTACGTGGCCGGGTTCGAAGGCATCGACGATGCATTTTCCGACGCCCAGTTCGGAGTGTCACTCGACACGGGCCTTTTCGCCAATGCGTTCTTTGCCACGTTCAGTCCGGCTTTCTGGGCGGACGTGGAGGACACCAGGCCCGACGACGATCCGGCGACGGGCATGCGGATCAAGGTCTACGCCCTGAACACAGAGAATGGCGAGTCGCTGTGGCACTTCCCGGACGGCAAGGACTATGTTGAGCTGCTGGCCGGTGCGTCGATGCGTCACGTCTCGGTCGCCAACGGATTGCTGTTCGTCGCCTCAACATCGGGACGGCTCTTCGTGCTCGATGTGCGGAACGGAGAGGTACTGTTCACCGATCAGACGCCCGATCTCAACGAGGTCTTTGGCTTGGGGCTGGGCAAGCCGCACCATGCCAGTATGAACGCGGGGAGCCTGATCCACGACGGCATGGTCTACGTGCCCTACGGCGCCCAGAACATCCCGGCCGGCGGGATCATCGCCTACGAGGTTAACCACTGTCCCCGGGCGGCGAACGATACGGTCAAGGTGTCAGGCGAGGAACCGGTGATCATCGATGCGCTCGCCAACGACAGCGACCGCAATGGCGACCGCCTGCGTTTCATCATCGTCGCCGGCCAGTACGTCGACCCGGACGATGGGCAGGCCGACACGGTGCGTTTGTCCTATGGCAAGGTCGAGGTCTTCAACCCAGGTGATGATGCCGATCAGCCCGACGCCGCCTACCTGAAGTTCACCCCCTCCGAGCGATCTTCACGGTTCCCGACGGTTCACCTACCAGATAGAAGACATCGCTCCGAATCGGGTGGTCAACGGCAAGGTGCTCGACGAGCCCGAACCAACCCACCGCCCGCGCATCGCCCAGGCCCGCGTCCGCCTGATCGAGAAGTAACAGTCCGCGCGATAATGGCACGCGTCAGAGACCAATGGCAGTACATCGGCTTTGGTGACGGCCACGGCGCTCGCGCCGGCGCAGGTGCCGTGGCCGTCTGAGAATAAGCTGTCACGCCCTTTCTCAGGATTGACCCGCATGGGTTTCAGGCCCATCGTACAGGGTCCCCACGTCCCTAATGCTCTCCGATGTCTGGATTGTATTTGTAGATGACGATGCGATCCACGTACAGGTTTCCACCGTTGCGTTTGGTGATCCGAACGGTGTTGTCGCCTGGGCCGAAGCGGGCTTTGATCCGGTAGTCCATGAACCACAGCTTGTCGGTCCAGCAGGCGAGTTCGTGATTGGGCACTGCCGTCTTGCCATTTACGGCCACGCCTATTTGTTGCGGCCTGTTCAAACCGCCGCACGCCGCTCGGATGGCGAGATAGTGCGTGCCAGGGCCGGGACAGACCGACCGGAACTCGATGCAATCACCGTCGGCATCAAATCCACCGACATAGCCTGAACCGTAATGGTGTATCTTTGCGTGCGCACTCGTGCAGCCTCTGAGCACGGCATCTTCCGCTTCATATGCATAGGTGGTATAGGGATCGACGCATCGTCCCTGGAATTGAACGTCCATGAAGTCGATGCCGTGCTTCCAGAATTCGATGTCCTGGAAATGGCCTTTCCTGACATCAACGACTTGAAACAACCTTCCGTTGTAGGCGTTGGGTACAGAGGGCCCGGTTGCGGTGCCGACGACTCCGTTCACACCGGGATAGAGCCGATAGACGGCGTCGGCGCTGAGCATTTCACCGTAGGCGGAAGCATGGTCGTGACAATCGTAGGTTGAGTAGCTCTCGCCAGGCACACCGGGATGATCCCCTCCCGTGTCCAGGAACGGCCGAGGAGCGTGCAACGCCAGCAGGGCATTCCCATCGAAGGGCACGAGGTCTTCGTGGCCGATGAATCTCAAATGATAATCGTTGAACCAGTACATGTATCCGGAATCGTAGATCTGGCCGTCTCGCCAACTGTGTGTGGCGCCTCCCGCGTGGTTCCAGCACAGGTCGATGCGGTCATCCAGTGCACTGGCCACCGCAGCGGCCCGTCCCCGTCTGGAAAACCCATTGACGGCGATCCTGTGGTCGTCAATATCCTCTCGGCTCGTGAGGTAATCGACGACTCGGTGAGCGCCCCATGCCCAGGATATCTGCTGGCGAAGACGGTGCTCGGGCGGCCCCGGTACATCGTCGCCCAACAGGTGGTACAACCCGTCTCCCGTATCGTTATCGAGGTCAGGATCCAGGTCTTCCGTACAGAAATGGGCAATGGCGTATCCCCTCGTCAACGGGTATTCGATGTTCGCGAGGTAGTTCGCCTGCCATGTTCCTCTTGTTGACGGAAATCGTCCTCCGTACGTGCGCACGGTCACCTGGTCGTAGGTGGTGGACATATGATTGGCCTGCCCGCTGAGGTAGATGATGACCGGCTTCCTTGGCGCCGTGCCATTGGGGATGAACAGCGCCAGATAGATCGTTTCCGTATTCCCGCTCGGGAGCGGAATGTCGATCCGTATCTCCTTGTAGGTGGCGAGCCCATCGAACGCATCGCTTCTGGACTTCGTTTCCGTCGACCGAATCGGATACGCAGGCGGCAGATATCCGTAGGTATAGTGCTGCATCGCCTGGATGAGCTCAGGCTTTCTCTTCGTTTCCCACTCACCCAAGGTGGATATCGGTGTGCCGTCGATCATCTTCATCAGTGGAAGGTGCTCGGGATAGGAGGGCAAGTCGTTGATATCCGGCAGGGGTGAGGTTTCAGAAGCCGGAAGGCTCCAGCCTACTCCAATGCCAGAAATACCGACGATCAGAACGAGCGTCAGGAGACACCGTTTGAATTGATGCCTGTTCACAATACTCTGCGCTCCCTAATCTGTTATCGATTCCGAGTGGCTCACTCGTTGGAGAAGAACGCTACTCCGCACGGCCGGTGAGTTGGGGTTGTTGGGTCGGGCCGAAGGCGACGTTGGCTTCGGCGTTGTATTGGAGCTCTTGTCCAGCGAACGTCAGGCGGATGGTGTAGACGTAGGGCGTTTCATAGAAGCAGAGTTTGCCTGTGAAGGTGCCGTCGGCAGTCCAGGCGCCGGTGGCGGCCATGGGCTGCTCGGGCAGGATGCCCCAGGCCATGCGCTGTTTGCGCCAGTCGCCCCGGCCGAACACGATGTGCTGCTCTCGGCCTTCGGCCCGGATCGTGATGGTCATGGGGTCGTTGTCGACGATGGTAATGACTTCGAGCGTCTGGCCATTCTGTGCGAAGGTGTACTTCTTGCCCGAGACGTTGGCGGCAGAGGCGGTGCCTTCGACGACGGGCAGCGAGAGGTTCTTCAGTCTCGTTTTAAGCTTGTTGTTGGCCGTCGTGTCGGCGGGCAGGGGACCGTCTTTCATCGAGGGCAGCAGTTTGTCCCAGACGAGATTCAGCACGGCCTGCATATTGCGTACGCCGCTGTTGATAGCGACCACGGCGTCGTGGTCGGGCAACACGATGCAGTATTGCCCGAACGCACCGTCGCCCCGGTAGACGTCGTGACGGCAGCGCCAGAACTGATAGCCATAGCCCTGGTCCCAATCGCTGTTCGGATTGCTGCCGTTGGAGGTCTGTAGCTTGGTGGCCGCCTCGATCCAGCTTGGCGGGCACGAGCTGCTTGCCATGCCATTGGCCCTTCTGCAGGTAGAGCTGGCCAAAGCGGGCGATGTCACCCGTGCGGATGCTCAGGCCGTACCCACCGGTGTTGACGCCTTCCGGGCTGACCTCCCACGTGGGATTCTCGATGCCCAAGGGTGCGAACAGGCGCGGGGTGAGGTAATCGAGCACGGTCTGGCCCGTCGCCTTCTGGACGATGGCCGAGAGCATGTACGTGCCCGACGTGTTGTAGAGGAAGTGCGTCCCGGGCTTGAACGGGACGGGATGCGCCAGAAACGTCTTGCTCCAGGGCTCGGCATCCGTGCGGGGCGGCTCGCTCTGCTGGCCGGTGGACATGCGGAGCAGGTCGTGGACGCGCATCTCCTGGAGATTGTGGCTCGGATTGGCCGGCGCGTTCTCGGGGAAGAACTTCAGCACCTGATCGTCGAGGCTGAGCTTGCCCTCGGCAGATGGCCAGCCCGACGGCGGTGGAGGTGAAGCTCTTGCTCAGCGAGTACAGCATGTGAGGCGACTGGGCGCTGTAAGGGGCCCACCAGCCCTCGGCCACCACGTGACCGTGCCTAACGAACATGAACCCGTGCAGGGCGTCGATGTCACGGTCGGCCGCCTCGATGAACGATAGGACCGCCGATGAAGAAATGCCCTGGGCCTCCGGCGTGCTGCGGGGCAGGTCGGCCGCGATGCAAACGGTGCCACTGGCCACGATCAGTACGATGACAGAGAGAAGCTTCATGTGTGTACCCTCACAAGGATTGGAAGTACGCGATAGAAATGCACGATGGTTCATCGGGATGTCACCTCCTGGGTGGTGACGCGCTCGGCCCGGCCTCGGCACAACTCGACGATGAGGATATCGTCCTCGGCCGGACCGTCGCGGAAATGCTGCACATCGCGCAGCAGCTCTTCCGAAACGTGGTCGCCTGCGGGACGCGCCGCCTTGTCTCGCAATGCCTTCTCGAATCCTTCGATGCCGAGCATTTCGTTGCGGCTGTCGTGGGCCTCGGTTGCGCCGTCGGTGTACATGACGATGCGGTCGCCCTCTGCAAAGGCGCGGACCTGTGTTTCGCATTCATACAACGGGTCGTCGAGCACGCCCAGCATAACGGCGTTCGAATCCAGCGAGGCACATCCGCCCTGGGCGTCCAATACGAATGGCGGTGGGTGTCCGGCGTTGGCCCACTCCAGTTGATCGGCCCATGGATCGTGCCGGACCGCCACGGCGGTGGCGAAGATGCCGTGCTTGGCGATCGAGACGCAGAAGTAGCGGTTCAGGGCCCGCAAGACGTCACCCGGTTGCAGATCGGTTTGTTCCCCGTAGAGTCGGTCCAGCTCGCCATGAATGCGGTTGACCGTCAGTGCGGCGGTAATCCCATGACCGGTGACGTCGAGGACGACGATATTGAGCCGGTCGGCCTCGTCACGATGGACATAGACGAAGTCGCCACCCAACTGCTGCATCGGCTCGTAGCGATAGCGCAACTGGAAGGGACCCTCGGTGATCTCGTTGGGAAAGAGCATCTCGTGAATGGACCGCGCCTGCTGCAATTCCTGCTGCAACTGTCCGTAGCGGCCGAGCACGTGTTCGAGCGTGAACCGGTTGCGAAACCGGCTGTAGCGGAACCAGCAATAGAGCAGGCCCGGAATGCCGGCGGTGGGGAGGATAAACACCTCGAAGATGCGGTGCCCGAGCGAGCCCTGGACGAAGAGAAAGTCGGAGAGCAGGCCCAAGCCGCACAGTGCGGCCAGGACCTGAGCGGCCTCGCGCACGGTCCAGGGGATGAACAGTGCGCCGACGAGGTGAATCATCAGGACGCGTCCGACGAGCGAGGGCTGACCGTTTGCCGGCTCGGCGGGCAGGCTGCTCATGAGGGTTCGTAGTGGAAAAGCGGCGAACAGCGGACGAACCAGGAAGGCCAGGACGCCGGCCGCTACGATCAACCAGAAACTATATCGAATGACCGTGGCGCGATCGAGTCGGCGGTCTCTGGCACGCCGATAGCCGAAGAGAAACACGCCGATCGTGACCAGACCGGGCAGCAGATTGTAGTCGGAGCGGGCGATGACGTTCTCGAAGAAAGAGCCTCCCTGCAAGAGCAGCGCGACCAAATGGACTGCCAGTTCGATGCCTGCGGCCACCATGGAGACGACGCAGAACGTGAGCAGACGCCGGCGCATCCACCGGCTCCGCTTCTCTTCCGAGGCGAGCGAGATTTCCTCGTCGAACGGCGATGTCATGGAACGGTCCATCCTGGGAGCACTCCTTCGAGCACATCGAACCTGCGCGCCCGATGCCCGTAGAATACCGCGTCCGGGCCGGAATTTCGAGCGTTATGCCCGAATTTGTCGTGTGGCAAGTCAGGTAGACCAGGCGTCAAGCAAAGGAGCAGAATCATGGCAGAACCTACTTTGACCAGGCGGGGTTTCCTCCGGAGTACAGCGTACGGCCTTTGTGCGGGCGGTCTCGTCTCGCAGGCGATAGCCGCATCGGGCAGCGGGGGCGTTCCCACGCGACCGTTTGGCAGCACAGGCGTCAACGTTTCGATGCTGGGCCTGGGAGGCCATCATGCGGCGCGCAGTCGCGACGCGGACGTGTCCGTCCGGCTGATTCGCAAGGCCATCGACATGGGCGTCACGTTCATGGACAACGCGTGGGAGTACCACGATGGCCGTTCGGAGGAATTCATGGGCAAGGCCCTTCGCGATGGCTACCGCGACAAGGTGTTCCTGATGACCAAGCACCACGGTCGCGACAAGAAGACGGCCATGCAGCACCTCGAAGACAGCCTCAGGCGGCTGGGCACCGATGTGATCGACCTATGGCAGTTCCACGAGGTCGTCTACGACGACGATCCGGAGATGATCTTCGCGCCGGGCGGGGGCATCGAGGCGGCCGAACTGGCGAAGAAGCAGGGCAAGGTTCGCTTCATCGGCTTCACCGGGCATCGCGATCCGATGCTCCATCTGAAGATGCTCGCCTATGGCTATCCACTGGGACGCCGTGCAGATGCCCTTGAACGTGTTCGACCCGCACTACAAGAGCTTCCTGCAGAACGTGGTGCCCATCCTCGCACAGCGTAAGATCGGCGTGATCGCGATGAAGACCATGGCCAGTGGGTTCGTGCTGCGCGCCGATGTCACGACGCCCAAAGACGCGTTGGATTACATCTGGAGTCAGCCCGTCTCCACCATCGTCTCGGGCATGGAGTCGGAGGAACTGCTCGAAGCCAACGTCGCGGCGGCGCGGGCCTTCAAGCCCATGAGCGATCAGGCTCAGGCCAAACTGCTGGAGAAGACGAAACAGGCGGCCTTGACGGGCCGGTTCGAGCCCTTCAAAACGGCCCCCAACTTCGACGGCCCCGTCGGCCGGCGACTGCATGGCGTCTCGTGACGCAGGGTGTGTGCCAGACTATACTGGCGAGCGCGTGGCAGCCTCAAGGCGTAGTGAAACGAAGCTTTGGGGATGACGATTTTTGGCGTCCCGATGCGGTGCTTATGGCCCTTGTGAATCTTCAATGCTATCGGCATTGAGGTCGTCTTCGTCCACGTCGCCGTCGTTGTCCATGTCGCCCGCGAGCGGGTCGCTGTGTAGCCTTACCAGTTCGATGCCTTCTCCGGTGCCCAGGTTCCGCGAGTACTGCTTGTCGATGGGATTGTTCCAGTGCTCGTGAACGCCCAGGCTTTCCAGCCGCGCCACGTCACCCTTGTGATCGGGATCGTAGAATGCTCCCGAGGGAGGATCGTAGGCCAAAGCCGCCTCGTGCAGGTAATCCTCGGCGCCGCCTTGCATGTCGTACTTGGCCGCCGGTGCGTGCCCATATCGCACGACGTTGGGCCATTCGGCGTTGACGAAATCGTATCCGACCGAATCAATCGCTACCGGGTCCTGCGAAGCGAAAATGCTGGAGGGCCAGTCCCCATTGAAGGGCCAGCTCTGCCACTTGTACGGATGAGCCTCCCAGTAGTAGCCCCCAAACAGCCCATCGATCAGGTAGAGAACGGTCTTGCCTCCCAGCTCCGAATGGCCCATCAGGTCCACCAGAGATCGATAGTGAGCAGTTCCCGGACTCCACCCGACGTTGGGCAGGCTGTAGTGCATGTTGTAGTAGGGCCGCGATGTGCTGTCGCCTGGCAGGCCCGGGAATTCCGGTCTGAGAGATTGGCTGGGTGTGCGAATGAGCGAACCATAATGATTCTTCGCGCACAGCGTCACGCCGGAGGAATGCCCTTTGAGGATGGCGAAGTTGATGATGTAATCGGCCTGGGCAAACGAGACGGGCAGATAGTCCTGGAGCGAACGGTCCGCGTCTGCCGTGCTCCAATGGAGAGGCACGTCGGAGAACTCCGCACGGGTCCGGCCCGAACCGCCATAGTTGTCCATGTAGTGCACATTCGGAAACTCGGGGTGCAGTATCTCCCAGTAGTAGTTCGGTATCAGCCCGGTCGGATCGCCGATGGTGATATCGTTCTGGTCGGCGCCCACGTTGTCCGTCAACTGGCGCAGCAGAGCGAGGATCATCTGCGGCGAGTTGTCGATGCGGTTCATGTGGTTGGCCTTCTTGTTGTACGTGATCGGGTCCACCTCTTCGCCCGTCGCGTTGCACGTCGTAAGGTTGATCTTGATCGCGATCTTCTCGCCTGGCCTGAAAGCCTCTCGTCTCGCGACCTCGCTCGGTGTTGAAGTGCCTGAAGATCGCATCCCAGGCGGCTACGTCGTCGTTGATGCCGGCCACGCCCCGCACCGCCTGCGAGACCATCTTCTCCACGACTGCCAGGTCGGTGCAGTCGTCCTCCCACCAGTGCTTCGACGAGTTGTAGCCCTCCCAATCGGTCGCATTGGGATCGTAGACCCAGACGACGCGTCCGGGGTGAATCCCTCTGGCCTGGCCGAGAGGCTCGTGAGGGCCCCAGGGTTCGCCCGCCTGCGCCAGACGCTCGGGCAGATGGCTGAGCGAGACCAGACCCATCACCGCCGCGATAGCCAGGCACACGCACGCCCACGCCAGGCGGGATTCTCGCAGCAGTCGCCTGGCCTTCTTGAACACGGTGATCGAGCCGATCAATCCCACCAGCCAGAGGACGAAGCCCGACGCCAGGGGCATGGCTGTCCTCTGACATGGATACGCAGCCCGCGACGGTTTCGGGATGACCCGGATCAGGAACCACGACAGCGCCGCCAGCCCGGTGATCGGAAGCAGCCAGCGGGCCCAGCGATAGCCTGCTTTGCGTTGGACAGACCGATGCTTTGCGGGACAACCGGAGGAAGTGCTTTCATCTTTCACGACGCTTTCGCCTCCTTTCGGGTACTTGACGCGACACCGAAGAACCACAGGCTCCATGATACAATACCGGCGCGGCCGAATCCAGTATCTTCGCGAAGCCGTTCGCAACCCTTAGGGTGGGTCCCTGACCCACGCGTCATAGATGCCTCGACGGGGTCAGCGCGTGGGTTGAGAACCCACCCTACAAGTTGGCGTGTCTGTTCTGACTTCAAAGCAGGGCTGATTGGGGGCCACCTAAGGGGATTTTCTTAGACAAATGCGTCCTCTCAATGATCTAATAGGTACGAAGTCAAGAGGCGGTTGCGGCGGTCAACGAGCGGATCGATCCCGGACAGGCGTATATGAGCGATGAGCGATTGAGGATTACCTACGAAACCCACGCCGAAAGCTTGTACCGCTATGCGTTGATGATCCTGGTCGATCCGGGGGCCGCCGAGGATGCCGTCCATCAGGCCTTTGCGAAAGTGATGGAAAAGCAGTCGGACGCAGCGCGGATCGAGCATCTGGCCGAATACCTGCGGACGGCGGTTCGCAATGAATGCTATCGCGTTCTCGGCAGGCGTCGTGTATTTGCCGGTCTGCTCAAGCGGTGGCCGGTCCCGGCGATTCTGGAGCATGCCGACCACAGCATATTCGCCGAGGACGAGAAGAAACGTCTGGAGCGGGCGATCCGCCGCCTCCCGGCCGAGCAGCGCGAGGTGCTGCATCTGAAAGTCTACGAAGGGCAGACCTTCGCAGCGATTGCGGCTCTGACGGGCGTCTCTCTCAACACGGCCGCGAGCCGCTATCGGTATGCGATTGACGGCTTGAGACGGACCATGGGACTACCAGAGGAGATGCAGGAAGAGAACAATGAACGCTGACGATCACCAGATGGAAGAGATGCTGAAACGTTACCGTCCGAAGGGGCCCGGGCCGGCCCTTCGGCAGCGCGTCCTTGGCGACACTCGGGGCGTAGCGAGCAGCGGGCATGCCAATTGGCCCCTGCGCGTCGCGGCGACGATCGCACTGGTCGCGGGTCTGGCAGGGGCCCTGTGGTGGCAGAAGGATCGTAGCCGGGTGCCCGTGGCTGAACCCTCGGCCGATCACATCGAATTCAGCATCCAACGCGTAGGTGAGGCCGCTCAATTACTGGCGGCCGCCGATATCCTCGCGGCACAGCCCGGCGCCGGCGCATGGCACGCCGGGCCTACACGCGAATTGCCAGTTTCTACGCGGGCAGCCCGCCCGCGCAGGAAGCGAAGAAGCGACTGTCGTCGCTGGACGAAAGGAGCGTGGACACCATGAACGTTTCGAAGAAGAACTGTGTTTGAGTCTCATTCTGTCTGTCAGCTTTCATTTCACTGCTGTGGGCCGGTGCGGAGCAGCCCGCCGAGCGGGAGTTGAAGTTGCGCCGGGACCGGCTGTCGAATGGCATTCCATGGCCAGGATCTACGGAGATGATCTCTTGGGCGGGCGCACGCGCTGCAATACCCGTGAAGTACGCCGCGAGCTTGCGCATTGGCCTGCACCAAGGGGAAACGATTGAGAACGTAGGCTACCTGCACAAAGGCATTCGTCAAGGATTTGGCGGATCCCTGGAGAACGCGGTGAGCCAGGAACAGAAGGATTTCCTGAGCAATTACCCTGGGGAATGCCTGCGGATCGCGGAACAGGAGCATGCGGTGGAGGTGATGCTGTATGCCACCAGTGAGCTCGATGCCCGGGCCATGGCTACGGCCTGTATCCGTTGGATGGATCAGGCCGCAAGAGAGAGGCAAGCGAGTCTGCAGCAGGACCTGGCGCAGCTCAAGAAAGACGGGAAGGAGTTGACACAGCGCGTGGCCGACTTGACGGAGGCCGAAGAGCGGTACAAAGGGAATCGAGACGGACTGAAGGAGGAGACCTACTACCTCGACGCCGATGAGGCGGCCGCCGCCACCCGTCAGCTCAACCAGGAGGGCCAGATGCTCCAGATCGAGCTTCGCGGGATTGAAGCACGAATCGCTGCCGTCGCGAAGGAACGGGCGAGTATGACCACCGGGCAACGATTCCGGCTGGATGTTCGGCCCGCGGTATTGTCGCAGCTTGCCATCCTGGAGGTGACGGAGAACGTCAACGCGGCCGGCGTGCTCGCCCGCATCCAGGCGGTCGAAGAGGCCCGTGACCTGGCGATTAAGTACGTCCAGGTGGATAGGCAGTATGTCAGTACCCGGCAGCAGCGCCAGGCCGAGGTCAAGAAGCTGAAGACGAACCAGGAGCTGATTGCTTCCCGCGAACGCCTCCTCAGCAATCCACCATTTGACCTGCGGCCCCTCGACCTGCTCGGAGACACCGTGCTCATCCACCCGGTGGAGAACAATAGGCCTCGATAGGCGACGTGACATTCATGGGATGCGAGTCCCTTGCAGGGCAGGATGCGATTGCCCGACTTGCCCGGTGGCCTGTAGGGACTCCTTGTGGTATGATTCTTCGCATGACAAGCAAACGGAAGCGAGTGATTGTATTTGTCGTTTCTCTGGCGATTGTGCTGATCGCAGGGGCATGGCTTGGCATCCGCATCGGGATAGCAGAGCTTCGATATAGCTTCTATCGCCAGCGGCTATGGGAGATGGGGGACGTGAACATCCCTGATATAAGGGGCGGTGACCACAAGGAAGTCTATCGTTTCTTCTGGTCACGATCGTTTCATCCTCCCGTGCTGATCAGTGTCTTCGTTCAGGATAACGAACACGCCATGCTCAACGTGAAGGTTGCAGACATCCCAGAGGGTGACAAAGCTGGAGCACTGAGCATTGACCGGGATGTCGATTTGGGTTCGTCGGACATCGAGGGGTTGAGGCGGGTAGTCGATTCGAACAGGTTCTGGCGGGAGAGAGTCCCCCATGAGTTGGTGGTGGACGGGTCATCATGGGCGATCGAAGTCAAGCGAGGCCGGAAGTACCACCTGAACGCCCAGAATTCCCCCAAGGAAGGCAGTATCAGGAACATCGGACTTCATCTGATCGGGCTAAGCGGGCTGGAACTCACGCCGCAGGAGATATATTAGCCTACACTTCGCTTTCATAGAGAAACCGCACGCGTCGTTCCGCGATCGCACGGATGACACCAGCACACGGGCCTGCCCGATGCGAACGGAATGGCCCATGCCCTGGGAACCATCCCCAAACGCAAAGGCGTTTGAGGCGGCCACGCACGACCCTTTGTGGTCCAGATGAACGCTGCCTTCGAATCTGAAGACAGACGAGAGGGATTTCACGAAGTCGCCTTGTGGCCCGTCATTAACGATTGTGCTATGATTGGCATGCGTCATCGTTTGGGAATCGGCAACGACAACACATGCTTTGGGCGAGGTGACAATCGTGAATTGGAAAACAGCTCTCGTCGGACTATCCACCTTCCTGTTCGCTTTGAACACGGCCTCCGGTGCGGTCACGCTGGAGACGCTGCTGGAGGAGATGGTGCAGCGCGATACGATCGCGCGGCTGCCCAACCCGGCTTACACCTGCAAGCAGGCCAGCAGCTACGACCGGAACTCGACCGAGCCCGGCTCACCTACGTGGTGGGCCAATGCCGATCGAAGCTGGTTCGTTCGCGTCGAGGAGAAGGACGGGCACAAAGAACGCGTGCTGATGGATGTCGACGGTCCCGGCGCCGTGGTGCGGTTTTGGGCGACCTGGCACGGGCCGGGCGGGGGCGAGTTCAGCAACGGGACGATGCGCATCTACTTCGACGGCAGCGATGAGCCCGCCATCGCAGGGCCCCTGGCCGATTTGATCAGCGGTGGGGTCCTGGTGGGTGAGCCACTGTCGCAAGGCGTCTCGCCTCAGACGGCGTATCGACATCGAGGTCACAACTTGTACCTGCCAATCCCCTACGCCAAAGGCTGCAAGATCACGTACGAGACCGACGTGCTGATGGACGATGGGGCGCGGAAGGGCGAGGCCCTCTACTACCAGATCAACTATCGCACGTACGAGCCTGGGACCGAGGTCGAATCGTTCTCGGCCGACGTCCTGAAACGGGCCGAGGGGAACCATCGCCCGCGTCCAGGCGATGCTGAGCCAGAGCAAGCCCTTTGGCTTCGATGGTTTCGATGAGAGCACGTTGGAAGGCCGCATCTCGTCAGGTAAGGACCGCTCCTTGACGCTCAAGGGGGCGAAGGCCATTCGTGGTCTTCAGTTCCAGTTGAAAGCTGACGATCTCGCCCAGGCCCTGCGCTCGACGATCATCGAGATCGCCTTCGATGGAGAGCGAACCGTATGGTGTCCGATCGGTGACTTCTTCGGGACCGGTTACCACATTCGTCCTCATACGACATGGTACACCGACGTCTCGATCAACCGGATTCTGTCGTGCCGGTGGGTGATGCCCTTCGAGAAGCAAGCGAAGATCACGATCAGGAACTTGGGCTCGCAACGCGTCGAGCTGACGTACGGTCGCGTCCTCAGCGGGCCCTGGGATTGGGACGACCAGTCGTGCCATTTCCACGCCACCTGGAAGCAGTGGGCGGGCATCGAAACGCAGTCGAACAAGATCGCCAAAGACCTTGGAGCGCTCGACCTGAACTGGGTGACCGTCCAGGGCCAGGGCACATACGTGGGCGATACGCTGACGCTGTTCAACACCGCCAACACCTGGTGGGGCGAGGGCGATGAGAAGATCTACGTCGATGGCGAGTCGTTCCCGTCGCACATCGGCACGGGGTCGGAAGACTACTACGGCTACGCCTGGTGCAAGCCGGAATTCTTCGAGTCGGCCGTTCCACGCTCAGCCCAGTGGCGACGGCAACCTCGTTCCGGGCTTTACAGTCAACTGCCGCTACCGGGCACTCGATGCGATTCCATTCCGAAAATCGATCCAGTTCGACATGGAGCTGTGGCACTGGGCCCGGACGAAGATCAACTACGCTCCGACCACGTTCTGGTACGCCAGGCCCGGTGCAACCTGCGACGTCGAGCCCAACGTCGAAGAAGCCAAACGACCGGTCGCACGGGTACTGGAAGACATCGTCAAACCGAGGCACGTCGAGAACGCCCTCGAGGGCGAAACGCTCAAGGTCGCGGAATGCACCGGTGGCACCACGGAGATTCAGAATCTCCCGCAATACAACTGGAGTGGCAATCGTCAACTCTGGTGGCGACACGCGAACGAGAAGGACAAGCTCGTGGTGGAATTCCCCATCGAACAGTCGGGGGATTACGATGTGACGCTGGGCATTACCAAGGCCCGCGATTACGGTGTCGTTCGGATCGCCATCAATGGCGAGACGAAGATCGATTCGCTGGACGGCTACAACGGCTCGGTCATTGCGGCCGACGTGAAACTGCCGACCTGCCGGCTGAGGCAGGGCACGAACCGCCTCGAAGTAACGATTCTGGGGGCCCACCCTCAGGCAGTGAAAAGCCACATGTTTGGGCTGGATTACATTCTGGCCACAAAACGCTCGAAATGATGCCGATCGGCGCGACCTTTGTTGCGGTGCGCGGCGTAGGTCGCTTGGACGGCGGGGCAGGCTCCCGGATGCACTGCCTCGGACGATAGCACGGCTGGGATTCAACGCGATCGCGTGAAAGGGACAAACCATGACAGAGCATTCGAGCCACATCGATCACGACCATAGTCGCAGGCGATTTCTCGGCGCAGGCGCTGGCCGGGGCGGGAGCTTTGGCGGTCGGGCCAAACTGGCTTTCGTCGGGGCAGGCCAGGGCGGCGACGGCCAAGCGGACCGCGACCGATATTGTGACCCTCGGCAAGACGGGAGTCAAGGTCTCACGACTGGCGCAAGGCACGGGCTACAACGGCGGGGGACGCTCTTCGGCTCATACCCGGCTGGGGGAGAAGGAATTCGACAAGTTGATTCACCATGACCTCGACCGGGGTATCCGCTTCATGGACATGGCCGACCTTTACGGTTCGCATCCGTACGTCCGGCACGCATTGGCCCAGAGTAAGACGGACAACATCGCGTACCTGAGCAAGATTTGGCCCGAGACGCAATACTGGAATGCCTACTCGGGCGGGGCCAAGGCGGAGATCGACCGGTTCCGCAAGGAGTTGAACACCGACGTGATCGATGTGTGCCTCCTGCACTGCATGCGAAACAGCAACTGGGCGGAAGAACACAAACGCGCGCGGGATGAACTGGATGAGCTGAAGAGCCAGGGGGCCGTGCGGGCCGTGGGCGTGTCGTGCCATGACTTCGGCGCGTTGAAGGTTGCGGCGAGCCATCCGTGGGTCGACGTGATCCTGGCGCGGATCAACAACGTGGGCCCCGACGCCCTGATGGATGCGTCGGTCGAAGAAGTGGTCCCCGTTCTCAAGCAGGCCAAGGCCAACGGCAAGGCGATCATCGGTATGAAGATCTTCGGGGCCGGCAAGCTCACCAGCCCTGAGCAGAAAGACGCATCGCTCAAATTCGTCTTCGAGAACGAACTGGTCGATGCCATCACCGTAGGCATGTTGAGCAGCGAGCAGATCGACGACACGATCGCTCGAATGAACAAAGCGCTGAACGCTTGATTTTGGATCCCCGGGTGGCAGTTTCAAACGCCAAGGCGTTTGAGGCTGTCACCCTTGCTTATCCTTTGGCGATGGTCAGGAATCGATAAAGACGATGTCTTCGGGAATGGCGACGACGTCGCGGTGATCGGGGCCGAGCAGCTTCTTGATCTCGGTGCTGTGCTGACCGGCGAGCGCTTCGAGTTGCGTGCTGGCCAGACTGGTGACGGCCTTGGCCGCGTCGTTGAGCAGGACGACGTCACCCGCCTGGAAGTCCCCTTCGACTGAAACGACGCCGGAAGGCAGCAGGCTCTTGCGATTGCGCAACGCCTGCATCGCACCCTCGTCGATGTGCACCGTTCCGGCCGGTTGGCTGTTGATGATCCACCTCGCGCGGTTGCTGAGCTTGCGCTTGGGCATGAAGATCGTGCCGATCTCTTCGCCTGCCGTGATCCGGTCGATGACGTCTTTGGCCCGGCCGTTGGCCAGCACGAGCCGGCAGCCTGCCTGCGAGGCGATTCGCGCCGCCTCGATCTTTGTCCTCATTCCCCCGGTGGCGTGCCGACTGCCCGAGCCGCCCGCATTGCGCACGATCTCGCTGGTGATCTCGAACACGCTGGAGATCGGCTTCGCGTCGCTGTGCTTGTTGGGGTCCTTGTCGTATAAGGCGTCGATATCGGTCAGCATGATCAGCAGATCCGCATCGATCTTGCTGGCGACCAGGGCGCTGAGCTTGTCGTTGTCGCCGAATGCGGTGCCGATCTCGGCGGTGCTGACGCAGTCGTTCTCGTTGAGGATCGGAGACGATGTTCATATCCAGTAGCGTTTCGATCGCGTTGCGAAGATTGAGATAGGTCTTGCGGTTGTTCAGCACCTCGGCGGTTACCAGTACCTGGGCCACCGTGACATCGTGGTGCAGGAAGGCCTTGCGATATTCCTGCATCAGCAGAGGCTGGCCGATGGCGGCGCACGCCTGACGCATCTTCATGTCCTTGGGCTTGCCCGCCAGTTCCAGTTGGCCGGCCCCCATGCCGATGGCGCCGGAGGTGACGATGACTACCTGCCTGCCCGACTGGAGCAGCGATGCGACTTGCGCAGCGACCGTTCGGAAATACGCCGCGTCGATACCTGTATCCTTCGTCAGCGTATGTGTCCCGATCTTGATGACGACTCGTTTTGTCTTGCTGAAATCTCTCATACGTTCCCAGTAGGGTGTGCACCACACACCATCGAAGCTGGATAGCGAATTGCGTGCCAGTATACGGGCGGGCGAATGGCCGTTCAAGCTCAATCAACACGCTGGCCACACACGTCGTCAACCATGTGTAGAGTGGGTTCTCCACCCACGCATCCCAAACGTTCTCTTTCAACAACACGGGTTCCTGTGTGGCAGCCTCAAACGCCCTGGCGTTTGGGGATGGTTCGGACATCATGAGGCGTTCGGCCGACGAAGTGGCTACAAAATCCGCCATCCCCAAACCTCCGCTGCGCTACGCTTTGAGGCTGCCACCCGGAAGCCGTGATATTTCCACACACCTGCACACATCATCAAGGTGTGTGGTAGCGGTAATTGAAGCGTCCGCTCGGGGCGACGTCGCCATGACTGTAGAAGTCCATGATATCGCCTGAGCCAGGCACGTTGTCGATCCACTTGAATTCGAAATCCAGTGGCGCGTCCGAAGGCAGGTTGAGCCGCGTTCTCGGTATGGCAAGCTCCATCTGATCGCCCTTCACGCGGAACGCCACCTTGCCGATCTCGGACCAGTTCCATCCATCCTGGTGCCTTTCCAGGGTGGCCTCGTTCCCGTCCGGCTCTTTGCGATCGATCGCGTAATCATAGCCTTCCCACCCGGTACCTTTGTCGCGGTCGATATCGATCAGCAGTGTCATCCAGCCGGGATCAGTCGGGCTCGTGATCGCCTCGGCCGTTTCGACGTAGAAGTACAGATTCTCCGTATCCCGCGCGACTTTGGAGGCAATGAAGTCGTTTCGTCCGGACGCGTCCGCGTAGAACGTCTTGCCATAGCCTCGGTGATTGCGGTGCATCGTGTCGCCCTTGTGGTCGCGAAACTCCGGTTGCACGCCGGCCCACGACTCGAAATTCCCGTCGATAGCGATCGTAGCCGGTTCCGAAGCCGGGGCGGGGGCCTGTACGCCCTTGTACCTGCGGACGTTCGCGACGAGCTGAAGGTAGTAGTTGTCGCCAAAGCCACCTCTCATCGGCTCGATGTCCCGGCTGTATTCGTTGTCGCACTCATCGGGGAAGGCATTCTCCGTGCCTTGCCACTCCTTGTACCGGCCCGCGATCCACTCATTCCACCCGGTCACGAAGATCAGCTCGGGGTCCATCTTCAACGCATAGTCCCACTGTTCCTGAAAGTTCAGCCCGTAGGCAGTTGCGTTCGGGTCGTGGTTGAAACCATGGGCTTTCGTGTAGCTGCGTCCGTAAGAGCCCTTGGGGTCGTTCATCGCCGCTGGTGCCAGCACGTCGGTGGCGTTCTGCGCCACGCCTACGGTCACCTCCTCGTACTTGCCAGGGGCCGTCTCGACGTAGCCATGCTGCGGACAGACCTCCAGCCAGCCCCAGTGATCGGGCCGCGAAGGGCCTCTGCGGTAGTCGGGCTGACCGGGCCGGAACGTGAAGAACGACTTGATCGGCTCGGGCAGGTTGTCGGGATAGCCCATGATCAGGGGCTTACCCTTCCAGTAGAACCACAGGTCCTTGAACCGTCCGGGCTTGTAGACGTCGTCGTAGATCTTGGTGATGTTGACGCGGCTGTCGTCGTGCGGGGCGAACGGGCACAGGAAGGCGATCTGCGGCGTCTTGACCCCATCCCGCCGGGCGGCCATCCAGACCTCTCCGAGCACGTCGTAGGCCTCTTTCCACGTGAACGTTCCGTTGGTGCAGTCGAAGACGACGACATCCACCCCCGCATCAGCGAGCATCTCGGCGTGCTTGCGATAGACCCACGGATCGGTCCCGCGATAGTAGCCAAACAGGGGCTCGTTCCAGTGGTATCCCACGATGTGACCCACCTCTTTCCAGATGGGATGGTTGTAGTCGTTGATGGCCTCGGGATAGCGTGTGAGGATCTCGTTGACGTTGGCCGGGCCCAGGTCGGTCTTGCCATCGACGTGCCAGGTCCAGTAGAACATCGCGACGTACCGATTCGGACGTGGATTGCCCACATCCGCATGGATCGGCAGCTTCCGTCCCAGGGCATCGGTGGCCACCCAGGCATCGCTCATGCTCTGCGGTTCGCCGGCGGCGCACATGGAAAGACTCGACAGCAACAGGACAGCCCATGGAGCGATCACTATCGCGCTGATGTGGAAGGGCGGGTGATACTGGCTACGGCGCATCGATTTCCTCCGTACTCTATGAGACTTCAACGGACTTCGGTCCATCGCCATTGTAGACCATCGACCCTCAAATGCAATCCTCGCACATCCCATACGCGTGGCAACCTCAAGGCACAGCCTTGGGGATGGCGCATGAGCTTGCCCGATGCGAACGCAATGGCCCAGACCACAGGACCCATCCCCAAACGCCAAGGCGTTTGAGGCTGCCACACATATAGTCCACGGCAAGGCAGGTATTTCTGTTGCCTCCGGACGGAATTGACCATAGGATGGCGACATTTCACGCGGGCTGCGGTGCGAGCGGTCGCGTCGCGAAGGTCTTGTTTGCGGCACTGGCGGAGATACGGCGTATCGTTGTGAAGTACAGGCTCATCATATTCGATTTCGACGGCACGTTGGGCGACACGTTCGGCTGGTTCGCCGGTGCGCTCAATACGATCGCGGACAAGTACCATTTCAAGCACGTCGATCCGAGCGAATACGAGGTCATGCGCGGTCTCGACGCCCGGGCCGTGCTGAAGTACCTCGGTGTCCCTCTCTGGAAGATCCCCTTGATCGCCGGACATATGCGAAAGATGATGGGGCACGAAATTGACAAGATTTCCCTGTTCGAGGGGATTGAGAGCGTGCTGAGGCGGTTGGCAGAGGCGGGGGTGACGCTGGCCGTGGTCAGCTCGAATTCGGCCGACAATATCCGGCACGTTCTCGGGGCACAGTTGGCGGGCCTGGTCGCCTACTATGAGTGCGGCGTCTCCGTCTTTGGCAAGGAGGCGAAGCTCAAGAAGATCCTGCGCCAAAGCGGCATTCCGAAAAGTGAGGCGATCTATATTGGCGACGAGATCCGCGACCACCAGGCCGCCCAGGATGTGGGTATCGCCTTTGGCGGCGCCTCCTGGGGCTACACGACACCCGAAGCGCTCCGGGGCCATGCCCCGGGCGACGTATTTGCACGAGTCGACGATATTCTGACCCGCGTGATCGGATAGAGAGAGATCGCTCGCGCTGCGGCTGTGCTACGGGCAGCCGAAATAGGTCGGCAGGAACTTCATGGCCAGGATGGCCAGAACGCCTCCGTAGACGCCTGCCACCAAAGCGGGGACCAGAAGGTCGAGTCCGGGCGGTTGCTTGGCCAGTGGCTTGCAGGGCCAGGGCCTTACGATA
>CAVSCO010000096.1:0-135620 GCA_963726475.1 uncultured Phycisphaerae bacterium | reverse complement strand
CGCTTCGCTCGTAGCCCTGGACAAGGACACGGGTGAGACGATCTGGACGAGCAAAGGCCTGGGCCAACCATCGGGGTACTGCTCTGCCAGATTGGTCCGCCAGAACGGCCGGAGTCTGGTCCTCACGATGCTGGCCAACAGCGTCGTGGCCGTCGATGCCGACTCGGGCGAGGTCGTCTGTTTCCACGAATACCCTCATCGCGGGCGTCAACCCAATCCCGTGCTGTACAATGACGGAATGGCCTACGTTTCGTCGGGAATGGGCACGGGCGGAACGCCGCCGCCGTTGTCCAAATCAGCCGCGAAGTGGACCGACAAGACGCTGGACTGCCCCAGCAGGCCACCTTCTGGTGGAATGGGTATATCTACTCGGACCGCCGAGAAGTGGCAATCGTGGGCTGGTCTGTCTGGATTGAAGACGGGCGAAGCGAAGTGGAACGCTCCGGCCACCAAGATGGCGGTCGTTGTTGCCGCCGACGGCATGCTCTACGTCTATATGCAGGATGGGACAGTGATTCTTGCGAAGGCCGATCCCGAGGCCTACCAGCCGGTGAGCCAGTTCACGGTCTCGGCCGGCACCAACGAGCATTGGGCCCATCCGACGATTGCCAATGGACGGTTGTATATTCGCCATGGGGACGCGCTGCTGGCCTACAATATCCGTGCCGGATCGTAGCCGTGGGGCGAGGTCCAGGCAATTGTCGGCCCGTGTCGAACCATAGCTGTTCGCAGGGGGTATAAGCGGGACCGGAAACCGGGATCGGATGCGTCAGTGAAGGTGTCCGATGCATGATATTGAAGCGTCCGTGGTGTGTCCGTAAAGGTTTTGGAGGTAACGCCTTACGGTGTCGATTGGAATACAGAGGAGGAAACGGATGAGGCGTCGCATTGCTGGTCTGGTCGCACTAATGTTAATGGGTTTCGGGACCACTGTCCATGTGAAGGGCGTCCAGATTCCCATCGAAAACGCATCGTTTGAGTCTCCCGTGGTGGATCCGAATGCCTTCGCGGCGCTGCCATTTGCGGATGGCTGGACGGAACTCGACGTCGATACCGAGGGCAGCACGAATACCGGTGTCTTTGCCAACACGCCGGAAGGCCTTCCGGACCACATAAGTAATGCCCACGGAAACCAGCTGGCTTTTCTCGGCTCGCAGGAGGGTAATGGCTTCGAGCAAATCCTGGATGATGTGTACCAAACCGGTCGTGAGTACCGTCTGACCGTCGCTGTGGGCGTGTCGGCGCTCTTTCCACCTTCCTCCGGGTCACCGGCCGATGCGATCGAATTGGTGCTTTACTATGTCGACGACCCCAACGCCATCCCGATTGCGAGCCGGCGCATCGAGGCACGTGGTCTGTCCTCCATCCAGTTGAAGGATTTCTCGGTTGTCCTGACAAAGGTTCGGGCGAGCGATGCTTGGGCGGGCAAAACGATCGGTGTGGCGATCCGTTCGGCAGGGGTGGCAGGTGGTTTCTGGGATTTGGACGATGTGCGGCTCGAAGAGTCGTTGCCCGTGTCAGTACGGATCGACAATGCGTCCTTCGAGTTTCCGATGGTTGATCCGAACGGATTCGGTGCCTTGCCTTTCGCAGATGGCTGGACGGAACTTGACGTCGATACCGAAGGCAGCACGAACACTGGCGTCTTCGCCAATACGCCTGCCGACAGTCCAGACCACCTGTCCAACGCCGATGGGAACCAGTTGGCTTTTCTCGGTTCGCAGGAAGGCAATGGATTCGAGCAGGTGCTGGATGTGGTCTATCATGTGGGTTGTGACTACAGGCTTACGATAGCCGCCGGCGTTTCCGCGATGTTCCCGCCTTCGTCCGCAGACCCCGTCGACTCGGTCGATCTCGTGCTCTACGCCGTCGATGGGCCGAACTCGGTGGAGGTTGCCAGCCGGTCCCTCGACGCGGTCGGTTTGTCTTCGACGCAACTGGTGGACTTCTCCACTTATCTGCCTCCGGTCGATGCCAACGATGTGTGGGCGGGCAAGCCAATCGGCGTGGCCATCCGCTCATCGGGGGTGGCGGGGGGCTTCTGGGATCTGGACAACGTGCGTCTGACCGAATCGCTACCTGTCGCGATTGCGATCGAGAACCCTTCCTTCGAGTCGCCCGTAGTAGATGTGAACGGGTTCGTGCTCTTCCCTTTGTGGAGGGGTGGGTCGAACTCGACGTCGATACCGAAGGCAGCACCAACACGGGGGTATTCGCTAACACGCCGGAGGGCAGTCCCGATCGCTTGATCAACGCCGATGGAAGTCAGTTGGCGTTCCTCGGGTCCGAGCAGGGAAATGCTCTCGAACAGGACGTGCCGGACAGCTTCGAGGTCGGCTGTGCCTACCGCTTGACGGTAGCGGTCGGTGTTTCGAGTCGCTTTCCACCGTCAGAAGCCGAACCAATGGATACCCTCGAGTTGGTGTTGCAGTACAGAGATGGTGACGAGATCGTGGACGTAGCGCAGCAAGTCGTCGAAGCGCCTGAACAAGTCTCGACCAAGCTGACGGATTTCTCCGTATATGTACCAGTGGTCCAGGCTGACGATGCCTGGGTGGGCAAGCAGATCAGGATCGCGATCCGCTCGGCCGGTCAAGCGGGCGGGTTCTGGGATCTCGACGATGTGCGTCTGGCCAGGTCGCTGTCTGCCTCAGAACCGGCACTTAGATAAGGAACAGATTTCCTGGACAAGAATGTCCTATATTCTGTTGGGACGTTGCGAAGAACGCCTCATGGCGTCGCTGTGAGCAGGGGCTTTACCCTGATTGAGCTGCTGGTGGTGATCGCCATCATAGCGGTCTTGTTGGCGATTCTGTCGCCTGCATTGCAGCAGGCTCGATTCCAGGCGCGCGAGCGGTGTGTGCCTCCAATCTTCGCCAGATCGGCTCGGCGATCCACGTGTACGCCCATGATTTCGACGACACGATTCCGTTCGGGCCATCGGGTCGCCCGGTGACCGGCTCGAATTTCTACACGGTTACCGGCAACGTCACGAGCCTGCTGTCCCTGGAAGATGGAGTGCCGGTGGGTCTCGGATTGCTGTTGAGGAGCTATCTGGCTCAGCAGCCCAAAGTCCTGTTTTGCCCCGGTGCTGATCAGCCTTCCGAAGCGACGGAGCAACTGGCCCGCGTCGGATCGGCCCAGGCCCAGAGCGATTTCTACTATCGTCATGCGTCGGTGGCCCTGCTGACCGGGACGCCCAAGTCGTTTCATGTTCGATTGAGCGATCTGGGCCGCAACAGCCGGGGAGGGCCCATCGCGGCGCTGGTTTCTGACGTGCAATTCCTGGCCCATCCGTCGCTGGCGACCTTCCAGGTCAAGACGCGCACGAGTCACCGAAAGCTGGCCTCCAACGTCCTCTATGCCGCCGGGAACGTGCGAACGCTCAGCAATCGCAACGACGAACTGACGGTGGATATCGGAACCGTGCCTTATGACGCCCTCGAACGCATTCTCGCGATGTTCGAGCGGGCCGACGAGTTTCGCTGACGTCGCGAGCATCCACGTTTCGATGTGTGTTCCAGGCCCGGCCAAAGCGGTATGCGAGACATGCCCTATCATTCACGGCTGAATGGAGTATAATCACAGATCGCAATGTAACGCGTGGTCCTCGAAGCTACTCCCGGGGTCGATGCGGGTTTTGACGGTAAGGTAGGGCTTTGAACTGATGACAGTAAGGCAAACCGAACAGCGGCCGCACGTGGTATTCTGTAGCTGCGTCCACTACGAGACCATTCCTCAGGCGACGAAACAGCAGGTTTTCGATTCTCTGCGCGACGCCGATATTGCTGTGGAGGCGGTGGCCGATCTATGCGGTATGGCCGCCAACCGCCATCCTCGGCTGAGGCACTGGGCCCAAGCCGAGCCCCTGTCGATTGTGGCCTGCTTCCCGCGAGCGGTCCGATGGCTGTTCGAAACCGCTGGTGTCCCGTTGGACTTGAGCAGCACACGTCTCTTCAACATGCGGACCCAGTCGGCCGACGAGATCCTGGATGGTATCCTTGCCGGTGAGGGTCCCACGGGAGCCGGCGAGGAGTCGCTGCCGGACAAGGAAGAAGGGTGGGTGCCCTGGTTTCCGGTGGTTGACTACGATCTGTGCAAGAACTGCAAGCAGTGCATGAATTTCTGCCTGTTCGGGGTCTATGGATTGTCCGAAGAGGGTCGGGTCGAGGTGCAGAACCCGGCGGGCTGCAAGACGAATTGCCCGGCCTGTGCGCGGATGTGTCCGTCCAACGCGATCATCTTTCCGAAATATGCCGATCCGCCCATCAACGGGGATGACGTGACGCAACCATCCAACTCGGAGGAGAAGCCGGCCCCGGATTTGCGCCGCCTGCTGCGGGGCGATGTCTACGACAAGATCCGCCGGCGCGGGCCTGGGCAGAGACGATTCTCGACGGAGGAGAAGGAATCGGCTGAGACCGGTTCCGGTGCCACGATTGATGCGCTGCGGCGCGACCTTGATATTCCGAACGACGTTCTCACATCGCTTTCCGGCGAGGAACTACAGCGCATCCGATCGCAGGCTCATAAGAATCGGCGGCAGGACGGATCGGGTGACGACGGCGTCGAGAGAAAGGGTGACGATGCCTAGATCACCGCTCAGACCGGCCGTGGTTCTCGTGGCCGACCGGACGCTCAGCGCCAACTATCGGATTCTCTTCGATGGCATGTTTGCCACGATGCAGATGACCCAGGTGCCTGAAGTGTTCATGCGTCACTTCCTCGCGCGGCCTGTGCCGACGGATGCCGACGGACGCGCCCGCACTGTCCCTTTAGGATTGCGGCGGGTCGAATCGGCCCTGCTAAAGTACACGTCGCTGGAACGGGACGACGTGGTTTGTACGACGCCCGAGCGGCTGGCCGACGTGATTGGCCCGTGGGTGAGGGTTGTCGGTTTCAGTTCCAGCGATCCGCTCGGGATGGGCATGAGCAATACGACGACGTCCAATTTCTGGAAGGGTGAGCTCTACACCCGACGTTGGACGCGAGAGACACTGGAGCAATTGACCGCATTGAAACGCCGGCACGACTTCAAGATCGTCGTCGGTGGCGCTGGGGCTTGGCAATGGATTACCCATGCGGACAAACGACCGGACGTCGATATCGATGTGGTTTTCCAGGGATACTTCGAACGTTCGGGCCCTGAGGTGTTCTCCGAACTGCTGAATGGTCGCGTGCCTCAAGACCACGTGATCGAGGCGGATATCGGGGCCGATCGCATCGTGCCGATCTGCGATCCGTCCCTGCTGGGAATCATCGAGTTGTCGCGAGGCTGTGGCCGGGGGTGCAAGTTCTGCGCGATGGCCCGCCATGGGATGAGGCACCTCGATCCCGACACGATTCTCTCCGACCTTCAGACCAATGTAGCCGGAGGTCTCAAGGCGGTGGTCAGTGGCAGTGAAGACTTCTTCCGCTACGGCGCCAAGGGGCTACGCCCCGATTTCGAGAAGCTGCGCGATTTGCTGGAGAGTATGCGGCAGATCGAGGGACTCTCGTTCATGCAGATCGACCACGCCAATGTCACGTCGATTCTGCAACTGACGGACGAGCAACTCCGAGAGATTCGGCGCCTCTTGACCTGGGAGCAACCCAGCGATTATCTATGGGTGAATATGGGCGTCGAAAGTGCCAACGGGCATCTGGTCGCCGCCAATAGCCCGGGCAAGGTCGCGCCCTTCGACCCGGACGATTGGGCTCAGATGGTTCGCGAGGTGGCGGAACGTACGATACGATGCGGGTTCTTCCCGGTGATCAGCGTCCTGCTCGGGATGCCCGGAGAGACTCGGGACGACGTCGTTGCGACGCTCGAGTTGGTCAAAGACCTGGCGGCCAGGAACGCGGTGATCTTCCCCATCTTCTACGAGCCGATGGCATCGGGCGAAGCCGCCGACCGGGAGCGATTCACCCTGGCCAAAATGACGCCCGAGCATTTGGATCTCTATCGAACGTGCTACGAGCAGAATTTCAAGATGGTTCCCAAGCTGTTCTGGGACAATCAACGCGCAGGTGGCGTGTCATGGGCCAGACGCGCCTTGATGCAGACCCTGGGACATGGAGAGGTTATGACCTGGCGACGGACCTTCAGGACATTGCAGAGGCAGATGGATCGGTCCATCCCGGTGGGGATTGATAAGGAGCAGGTGTATGCCTCGTGATGGTGTCACCGCGGCCAGGTCTGTCAGGCCGCCTCAGGACAACGTCCCGCAGACGAAGCAGGCGCGTGACGCGCTGCTCGCAGCCATTCGCCAATACGTCGAGACTCATCAGCCCGTTCCACCGCTGTCGCTGGACGAAGTGCGGGCTCATACCGACGCCGTTCTCCAGAAGGCCGGCATGGACCGCAAGTACGCCGACTACACGGCGGTGCTCCTGAACAATGAAGTCTGGCGTGAAACCGTAGCGGCCATTCCCTACGATAAGCGTCTCCTTCTATTGCCCAAGTGCCTGCGCAGCTCCACCGAATGTCCGGCCAGCTTCGACGATCTCGGTCTGCTCTGCGAGCGATGCGGACGATGCGCCATCGGCGAGTTGCAGAGCCAGGCGGAACAATTGGGCTATGCGGTTCTGGTTGCGGAAGGATCGCCCGTGGTGATGGGCCTGATCGAAACGGGACGGATCGAGGCGGTGGTCGGCGCAAGCTGTCTGTCGGTGCTGGAGCGCGTGTTTCCGTATATGGAGGCCGGAGCGGTTCCCGGCATCGCCATTCCGCTCCTGCGAGACGGTTGCTCCGATACCAGCGTGGATCTCGACTGGCTCTGGGAGGCCATCTACCAGACGACGGACGACCAGACCAGGCGTCTCGACCTGGATACGTTGCATCAGCAGGTCAACGACTGGTTCTCGCCAAATGTCCTTGCACAGACGATTGCGCCGAAGGCCGACCAGACTGAGCAGGTGGCCCTCAGTTGGATGGCCAAGGCGGGTAAGCGCTGGCGGCCCTTCCTGGCCGTCTGCACGCACAAGGCCCTTTCGTCCGACGGTTCGCTGGCGACCGACAAGGACTTGCACCGGATCGCGGTTGCCGTGGAATGCTTCCACAAGGCATCACTCATTCATGACGATATCGAAGATGGCGACGGGCAGCGGTATGGCGAACAAACGCTTCACTCAGAGTATGGTGTTCCTGTCGCGTTGAATATCGGCGACCTGCTCTTGGGCGAGGGCTATCGCCTGCTTGTCGAGGCCGATGGGACGGACGGGCAGAAAGCGAGACTTCTGAACGCAGCCGTGCAGGGGCATCGCACGCTTTGTCTGGGGCAGGGTCGTGAACTGACGTGGGCTCGAACACCGAAGCCGCTGACGGTTGCAGAGGTGGTGGAGATCTTCCGGATGAAGACCGCGCCGGCCTTTGAGGTCGCTCTGCGGCTCGGAGCGATCCTTGCAGATTGCGATGACAGAATCGGCGAGGTGCTCAAGCAATACAGTGACTCTCTTGGCATCGCGTACCAGATTCGTGATGATCTGGAGGATCTTCGCAGCCCGGAAGGTATCGATCTGTGCGCGAGCCGACGGCCTTCCGTCCTGCTGGCCCTGGCCTATGAGATGGCCGACGAAGCGACGCGAAGCCGAATCGAGCGCCAGTGGGCCCCGTCCGCGACGGACTCCGATCGGCAGCAGGTGCAGCAGATCGTTTCAGCTCCGGAGGTTGAGCTTGCGGCGTTTCGCCTGATGGAGACGTACAAGTCTGCGGCCATTGGCTCGCTGATCACGCTGAAGAACGCCGATCTCAAGGGCTTGCTGCGACGCGTCGTGGGCAAGATATTCAACGATTTCGAGATCATGGGGTGCTGCAACGACCCTCTCTCTCAGCGTCAGATGCGCCATGACTGAGGCGGCTGGCGTGAGGAATCGTGGGGGCAGTCCAGGCGGAAACCAGCAGGTCGTGACGAGAGCGGGACTCCTGCATGTCGTGCGGGCCCTTCGGCACCGAAACTACCGACTCTTCTTTGGGGGCCAGTTGATCTCCCTCGTCGGCACGTGGATGCAGGCCGTGGCGCAGTCCTGGCTGGTCTACAGGCTGACCGGGTCGGCGATGCTATTAGGATTCGTCGGGTTTTCCAGTCAGATCCCGGTGTTTCTCCTGGCCCCACTCGGTGGCTCGATCGCCGACCGGTATAACCGACATCGCATTCTCATCGGCACACAGACCACCGCGATGCTCCTCGCGTTTGTTCTGGCTGGCCTGACCCTCACAGGCCATGTA
Source organism: uncultured Phycisphaerae bacterium (assembly GCA_963726475.1). Taxonomy (GTDB): domain Bacteria; phylum Planctomycetota; class Phycisphaerae; order Sedimentisphaerales; family Anaerobacaceae; genus Anaerobaca. Next base: position 127,414 of record CAVSCO010000096.1, on the reverse strand, counting down.
CAGGTATGGCACATATTCGTCCTGGCCTCGCTCCTCGGGGTGGTCAATGCGGTCGATATCCCGACTCGGCAGGCCTTTGCGGTGGATATGGTCGGTCGGGACGATCTGATCAACGCTATCGCTTTGAATTCCTCGATGATCAACGGGGCACGGATCGTCGGCCCCGCGGTGGCGGGCATTCTGGTGGCCACCGTGGGCGAGGGATGGTGCTTTCTGGTCAATGCGGTTAGCTTCACTGCCGTGATTGCGTGCCTGCTCCTGATGAACGTGACGGCACCGGCACGCGTGCCATTGCACGGCTCCGCGTTGGCGAGCATCATTGAGGGATTCCGTTATGTCAAACACGCCGGACCCGTTCGGGCACTGCTGTTGTTGCTGGGGCTGGTCAGCTTCATGGGAATGCCCTATGCTGTGTTGATGCCGATCTTCGCGGACCAGATCCTGCACGGTGGCCCGCGCGGACTCGGGTTGCTCATGGGGGCTTCGGGAGCAGGCGCACTGGTCGGTGCCTTGGTTCTGGCGGCCCGGAAAGGGCTTCGCGGATTGGGCCGTTGGATTGCGTTGGCCGCGGGCGGATTCGGGGTGAGCCTGATCCTGTTCTCGCTGTCTCGTTCGTTCTGGCTCTCAGCGGCATTGCTGGTACCGGCAGGGTTCTCCATGATGATCGAGATGGCGGCGTCGAATACGCTGATTCAAATGTTGACGCCGGATGCGCTTTGGGGACGCGTGATGGCAGTATACTCGATGATGTTTATGGGCATGGCTCCCTGCGGATCGCTCCTGGCCGGCACACTTGCGCATCATATCGGTGCGCCGGCGACCGTCATCGTGGGTGGGGCCTCATGCGTCGTTGGCGCAGCGCTGTTCGGGTGGCATCTGCCCAAGTTGAAGCACGAGGCCCGACAGATGATCGTAGCGCTTCAGGTGGCGGGAGGCGAGCCTGCGGAAGAAATGACGGGGCAAGCGAGTGTCGTTGCGCCCCGTGAATCGTAAGAAACGGGATAGCCAGTATGACGATCCGTCTTGACATGCGTAAGGCCGTGAGCAGAGCCCGCGACGCCCTGGGCGACTCCGTCGAGGTGGTCAGGGAGTTCTTCGCTCGTCATCTGAGCGAGGACGGAGGATTCCAGGGCCGCGATGGGCAGAGCGATCTCTACTACACGGTTTTCGGCTTGGAAGCCTCGATGGCACTCAATGTGAGAATCGCATACGAGCGCGTCGCCGAGTATCTTCTCAGCTTCGAGGTGGGGCAGTCCCTGGACCTCGTCCACCTTGCATCTCTGGTTCGGTGTCGGGCCAACATGGCCGATCACACCGGCGAGCCGGTCGATTCCGATGTGCGACGAGCCATGGCAGGGCATCTGATGGAGTTCCGGGCGGCCGACGGTGGTTTCAGTAGCTCGCCCGGCGCCGAGCGTGGGCACGTTTATGGCAGCTTTCTCGCGTTGGGGATTTGCCAGGACCTCCAGGTCGATGATCTGGAGCCGACGGCCATGCTGGAATCCGTCTATTCCCTTCAGATGGCTGACGGCGGCTTTTCGAACGAGCCGACGATGACGGTCAGCGCCACGGCCGCCACCGCGGCCGCGATCACGATCTTTCACTATCTCAAGGCGTTTGTCCCGGAGTCGGCCCTTCAATGGTTGGCGGCACGGGCCGAACGCTGTGGCGGATTCTCGGCCATCCCATTCGGGCCCGACATGGCGATTCCCGATCTGCTCTCCACGGCGACCGCGTTGCACGCACTGACACTGGTTGGTGTGGACATGGACGAGATCCGGGAGAGGAACCTGGACTATCTCGATGTGCTGTGGAGCACGCAGGGTGGTTTCCGGGGCCACCCGGCCGATGATGTGCTGGATTGTGAATACACCTACTATGGGTTGCTCTCACTTGGTGACCTGGTCGGGTCATGATACGGATCGACGAAGATCGCTTGAATCGAACCATGGCGACGCTCCGCGAGCGTCTACTGGCGTTGAGGAATGCCCAGGGCCATTGGGTGGGCCATCTCTCCAGCAGTGCTCTCTCGACGGCCACCGCAGTCTTCGCTCTGGCTCAGGTCGATGCCCAGAGGCATCGAAAGCTGATCGATCATGGCCTGTACTGGCTCTGCGAAAATCAGAACATCGACGGCGGTTGGGGAGACACCGTTCAGAGTCCAAGCAATCTCAGTACGACGCTCTTGTGTTACTCGGCGATGGCCGTCTCCAATGCGCCGCCGCCTTGTCGTCGTGCCGTGGAAAAGACCGAGGCCTGGCTTCGTCGCGAAGTCGGCTCGCTCGAACCTGCGGCTTTGGCCAAGGCGGTGACCGATCAATACGGTAAGGACCGCACGTTCTCCGTTCCAATCTTGACGATGTGTGCGCTGGCAGGACGACTCGGTGCCGGACCACAGGCGTGGCGAAGCATCAAGCCACTGCCGTTTGAATTGGCGGTATTGCCTCATCAATTGTTCAAATGGCTGCGGCTACCTGTAGTCAGCTATGCGTTGCCTGCTCTGATCGCCATGGGACAGGCCCGGTACGAGCACCGCAAGCCTCGTTGTCCGGTGGCTGCAGCTCGTCCGGCATCTGGCAAGAGGACGAAGTCTCGATGTCCTGACGACACTCCAGCCGAGTAACGGCGGGTTTCTCGAAGCAGCGCCTCTAACGTCGTTCGTTGTCATGAGCCTCGCCTCGTGCGGACCGGACGATCATCCGGTCGCTGCCAAAGGCGTGGAATTCCTGGTCGCCTCCATTCGTGACGATGGCAGTTGGCCCATCGACACCAACCTCGCGGTTTGGGGCACGACGCTCTCCATTGCGGCGCTGACAGCATCGCGGGGAGCGCATCAGCCAGCGCTCGACGCTTCGATACGACAGCCATTGCTCGACTGGCTGCTCGCGTGCCAGTACAAAGAATGTGCATCCCTATACGCAGGCGGCACCGGGGGGCTGGGCGTGGTCGGACCTACCCGGAGCGGTGCCTGACGCCGACGACACAGCCGGGGCCTTGCTCGCCTTGCACCACCTGGACGCCAAAGACCCGGACGTTTCCCAGGCTGTGAAGGTGGGCATCGAATTGGCTGCTGGATCTGCAAAATGCGGATGGCGGTATCCCGACGTTTTGCCGAGGTTGGACGAAGCTGCCCTTCGACCGAAGCGCCCCGGATATCACCGCTCACGGCCTCGGCGCCATGGGCGTTTGGGCGACTGAGTTGCCTGCCGATCTGAAGCGACGAACTGGCGATGCGATGACCAGAGCCATGGAGTTTCTCATGGCTGCTCAACGGGCAGATGGTTCCTGGGTGCCTCTGTGGTTTGGGAATCAGGCCGTGACCGACAAGGAGAACCCCGTCTATGGTACCAGTCGGGTTCTGACGCATCTGTCTCGCGTTCCGGCTATGCAACGAGAGCGGATGGCTTCGGCGATGGACCGGGCCAGAGGCTGGTTGTTGTCGGCCCAGAATACTGACGGGGGTTGGGGTGGAGCGCCCGGCATCGCCTCGTCCATCGAAGAGACCGCGTTGGCCATAGATGCATTAGCTGAGTCTCTCCAACAGGATACGGCACCTAACTCGGGGATTTCCAAGGCTTTGTCGCGCGGAGCCGACTGGCTTATCACGCGTACCGAAGAGGGTAGATTGCTCCCGGCGTCGCCAATCGGCCTGTATTTTGCACAACTCTGGTATTTCGAGGAACTCTATCCCCTGGTCTTCACGCTTTCAGCCCTGGGCAAGGTTCAGGCCATGTCGCACTCGGCGTAGACGGCCGTTCTTCAGCGAATCTGGATTTCTTGTTTGTATCGGGTCGACTTGTTTGATATTATTGCTAGTAGCAACTAGTGCTACGAACAAATAAATGGCCGGGGAGTAGATAGGAGCATGAACCGACGATTCTTCGAGTTGATTCTCGCGATCAAGCGAAAATGCCAGTGCAACGAGGAGCAGATTCGGGAGCAGTTAGGGATTTCGGCCGCTCAGTTCAACGGCTTGATCGTTTTGGACGAAGGGACCGAGCTTCCCGGTTGTGAATTCGCCCGCCGGATGGGTCTGTCGCCCTCGCGGGGTAGCCGCGTGTTAAACAGCCTGGTGGTGGATGGATACGTTGCGACCCAGGTCCGGGCCGATGACCGGCGGGCACTTGACATCGCGTTGACAGAAGAGGGCAAACGAATGAAAGGGCGCATCATGGACCGTATGAAGGTCTGTGAGAGCCGTATCTGTGACCGCCTCGATGATTCCGGCGTCAAGCAGGTCAGAGAGGCTTTGGAACTGCTGGATACGGTTCTGTGACCACGTGTCCAACCAGAATCCGGAGATTACGATGCAGAGAGCGATACTTGTTCAATTGACGTTGGGGCTGCTGATTGGGGGCGGCCTCGGAGCGATGATGGGATATTTCGGGAAGTGCTCCAGCGGGACGTGCCCGCTGACGGCGAACCCGTACCGGGGGGCATTTATTGGTGCCCTTATGGGCGGCATGATCGCCTTTTCCGGAGCCTCCACCCGAGCGAATCCCGAAGGCAAAGTAAAGGGGTATGCAGCCGTGCAGATTCAGAGTGTAGCCGACTTCGAACATCAGGTATTGAAGGCCGAACAGCCGGTAATGGTCGATTTTTATTCAGATTCCTGTCCACCGTGTCGTCGGTTGGCCCCGACTGTGGAAGAACTCGCCGAGGACTATCAGGGCCGAGCGGTGATTTGCAAGGTGAACGTGGTGCATGCGCCTGAACTGGCCCAGCAGTATGGTGTTCAGGCTATCCCGGCCGTTATCTTCTTCGAGAAGGGCAGTGAGACAGAGCGTCTGGTGGGTCTGCGGCCTCGCGGGGAGTATACGAAAGTACTGGATGGATTGCTGGCGGGATAGCAGTCTGTCACCCGTGCCTTCCCGCACGACTGGGCGAGCGCGGATGCTCGCCCTACGGGGAAAGCAGCGGGGCGATCAGGTCGTAGGCGCCGAGGATGATGCAGGCCAAACCGGCTGCGAGGCACACGAAGCCGAACACACTGAGCACGGTGGCGATGAACGTCCCTTCGAAATAGGGCGATGAAGCGAATCGCTGCTTAAGCGCGGATCCGCCGATACACAGGGGCGCGGCGACACCCAGGACGCCGACTCCGGTCAGGAAACTGCGAAGGGGGGCCTTTGAACGTGGCCCCTCAGGCTTGGGCAGGATCGCGAGAACGACAAAGCACACCAGGGCGACCACGAGGGCCGCCCCGATTGCCAGTACGAGTCTTCTCGAGCGAGACAACCTTCTGTTTTGTGCTTGCACTCCGGCTTCGTCGGTCATTTCGCTGCCATCACTGCATCTTGCGGATGCGGACCTCGATATCTTTGGCGTCCTTGAGCAGATCGACCAACTTCTTCGGATCGGTCTGCCCGTAATGATACGGGTAGAGGATCTTCGGCTTGAAAGCCCGGGCCGCATCAGCCACCATCTCCGGCGTCATCGTGTAGGGCAGGTTCATCGGCAGAAACGCGATGTCGATCTTCTTGAGAGCCTTCATCTCAGGCGTGTTCTCGGTGTCGCCTGCAATGTAGACCCGCAGTTTGCCAAACGTCACGATGTACCCGTTGCCGACGCTCTTCGGATGGTAGGGCTGTCCATCGCCACGTTTGTGAACGATGTTGTACGCGGGCACCGCCTCGATCTTGAGGCCGTCGATGGTCTGCACGTCGCCGTTCTTCATGACCAGGCCGCCGGCAACTCGTTCGGCACACGTCTTCGTCAGAACGATCTTCGTCCCTTCTTTTCGGATCAGGTCCAGTGCCTTGGGATCGAGGTGGTCGCCATGCTCATGAGTGATCAGAACGATGTCGGCCTTGGGCAGCTTGGTGTAATCGGTCTCCCGGCTGACCGGGTCGACATGGACGACCTTGCCATGCCACGTGAACATCAGCGTACCATGGCCGATGAACGTGATCTTCAAATCGCCTTCATCGGTCTTGATGACGTCCTCTTCGAGCTTCTTCTCCTCGGCTGCACGAACTCCGTTCGTGCCGAACCCCGCCGCGATCAGGACAGCGGGGACGAACCATGCCATTGCTGTCATCCCGTTCATCGTCTGCTCCTTTCCGCACACGCGAACCTGTTGTGCGCCTATTTGGCTGCCATAACATCCAGTTCGGCGACGGTGGTGTAATACTGGCGACCCCACTCGTTGAGCGCCACCAGACGAATGTAACGCCCCTTCGCTGGCTGGGGGAATATGACCGTCTGGAGTTGATCGTTGTTGGGGAATTGCGCTTTGATCACGGGGTCGCCCCAATCCTTGCCATCGTCGCTGACGTAGAACTCATAATTGCGAATGCGACCGTTCGCCTGGCCTTGCCGGGGTAACTGCGTGAACCCCAGCATCTCGATCGTCTTGCCCAGGTCGATCTGGATCTCGTGTGGATGCCTCTCTCGTGTGGACGACCAGTTCGTATGCCAGAAAGTCCCGGGATTGCCATCGATTGCATGGCGGACTTCTCCTTCGCCCGGTTCGACGCTGTCGACGTGAACCACTTTCCACTGCGATTTGTCCAGCTCCTGCATCGGGACGATCTTGTCCATCTCAAATCGGGCGGTGTCGCTGACCAGCTTCTTGCCGATCTTCGCTCGGGCTTCGAGCGTGCCCGCATCGGCGTACTCGAACGGTCCTGCGTAAGGTTTCCAGGCTCCGCCATTGAGACGGTACTCGACTTTGCCTGCCGTCGCCGATTCGATGGTCACCATTGCGCCCTTATCACGCGTCACCAACGGGGCTTCGAGGTTGGGCAACTGGATTCTGGCATCTTCGACAAGGTCCTTGGTGGCCGGTCGCAGGCTATAGCGGAACCGCATGGGGTGGGCCATGAGAATGTACTCGTTTAACGGGCGCGGTCCACAACTGGCGCCGCCAAGCCCCATGTGGGCGGCGTCGATGGTCAGGTAGACCTCGTCTCTCGGGACGACCTTGTTGATATGCCTGGCCTCGTCGTAGTCCTTGGCCGTATTGTGATGGGCGCTGATCGAATAGGTGCCGTCTGTGACGACCAGCAGACCGTCCTTCTTGCGGTTGGTCAGGGCCGCCCAGCGCACGTCGGTCTTGTTGCCGTTCTCCTGGGGCCGCACGTAGCGCTCATACTGCTCGGCGACCGACCCGCTGTAGAGGCCGACGTCGGCACCGTGCTTGCGATCGACGTAGCTCTCCTGTGGGCCTCGGCCCAACCAGGTCAGAGTGTCATAACCCTTGGGCAAGACCAGGCTCACGCCCAGCTTGGGCAGTGTCGAGAGATTGCCATAAGGCCTGACCTGATTGGTCACATCGATGGCGCCGTTGCCGAAGACGGTGAACGTAGCGGAGTGGACCATGCCATTGTCCGAACGACCCGCACAATCCACCGTGCGTGCGTACGCGGACGATGCCGGGACCTGGCTGTTCCACGGAGATGTCCTTGACTGTATAGGAGAGCTCCCGGAGCCCGGTTCGCTGTACGTCTCGCCTTAGCCAGTTGTCGTTGTCGACCAGAGCACGGTACAGATTCAATCGGGGGCCCTGTCCATCGAAGATGACCTCTTGGCCGTCATAGACAAGCGACGACAGTGTTCCGGAGGATCGGCTGAACGTGGCCTGGAAGCCCTCACCTTCGACCTTGATCGCATCGTCACTATCAGTCAGGGTCAAAGCGGCCAGGGTGTTCAGAGCCACCTGCCGGCGCTCGGGGGCGGCGTAAGGCAGTTTCATTTGTTCGGAAGCGACCACATACCCGGCCTTGGAGTAGAGCGTCTTGTCCTTGCGTGTCAGGCTCACGTTCACGAAGTACTCCGCGCCGGGCTTGAGCTTGGGCTGCGAGACGTCCAACGTGACGACCGTCGACTTGCCCGGTCCTATGCTGCTGAGCTTCTCGCGGCCTTTCTTGATGACTTGCCCATCCTCGATCAGTTGCCAGTGGAGGTCAAAGTCATCGAGGTCGGTGAAGAAGTACTTGTTGGTCAACTGAACCGTGACGTCCTTGTCACTGACGCTGCCCAGGGCGAAATCGACGTACTGATAGACCTTCTTGACCTCCAGCAGTTTGGCGGTGATGGCGCGGTCGGGGGTGACGACGCCGTTGCAGCAGAAGTTGTTGTCGTTGGGGCGGTCGCCATAGTCGCCACCGTAAGCGAAGAACCATTCCTTCGAGCCGTCGGCATTTGTTTCACCGGTGTACTTGCGAAGTCCCTGATCGACCCAGTCCCAGATGCACCCGCCGATCAGTCGCGGATACGTCTCGATGGCATCCCAGTATTCCTGGAGGTTGCCGATCGCGTTGCCCATCGCGTGGGCGTATTCGCACATGATGAAAGGCTTGGGCGAGTCGCTGCGTCCCTGGCCGATCAACCCATCGACCGATGGATACATCGTACTGTCGATGTCGGCGACGGAGTTCATGCGTTCATAGTGGATCGGCCGTGAGGTATCGAGAGCGCGGATGGCCTGCCGCCGCCGCCTCGAAGTTCGGGCCGCCACCGGCCTCGTTGCCCAGCGACCAGATGATCGACGCATGGGTGGTTCTTGTCGCGCTCGACCATGCGCACTTCGCGGTCGACGTGGGCCTTCTTCCAACTGTCGACGGCGGCCAGGGTCTCGCGGCCATAGCCCATGCCGTGCGATTCGATGTTGGCTTCGTCGATGATGTAGATGCCGTACAGGTCGCACAGATCGTACCAGAGCGGGTGGTCGGGATAGTGACACGTGCGGACGGTGTTGATGTTGTTCTGCTTCATCAATTCGAGATCGCGGATCATGGAGTTGATCTCCAGCGCCTGGCCGCGATCCGGATCGTGCTCATGACGATTGACGCCCTTGATCTTCACCGAGACACCGTTGATGAACAGTTGGCGGTCCTTCAATCTCCATCTTGCGGAATCCCAGGCGGCACGCCTTGACCTCAGTGACGTTGCCGTCGCGCATCGAGCAGTTCCAGCACGACAACGATACAGATTCGGTGTCTCGGCGGTCCATTTCGTCGGAGTTCGTTACGTTGCCTTCGAGGGCAAGACTCGATTCCTGTCCCGCTTCGATGGTGGCCAATTCGGTCTGTCCCAGTTCGGTCTTCTTGCCTTTGGCATCGACCAGCGTCGCACGAATCTGCCGTTTGGCCTGGTCGCCGGAGAGGTTGCGGACCTTGGTGGTGACGCTGACCTTGGCGTCCTGGTACTCGGGCGTCGAGATCGCTGAGGACGAACATAGTCCCGCAACTGCACGGCGGGCGTGCTGAACAGGTACACGTCGCGGAAGATCCCGCTGAGCCGCCAGAAATCCTGGTCTTCCAGGTAGCTGCCGTCGCTCCAGCGGTACACCTCAGCGGCCAGGATATTCTCGCCTGGCTTGAGGTACTTGCTGATGTTGAATTCAGCCGGCGTGCGGCTGCCCTGGCTGTAGCCGACCTTCTGACCGTTGATCCAGAGATAGAAGGCGGACGCAACACCGTCGAAGTGAATGAAGATCTCGCGGCCATCCCATTTCTTCGGGCACGGTGAACGTCGTGCGGTAGCTGCCGACCGGATCGGGCTCTTTGGCGGCAGTGAAGTCCGCAGGGACATCTCCGATGATCTTCGGAGGCTGACGCAAATGCGGATATCGCACATTGGTGTAGATGGGCGTGCCATAGCCCTGGATCTCCCAGTTGGAGGGGACGGGAATATCGGCCCATGTGCTCACATCGAAATCGGTCTTGTAGAAGTCCACAGGTCGCTCATCGGGCGACTTGACCCAGTGGAATTTCCATTGCCCGTTGAGCGAATGCCAGTAGGGCGAATCCGTCCACTTCTTCAACGCATCCTTGGCGTCCTTCATGGAGTACGCGCGGATTGCGGATTTCGCGTTATCGAACGACAGACCCGTAGCCCGGGCCGGTTCCTTGTTGATCGCGATGATCTGCTCGTTTTCCCAGTCGGGCGCCTGTGCCCAGACGGATGCACACATGACAAGACCTGCGATCGTCATCAGTCGGTAGTTCATTCCTTCACCTTTGAAAAATGCGTGTTCCTCTTACATGATACGACAAAGCTGTTGATGAGTTGCCCGGCGTTCGTAATCCCGCCGGTTTCCTCGATTAGATTGTGAGCGGGGCTGTGTTGGTCCGTTCGCCCGATTAGTTCAGGGCGGCTCGTCCGGCCCTCCAACGCTTCGATCCGGCCTCTGTAGACGACTGACGGCTGACCGTTTCCATACCGGTCAGGCCGGCCTTCAGCCGAGAGACGGGGGAAGCTGGCGTTGAAATCGCCCGAGGCGTTGACCTCGACGAAGTATTCCCACCGCGTTCCGGGTGGTACGATCGCCCGCGTTGTCAGCGTGGCTTTGGGCGTCGCACACGTAATAGCGTCGGCCGCGGGCCGATCCCACGTGGGGGGGGCCTCTGTTCCCGTTTCCTGGTTGTAGAAGCCGACCCAATAAGGCAGCGCCACGGAACACTCTACCTTGCCCTGCCAATCGCAGGAGGCCGTGCGGTGTGTGACCGCTACCGTGCGAATGCTCTCGTCAGCCTCGTTGCGGAGCCAAATCGCCATTTGCGGTGGGTCCCCCCAGGCGCTGTCCTGGTAGACCTCCGGGTTCAGGTCGAGTTGAAACGTCAGGCTGACCATTTCGTCGGAATCTCGTGGAACCTCTGTGACTGACTCCGGAGCGCAGCCGCTTGCGCCCAGTAAGTTCAGCGTAAACCACGCAGCCCACAGAACCATGCTAGACTTGTGACAGATCTGTGGGGGCATGGTCCTTCCATTTGCCTCGGGTGAAATCGGGGACCTCCTGAACGCAGCTCTTGCCGGCCACGGATCGTTCGGTCAGTTCGGACAGGGCGCTCCACGTGGCCGCATCGTAAACGTCCATCGGCGGCGCCATGTTGCGACGCAGTGCGTTGACCAGTTGATGCAGCATCAGATAGTCGTACGCGCCGCTCCAGTCCTTCGCTCGATGCTTGTCCGCCTCGGTGCCCAACGCCTTCCACAACGGATGGTCGTATTTCTCGGCGTAGTCCCAATAGCTGGCCCAGCGTCCGCCCGTATCATTGGCTTTGCTCTTTTCGAACACCTTGGTCTGAATCCACCGGTCGCTTTCTGGGCCGTAGTCGAACAGATCGCCGATACAAGCACCGAGCGTCCCCTGGACCTTGTGCTCGGGGCTCCAGGGTTGCGGGGACTGCCCTCCGAAATACAGCGTGAAGGTCACGCCGTTGGCTGAACGGATCAGTGTGATATTGGCATCGCCCTGGTTGTACGTCTGCTTGGCCAGGGCATGCTCCTTGCCAAAGCTCGACTCGGCATAGAGCCGGAGCGATAGTCCTTTGCTGCTCATCGAGACGAGATGATCCAGACGATCGCCTCGGTTGATATTGGCCCAGATCGCCATCGGGCCGAACCCGTGGGTGGGGTAGAGATTGCCGTTGCGCTGGGCCAGTTGCTCGGCGACCCAGCCCATCGTCCCGTCGGAGTTGAACAGGTGCCAATTCTCCCAGGGCCAGTTTTCCTGGCTGCGGCCTTCGAGGTGCAGCAACTCGCCAAACACTCCTTGGCGAACCATGTTCAAGACGACCATGGCCTTGCGGAAGTAGCAATAGTTCTCGAGCATCATGCAGTGCTTGCCCGCTGCCTCGGAGGTCTCGACGAGTTGCCAGCATTCATCGAGTGTCACGGCCGCGGGCACTTCGGTGGCGGTGTGTTTTCCAGCCTTCATCGCGGCTACGCAGACGGGCACATGCCATTGCCAGGGCGTGGCGGTGATAACCAGATCCAGGTCCTCCGTTTCGCACATGCGTTTGAAGTCGGTGTCGCCTCGGGAGTAACCCGACGGCTCACGCTGGCCGGCCTCGGTGACCCATCGCTGGGCCCGGGTGACGCGATCGTCCCGAATATCGCACAGGGACGTGATCTGGACGCCTTCCAGTTCCAGCAAAATCTTCAGAAGGCACGAACCCCGCCCGCCAATGCCGACGAACCCGATCTTCAGAGGGCCTCCCTTCTCTGGCGTATCCGCCGGGCGTTCCTGTTCTGCCGCACCGACAGCATTCTTCGGGCCCGCGAATGCAAGAGTCGCACCGACGGCGCCGCCTTGCTTCAGGAATGCTCTTCTGCTATAAGGTTCGTTCATCGCATCGTCCCCATCACCTGATTATCCAGTATCGCGTGGTCTATCCGATGTCATTCTGCATTCACATAACCGGTAGCCCATGATAGCCCAATGGGGCGGTCGATGCTATAATACATTCTCCTGATTTGGAGGACTCAATGAACGAAGACACGGTCAGACAAGACGTCGGCAACACCCGGCTTCGACGTCATCTCGATGTGGTTAGTCGCCGGACAGTCCTAAAGTCGGCTCTGGCGGTTGCCAGCGGCCCGGTGATTCTGTCCCTCTCCTGCGCTTCCGATCGCACGCTGTCTCGGAGGCATAGGCCTGTCCGGTTTGGGATTGTCACGGATTGCCACTACGCCGATGCCGACCCAAACGGTACACGGTTCTATCGCCAGTCGCGGGACAAGCTTGGTGAATGCGTGACGCGGATGAACGCCAAGAACGTGGATTTCCTCGTTGAATTGGGCGATTTCAAGGACCAGGGCAGACCGCCTCTAGAGGCCGATACGCTCGCGTACCTCGGTGAAATCGAGGCGATATTCCAGCGATTCGACGGGCCGACCTATCACGTTCTCGGCAACCACGACATGGACAGCATCTCCAAGTCACAGTTCCTGAATCGCGTGACGAACACGGGTGTCGATCCGGCTCACAGCTACTACTCGTTCGACGCCCATGGCCTGCACTGCATCGTGCTCGACGCCAACTACCGCAGCGACGGTGCCGACTACGATCATGGAAACTTCGACTGGACGGATGCGAACATCCCTGCTGACGAGCTGGATTGGCTTCGGAAGGATCTGGCTGCTGCTTCGGGCCCGGCCGTGGTCTTCGTTCACCAGTTGCTCGACGGGACGGATTCGGTCAGTGTCAAGAATGCTGAACAGGTGCGAGAGATCCTCGAAGCGTCGGGCAGGGTCCAGGTCGTTTTTCAGGGCCATCACCACGAGGGCCGATACAGCCAGATCAACGGGATTCACTACTATACCCTGAAAGCACTCGTCGAAGGGCAGGGCCTAGACAGCAATTCCTACGCCATCGTCGATGTCGCCGGTGACCTGACGACCCACATCGCCGGCTATCACCGGGCCGTCAGCACTACTCTGTGACTCAGGGCTATATCGAACGGTCACCCGGGGGCCTTGTGCTCGCCCCTACGGATGTGAGTTGCTTGGGATGATGTTCTGTCTGCGGATCATGGCCAGGGCGTATCGAAGGCCTAATTCGCGGGCGGCTTCCGTATTGAAGTGGACCCGGTCGTTCTTGCAGGCCAGGCCGGCGGCCGAGACCCAGAAGACGCGATCGTCCGCTTTGGCGACGGTCTGGATGGCCTCAATCACGAGTCGACTGTCCGGTGTCCGGGCGATGAAGGCGTCGACCGGCGTACCTGCGACGAAGAGCAGATCCGGGGCATTCAGATCCTGGCGAAGTCTCTGGATCAGCTCCGTCAGTCTTTGTGCGTACAGAGGTCCGTCTTTGGCATTGCTGTCACTTTCCCCCTGGTGCCAGATGACGCCTTTGAACACACCTCGTTGTGATGCGACACGGCATCGTGCGATCGTGTCGTCGTATGGGTAGACACCGGTCGCCGCATAGTACGCATGAGGCTTCCACACGGAGATCGGCGAGCCTCCGACCGCACAGGGGATCAGGCCGATGACGATGTTTGGATCTGCGTCAGCCATTGCCTTCCCAAAACTCAGTCCTGGACCGACGCCCACAATGGTTGGCTTGTCGAAATGCAACGGGTCGACGGCGGGTACCCACTTGTTCAGACGATTCATCGCAAAGACGTGCGGATGAGCCGTCTTGTCCTGCTCGGCTGGAACGCCGCGTCCGGCCATGTTCGATTGGCCTGCCAGCAGATATAGATGGAAGCTGTTCTTCTCGACGTGATGTAGCGGGTCGTTCTGCGCCCGGCCTGTTATTGCGACAATGACGCACAGCAGAACGGCAAATCCAGGCGATCTCTTCATGGTCGTGCACTCGCAATATGGGGGATTTGTTGTGTCAGATTGACGCCAGGGCTTCTACTTCGGTGATGGTCTTCGGAATCGGCGGACCCAGCACGCGACATCCGGTGTCGGTGACCAGGACGTCGTCTTCTATACGAACTCCGCCGAAGTCGCGGTAGGTCTCGACTTTGTCGTAGTTGATGAAAGCTTCGCACTTCCGCTCGGCCTTCCACCGGTCCATCAATACGGGAATGAAGTAGATCCCTGGCTCGACTGTCACCACATGGTCCGGTTCGACGGCCTTGCCCAGCCTCAGTGAACTCCAGCCAAACGCGGGATTCCTCTGAATTGTCTCGGTGTAGCCGACATAGTCTTCACCCAGACCCTGCATGTCGTGAACGTCGAGGCCCATCATGTGACCGAGGCCGCACTGGAAGAACAGCGTGTGGACGCCTGCCTCCACCGCCTCCTCGGGATCGCCCCTGGTCAGTCCCAATTCGTTGAGCCCGGCTACCAGTCTCACGCAGGCCAGGCGATGAATGTCACGAAATTCCACGCCGGGTTTGACAGCCGCGATCGCCTGCTCCTGGGCGTCGAACACGATGGAATAGATTTCTCGCTGTTTCTGAGAAAATCGTCCGCCGATCGGGATGGTCCGCGTGACGTCACTGGCGTATCGCATGGGTGACTCGGCACCGGAATCGTTGACGGCGATATCTCCGGCTTTCAGCGTGTTGTCGTGGAAGGGGTTGTGCAGTGTCTCGCCATGAATGCTGAAGATCGGTTCGAAGGCAAAGTGAACACCCAGGGCCGTCGCGATGCCCGCCATCGCGCCGACGACCTCGCGTTCAACCACACCCGGTCGGGCGATCTTCATGGCGGTCGTCTGCATCTGATAGGAGATGCTCAAGGCCAACTCGATCTGTTCAATCTCCTCGGGCGCCTTCACCGAACGCTGTGCAACGACAGCGCGAATCAACGTTTCCGAAACGAGATTGCCCACGGCTGCGGGCGGGAAGCCCAGCAGATCGCCAATCCACAGGAGATGGTCGGTGCGGCAGGGCGGGAGAAAGTGAATCGGACGACCCCGTTTGCTCTCTCTTTCCAGAACAAACGCGAGATCCTGGCTTGGGGCGGTGTGGTGGACACCCACGCGCCGCGCCTTCTCACGGAGAGGCGTCTGCGGCCCCGTCCAAATCACCTCCTCGACCGTCGCATCGTCACCAAAGAGACATTCGCTCCGCTCGTCCACATCGATCACAGCGGCCAGACCCGGCTCATCGAGCCCAAAGTAGTACAGGAACGAGCTGTCCTGTCGGAACGGGTATGGGTTGTCCGCGTAGTTCATCGGCGATTCGTTGTTGCCCAGGAGCAGGATCACGCCGGACGACACCATCTTTCGCAGGCAGCGCCGTCGTGCGGTATAGACCTCCGTCGGGAACATCAACTCGTCACCGTCCTCTTCGTCAGCAGGCTGACGCCGACGAGGGCCAGTACCGACAGAGTGATCGCGGGCAACACGGCGTCGAGCCCCGCCAGATTGGCCGGCAGATGATCGACGATGACTTCCGACCATACCAGCGTGACCGCCGTTCCCGTAAGGATCGACGCGATTGCGCCGGCCTTCGTCGCTCGTTTCCAGAACAGCGCTGCGACCAGGCTGGGTGTGATGGCAGAGCCATAGATGGTATAGGCATACAGGGCCTTCTTGAAGAAGCCCGTCGTCTCGGCGAATGCGAACGTTACCACGTATGCGATGACCCCGAAGATGACCACCAGCGAGCGACTGAGGAAGATGGTCCGTTTCTCGCTCGCCTTCGGGTTGATGTAGTTGAGGTAGACGTCACTGATGAATGTTGTGGCCGGCACCAACAGGAAGGAATTCGCCGTGGAGATGATGATCCCTACCACGGTGACCATGAAGACGACGCCGAGCGCCATCGGCATGTAGTGCCGCGCGGCGTAGATCAGGATGTATTTCCCGTTTTCCGGATCCGGCGTCATGCTGGCGGCCACCCAGGCGCAGCCAATGATCAGCAATTCAATCAACAGCGCGGCAAAGATCATCGTTGTCACCGCCTGTTTGGCGCCCCGGGCGTTACGGCTGGCGAATATCCGCTGGTACTGGTTGGCGTCGCCCATGACCAGCAGGAATGGCGGCAGCAGAGTAGTTGATGATCTGGATATGGCTGTAGACACCCCAGAACTGCATGTGCTGCTGTCTGTCGCCCATCATAGCGAAAGCGGTTCGCATCCCGTCGAAGCCGCCGGCCTTGAAGAGTAGCACCGGGAACGCGATGAGCAGCGACAACGTGATGATCGTGCCGGTGACAATGTCGGCGTAGGCCAGGCTCAACAGACCCGCCGACATCGTATAGCCGATGATAAAGACCGCTGCAATGATCGTGGCGTGCTCCTTGGTCAACACCGGCTCCACCAGGTTGAGTGTGCCTGTCCTGGGCACGGCGCTGAGCCGGTAGGTGGCGATCTGCCGGGGGGGCGACTCCAGGCGCAGCCGCGCCATGTTCCCCTTCTTGATGGCGACGTGATTCTTCTGGTCGGCAAGCTCCCGCCGAACCTCGACGATACGATTGGGAGGCACAACGTCGATTGTGTAGCGCACCGGGGCCGAGGACTCTGCCGTGGCTTCGACGGGTGTCCACTCCACGGACGTCTGGCCGACGAAGTTCGGATCCGGAATGAAAGCCACATGCCCGCGGGTGAGTTGGCGGCGGGTCACGGTATCTCCGGCCTTCAGCAGAGCTGCGGGCTTGTCTCCGGTAATGACCTCCAGCACGGCGCCGCCGGCATTGAACTGGTAGCTGACGATGACCATGTACGCGATCACCAGCGCGACCACCGCCAGAAACCTCGCTCCCTGGCCATACCGCGAGCCGATGATCTCCGGGACGGTCGAAACCTCGATCGATCGGGCCTTGTAGGCGATCAGCGACAGGAGAATCAAGCCACAGAATGTGCCCAGCGGAATGATCAGGGTGGCTGCGCCGACGTCATAAGCCTGCTCGGCGTTGCCGACGATCGAGCCGGTGCCGATCCAAACCGCCAGCATGGTGCAGACGAGGATCCAGGGCGAGAGCGACCGCCCGGCGACGGCAAAATCCGCCTCGGTCTTGACCTGGCGTGACTTATAGATGCCGATACCCGTCAGGCCAAGCAGATAGATGAAGATCGCGATTAGGTAGACCATGGCACCTGCTTCGTATCTGGACGCCGGGGCGACGTCATGCTATTGGATGAACTGCTCGACGAAATACTTGGGCGTCAGCGGCTCGCCCGTGCTCCGGACGATCATCTCGTCCCAGCGGTAGCGGGCCCCGGGGCCGAGCACGTTGTCCCGGAAGTACCTGCCGATGCGCCGGTCGCCAACATAGCTGAGCCCCTCGTCTGAATCAAGCTTCAATATCTCGTGAACGAGGTGATGGTGCCACTGCGAGGCCAGCAGTTCGCCCAGCACGTAGTTGTGGTAGTAGCAGGGGGCGGTGGTGAAATGCAGCTTGGAGACCCAGCCTGCATCGGCCCTTCCCGGGGGACGCTGAACGAACTGATATTTCTCGACGAGGTCCCACCACAGGTTGTTCAGGTCCTGGTCGGGATCGGCATAGAGGGCCTTCTCGAAGTTATACATCACGAGGGCCCAGCGTACGAAGAGGATCTGCTGGAATTGCAGGTAGCGGTCGCTGACGGCCTTGATCCGGGCGGTCTCTTCGTCAGACAGACCCAGCATCTGCTGCATCCAGGCCGCGTTGCGGCTAAGTCGCCCGAAGAACATCGCGACCGCCTCGGTAGTGAAGCTGTGCGCGGGCTCGCGGAGCAGCCAGGGCTCATTGCGGTCGTGGTACTTGCTGTACAGAGCATGACCCAGTTCGTGCAGGAGGGTCTCCATCCATCGCTCGGTGTCCTGGAGGTTGGCCAGGACGCGGGTGTCACCCTCGCGGTCGGCATCGAAACCGTATGCGTGCGGATATTTCCCTTCGCGGTCGTACAGGTCACTTCGGGCCAGAATGTCGTCGACAGACAGACCCACGCCGTCGTAGAAGCGCTTGGCGAGCTCTTCGATATTCTGGCCTTTGTAGTACTGGTCCAGGTCCAGCTCGTACACGAGAGGTGTCCGCTGGAAGAACGGATCGTGATAGTGCCAGGGCATCAGTGCTTCCGGTGCGATTCCGTAGCTTTTGGCCAGGATGGCATCCAGTTCTTTCTTCATCTTGGCAAACGGCTTGCGGGTCAACGTGTCCAGTTCACCGAAGATCCGATCGAGCTCCGCTACATCCTGCTCGCCCGTAACGATCATCATCGTATGGTAGTTTTCGAAGCCAAGCTGCCGGGCGGCTTTGTTGCGGAGTTTCACCAGACGGAGGAAATCATCGATAATGACATTGCCGACCTGCTTGCTGGCGCGCCAGGCCGCCTCTCGCTTGGGCGTGTTGCCTTCCGTCGTCATGATCGTGTAGATGTCACTCATGGTGACATCCTGACCGTCGATGGAGCCTCGATAACTGTTGTAAGCCTTCTGGATCTGCGTATCGAGTTCCACGATTTGCGCGAGCAATTCAGGCTCGATCTGATTCGGGAGATAGGCGTAGTAGAGCTTCTCAAGCTGGCGGGCCAAGCGCGGATCATCGATCGGGCCCGCCTCCTTGAATGCTTTGATGCGGGCGAAGTCTTCCCGGCTGCTGTAGAACTGCTTGATATCGAGTTGCAGGGCTTCGTACTTGTCCCACGCCTCGGACTTGCCGGTCGTCGTGGCATCCCAGTACGTGAGATTGGCTTCTTTCCACAGAGGGGCGATCTTCTTCACGTGCCCCCGAATGAAATCGGAGAGACTACCTTCCAGGATTGTCGGGGCCGGCTCTGGTGTCCCTCTGGTGGCCTTGCCATGCAGAACACCCTTATCATCGAACCAGAGGGGATCGATGCAGATGAAGCGGTTCCAGGCTTCCGAGTCGTCCTTCTGCTGGTGATAGATCGACCACAGGTTGCCCACACTGTCTTCGACGACGCAACCATGTCCGGGACCGAAAGCTCGGTCGGTCCGGTGGACGATCGGATTGCCGGCGTATTTTGTGAAGGGCCCGGTCGGCTCACTCGCCGTTGCGTAGCCAATCGCGTAATTCAGCGAGTTCGCTCCCGTACCTGAATAGAGGAGGTAGTAAGTCCCCTCATGCTTGAGCATCCATGGGCCCTCTGTTACATCCCCACTGACCTTCTCCCATGGCTCGGTGGGATGGAATAGCTCGATGGGCTCACCCGCCTTCTCCAGCGGGTTCTTCATCGGCTGCACGTGGATGCGAAAGCCCGGAAACTGCACATAATAAAGGTAGTACTTGCCGTCGTCATCGCAGAACATGTGGGCGTCGATGGCGTTGTCGAACAGTCTCTTGCGATCGACGAATGTCCCGTCGGGCCGATCCGCCACCGCCACACCGATGTTCTCGGCAACGGTGTAATAGAGATAGAACTTGCCGTCTTTCGGATCATGAAAGACATCGGGGGCCCAAACGCCTTTGGGGCCGGGCTCGAATACCTTCCGGCCCTTGGTCCAGCGGACCAGGTCCGTCGAGGTATAGACGTGATAGCTGACGTTGTCTCCGGTTGGATAGAGATAGTACGTGCCATCGACGAGGATCACGGTCGGATCGGCCGGCCCGATCTCATCGATGATGGGATTTGTGTAGGTCTTGTCCACCACGCCGGGCGACAAGAATGTGATAAGAGTCAACAACGCTGCGATCATCTCGATTATCTCCTGTTCGGCCTGAGGCTACACCTTTCTGCGAAATGGATTGTCTTCGGGATAGTACCAGGCGAACAGTTGGTCCCGGAGACCTCTGAAACGGTTCTTGTACTGGGGATCGTCGACGCGGTTC
This sequence comes from uncultured Phycisphaerae bacterium, assembly GCA_963726475.1. Taxonomy (GTDB): domain Bacteria; phylum Planctomycetota; class Phycisphaerae; order Sedimentisphaerales; family Anaerobacaceae; genus Anaerobaca. Next base: position 107,507 of record CAVSCO010000096.1, on the reverse strand, counting down.
ACATACTCGCCTGGGTCGCGATCGTGGTCATAGAGTTCGTGTGTGCCACCATGGTTGAAGATGAACTTGTAGCGCTCCGTGCGAATCATATAGCGGGGCATCTCCGAACGGAGAGCAAATTCAGCGAACGCCGCATCAGGGCCCATCGCATCCGGATCTCTAACGAGATAGGCGAAGCTCTGCGCATCCATTGCTTGCGGCGCCTTTGGCATGTCTATAAGTGTGGTCCTCGATGGCTGAGGCACACCCACCAGGTCGCATAGCGTGGGATACAGGCCGAAGTATTCCGCGACGGCGTCGCAGACCTTGTTTCGAGGCAGACGCTTGGGATAGCTGACGATCAAGGGGACGCGCACCGCAGGCTCGAACAGGCAGAACTTCTGATAGAGCCCATGATCGCCATCCATTTCGCCATGGTCGGAGGTGTAGACCACGATGGTGTTGTCATCGAGCCCCATCTCCTCCAGTTGGCGATATACGTAATCGATGCACGTATCGACGAAGGCCAGATTGCCCAGATAGCCTGCCCGGCCCGCGCGAAGCAGTCGCGGGTCCTTCTTCTCGTAGTTGGCGATGCGCTGCTGGATATGCTCGGGATAGGTGGACGTGTCGCCGACCGGCCGCAGGGCCATCTTGTCGACGGGATATTTCTCAGCGAATTCCCGGGGAGGAAAGAAGGGGGTGTGTGGTTTCATGAAGCTGGCAACCAGGAAGAATCGTTGATCACGATATTGCCGCATGAACTTCACCGCCTCGCGTGCGACGAACATGTCCAGATGGTCGTCCGGCTCGAGTTCCGACGCCATACTCGCAAAATCGCTCCGCGTGACATGCCCCACCCAGGGGCTCGGGCCTTCCCAGAGGCCTTCAACGTCGGGGAAACCCGCGCCGCTGTCGTCGACCGTGTTCGCGAAATGCATCGTGTGCGGATGGCTGGCGATCTCATTGGCATAGTGCCGGACCTTGGGTCCGAGGTACATCAACCAGTCGTTGATGGACAGATAATACTCGAAGCCATGTTTGTGCGCATCGTTGAAGTGCATCTTGCCGATCAGGCCGGTGAGATATCCGTTGTCGGCGAAATGGTGAGCCATCGTGCGATAGCGCCAGTCCAAGCGGTCGGTGTTGGTGTCGACGCCGGTGGTATGGGCGTAGAGCCCCGTCAGCAGCGACATGCGTGAGGCCACACAAACGGGATAGGGACAATACGCCCGCCGAAATCGGACGCCTCGTTCAGCGATCCGGTCAATCCCGGGCGTCGGAACGAGATCGTTGCCCTCGCAGGTCATCAGGTCCGCCCGGTGCTGGTCCGTCATCAGGATCAGAACATTGGGGCTGTCGCTTGCCACGCCCTTGGGTCGATCGCTCTGTCCTGGCGATGTGTTTGGCCCCTGGGCGAACCAGGCGGCCGAGCCGGCGCCGACCGTTTTGAGGAACTCTCTGCGTTTCATCACGTTCTCCCTCAATGCCGAGGAGATTGCCATGTGTCGACGTTATTCCTCAATCAGCATACGCGAAAAGCGCCGAATTGGGTAGCGTTCAGTTGCGGCACCTCGCGGTCAGGGGTCTCGTCGAGCGGTGACGTTGCCACGGATGGCATCATCTGGTACCATCCGAGCGACAAGACTTGGAGATTCGGACATGCGAACAGTTCGGTTTGGCATTGTGGGTTGTGGGATGATGGGGCGGGAGTTCGCCAGCGCGGCGGCGCGCTGGATGCACCTGCCTGAGATGACGGTGCGGCCGGAGATCGTCGGCATCTGCAACCGCACGCTCTCGGCCCCCAAGATCGACTGGTTCCGCGACAATATCCCTACTCTCAAGCAGGTCACCGGCGACTACCGCGAGTTACTGGCCAACCCCGAGGTTGAGGCGGTCTACATCGCGGTGCCTCACAACCTGCACGCGGAGGTCTATCTGGACGCCCTCGAGGCGGGTAAGCACCTGATGGGCGAGAAGCCCTTTGGCATCGACCAGAAGGCGAACGAAGCGATTCTGGCAGGGATTGCGAAGCATCCGGACCTATGCGTGCGGTGTGCCTCCCAGTTCGTCTTCTTTCCGGCGGCCCAGAGAATCGGACAGATGATGGAAGCGGGAGCCTTCGGCAGGATCATCGAAGTCAGCGTAGGCTTCTTGCATTGCAGCGATCTCAACCCCGACAAGCCGATCAACTGGAAGCGGATGCGGCAGTTCAATGGCGACTATGGCTGCATGGGCGATCTCGGTCCCCACGTCTCGCCTTGCCGTTTCGCGCGGGCTGGGTCCCCCGCAATGTGCGGGCCGTACTGTCGGACATCGTTTCTTCGCGTCCGGATGGGCACGGGGGGACGGTTCCCTGCGAGACCTGGGACAACGCTACCCTTCTGTGTGAAATGGAATCTCCTAATTCGGGGGAGGTCTTCCCACTCACGCTCAAAGCCCATCGCATCTCGCCCGGCCAACGGAACAACTGGTATATCGAGATTCTCGGGACGGCCGCATCGGCTCGATACAGCCTCAGAGATGCTAATATGCTGGAAGTGCTCGAATATCGCGGGGGCAGTGAGCAACAGTGGCGACGCGTCGAGATGGGACAGGAGGTGGCGTTCCCATCGATAACGCACGAGTTGTTCCAGTTCGGCGTCTCCGATGCGATTCTCCAGATGTGGGCGGCGTACCTCTACGAACTCGACCAGAGCAAGCCGCTCAGTCCATTTTCCGGCTGCACACGACCCGACGAGACCGCATTATGGCACAAGCTGTTCACGGCAGCGCTCGAGTCGCAAGCCGGCGGCAAGACGGTTCCCATTCCGCGCTGAAGGCGCACCGTTGTTGAAGGATCAGTTTCTGAACAGGGTTGTTGACACTTGGGAGGTCCCGGAGATCGGGACAGTAGCCGTGGCGGTCTCGGATCGAGCTCGCTTTGCGCGGATCACGATCAAGCGCGACGGTGCCATCAAACTGATCCTTCCCAAGCGAACTTCCCCGGAGCAGGGCAGACGATTCCTCCAGGAAGGCAAGAGCTGGATAAAGAAGCATCTGCGGCAGGTGCGAGTTGAACGGGCCGACCCACGACTCGACCGGGTCCAGGCCCGCCGGATGCTGCTCGAACGTCTCGAATACCTGGCGAGGCGGCACGATTTCACCTACAACCGGGTCTTCGTCAAGAATCAGAAGACTCTATGGGGCAGTTGCTCCTCGGCCAACAACATCAATCTGAACGTGAACCTCGTTCGCCTTCCCGATGAACTGAGAGACTATGTCATCATCCACGAACTGGTTCATACCCGACACAAGAACCACGGTCGCCAGTTCTGGCAGGCACTCAACGCGATTGTCGGGGATGGCAAAAGGCTCCAGCGGCAACTGCGTCGCTATCAGCCTCGCTGTCAGAATTCGCCCTCGACATAGTCATCGAAGTGGTACATCTCGGCGTCTTCGAGGAATGTGTCCGGCTTGGCGACAAAGTCGCAGAGGCGCTGGACCAGCGTCAGATGCTTGTTCTCCTCCTCCGCCAACTGCTTGAATACGGCCTTCTGGCCCTTGTCCTCGACCTCATCCGCTTTCTCGAGATAGTACTGCCGACTCTGTTTCTCGATATCGCAGGCTTTGCGGTAGAGATTCACCTCGCCCGCCTCGAAATCGAAGGTCTCAGCGCCCTGCTTCATCTTGTTGAACACCTCTTGGGCGTTTTTCAGCACAGACGTTGTCGTAACTTGTGTGACCGTTCGGGTCTGCATGGCCTGCACCGTCTCATAGTGCTTGACCTCCTCCCCTGCGAGCATGTTCAGTATGTTCTTCAGCCCCTCACTGTCCGTCCGTTCAGCCAGTTCCCTGTAGAAGTGCTCCGCGTACTTCTCTTTTTCCATCGCAAATTCAAAGATGTCCATCGATTCTCCTTTCAACAACCGGCTTGCAGGTCTTTACCAGTACAACAACCATCGGGACCATTGTATGCTCGGGGGCAAACTCTTGGCCACCGTCGTTGCCTTGGGTTTTCATGCGGCCTCCGCATGAGGGGCTGTTCTCAACTTCCGCGTCCCTGGTCCCGTTGGCCGGCCTTTGAGAATGCAGGATCATCCCGACGCTCCGACAGTACGGTCAGTGACACGAGATAGTCCTACTTTCTGACGGGCCATTTGTTCTGCGAAATTGAAATGTTTCAACGCGGTGCTTGACTTCCGATGACCAGGGGGAACAATGGCCTGCGTGTTATGTCCGATTCCCGTGGGTTTTCCGGCGCGAGTCGTGCAAATTGCCCCCCTCGATCGGACGGGAGAATGCGTAGAAGCAGGTCAGCTAAGGAGGTAAGCAATGGGAACCAGAGGTACCGAAATCGTTGGGATGGACGTCAAGGAACTGCTTGAGCTGCTGAATCGGGCTTATTGTGACGAATGGCTCGCTTACTACCAGTACTGGTTGGGGGCGAAGGTCGTTAAGGGGCCGATGAAAGACGCGGTCATCGCCGAACTCGAGCAGCACGCGACGGAGGAGCTGAACCACGCTCTGATGCTGACCAACCGGATCATTCAACTGGGTGGAACGCCGATTACGACGCCTGAGGCTTGGTACAAGTGGACGAACTGCGGCTACGATGCGCCCGAAGACCCGTACGTCGAGACACTTCTCGAACAGAACATCAAGGGTGAGCAGTGCGCGATCAGCACCTACCACAAGCTGATGGACAAGACTCTCACGGCCGACCCGGTCACGTACAACATCGCCCTCCAGATCATCGAACAGGAGGTCGAGCATGAGGAAGATCTGCAGGCGTTGCAGGAAGACATTCAATTGATGCTCAAGCGGTCGTGATTTCCAGCCGATAGGATAGAACATAGGGGGTGCTCAACCATCTTCTGAGACGCTTTTCTCCGCGTTTTTCGGTTGATGCGGGCCGATTTAGCGGAAATGCGGAAGAATTTGGCTTGACAGCTTCCCGGAGTGCATTTATACTCTAAATGCTTCTTCTATGGGTGGGTAAGACGTCCAAGATAGACCCGGATGGATGATTTCGCCGGGCGATAGTCTTCAGAAGCAACGTGGTCGTCCATGGGGGTGCCTGTCAGGCAAGCCGGTTGTACGATCGTGTAGATTGGTGAATTTGCGTCGGATTTCTGAACCCCTGGTTCTGACGCGTCGTATATTAGGATTGTGTGAGCAGTGCCTAAAGAGCGGGCGAAATTGGCTCTGAAAACCTAAATCAAGCATCTTAAAGCCCCTGCGTAGTCTCGCTTCCTCTCCCTCCGCACCGCAGGGGCTTTCCCTTTTTCTTCCATTCAATTCCTCTGGCTCGGATGCGTCCAATAAGGCGAATCACGCATCGCATTTGGGGGTATCTGGGAACCTCGGTACTGTCTTTGGCGTGTATTTTCTTCGTGTGGCCCGTTTTATCTGGCTCGTCGGAATCGGTTTCGTGGGGCCCGGCCGGGAGGTGCCTTTCCCGTCACTGCTAGAGGTTGGTGGGTGTGGTCTACGGCTGCCACGCAGTGATTTCCTTCTTGCCTTCTTTCTGCCGAGGTGTTGGAGTGTGCACCAAGAGCCTAGCATTCGGCGCCGTTGAGGCGATGGTGAACGCGTTGTGGTTTCATTCATGGGTACGATTGCGCAGAATTACGACGGGCATCTCAGGAGTCTTGGCTCATTCGGTAAGATATTGGGGGTGAATGGGGGTTGTTCCTTCGTCTGCGACGGTTTCTTGCTGGCACGGTGATTCTGGGCAGCCTGTGTCTCATGTGGAGGCAACTGGGGGAGTTGTGGGGATGGGCTGCGTGGGTGCGGATCTGAGGCCGTGGCTTGTTCTGAAGCCCCTGGTGGGTGCATTTGGCTGCCTGCAGCTCGTGGCAGAAAGACCTGTAAATACACGAGTTAAAGCTATTTTGCTGGGCCGATGGCGCGGGCGGTATTTCTATTTTTAGGTGTCTGGCATAAAAAAAGTGATCTAGTTGTTTTTTGTGAGGCAACCTGAGTGTCTGGTTCGTCGTAGTATTGAATAAATGTGAAAGAAAGAACAATAAAAAGCTTGATTGTCTCGCTCTGGTTTAAGATAATGCCTCTTATTGATGTACGCTATGGGTAATGGGGTTGGTTGTCCTCGATAATGTGATGGGGGTGCCGCAAAATGCTTAGGGTGACAGGTCATGGCCAATAGAAGCTGTATTATTCGGTTGTCTCGGTACAAGAACGCGTTGAATCGGTTGAAGTCACTGAACTTCGTCCGCGTGTTCTCCGACAATCTGGCGGATGCGGCGGGTGTGACGGCGGCGCAGGTGCGTAAGGACTTCTCACTTTTTGGCATTACGGGAAATCGACGGGGCGGCTACAAGGTGGATGAGTTGAGCGACCAGCTCAACAAGATCCTTGGCAAGGATCAGCTCCAGGAAGTGGTCGTGATCGGCATGGGCAATATTGGCAGGGCCCTTTTTCACTATGGGGGTCTGGACAAGAGCGGGATCAAGATCGCGGCTGGATTCGACATCGATCCGGTCAAGTTTGACAGAGAATCGCCGCAGCCGGTCCTGCCGCTGGATGATCTCGTCGATTTCGTGAAGAGTCGAAGGATTGTGCTTGGGGTGATCGCGGTGCCCGACTACGCGGCACAGCAGGTGTTGGAACTGATGCTTTCAGCCGGCGTCAAGGGGGTGCTGAACTTCGCACCGATCTGTCTGAAGGCCCCGGACGGTTGTATCGTCAACAACATCAACCTCGAAAGCGAACTTGAGAACCTCATTTACTTCGTCAACGCCTCCGACAATGAGAAATAGCCAGCTACTACCGGCGGTATCTATCAAAACGAGGATTCTGGTCTCGTTCTTGGTGGTCATCCTTACGCTTTCGGTCTCGATTGCGTCGCTGGGCTACTACGTGACCAAACGGGACATCTTCGGGCAGGCGGAACAGAAGGTTCTCAATGACCTCAAGACGGCTCGCATGGTGTACACGGCCGAGATCGATCGCATTGGCCAGAACCTGCGATTGGTGTCCCCGGACGGCGATATCGACGAGTTGCGACGCAAGCTCGACCTGCATTACCTGCGATACGTTCCGGCATCGGAGTTCGCGACGCTGCGCAGTGAATTGGCGCAGACGGCCGCCAAAGAGGGACGCGCCCTGGGGGGAACGCGTCTGATTTCCTCTGAAGAGCTTAACTCCATGCCGGGCGACTTCGCGGGTAAGCATCCTATTGAAATCAAGCCGACCCCAATGGCCAGACCGACGGACCGCCAGGTGCTCGACCAGGTCATGGCCAAGGAATATGCCTTGCCCGTCCGCAATGAGTCAGGTGGCATCGACGGCATCCTCTACGGTGGGCGGGTCATCAATCGCGACTATACGTTTGTCGACCGAATCCGAGACATGGTCTTCGGTCGAGAGCATTACCATGGCAAACCCATTGGCACGGTAACGATTTTCCAGGACGACGTCAGGGTCTCGACGAACGTGCTCAACGCCGATGGACAGCGGGCGATCGGGACCAGGGTCTCGGCCCAGGTCTACCAGAAGGTGGTCGAAGAAGGCCAGATCTGGCACGACCGGGCGTTTGTTGTCACCGACTGGTACAAGACGGCCTATGAACCGATCAGGAATGTCACAGGGACCGTCATCGGCATTCTGTACGTCGGCACGCTTGAGGAGCCGTTCAACGTGATGGCTCGCCAGATTCTGTTGATCTTCATGGCGGCAGTCGGAGCTGTGACCATCATCGCGGTCTTGTTGTCGATTGTTCTGGCCGGTTCGATCTCGAAGCCACTGACACAAGTGGTCCACGCCAGCGAATGCCTGGCTTCGGGCGACTGGGGCTACGAGGTGAATACGAACACGACCATCAAGGACATCAACAGCATGGCCGAGGCGTTTAACGCGATGGCCATCGGCTTGAAGGAGCGGCAGGAGAGTTTGCGGGTCTCCAACGAGAAGCTGGCGGCCATGAACAAGAGCTACGTCGACCTTATCGGGTTCGTCGCTCACGAGTTGAAAGGGATCCTCGCATCGGCCGTAATGAACGCCTACGCCGTTCGTGACGGCTACCTCGGGATGGTCAATTTCAAGCAAAGAAAGGCTCTCGATTCGGTTACGCGAAACCTGGACTACCTGGACGCAACCGTCAAGAAGTTCCTGAATCTCGGGCGCGTCGAGCGAGGCGAACTGGAGGTCAACAAGACCGAGCTGAGCCTGAAAAAGGACGTGTTCGATGTCTCGATCAGCTCGCTTGCGGCGATTTCGATCCGCAAGAAGTTGACGATTTCGAACGAGATTGATCCCAAGTTGAACGTTCAGGCCGACGCCGATCTGATGCAGATCGTAGCGAATAACCTGGTGAGCAACGCGATCAAGTACAGTCCGTCCGCCGGGCAGATCAACGTGACGTCCCGCGAGATCAACGGCAAGGTTGAAATTGACGTGTACAACGATTCGACCCCGATCAGTGAAGAACAAAGGGCTCGACTGTTCCAGAAATTCTCGCGTCTGGACAGCCCCGAAACGAAGAATGTCAAAGGGACCGGACTGGGCCTGTATATCACCAAGCAGATTATCGAACGCCACGGCGGCGACATCCGGGTCGAACCCCGAGAACATGGCAACTCGTTCGTATTCCAGATAGAAAGGAACTGACACAATGCCGACTCCATTGGACCTCATCAAGAAGAAAAGGGCCGAAGCGGTCAGCCGGATCATCGGCAAAGGCTATCTCTCGACCAAGCGGGTGTACGTTGGGATGGCCACCTGCGAGATCGCGGCCGGATCCAAGGACGTCATGGAGGTCTTCCAGAAAGCCATCAGCCATGGCCTGACGGACATCTACGTCAGCCAGAAAGGCTGTGCCGGACGATGCAACCTCGAACCGACCGTCGAAGTGATCGAGTCCGGTAAGAGCCCCGTCAAGTACGGCAAGGTGGACAAGGACAAGGCGATGCAAATCATCGAACGACACCTCAAGAACGGCCAGGTCATTCAAGAGTGGGTCATAGACTAAGAAGAAAGGGAACCTGCGGTGGCTACAACGTACAGAATCATTGTTTGTGATGGCACCACATGCATCAACAGCGGGGCTCGAACGCTTACCTCGCTGCTGCGCGAGGAACTGGACAAGCATGGGCTGACGGAACGCACGACGATCAGCTTGTCCGGGTGTCTCGGCATGTGCGACAAAGGCCCAATCCTGGTGGTCAATCCGGGCTACACGATATACGGCAAGGTGACCGAAGCCGACATCCCTGAGATCGTCGAGGAGCATCTGGTCCATGGCCGGCCTCTCGCTCGACTGGCGATCCAGGAAGACCACTTGTATAACCGTTTCTTCCGCGTGTTTGGAGACGCCCGCTTCTTCGGCAAGCAGATGCGTATCACGCTGCGCAACTGTGGCATCATCGATCCCGAGAGCATCGACGATTATCTGTCACTTCGTGGCTACGAAGCGCTGGCCAAGGCCCTGACGGACATGACGCCCGAGCAGGTTGTGGGCGAAGTCGAGACCTCCGGGCTTCGCGGACGCGGTGGCGCCGGCTTCCCAACCGGCATGAAATGGAAATTCGCCGCCTCCCAGAAAACGACGCCCAAGTATGTGATCTGCAATGCCGACGAAGGTGACCCGGGCGCGTTCATGGACCGCAGCGCCATCGAGGGCGACCCGCACACGGTCGTCGAGGGCATGGCCATCGGTGGCTACGCCGTCGGGGCCAACAAAGGCATCGTCTATATCCGTGCTGAATACCCGCTGGCCATCCGGCGTATCACGAAAGCCATTGAGGATGCCCGGGCCCATGGCTTGCTGGGTGAGAACATTCTCGGGTCGGGTTTCTCGTTCGACATCGAGATTCGACTCGGGGCCGGTGCTTTCGTTTGCGGCGAGGAAACCGCACTGATCCACTCGATCGAAGGTGCTCGGGGCATGCCTCGTCCGCGGCCGCCGTATCCGTCGATCAGCGGCTTGTTTGGCAAGCCCACGTTGATCAACAACGTGGAAACCTGGGCCAATATCCCTGTCATCATTCTCGACGGCGCCAACTGGTTCAAGACGGTCGGGACCGAAACCAGCAAGGGGACGAAAGTCTTCGCGTTGGCGGGCAAGGTCGTCAATACGGGCCTGATCGAGGTGCCCATGGGGACGACGCTTCGCGAGATCATCTACGATATCGGAGGCGGTATCCCGGACGGCAAGCAATTCAAGGCGGTGCAGACCGGCGGTCCTTCCGGTGGCTGCTTGCCCGAGGAATATCTCGATACCGCCATCGACTACGATTCGCTGGCCCGGGCCGGCTCGATCATGGGCTCCGGCGGCATGATCGTCATCGACGAAGACTCGTGTATGGTCGATATCGCCAAGTTCTTCCTGGAATTCACGCAGAACGAGTCGTGTGGCAAGTGTACTCCGTGCCGCGAGGGCACCAAGCGGATGCTGGACATTCTCACCCGCATCACCGAAGGCAAAGGCCGCGCCGGTGATATCGAGAAGCTCGAACGGCTCGGCAACATGATCAAGAAGGCTTCGCTCTGCGGTCTGGGCCAGTCGGCGCCGAACCCGGTTCTGAGCACGATCAAGAACTTCCGCGAAGAATACGAGGAGCACATCAACGACGGCAAGTGCCGGGCCAAGGCTTGCGCGAACCTCGTGACCTACGAGATCACCGAGAAGTGTGTCGGCTGCGGGGCCTGTCGGAGAGTTTGCCCGGTCAGCGCTATCAGCGGCGCGGCGAAGAAGCAGCACGTCATCGATCAGAACAAGTGCGTCAAGTGCGGCATGTGCTTCACCACCTGCAAGTTCGACGCCATTGCGAAGGTTTGAGGATTCAACATGGACAACAACAAGATCACGATCACGATAAACGATCAGGAGTACCAGGTCGATTCGGGCCAGACGATCATGCAGGCGGCCGACAAGTGTGGGTATCATATCCCCCGGCTCTGCTATCATCCCAAGCTCTCGATCGAAGGCGCATGCCGCGTGTGTATCGTCGAGGTGGAAGGGGCTCGGAACTTCACGGCTTCCTGCGCCTGCCCGGTGACGGACGGCATGAAGATCCGTACCAACACCAAGGAATTGCGGCAGGCCCGCCGGGATATCGTGGAACTCCTTCTGGACAACCATCCCGAGGACTGCCACACGTGCGAGCGCGACGGCAACTGTGAGTTGCAGCGATTGGCGTATTCCATGGGCATTCGTCATCGTCACTTCGCCGGCGAGCGCAAGCACTACGAGAAAGACCTGTCGGGTGCCAGCGTAATTCGCGACCCTGACAAGTGCATTCTTTGCGGGCGATGCGTCCGGATGTGCTCGGAAATCCAGGGTGTTCACTGTCTGACCCAGGCCCATCGCGGCTTCAACACCGTGGTGATGCCTGCATACGACCTGCCGTTCGCCGAAAGCGTTTGCACAACCTGCGGCCAGTGCATCAACGTGTGCCCGACCGCCTCATTTGTCGAGAAGAACTACACCCAGGAACTGTTCGAGAAGCTCAACGACAAGAGCCTGGTCAAAGTGGCCCAGTTTGCCCCTTCGGTGCGAGCGGCCATCGGTGAGGCCTTTGGCCTGGCACCCGGTCGCAACATGGAGGGCGAGCTGATCGCGGCGATGCGAAAGCTGGGCTTCGACTACGTCTTCGACACCCAGTTTGCCGCCGACCTGACGATCATGGAAGAGGGCAGCGAATTCCTTGAAAGAATCCAGAGTGGTGGCCCGCTGCCTCTGATCACGTCCTGCTCCAGCGCGTGGATGAAGTACATGGAGCAGTTCTATCCCGACCTGATCCCACACATCTCGTCAGCCAAATCGCCTATGTCGATGGCTTCGGCGATGTTCAAGACCTACTGGGCCGAGAAGATGAAGATCGACCCGAAGAAGGTATTCAGCGTTGCCGCGATGTGCTGTACCGCCAAGAAGTACGAGGCGGCCCGGCCCGAACTCGACGTTCGGGGCATGCGGGCGACCGACATCGTTGTGACGACCCGCGAGATTGCCTGGATGATCAAGTCAGCCGGCATCGATTTCGTGAATATCAAGCCCGAGAAACCGGACAGCCCCCTGGGTCTGTCTTCCGGCGCCGGCGCCATCTTCGGCGTCACCGGTGGTGTGATGGAGGCGGCGGTTCGTACCGCGTACGAACTCTACACGGGCGAAACGCTCGTCGATATTGAAATGGCGGCCATTCGTGGTTTCAAGGGCATCAAGGAAGCCACCGTTTCCATCGATGGCAAGGAACTGCGTCTCGTCGTGGCCCACGGCCTGGGCAACGCCCACCAGGTGATGGAAATGGTTCGTGAGGACCCGACCCGGTTCCATTTCATCGAGATCATGGGCTGTCCCGGCGGCTGCATCGGTGGGGGCGGTCAGCCTTATGCCACCGCCAACTCGATTCCGCTCGACGAAGGTGCCCTGACGCTTCGGGCGCAGGCCCTTTACGATCTGGATCGGGCCAAGACCATCCGTCGAAGCCACGACAACCCGGACATCCAAAGGCTCTACAAGGAATACCTGGGGCGGCCGCTTAGCGAGAAATCGCATGAGCTGCTCCACACGCATTATAAAGCGCACTTCCCCAAGGGGATTGTGTCGCCCAATCTGAAAGTCGTCTAAGGGGGTGGTATTGTGACGACAGTTGCGTTCAACCAGGACAAATGTTCCACAGCCAATGTGGCTGAGTGGATCAAGAACCGGATCAAGCCGGAGCAGATCGAGAAGTACCTCGACAACGGGCGGTGCTTCATTGATGCCGAGGCCATTGACCGAGCCTTGAGTGCCAATACGGAGCCCGACCCCAAGCGGGTCAGAGACATCTTGCAGAAGTCTCTGGCGATCGAAACGCTCAGCCCGGATGAAACGGCTTGCCTGATCCACGTTGACGATCCGGAATTGCTTGCCGAGATGCGGCAGGTGGCTCAGGCGGTCAAGATCAAGGTCTACGACAATCGCATTGTGACGTTTGCGCCGTTGTACCTTGGCAATTTCTGCGTCAATAACTGTGCGTATTGCGGCTTCAGGGATAGCAATACCTCGGAGCGGCGTCGCGTTCTGACGCTGGATGAGGTCCGCAAGGAGATCGAGGTGCTCGCCGGGCAGATCGGCCACAAACGGCTGATCGTGGTCTATGGGGAGCACCCCGCGACCGACGTCAACTACATCGCATCGACGCTTCAGGCCATCGCGGATGTGAAGGTCAAGACTCGCCGAGGAAACTGGGGCCAGATTCGCCGATGTAACGTCAACGCGGCGCCGATGTCCATCGAAGAGCTTGCGTTGCTCAACGAGGTGGGCATCGGTACGTTCCAGGTCTTTCAGGAAACGTACCACCGCCCGACGTATGAGAAGCTGCATCCGGCCGGGACGATCAAGGGCCATTATCTCTGGCGGCTCTACGCCATGCACCGCGCGATGGAAGCCGGTATCGACGACGTCGGCATTGGCCCGCTATTCGGCCTGTACGACTGGCGATTCGAGATCATGGGGCTTCTGTACCACGCCATCGAGCTGGAGGCCAAGTTCGGTATCGGACCGCATACGATCTCGTTCCCGCGGATCGAGCCGGCGCACAATACGCCGTTTGCCGACAATCCGCAGCATGCGGTGACCGATGACATCTTCAAGAAGATCATCACCGTCATCCGTTTGGCAGTTCCGTATACCGGTATGATTGTCACCGCACGGGAAGACGCCCAGTTGCGGCGAGAAGTTCTGCCTCTCGGCTGCACCCAGACCGACGCATCGAGCAAGATCGGAATCGGTGGCTATTCCGAGCTGGTCGACAGCGATCAGCAGGGCGATCGTCAGCAGTTCATACTCGGAGACACCCGCTCGCTCGACACGGTGGTGCGGGAACTGGCCGAGGCAGGGTGTATCACGTCGTTCTGTACGGCCGGCTACCGGTGTGGCCGGACCGGGCAGAAGATCATGGGGCTGCTCCGCAGTGGCAAGGAAGGACAGTTCTGCAAGCTCAACGCGGTCATCACGTTCAGGGAATGGCTCGACGACTTCGGCAGTCCTGAGACGGTGACCGCGGGCGAGAAAGTGATCGCCCAGGAGATCGCACAAGTGAAAGAGAAGATGCCGGAGATTTTCGACCAGTTCATGCGCTTCTACGAGAAGACGCAAGCCGGCGACCGAGACCTGTATTTCTAAGAAGAGATTTGACGAGGACATAGCACATGGCAACGACCCAGGCGAATGACGCCATCGCTACGGATGAACAGAAGCTGGCACAGTTGAAGGAATTCATCGCCCAGACACAGCAGGACGAGCATCCGGATTCCTTTTTGATCGCAGTTCTGCACAAGGCGCAGGAACTGCACGGTTATCTCCCGGTCGCGGTGATGGATGAGATCGCCGAGGAGATGGGCATTCCGACGGCCCATATCTGGGGTGTCGCAACGTTCTATCACTACTTCAACCTGACCCCGCCGGGGCAGCACGTGATCTCGATCTGCCTGGGGACGGCCTGTTACGTTCGAGGGGCCGGACAGATACTCCAGACCCTCAAGGATGAGTTGAAGATCGATATGGGCCAAGTGACCGAAGATGGGTTGTTCTCGTTGCAGCCTGCCCGATGCCTCGGCGCCTGCGGCCTGGCCCCTGTCGTCATGATCGACGACAAGATCCATGGCGAGCTGACGCCCAAGAAGATGGTCCAGATTCTCAACCAGTACCGCAAGCAGGCCAAGAAGTAGATGACGTTCTCGCACACGCAGACCGTACTGGATAGGGTCTACTCGGCCGATGTCCCGGATCGAGCGGACGTTGAGTTCCTGCTTCGCCTGGAGAACGATCCAGACGTGCAGTTGCTCTTCGACTTCGCCGATCGCGTGCGACGAGACCATGTAGGCGACGGGGTACTGCTGCGCGGTATCATCGAGTTCTCGAGCTTCTGCCGGAATGCGTGTGCTTATTGCGGGTTGAATCGGACGAACACGCAGCTCCAACGCTACCGATTGACCAACGATCAGATCCTGGAGGCGGCGGGGAGTATTTGGCAAGCTGGCGTGAAAACGATTGTCCTCCAGAGCGGCGAAGAAGATAATCTCGACGCCGAGTGGTTGAAGCACCTGATCGTGGAAATCAAGGCGCGTTTTGACGTGGCGATCACGCTGTCGGTAGGTGAGGCAGTCGTGACGAATACGCCCTGTGGAAAGAGGCCGGGGCCGATCGGTATCTACTCAAGATCGAGACGTCCGACAGGTTGCTCTACCAGGATTTGCACCCCGAAATGAGCTTTGAAACGAGGATGAAGTGCCTGGCGGATTTGGCCGGGCTCGGATACCAGACTGGCACGGGCAATTTGGTCGGGCTCAGGAGACAGACGATTGAAAGCCTCGCGAGGGACATTCTGTTCTTCAAGGCCGGTGATTTTGACATGCTGAGCGTCAGCCCCTTCATCCCTCACGCCCAAACCCCTCTGGGGGCCGATCCGCCGGGCGATCTTGGCATGACATTGAAGATGACTGCCTTGACCCGGATCGTCAGCCGTAATGCCCATATTCCAGCCACGACCGCGATTGGCTCTCTCAATGGCCGCGACGAGCGTCTCAGTGCCCTCAAAGTCGGGGCCAACGTGTTGATGCCCAATTTCACTCCGACGCCGTATCGGCGCCACTACGAGATCTATCCGAACAAGCGGTGTATCAATGAGAACTCCGGCGCCTGTCCGACCTGTATGGAAGGTCTGGTGGTTGCCATCGGACGCCGAGTCGACTATACACGAGGGGATTCACTCAAGAAGGCTGGTGCTGGGCTGGCATCGGCGCAACATGATTAGTGTTTGGGAAGCCAAGGAGAAGCAGATAATGGCGAAGAAGGTGCTGATGATTGATGACGATCCCGAATTTGTCGATGCGATCTCGAATCTGCTCGATGCCAAGGGCTACGAGGTGCATACCGCTTCGAACGGCAAAGACGGGGTGGCCATGGCCAAGGCGGAGAATCCGGACATCATATTGCTCGACGTGATGATGACGACGAAACACGAGGGCTTCGACGTGGCTCAGGGAACTGCATGAAGACCCGAAGGCGAAGGAAACACCGATTCTGATGATGACGGGAATCCGCCGGGAGATGAATCTGCCGTTCGGCTTCGAGCCTGACGAGGCGTGGCTGCCCGTCAAGCAGGTTCTGGAGAAACCCGTGAAGCCGGAAGTCCTGCTCAAGGCCATCGACGAACACATTCGCAAGGCCTGATCGAATCTCGCGTGGGCCGCGCGTGTCTTCGGCACGCGCGGTGCCATGCCATCCTCCCCACGCACGATCGGGTAGCCCGTCTGGGATGGGGTCAGAACCGATCGAATCCGGCGTGACTCGACTCCTCCGGTACGGCCGACCTGCCATCAGCGCCAAGCTCGGCAGGCACACCGGTAAGACGCTGCTTCCGACCCGGAAGGCTCTCCGCCTGATGTGAGCTCGAAGGCGCGACGGCGTTGCGGATGGATTTCAGGGAGTGCCACACGTGCAGGAACAGGTAGAACAGCCCTACACAGCACAAGGCGTCCTTAAGCATATCCTCCATTGTTTCCTCTTTGACAAACCCTTACGGGCCTGCCCTTTTCGTCTTGGCGAACGCCTCCAGACCCCGGTTCGCCATGGTGCACGTCTGTTCACGGAAAGAAGCCCGATCATATTGGCGTTCTGTTAGGAATGTATTGCGACGGGGTTAGATGTGTGTTAGGATCAGCGCCCGCGAGGTGGTCAGAAGGGCGTGTCTTCGCCTCTCCGACGGTCCTGTAAGTTTCCCGTCTCGCGGGCCCGTGCATACAATCATCCACGGTTGAATCGCCGGCGGTGATTGCCGATCGGGGTTGGCCCTGCGGTTTGGGAGACAGTAATGGCAAAATCGACGATTCTCGTCGTTGACGACGAAGAAGATATTCGCGAATTGGTCGAATTGAATCTGAGTCGGGAGGGATATCAGGTTCTGACGTGTGAAACGGGGGAACAGGCCCTGGAGCGCGTGTTTTCCAAGGCCCCTGACCTGGTTGTTCTTGATCTGATGCTGCCGGGAATCGACGGTCTTGAGGTCTGCAAACGGTTGAAGGCCGACCCGAAGACACAGCAGATCGCGGTGGTGATGCTGACCGCCAAAGGTGAGGAAGCGGATATCGTTACCGGCCTGGAACTCGGGGCCGACGACTACGTCACGAAGCCCTTCAGTGGCAAGGTTCTCGTGGCTCGCGTGCGAAGACTCCTGCGCAGACAGCGCAGCGAAGATGACGGGCAGGCGCTGGTACGGATTCACGATCTGATGATCGATCCGAGTCGCCATGAAGTCCGGATCGACGACCACGCTGTTGCTCTGACCGTCACGGAGTTCAATATCCTCCATACACTGGCCAGACGGCCGGGACGTGTCTTCACCCGCTATCAGATCGTGGATGCCATCCACGGCAGCGACTATCTCGTGACGGACCGGGCGGTGGACGTGCAGATCGTCTCACTCCGCAAGAAACTGGGGACCCGTGCGAAGTATATCGAGACTGTCCGAGGAGTGGGATACCGGTTTATGGACTGACTCTGCAAGAGGCAACCGGGCTTGGCCTGACGTCGGAGCAGACGCTGCTCGATGGATGAAAACCGGCGGCAGGACCGGCGAAATCGGTGTGACCTTCGCCTGTTATCGTAAGCGGATTCTATGATCAAGGATACAATCTTCTACACTATTGGAGGGCTGGGGCTATTCCTCTATGGCATGCGGCTGATGTCGGAGGGTCTCAGGGCCGTGGCGGGGGGGAAATTAAAGAGTATTCTCGAGTCGATGACGAAGAAGACGCTGGTCGCCTTCGCCATCGGTGCGGCTGTGACGGCCCTGATTCAGTCGAGTTCCGCCACGACCGTCATGATCATTGGTTTCGTCAATGCCGGCCTGCTGACGCTCAAACAGGCCATCAACGTGATTATCGGCACTAACGTCGGCACGACGGCGACCGCCTGGCTCGTTTCCATCTCCGGGCTCGGAGCCCTCAAGATCACGGCCTATGCCCTGCCGGCAGTAGGGCTTGGCTTCGTGATGATGGTGGGCGGACGAAGCCGAAAGACCAAGAACCTGGGGCACATTCTCCTCGGGTTCGGCATCCTCTTCGTCGGCATTGGCTTCATGAAGGATGCCTTCGATCCACTGAAGGACAGCCCCCGGGTTCAGCAGTTGTTCGTCCTGCTGGGGGACAAGCCCCTTCTGGCGATCCTGGCTGGAGCGGTGGCGACCATGCTGCTTCAAAGCAGTTCGGCCGCGATTGCCATCGTCCAGTTGCTGGCGATTGGCGGGGCCTTCGGCCGGCAATGGAATGTGGCACTCAACGTGGCGATCCCCTTCGTTCTCGGCAGCAATATCGGGACGACCATCACTGCCCAACTGGCGGCCCTACAGGCCAATCTCAACGCACGGCGCACCGCATGGGCGCATACCATCTTCAATATCGCTGGCTCCGCGATCGCCTATCCCTTTGTCCATTTCGGTCTGTTTGGACCCGTGGTCATCGCCTTTTCACCCTGGAAACTCGGGCCGACGACCATCGCCATGTCGATCGCCATCGCCCATACGATTTTCAATGTCGCCAATGCGGCGATCTTTCTGCCGTTTTCGGGCCATCTCGCCCGGGTGGTAAAGCGGCTGGTTCCCGAGAAGGCCCGGGATGCCGCCATGAGGCCGATCCTCCTGGAAAAGCATCTGCTGGATACGCCGGAGATTGCCCTGGAGCAGACCAAACGTGAGATTGGGCGTATGGCTCGGGCTGCCAAGAGAGCGGTGAGGACCGCCGTCTCCGGAATCATGGAGAACGATTTCCGCAAGCTTCAGACCGTGCGGCAGCTCGAAGATTTCACCGATGTCTTCCAATTCGAGATTACTTCCTACTTGTCACTGCTTTCCAGCAGACATCTTTCGGATGCCGTCTCGACGGAATTGCCCGTCCTGCTGCACACGGTCAACGACCTGGAGCGCGTGGGGGATCTTGCGGTCAACATCGTTGAAATTGCCGAACGCAAGATCGATCAGCGAATCACCTTCAGCGATGTTGCCCTTGGCGAGGCGGCGCAGTTGAAGCGGGAGATCGAGGAAATGCTGGACCGGATCATCACCTCGCTTCAGAATGACGACCCCATTGCCGCCGAATCCGCGCTGGAGAACGAGGCGAATCTCAACGCCATGCAAGTGGAGCTTCGGCGCAACCACGTGGACCGGATGCGGGATGGGGTCTGTTCGCCCGAAGCCGGTTTGATTTTCATCGATCTGGTCGACAACATCGAGAAGACCGGGGATCATCTGGCGAATATCGCGCAGGCGGTGATCGGGGGCCTTCAGTGGGCGGGGGTCGAGCCCAAGGCCGTTCCGAGGTCCAGATTGGAGCAGAACGGCGTGTCGCAGTGAGCTCTGCCAAAGGCAGGACACAGGCCTCGGGGTGCGAACCGCGTACAGGTATTATCTTGCAGGAGAATCCGGAGGCAGATGCCGGGGCATCGCCCTCCGTGGAGTCGTAGCAGGGTTAGGGGAAGAGAATGGACGTTAAAGACATGGTCTTCGGAACGGTCGGTGG
This sequence comes from uncultured Phycisphaerae bacterium, assembly GCA_963726475.1. Taxonomy (GTDB): domain Bacteria; phylum Planctomycetota; class Phycisphaerae; order Sedimentisphaerales; family Anaerobacaceae; genus Anaerobaca. Next base: position 88,031 of record CAVSCO010000096.1, on the reverse strand, counting down.
GTTGGGGCTGTTCCTTTTCGGTATGGGGTTGATGACCGACGGCTTGAAGAAGGTCGCCGGGCAGAAGCTCAGGAGCCTGCTCGAGGCGCTGACGAAGCACCGCGTCGTGGCCGTGCTCATGGGGGCGTTGGTCACGTGTCTGGTCCAATCGAGTTCGGCGACGACGGTGATGACCGTGGGACTTGTCAATGCTGGGCTTCTTACGCTCAGACAGGCGCTATGCGTCGTTCTCGGCGCCAATGTAGGGACGACGTTCACGGCGTGGATTGTCTCGGTTTTTGCCGTCTTCAAAATCAGCAGCTATGCCCTGCCGATGATTGGGGCGGGGTTTCTCCTCAATATTGTCGGCAAGTCGGCCAAAGCCAGGAGTGTTGGGCAGATCATGGTCGGCTTTGGGCTGTTGTTCTTGGGCATCCACTTCATGAAAGAGGCCTTCGGTCCTCTCAAGGATAGTGAGAGTACCAAACAGATGCTGATCTGGCTGGGGCACAACCCCATTCTGGCGGTACTGGCGGGAACTGCCATGACCATGCTGCTGCAGAGTAGTTCCGCGTCGATCGCGATGATTCAAACCCTGGCGTTCCAGGGGGCGTTTGGGACAGACTGGGACGTCGTGCTTCGTGTGGCGATTCCGTTCATTTTGGGCGACAACATCGGAACCACCATTACCGCCCAGATTGCCGCGCTGAGGACATCGCGAAACGCACGACGGACGGCCATGGGCCACACGATGTTCAACGTGATTGGCGTGCTTTATATCCTGCCGCTGGTCTGGGTTGGCTGGTTCGCCGATATCGTCGAGTGGATTGCGCCGTTCAAGTTGTCACAAGGGACGATTATGGTGGCGCTGGCCGTCGCGCACAGCACGTTCAACGTGTTCAACACGATCGTGTTCCTGCCGTTGATGCGCCTGCTCGAGATCGTTGTCCTGAAGATTCTGCCGATCCGGGAAGACGAGGTGATTAGCCAGCCGGTGATTCTCGAACGGCACTTGCTGCATACCCCCAGCATTGCTCTTCAACAGGCTCGTCGGGAGATCGTGCGTATGGCCCAGACGGCCGAAAATGCGGTTTCTTTGGCGATTGAGGGTATTCTCTACAACGATTCGAAGAACTTCATTTCGGTCCGGGAACTCGAAGATCAGGTTGACACGTTTCAGATGGAGATTACATCATATCTGACCGACCTGTCTCAGGAGACCCTGTCCGAGGAGGTTTCCACGGAGTTGCCGGTGCTTCTTCACGCGGTCAACGACATCGAGCGGATTGGCGACCATGCGGTGAACATCGTCGAGATCGCCGAACGCAAGACCGCGCAGAAGCTCGAATTCAGCAGGGCCGCGATGCAGGAGGCTAACCGGATCAGGACGGAACTGGCCGATATGTTCCGAAAGGTGGTGGCTGCTCTGGATGGCAGTGATACCAAGGCTGCCGGCGCCGCATTGGCCTGCGAGCGGGCGCTCAACGAAATGCAGTTGGAGTTTCGCCGAAGCCACGTTGGCCGCATGACCGACGGCATCTGCTCGGCTATGACAGGCCTGATCTTCATCGACCTGGTTGATAACGTAGAGAAGATCGGCGACCATCTGACGAATATCGCGCAGGCCACTGTTGGGGGGCTTCAGTGGGAAGGGGTGAAGCCCAAGGTCGGGCCGTCCACCGACAGAGACGATGAGCAGGTCGTCGCGCAAGATTGACGCGTCGGTCGGCTCCGCGACGCGGGGCCCAGCGTAAGACACCTGGGCCGGGCTTCTGTTTTTTGTCATATAATGAACTCGAAGGCGGCACGGTAACGCAACAGCGCCGCAAGAGCGAATTTGTTCGGGATCTGTCCGATGAATCACAGGCTTGGCTTCGCGATCAGGATTGTCTTCGTTGCTTTTCTAGTCTATCTGTTCCTGGTCAGCATCGGTCTGATGGGCGATGCCTTCAAGGGGTTTGGCAAGGGATTCGCTGAGAATCTGATTCAAACGACGTCGAACCCGTTCGTGGGGCTGTTCATCGGCATCCTGGCGACCAGCATTGTGCAGAGCTCTTCCACGACCACCTCGATTGTGGTGGGCATGGTCGGTTCCGGGGTCATGACCGTCAGCAACGCGATTCCGATCGTGATGGGGGCCAACATCGGAACCACCGTCACCAACACGCTCGTCTCGCTGGGGCACGTCAGCCGCCGGGAGGAGTTTCGGCGGGCGATTGCGGGGGCGACCGTGCACGATTTCTTCAATCTGATTTGTGTTCTGGTCATGTTCCCATTGAATCTGGCGACCGGGTTTCTTGAGCATCTGGCTCGGCTGATGGCGAGGTTCTTCGCGGATGTGGGCGGGGTCAAGTTCACCAGTCCGATCAAGATGGTGACCGCCCCGGCCATTCATTCCATCGAGCATGTCCTGATGAAGTGGCTGAACGTGCCGGATCGAGCGGCCTACATCGTCATGGTGGTGCTCTCGTTTATGATCTTGTTCTTCGCTTTGATCTATCTCGTCAAGACCATGCGATCATTGGTCATCGAGAGGGTCGAAGCGGTTCTGGACAAGGTCCTGGGCAAGAACGCCCTGCTGGCTATCGTGGGGGGCATGGTCCTCACCGCTATCATCCAGAGCAGTTCCATTACAACGAGTCTGTTGGTCCCCATGGTGGCTGCCGGCATTCTCAGTCTTGAAGCGGCCTTCCCCATCGTGATCGGCGCCAACATCGGTACCACCGGAACGGCCATCCTCGCGTCGTTCGCTACCGGCAATCCATCGGCGATCGTCATTGCGTTTGTGCATTTCCTGTTCAACCTGACCGGTGTCCTGGTGATCTATCCGATCAAACCCTTCCGTACGATTCCGATCTACCTGGCGCGCGCCTGGGGGATTTGGCCTACGAGAAGCGACGGTACGCCATCTTCTACGTCTTGAGCGTATTCTTCGTCGTGCCGGGATTGTTGATCCTGATCTACAAACTTCTGACATAGGAGAAGAAGATGTTTGCCAATCTATCCAGTTTCTGGAAGGGGGGGGCGTTCGTCACCAAGGCCCTCCAGGAATTCAAGGACATGCTCGACCGCGCCGAGACCATGTATGGTCTCGTCCGAGACCGTTTGCTCGACAACGTCCGCGAACCCGATCTGGAGGAGAAGATTCGCGATATCGACAAGCACGTCAACGATGCCCAGAGAGACATACGCAAGCGCATCATCGAGCACCTGGCACTTCGCCCGACGGTGGATGTCAACGCGTGCCTTCTGCTCATGAGCGTCGTGAAGGATGCCGAGAGGCTGGGGGACTACTCCAAGAACCTCTATGAGGCAACGGAGATGCTGGAGCATTCTCTGGACATCGAGGTGTACCGGCGGTATTTCGACGACCTCGATCGTGAGATTCAGGGGCTCTTCAAACTGGCGAAGGAGGCATTTGTCGAATCCGACGAGACCAAGGCCGAGATGGTGTGGGGATACGAAAATAAGATATCCAAATGGTGTGACAACGTGGTGGTGGAGTTGGCCAGGAGCGATCTGTCGGTTAACGAGGCGGTCGTATTTACACTCATCGCACGCTACTTCAAACGTTTCTCCGCCCACCTGGCCAATATTGCCACGTCCGTCGTTCTGCCCTTGAGCGATCTTGACTATTTCGACGAAAAGCGAACAATAGAATAGGTAAGGTTCGAGGCAGCGGGTTTTCGCTCCGAGCGACACGGGCCTTGACATGGTGAGCGGTCAGATGAACCCGGGCAGATCCGCGATCTGTCCAGAGGCGACGATATGTTCAGAAGAAGACTGATTTGGCAGTTGTATCCGTCCTTCCTGGCTACGACTCTGCTGGCCCTGTTGGTGGCGACCGCCTATTCGTCATACACGTTGCGCAACTTCTATCTCGCGCAGCTCAAGGAAGAGCTTCGCCTGGTTGCAGACGTGGCGAGTTCTCAGGTGGAAGCGACGCTCCGGGATGGAACGCCCGCTCAGATCGACGCGTTGTGCAAGCGGTTGGGACAAGCCGGCAATGGCCAGATGCGCCTGACCGTGATTGCCGTTGATGGCAAGGTCCTTGGCGATTCGGACGAGAATCCGGCCCTGATGGAGGACCACTCCAACCGGGCCGAGATCGTCAGCGCGATTCGGGAGGGGTTCGGCCAGTCGATGCGTTTCAGTCCGACCCTGGGCAAGAATATGATGTACGTCGCGGTCCCGGTGAAAGAAGATGGCCAGCCGATTGCCGTCGTCCGCACGGCGATTCCGGTTACTGAGATCGACCACGCGCTGGATCGCATCTACGTCACGATTGTCTGGGCCGGGCTGATCGTTGCTCTGTGCGCGGCGTTCTTGAGCCTGTTGATCTCTCGCCAGATCAGTCAGCCGATTACGCGGATGAAGCGAATCGCGCAACTCTTTGCCCAGGGACAACTTAACATTCGCGTCCCGGATGCCGGCGCCGCGGAGTTGGATGAACTGGCCAAGGCGCTGAACGAGATGGCCACCCAGCTTCAGGACCGGATCCTCACGATTACCCGGCAGCGAAACGAGGTCAAAGCGATTCTCTCCAGTCTGGTCGAGGGTGTCCTGGCGGTGGATTCCAGAGGGCGGATTGTGAGCGTGAACAAAGCGGCGGCGCAACTCCTGAACATCGACCCGGTTCACTCCCAGGGGCGGAACGTCGAAGAGGTTATCCGGAACGTCGGATTGCAGCAGTTTGTGCGCGAGACTCTGGAAAGCGACCGGCCCACCGAAGGCGATGTATCTTTCCCCGAAGAAGGTGGGCGTTTCTTCCACGTTCACGGCGCCAGTCTGGCCGATCCGCAGGCCGAGCGAGGCGGCGCGGTGATTGTGCTGAGCGACATGACGCGCATCCATCGGCTGGAGAATCTCCGGCGGGATTTTGTCGCGAATGTGTCCCATGAGTTGAAAACGCCTGTCACCTCGATCCAGGGCTTCGTGGAAGCTCTGATGGATGGTGGCCCTGATGACCCCGAGCAGGGGCAGCGGTATCTTGGAATCATCGCGAAGCACGCCGAGCGTCTCAACGCAATCATCGATGATCTGCTCAGCCTCTCTCGTCTGGAAGAGGGGGCGGAAAGGCGCGCCATTCTGTTTGAGGATGTGGAGCTCAGACCGGCCCTCGAGGCGGCCGTTGAGTTGGCAGGGATCCGTGCCGAGCAGAAGCATATCAAAATCCAGTTGTCCTGCGACGAATCTGTTTCCGCCAAGATCAACGCGCCGCTTCTGGAGCAGGCCATCGTGAACCTCGTGGACAATGCGGTCAAGTACAGCGATGAAGGCGCGACGGTGTCGATCGAGGTCTCGCAGGAGGACAAAGAGATCGCGATCAGCGTCAAGGATACGGGGTGCGGGATACCTCAGGAGCATTTGGCCCGGATCTTCGAGCGATTCTACGTGGTGGACAAGAGCCGGAGTCGCAAACTGGGAGGCACGGGGCTCGGTTTGGCCATTGTCAAGCACATCACCCTCGTTCATGGCGGACACGTCGGTGTCGATAGTGCTCCGGGAGAAGGGACCACCTTCACGATCCATCTGCCGCGAGGTTAGTCTTTCCGGGGGCAGGGGGGCTTCAGACACAGTCCCTCTCGCCTGTGGATAGGCGTCTAACGCAATTCTAACACACTCCTAATCTCGGCCTAATACGCATACAGCATGTTTCTAATCTGCGTCTAACGTTTCTTCTGCGGTTGGGGCGCATCCGGGCAGGCGGACACCCAACCTGATGTCCCGAAACGGATCAGAGGGCGTTAGGAACCTCACAGCAGGCTTGTTGGAGACAGCGACATGAGTGATGGCGGAACGGGGAAGCGGAAGGTCGTTCTCTTGGTTCTGGGATTGGTGGCCCTGGTCTGGCCGGCAGCGGCCGGTGCAGACGAGCTGAGTGATTTGAAGCAGGAATTGCAGGAACAGAAGAAGCATACCGCTGAACTGGAGGACCGCCTCAGTCAGCTCGAATCCAGGCAGAAACTCAAAGAACGCTCCCTCAACGAGAAGATCGAGAAGGTCGAAGCCAAAGTCGATGAGACGCCGTCGGAGCCAGTGATTCCCAAGGCTTTGGAATGGGCCTCCAAGATGCAATGGTCGGGGGATTTCAGATATCGCTATGAATTCATCGATGACGGGACCAAGTCTGAGCAACGAAATCGCAACCGCATTCGTGCCCGTTTGGGCATGAAGGCCGAGGTGAACGACGAATGGGATTTTGGCTTTCGTATCGCCAGCGGCACGGCCGATCCCGTCTCGACGAACCAGACGCTGGGTCAGGCATTCTCCAGGAAGCCCATCTGGATCGATCGCGCCTATTTGGACTATCATCCGGATTGGATGAAGGGTCTGGATGCCGTCGCGGGCAAGATCTCCAACCCCTTCCTCACGGTCGGAGGCAATCAACTGATCTGGGACAGCGATCTGAGCCCGGAGGGGGGGGCCGTCGGATACGAATGGGCAGTGAACGAGCGAACAGGTGTCCATCTCAACGGCGGCGGTTTCTGGGTTGCCGAGGAATCCAGCAGCAGTGATGTGTCGCTGTGGGGGATTCAGGCGTACGTCAAGCATGAGATCGCCAATCCAACCTATGTCCTGGCCGGCGCGAGCTTCTTCGACTATGGCAACATCCGGGGCCACAGTTCGCTTGACGCAGAATGGGAGGATGGCCACGATCTGTTCGGCAATACCAGCCTCAGCGGAGATCCGAACGCCTACGGGAGCGATTTCAACCTCTTTGAGCTCTTTGCGGAATTCGGTACCGAGATTGGCAAGACGCCTGTTTCCGTCTGGGGCGACTGGGTGAAGAATACGGCCGCTGTCAGCAGCCAAGACACGGGTTGGCTCGTCGGCGCTCGGATCAACAAGGCCAAGGCGCCCGGCACGTGGGAAGTCTCCTACGACTATCGCGATATCGAGTTGGATGCGGTCGTGGGGCAGTTCAACGATTCGGACTTCATCGGGGGTGGCACCGGGGGCAAGGGACACCGTTTTGGCTTTGCCTACGCTCTTGCCAAGAACACCCAGGCGGCGCTGACGTATTTCGCCAGCGAGTACGACGGCCGCAAGTCAAACGCAGACTACGACCGGCTGCAAGCCGATCTTAAGGTCAAGTTCTGATCCCTCCTGGCGGACCGTGGATTCACGGCTTACTAACGTGATGCTAATACACCACTAACAGTTCTGCCGTACACAAAGAGGAAACGCACGAGTCGTTTCTTAAGAAGGAGGCCTTTTATGAAAAAAGCCATTGTTGGTGCGATAGTGCTTGGGTTGGCCATGGGTATGGCCGTTCAGGCGGAAACCCTCCAGATCGACGGTTCGACTACCGTCGGCCCCATTGCGGATGCCTTTGCCGAGTATTTCAAGAAGATCCATCCGGGTCTCGAGATTACCGTCAAGAAGACCGGGAGCGGTGACGGCGCAACCGCTCTGATCGACGGACGTTGCGACATCGCGACGATGAGCCGTTTCATGAAGGACAAGGAGTTCAAGGATGCGGTCGACAACGGCGTCTATCCCGTCGCTCACGTGGTGGCCATGGACGGGGTCTGTGTGGTGGTTCATCCCTCCAACCCCGTCAGCGCTCTGACACGAGCCCAGATCCGCGACATCTACATGGGCAAGATCACCAACTGGAGCCAGGTCGGCGGTCCGAACATGCCGATCGTGGTGATCAGCCGCGACACCTCATCCGGCACCTATGAAACGTTCGAGACGCTCGTGATGGAGAAGCAGCCGATGGGCTCGGGCATCGAGTACGTCAACTCCAATCCGCAGGCCCATGCAAGGGTCAAGACGACCCAAGGCGGCATTGGCTACGTGGGCATCGGGTTCGTCGACAGGAGCGTCAAGGCGGTGAAGGTCGATCAGATCATGCCGAGTCGGCAGAGCATTTCCAGCGGCGTGTATCCCATTGCCAGGCCACTCTTTATGTTCACCAACGGCTATCCCAAGCTGGGCTCGACGGTCTACAAGTTCTGTACGTTCTATCTGACCGAGAAGGGCCAGGAGTTGATAGAGGCCAAGGGCTTCATTCCGCTGACGGTTTACTGAGTGCGGCGTCATTGCTGAGAGCGAATCGGAAGAAGGATTCGAATGGATAACGAGAGGCTTACTCTCACGCTGGAGCCAGCGGCTGATAGTCACCGGCCGCTGGCATTGACGCCAGGGGAGGACCTGGTCGGTTTTGTCGGCTCCTATCTGGGCCGAGCCCTGCTGTTCCTCATCACCGCGACATCGGTCCTCGCGGTCCTGCTGATTCTCATCTTCGTGGTGACGCGGTCGATTCCGTTTCTCAGTGAGTTTGGGATCCGTGAATTTGTTGCCAGCCAGGTCTGGCGTCCCACCGCCGACGACCCCAAGTACGGCGCCCTGGCGCTGATCGTCGGCTCGCTGTATGTCTCGCTGGCGGCGCTGGCGTTTGCCGTACCCCTGGGCATCCTGGCCGCAGTCTTCCTCAGCGACATCGTCTCATGGAAGATTCGAAATGTAGTCAAGCCCATCGTGGAAATCCTGGCGGCGATCCCGTCGGTAGCCTACGGTTTCTTCGCCGTTCTGGTTTTGGCGCCGTACATGCAGAAGACCTTTGGCTTCTCCACGGGGACCAACGCATTGAACGCGGCGATGATTCTGGCGGTCATGGCCTTGCCGACGATTATCAGCGTTGCCGAGGACGCGATCTCCGCATTGGGTCGCGAGCTTCGAGAGGCCTCGTACAGTCTGGGGGCCACACGCCTGGAGACGATCGTCAAGGTGATCGTCCCGGCCGCCCATAGTGGCATCATCGCTGCGGTGGTGCTCGGTATGATGCGGGCCATGGGCGAGACCATGGTCGTCTGGATGGCATCGGGCAACGCGACCCAGATCCCCCATCCGTGGTGGGACCTGTCGCAGTCGATACGAACGATGACCGCGACAATCGCCGGTGAGATGGGCGAGGCGCCGGAGGGCACGCACCAAAGCACCTGTTTGCGGTCGGTGTGCTGCTCCTGATGATGACGTTTGTGCTGAACATTCTCAGCGAATATTTCCTGACTCGGGCCAAGAAAGCTGCGGGGAAGAGCTAAATGAATCTCGGCGTTCGTCGTACTCTCGATCGCATTTTCACCGGCCTGACCGGCGCGTCCATCGTGCTGCTGGCCCTGGTTCTTATCGCTGTTCTTGGGCCCATGGTCTATCGGGGCAGCAGTGCTGTTTTCTTCACCGGGACGATCGAATTCCGCAAGATGCAGCGGGACCTCTTTGACCGCGGGGATCGGGCTGCTTTGGCGGACGAGGTGGCCAAGGCCCAAGCATCGCGGCAGGTTGTCTACGATATGGTCGATCGGTTCAAGAAAGGGATCGACATCGACGCATTGTCATCGGAAGTACGCGACATTAACCGCGAATACGGACGAGAGCTCCGATATAAGGAAGTCCCGCCGGAGGAATACACAGAATCCCGAGGCATCAGCCGGGCCATCCGCGACATGTTGGAGGAAGCGTTCAGCAGCCAGGACATCGACCTGATTAAGGAAAAGGTCGCGGAGGTGATGACGCACAAGGACGACGCCCGGTTCAAGGATACGGCAGCGGCGCACTTCTTTACGATTGCAGAGGACTTTCTTGCCGCCGTGGAGCACATCGATCTGAGCAAATACCACGACTACCTCGTCTCGCTGGAGGATGTGGAGGTGATCCTCTTCGGCTCGATCGAACGTCCGGGATTACTCGGGCCTCGCCCGGACGAGCCGTCTCGCCCGTTGGCGATGGTCTCTTACGGAGCGACTCGATGGAGTCAGGCACAGTCCTTGTTGGACAGACTTCTCTGGACCGAGCAATGGGTTGAGAAGGAGCCCGGACAGCCCCTGGTCAAGGAGCGAACGCCCCGCGCGGATCTCTTCAAAGGCACGGCGCTGGAGCCTCTGTTCACATACGTTCCCGAGCACCTCGACGAGATGCTCCGACCGAGATTCACGGCTTACTGGCAGTTCTTCATCGACGACAACGTCGACAGCCACTATTTCGGCGGGGTCGGCCCCGAAATGCTCGGAACGCTGCTGATCACCCTGCTTGGCATGTTGTTCGTGGTGCCACTTGGCGTCATCTCGGCGGCTTACCTGGTCGAGTGTGCTTCCGAAGGCTGGATCATCCGGATTATTCGGATGTCGATCAACACGCTGGCCGGCGTGCCCAGTATCGTGTTCGGGCTCTTCGGTCTGGCGTTCTTCGTCCTGTTCCTTTTTCCCCTGCTGGGATTCGAGCCTCGCGATTGCATTCTCTCGGCGTCACTGACGCTGGCCGTTCTGACCCTGCCCGTGATGATTCGCGCCAGCGAGGAAGCCATTCGCACCGTGCCGCAATCCTACAAAGAGGGTTCGCTGGCGCTGGGGGCCAGTCGGTTTCGTACGTTCGTCACGGTGACCCTACCGGCGGCACTGCCCGGAATCCTCACCGGGGTGATTCTGAGCTTGAGCCGAATCGCCGGCGAGACCGCGCCGATTCTCTTTACGGGGGCGGTCTCCCAGGGGCCGATTCCAAAGTCCATTTTTGATCGGACGCGAACGCTTTCATATGGTAGTTATGATATGGCGGTCGGTGATCGGCTGGCCATGATGGTGCCACACAATCAGTACGGCATGGTGGTCACGTTGATCATGCTCATCTTGATCCTGAACGCGATGGCGATCGTCTTGCGTTCCCGGGTCTTCAAGAAACTCAAAGGGCACTAACCTGCCCGGGATGTACCGCCGAAAGGTGATTGTTTGATGCAGGAGAAAGAAGAAACCATGCCAACGGCTGCTGCCAAAAGCGACAGGACCAGGCCGGAGACCAAGATGAAGGTCACTCTCGCCAAGCGACCGGCGCCGGAAACGGAGTCGCCGAAGCCGGAGTGTGCCTGCCCGGTGATTCGATCGAATCGCTTCTGCTTGTACTATGGCGAGAAGGCGGGTGTCAAAGACATCACCATGGATATCTATCCGTGCAGCGTCACCGCGATCATCGGTCCCAGCGGGTGTGGCAAAAGCACCTTCCTGCGCAGTATCAACCGGATGAACGATCTGATCCCTCATGTCCGAACGGAAGGTCTGCTGGAGGTCGACGGCCAGAACGTCTACCACAAACGCACGAATTTGGTCAGCCTGCGTCAGCAGGTCGGCATGGTATTCCAGAAGCCCAATCCGTTTCCGAAGAGCATCTTCGACAACATCGCTTACGGGCCGCGACTCCAGGGAGTCAAACGCAAGGGCGAGCTTCAGCATATTGTTGAGCAGAGCCTCAAGGCGGCAGCGATCTGGGACGAGGTGAAGGATGATCTGCGGAAATCGGCGTTGGCCCTTTCCGGCGGGCAGCAGCAGCGTCTCTGTATCGCTCGCGCCCTGGCCACGCGTCCAAGAGTGTTGCTGATGGACGAGCCGTGTTCGGCTCTGGACCCGATCGCCACGGGACGTATCGAGGACCTGATCGGCCAACTTCAGGGCACCTATACCATCGTGATCGTTACGCACAATATGCAGCAGGCGGCCCGTGTCAGCGAGCGAGCGGCGTTCTTCTGCCTGGGCGAGTTGATCGAGTACGATCTGACCGCAAGGATCTTCAGCAATCCAAAGATGAAACAGACCGAGGACTACGTCACCGGTCGGTTTGGCTGATAGGTCGTATAGGGCTGACAAGACCTATTACAGAGGAGCAGTATCTCATGCCGGCTCATTTGCTACGAGATGTCGAGCGTCTTAAGAAAGAAATCCTCACGCTGGGAACCATGGCCGAGTTGGCCGTTCGAGAGGCAACGACCGCCATCGAAACGCGCGATGTGGCCCTCGCGAAGCGCGTTATCGACAACGACTACAAGCTCGACGAGATGGAGGTCCAGGTCGAGGAGAGCTGTCTGAAGATCCTGGCGCTGTACCAGCCCGTGGCGACGGATTTGCGTTTCATCATCGCCGCGCTGAAGATCAACAACGATCTGGAGCGAGTCGGTGATCTGGCCGTCAATGTGGCCGAGCGGGCTGCCTTCCTGGCTACGCAGCCTCCGATTGATATCTCATTTGATTTCCAGACGATGGCCCGCAAGGCACAGACCATGCTCAAGAAGAGCCTGGACTCTCTGGTCAACTTCAGTGCGGAAGTGGCCCACGAAGTGTGTTCCAGCGACGATGAGATCGATGCAATGAACCGTCGCGTGTTCCTGATGGTCGAAGAGGCGATTCACGCCCGCCCGGAGCATACCGAATCCTTGATCCATACGCTCTCGGTGTCCAGGCACATCGAACGCATCGCCGACCATGCGACCAATATTGCCGAAGACGTCATTTACATGATCGAAGGCAAGATTATTCGCCACAAGGCCGAGGACTATAAGCCCCATTCCCAGGACGCGAAGGCCTCCTGGCAATAGGCGCCGTTTGTGGGACCCGACCACATCTTAGTAGTCCTTGAAGTTGCGCATCCATTCGGGCCAGTCGGAGGGCAGTACGCCGCCCGCTCGCGTCCAGGGGCCGGCCGTGTTGAACTGTCGATGCCACTTCAACGTCCACAGTTCCTTCAGGCCCACTTTTCGGGCCGACCAGTCCATGAACAGGAAGTTCACCGCGTCGCCATGCCGACTGATGCAGAAAAGACCCATCTCGCTCGTTACCGCATTCCATTCCGAGCCGAATGGGACCGAGGGAGGCACGTCCGCCGGTTGGGGCCAGGCATCGTGCCAGATTGAATCAGCAAAGACGGGCACACGATTGGCATTCGCAACATCTTTCGGAGACTTCCAGAACCACTCTTCTGGCGGAATCCACGACTATGGGTCATGTTGTTCGTCCAGGAGTTGATCCCATAGCTAGAGACGAATCGCTGGACGCTCCCGTTCGGTGTTTGAACGGTCCGGCACCACGTCGCGAAAGCGCTCGGATTCCCCGCCGATTCGTTCGGCATTGTGGCGGCCGGGCAGAGCAGCAGAGGCCACTGGTCCTGGTAGTAGGGACGCAGCGCATTCATCCACAGCGTCGTCTCGCCGACATCCCATCCGGGATTGAAGTTTCCGTCGTGATCTTCGACGTAAGAGTCGAAGAACGAGCCCCATTGGTGCAGATGCGCCAGACAGACGATCTCCTTGGCTCGCTTGCGGCCCGTTTCACCTACCGCGGCGAAACAGGTTATCAGAAGGGCAACGCATAGCACCAGCACAACCAGATCCGGCTTTCGAAGATGTGCCTTGCGTGTGTTCATCGCTTCGCCTCCAACGGCAGTTCGTTCTATGGGATCGACGCGCACGGAAATCCGGCGGCCATGTACTCGACGTCTTCCTGCTCATCGGCCGGAGGGGTCATGGAGAAGGTGAACTTGGTCAGGTCATACATGGCGTGGTGGCACCAGTCGATCAGGCTTCGATTCTGCCACTGGTGTGTCTCCGCGTGCCCATCGGCAAACCCCAGAGTGGTCCGCTCAGGATGCCACATCGCCAGAGGGTCCACCCACGTCTTCGACCCCGGGTTCATCTGCCACGAGCCAATGTTGGCGCCTCGCGTGTCTGCTTCTTCGACGAAGACATACTGCCCTGCGGGATTGGTCAGATCGGAGAGCCGTTTGGCCCTGGTGTACCCCCACCACGTCTCACCATTGGCGCCGCCTGCAACCGAGAAGGTCAGGTAGGCTGCGTAAATCGAATCTCGCCTTCGCGGATCGGCGGGGCAATGGTACACCTCCACCTTACCCACGTAGGGAAAGAGCAGACCTCGTCTGATCGCTTCTTTTCTTTCGGCAAGCGCGTAAGAGGCCTGGGGTCGGTCTACCCACTGGTCGACATTGGTGTTGCCACCGACGAGGTTGCCATCGTGGTCTTCTGCGAATTGGTGCCAGGCTTGCGAGAGTTGTCTGACGTTGGCCAGGCAAACGGCCTCCTTGGCACGATTGCGACCCTGTTTGCCCGCCGCGCCGAAGCAGGCAATCATGGCCACGACGCATAAGACAAGCGTGACGATGTCCGACGTGACGAAGCTGCGATCCTGTCGTTCTCACTCTTCTCCCTCCCTTCTCAGGTTCTTACTCCGTGGGCTCGTATCCCAGTCGTCCCCAGACCGCCCGCTGGAGCCGGTGCAAATCCTCGAAACCCTTGGTGGTCTCTGGAGAGCGGTTGTTGCTCACGTGACGCCGCTCACTGTAATGGCCCCACTCGATCGTGTCGGCGCCTTGCCATTGCCAGTATTCGGCGTGACCGTCGGCGAACGACGCCGTCATCCCGTCGTTGTGTCGGACCGGGGGATCGTCCCACCACGCCTCCTACTTGTAGTGCGTGTTGTAGCTGTCGGGAGTGATGAATCCTTCGTCGATGAAGACCATGCGTTCAGCCGGTCCGGGTGAGATAATCTCGCTGAGATTCTGGACCCACACGACCGTATCGCCGATCCGACTGCCTACGTCCTTCCTCCAGCAAAGTGACCGTCCCGGTCCGGCTTAGGCCGTTCATGCTATCGACGACGGAATAGTTGAGCATCTCACCAGGATATCCACTGGGACAGCGGTAGACCTTCAGGTCCTGGACGTAAGGCCAGAGGGCTCCCTCGCGGATTTCCATCGCCTGCAGGCTCTCCGGTGCCTGGCCACCCGCCTGATAGGAGGAGGACCAGCACCGACCCACCCACGGCTCCTGGATCACGCCCCCGGAGCTGCGGGCGATTCCGGCGGCGCCGTTGACGAGATTGCCGCGATGGTCGTCGGCAAACTGCCGCCAGGCTTCCGTGAGTTGCCTCAAGTTACTCAGACAGACTGCTCGTTTGGCCCGCTCCCGCCCGGACCTGCCAACAGTGCCGATGCATGCCAGAAGAAACGTGGTGCAGAGCATCAGCACAATCACATCGGTTCGGCGGGGACGCCCGGTTGTGTCTTTCACAATCTCATCTCCTCGGTGTTGATCCCGTTGGTGCTGGCGTGGCAGGGCCCCAAACACCATCGTACATGTATTGAATGTCTTTGTTGCCCGGTTGAAGCTCGGACAGGGCTGTCATCGTCCGCCCGGACTCGATCGTGCGTGGGTCCTCCCATTGCTTGTACTCCACGTGTCCATCCGCGAACGACAAAGTCGTGCCGTCATTATGGCGAATCGCGGGCGGGTCCCACCAGCGTTCTGTGCCGTCGGGATAGCAGGACCATCCCCCCATCGCGATGTGCGCTGTGCCGCCATCGTCAAGGAAGACGAAGCGCCGGTCCGGGTGTTGAATCTCATCGAATCTCTTGAGCGTGGCTCGGGACAGCCAACTGTGGACGTTCATGGAATCAACGACGGTGTAGGTCCGCGTCTCCGCAAGGCTTCCGAGAGGACACCTGTAGAGCCGCACGTCCTGGGTATACGGAAACAACACACCCTGACGGATGGACAGTTCCTTCTCCGCAACTGTCATGGAGATGAGCCAGTCTGAGAGTACCCAGGGCGTTTCGTTGGTGTGACCGTCATACTCGGCCGTGTCACCATTGATGAGATTGCCTTCATTGTCATCGGCATAGCACGTCCACGCCGTTATCAATTGCCGCAAATTCACTTGGCAGACCGCTCGTTTGGCTTGCTCGCGGCCGGATTGGCCGACCGCGCCGGCCATCATGAGAACGAGCAGAATACAAGCGAAAGCGACGATGCCGTCTGCAACGCTGAACCTTCCTCGATACTTCATGGTTGCGCCCTCCGCATTCTCTCGCCTCGCCCTAATAGTCCTTGAAGTCTCGTATCCACTCGGGCCAGTCGGCGGCGGTCACCCCACCTGCCTTCGTCCACGGTCCCGCCGTGTTGAAAGACTTGTGCCATTTCAGCGTCCACAGCTTCTTCAATCCGACCTTGCGGACCGAACCGTCGCAAACAGGCAGTTTACTGCTTCGCTATGCCGATTGATGCAGAACGGGCCATGCTATTGATCGACCAGGCGGAGAACTCGTTTGCGGCCGGCGGGTCGAGTATCGAAGAGGCCACGTGTCGAAGCGCAATGCATCGACGAACAACGGCACATGTTCAGCTTGGAAGATCTTGTCGAGATCCCGCCACCCGTCTCTTCCGGAGGATTCCTCCTTCGTATGCGGACGAATCGCGTATCGGAAGGACGTAGCCGTTGAGACCGTAGCTGCCCGCCAGGCCATTGGGCCCATAGTCCATGCCGGTGTAGATGCCCCAGGCGTTGAAGACGTTCGAACCGGGCGTCTGCTGTCGGTCCTCGTCAATCAAGGGCTTGTCTGCCTCGGGACAGAGCCAGATTCGTGTTCTTTTGCGATCCTTCAGGTTATCATCCAGCTCGTCGATCCAGTACCACGCGTTAGTCAGAAGGTCTGGGAGGAACTGCCCGTCATTGTCGCGCACCTGCTCGTCAAAGATCGCTCCCCATTGTCGCAGGTGAGATTGACAGAGGGCTTCTCGGCGCGTCGGCGCCCCGCCGGTCCGATGGCCGACAGGCTGGACGTCAGGACAATCATTGAGACGAGCAGGACGATGATGTCGCCTCGAGTCGTTCTGCTGCTTCCTCGCATATTTCACTGGCCTCCGGATAATCTGGTTCAATACACGTTACTATCTTGCCCCAGTCTCGGGTTGTGGCTCAGGCTCGGGTTCGGGCTCCTGGATCGACTCGACCGCCAGGGTCTGCACCGTATTGGCCACGTCAGTGATGAGCATGGAATAGTCTTGCGAATCCGTGACGATGACCGTGCCCTCGGTGGTGACGATTGGGTAGGCGGGCCAGCCCGTTGTCTGCCAAAGGCCGGTTTGCTGACCGTTGTTGTCGACCAGATATACGTGTCCGTCGTCGCACGCCGCATAGACGAAGCCGTTCGCGTCCACCGTCAGCGTGAAGGCGCCGATGTCACCCAACTTTGTCGCCCACCTGATCGATCCGTTCGGGTCGACTGCGCGCAGGTAGGGATCATCCAGGCTCACATAGATCGTCCCGTCGGGTCCAATGACCGGTTCGGACCAGCCGTCGGCGTATGGGTCCGTCTCGATCGTCTCGCCGGCGGGGAGATCGAGCAAGTCCAGCGACCAGCGGATCGTCCCGTCCGCCGGCTCGATGGCGTATAGGTGACTGTCGTAGAGCAGCGTCAGATAGATGGTGCCGTCGGCGCCGACCACCGGTGATGTGAAAGGCCATCCTGCCGTCCTGGGGCCATCGGGGTCGGAAGCGTCCTCGGGGTACAACACGAAATTGCACGCCCATTTGACGCTGCCATCGGCGGGGTCCAGGGCATAAAGATTCGGATCGTAGAGGCCGGCCACGTAGATTGTCCCGTCGGGGCCGATGGATGGTGACGCGAAGATTGCGCCTGGAGATTCGCCGAGGCTTTGGTCTTGAATACCCATCGCTTTCCTCCGTCGGCATTCAGCGCGTAGAGCCAGCCATCGGTCGAAGCCAAGTAGACGTCGCCGTTTGAAGCGATGGCAGGGGAGGAATAGATAGGCTCAGGCGTTGGGTAGGTCCATCGCACATTGCCGTCGGATGTGACGGCGTAGAGCGTCCCGTCTTTGCTCCCGACGAACAGGCTGCCATCGGGCCCGATGCTTGGCGTGCTCAGCAGGGGCGCGTTGACGTCCACGGTCCACAGCAGCGATCCGTCTGCACCGAGTGTATAGAGCTTGCCATCCTCGCAGGCGACATGGACCCGACCATCGTGACCCACCGTGGCGCTGCCAATGGCGGCGCCGCCGATCTCATGGGCCCATGCAGTGCCGTGCTCGATCAACCCCTCGTTGGGACTCATCCCGTTTCTGGTGTAATCCCCTCCGAGTGATGGCCACTGCCCTTCGGCGACCGCCCCCGCATCGTTTGCGTCGACAGTGCCCTCATCAGCAAGCAACCGCGTCGCGACGGGCGACCCGGTAACGGCAAGAGCCAGGACCCCTGGCATGTCACAACGACGAGATACGATTTGACGCTCATGGTATAGTCCCCTTTCCCGCAAAAAGAATCCAAGCTACCTCCGATAGCGCTTCCGTCCGTGCTGAATTCGCTAGCCCCCTTATTATAGGGCCAGGGAAGGCCGACTGCAAGCCCTTCCCGCTACTTCTTGTTGCCGGACAACCCGTCCGCTTGTCCCGTAGACATCGCTATCTCTATTGATAAGTCCGTGTCAGAGTCGCCGTGTTACACTGTTTTTCCCGCGATTCCGCTGGGGACCAGGAAGAGAAATCCCGGTCCTGGTTCTGGATCGAAGGCCTTTCTCGGACTCTTGCGTCGGATGGTGACAGGGCCGGTAGGGCCGAACGCTCGCCTTATAGCGCAGGTGGCTTATATCCTCTACTTTACCCTTGACGACAGCACTGAAATCCATTCTATTTATCATCGCTGTGGCCAGGGATGGACCCACGACGCCGCACGACGCCAGGTCCGAAACCTCCACACCCTATGTCATGGGATGAACCGGTAAGGATTCTTGATAATGGAAAGGATTGGGCAATGCGGAGTGTGAAGCTTTCGAGCATTTTCGTTGTGCTGGTTGTTCTGATGGGCACGGCCCTGATCGGGGGATGCGGCGGGACAGGCGATTTGCAGCTCCAGAACGACACCCAGCGCAAACGAATCGCGGAGCTGGAGGCCGAGTTGCAGGCAAATCGTCTGGAATTGGATCAGCTCAGGCGACAACTGTCAGCGGCCGAACAGACGGGTGGGGTCGAAGAGGATGCACTTCGGCAAAAGCTCGCGGCCCTGGAAGAGGATCTGGCCAAGAAGGAAGAGTTGATCAAGTCGATGCAGGAGCAGTTGATGGGCGTTTCACCGCTGCCGGTCGAGTTGAACACGGCATTGGAAGACTTCGCGGCCCAGAACGAGATGGTAGAGTACGACTCCGAGCGCGGCCTCGTGAAATTCAAGAGCGATCTACTCTTCGAATTGGGTAGTGACAAGGTGACCGCCAGGGCGGCCGAGACGGTTCGCACGCTGTGTGGCATCCTCAATACCGACGAAGCCAAGCAGTTCGACATCATCGTCGCCGGGCACACGGACGACGTTCCGATTCGCCGGCCTGATACGTTGAGGGCGCACCCGACCAACCGGGCCTTGTCGTCGCATCGTGCCATCGCGGTCGTCAACGTGCTCGAAGGGTGCGGGCTCGCACCGAAACGGATGAGCACGCGTGGCTTTGGCGAGTATCGCCCGATCGCACCGAACGCGCCGGGCCACAAGGGCAATCCCAAGAACCGCCGCGTCGAAATCTACATCGTCCCCAGCGGAACGTAGCAGAGATCAGGTGGATAGGTCCTATCGGTCTCATGCGACTGATAGGACCTATTCGCCTTTCATTTCAACCTTGACTTCACCTCCTCCGAGCACCTTCGTGATAGCGTGGTTCAGGCTCATTGTGTAGCTGACGCAGATTGAATAGGCCACGGCCCAGTGCATCTTGAAGACGTATAGGCACATCACCAGCAACACGGTCGTGACAGCCAACGTGACGATCACCTGCCAGAATCGAGTCTGAGTGTCGAGAATCACATCCGTGTCGAGCAGACCCACACGAAATAGAAGCAGGGGGATTGCCGCGCTGAGGACATTCCATGCCGGAAAGACGATGAGCCATCGTTGTGATACCGTCATCAGCGCGATGTATCCGGCGTAGATCCCAGTGCCCGCTGTCACCATGACCGCGAAGCACAACATCAGCCACTTGACCTCCATGGGTTTGGGTTTCTGATAGAACACGCCCACCAGGGACAGGACCATGCCGACACCTGCCAGCGGAATCAGGATGCTGAGATGCCTGGCGAGCGCCCACACGACGTTTCCAAGAGGTTTGGCGACGACGTGTGACATCGGCGGGGGCTTTACGTCGGGCTTGAGCAGAAGCAGAATGATGAACGTTGAACTCAGAGCGAACAGCGTCAGGCTGTCGTAGTGGGGCATCCAGGACGAGAGGGCTTGTCTCGTGGCCTGTTGGCTCTTCTGCTCCTCAGTAAGCGGTTGATGTTTGAGCAGTTCCCTGGCGATCTCACGATCGCTCTTGCCCTGCCACCGGAGGGTTTCGCCTGGGGTGGTGTCGGCGCTGTCTCTCTCTTCGGTTGATGCGGGCCCGGAATCCGGCGCGGATTTGACGCGGATCGTGTGCCCGCACGCCGGACACTTGATCTGTGAATGGGCCAGCCCGTCCTTCGCCCGGATCTTCTTGCCGCAATAGACACACGCAAAATGGATCATCGCACCGTCACTCACGCAGATAGTTCTCGGCTACCTTCTGCTGCCAGCATAGCCATTTGACGTGGCAAACGCAACTGGTCAGTGACTGTCTGGACGCTTCGAGTCACATGCAGTCTACGCGAACGACCGTCCTCTTCTCTGCATCGAAGATAACTATCGTAATACCCCAGAATGCGTCGTAGATGTATCTGAAACTCTCCTCACTGGTGCGCAGCCGGGAAAGCCGTGGCGACCATGTTGCATAGAATGTATCTTGTCCCGTCACTGACAAAGCCGGCCCACTCGTGACTGTAGCAGCGGAGGTGGGCCAGTACGTCCTCGCGGGCCACGTAGGTTTCAGTAGGTATCGCCATGTGCTCCGTGAGATAGGACTTCAGTATCTGATCTAAGCCCTCAATGTCGGTGTGTGTCGGAATCCATGCACCGTCATACTCACTCGGTGAAAGGATCTGTTTGAGAGCCGCTGGATTGCGAACGACGATCGTGTAGGGTTTCTTCTGCTCCAAGGCCGGATCGTCGCCATCTCCGCCCAAAAGGGCGACCACATCTGCGAATCCTTCCGTCGCGCGCGCCGTCCAGTGCGGTGTTCCCGTGTTTGTCTCTTGCACTTGGCGTCGGCGCCGTGATCCAGGAGAAGAGCGACTGTTGCGGTATGGCCGCACCTCGCCGCGATTTGCAGCGGCGTCTCACCACCTTCCGCGATTGCATTGATGTCTCCTCCATACCCAATCAGTGCTTGTGCGATTTCCGCGAAACCAAGATACGCTGCTTCGTGCAAGGGCGTCCGCCCATCGTTGGCTTGAGCTTCGAGGTCGGCGCCGCTATCCGCGAGGAATTCGACAACCTCAGCGTGCCCGCCTTGTACCGCACGATACAGCGGAGTGCGAGAGTCAAGTTCACCCTCCCAGGCATTGATGTCTGCTCCATTGGCGAGGAGTTCTTTGACTTTGTCGAGTCGTCCGATGTATGCGACCAGGTGCAGATCGATCTGTGCCCCCTGATCGATGAGGAAATCGACGATATCCCTGTTCCCGTAGAACAGGGCTTCTCGCAACGCCGTCCGCCCGGCTTGGTTTTCTGCGTTGAGGTTGGCCCCGTGGTCGACGAGAACTCTTCGTGACCTCGATATGCTTCGTTCGCCAGATGGAGAGGGGTATTGCCATCGTTGTCTTCGGCGTCGACGTCGGCGCCATTGTCGATCAGTAATCCGGTGACTTCCGCCTGACCTTGCTGGGCGGCGTAATGGAGAGGTATGTAGCCAAGGTCGTCCCTGACATTCACGTTACTACCGGTTTCGATCAGGCGTTGCGCAGTCGCGACGTCTCCGAGGTAGGCCGCGAGGTGGAGGTTGATTTCGGCGCCTGCCTCCGCCAGGATTGCGACGACATTCCTGTGGTTCTGCTGCATGGCCCGGATTGCGGGCGTGTGGCCGACCCGGTCTTTGAGATCGACCGAAGCACCGCTGTCGAGGAGAAGTCGAACGAGACGCTCGTGTCCCATCTCGGCCGCCAGATGCAGGGGGCTGGTGAGAGTGTCACCACTATGGATGTTGACGTCCGCTCCTTTGGCGATCAGGAATTCAGCGATTTCGTACTGTCCTTCTCTTGCCCCCCACAGAAGTGGGGTTTCCCCCGTTCCTGTCGTTGCATTAATCTCAGCGCCTCGTGCGACCAGCAAGCGCACAATCTCCAGGTCGCCCATCCTGGCCGCCTCGTGAAGAGGGGTCTCACCACCGTAGGTTTGAACAGTGACTTCAGCGCCCGCGTTGATCAGGAATCTGGCCATCTCGGCGCCGCGATGCCGAAGCGCTTCGTGCAGCGGCGTGATCTGCCATCGGTCCGCGATATTGATGTCGGCACCATGGGCGACCAACAGCCGGGCGATCTCCACGTTTCCTGTTCCTGCCACCTCAAACAGGGCGGTTTTACCCGTCATGTCTCTGGCGTCCAGGTCCACGCCGTCGGCGATCAGGGCTTTGATCTGCCCGATGTTGGGATCATGCCTTGCAACCGCACGACGCAGGGTCTCCTCGTCCTTCTGGGGGTTGTTCCCACAACCCGCTATCAGCAGCAGGATCACCAGAACAGCATGGAGCCATCCAACCCGTCCCATTCCGCACTTCCTCGCACAAGACGATCATGGATTGAGCACCCTTGGTCGAGCCTTGCTGCTCGAACCGAAGGGCTAGAGACAACTCCTCCAGTGTATAAGGCAACAGCGAAGAGGGCAGTAACGGCTTTTTCTGACTTCTTTTCGATTATTTCTCCGGCGAACGGTCGGGCAGTTGTGCTCGAATGGCTTGAGCGACCTGTTGGGCCTGAGCCTGGATTCCCTGGGCGTTGAAATGGGTACCGTCGGAGCTGTAGTACTCGGGATGGTCGATCGTCAGGCGCGAACAGGTCGTCCACGGGCAACCCCAGCTTTCGGACGCATTCCAGAAGCGATGGCATTTCGCTCTCTGACGCGATCGGTTCTCTCCGAAAGCTCGTCCAAAGCCTCCCGCTTGCGGACGGGTGTTGTCGTCGTCCAGATGAGCCTGGCGCCCTGGCCTTGTTGCTGTAGGGGCTGAGCAATCGCGGAAAGGCCTCACGATACTGATTCTCGGTGTATCCCCAGCCATGCAGCCCATTGTTGAAATGGATCACGTCGAACCGATATTGGGCCAGGACCAGCTTGAGCTCATCGAAGAAGACCGGATCGCAGATGCATCGGCTCGTCGCCAATCGGGCGCAATTGGCCTCGCCCTCCAACGCCTTCTCGACGCTACCGAAGTATGCGCGTGTGATCGAATCGCCGATCAGCAGTACGCGTGGCAGATCGTCACGGTCGGCGTTGGTGATCCAGATGTCACACCACTCGATCGCGCTCGCGGACGAGCTTGTCGGTGTGGGACAGTATGAATTCCACGATGGGTGCGGGGTCCTTGAGACTGTGCGGGTGGTGCCCGATGCCCGGCTTGTGAATGACCTGGATCGATCCGCCCAGAGCTTTGTATCGCTGTTCGAGGATCGCGGTGTTCTCGGCCACCGGGACGACTTCGTCGGCGTCGCCCACCACGTTCAGCAGAGGAATCCCTGCCTTGGCCAGCGGTTCGAGTTGGTCGATCGGATTGCACCTGGCAGTCAGGGCCTGCTCTTCCGTCATGTCATAGGCGGCAAGGCATTGGGCCCAATCATTCGCACTGCCTGGGCCGGCCCCTTTGTCACCGGGCCAGCTCTTGATGTCACAGACTGGTGCGTCGCCATAGATGCAACTCACCTTCTCGGGATTCTCAGCCGCCCAGTTGTAGATAATCAGCCCGCCCCGGCTCATACCTTCCAACGCCGGCTTTGAGCTGAATCCATGCACCTGTGTCAGGTACGCGTAGAACTGATCCCAGATGGCCACCGCCTTGGGGGAGCCGAACAAGGCGGCGACGTCGATATAGACGAGATGGAATCCCTTTTCCAGCAGGGCGATGTCGGTCTGGGGCTCGTGCCCGAAGAAGCGGGCCCGCCAGATCCAGGGCTTGCCCGCCGCAACGGCCTTGGGTGTGACCACGATGCAATCCCGCCCCGCGTACGTGAAGTCGTAGCGGTCGTACGAATGGAAAGACGATTGCTTGCCTGCAAATGCGGGGACACTGACCTGATCGGCGGCTTGGCAGAAGGATGCTGCCAGGATCGCGGTCAGCAGGATGCAGAAGGTGCGCGTAGGGCGACCGGTAGGTGTGTGTGTCTTCACGATTCGGTTCTCCTCACTGTGATCATGTGAACGGTCGATTATACCGGGGGGCCTTCCATCCGGACGGGAATTTCCCGGTCGATGGTACGAATGTGAACGTCACGTTGCGGGAACGCGATTTCAATCTTGGCTTCACGGAATCTGTCGTCGATAGCAACGTTGATGTCGTGCCAGATCGGAAGGTTGTTCTCGATACCCGAGTAGCACACGCGCAGCTCGAAATCGAGGCTGTTGTCACCGAATCCCTTGAACAGGACCGTCGGTTCGGGGTCCTTCAGGACCTTTGGATTGCCGCGTGCGATCTCATACAGGATTTGCTCGGCCTTTCGAATGTCGGAACCATAGGCAATCCCGACGGCGAAATCGCGTCGCAGGACGTTGTCCGACAGTGTCCAGTTGATCAGATGACCGGTGATGAACTCCTTGTTGGGCACGATCAGCTCACGCTGGTCCCATTTGCGGATCGTCGTGGCGCGAATCCGGATCATGGTGACTCGCCCCGTGACGTCACCGACCGTCACGATGTCGTCGACGCGAATCGGTTGTTCGAAGAGCATGATCAGGCCACTGATGAAGTTAGCGAAGATCTCCTGCAAGCCAAAACCAAGGCCCACCGTCATGGCGGCGATCAGCCATTGGACCTTGGCCCATCCGATGCCGATTTCGGTGAACGCCAGAACCACTCCGACGACCACGAGGATGTAACGGCAGATGGTGATGATCGCGAAGCGAACGCCCCGATCGAGGGGCAGGTGTCTCAGGATGACGATCTCCAGCAGGCCCGGGACATTCCGCGCGACCATGACCGTCAACGCGATCACCACCAGGGCGGTGACAACAGCGCCGAGGGTGATGATCTCCTCAGGGCCCACTTTGTATAATTCATACGTCCCCAGTTTGGCCATGGCCGGCAGCACATCGTTCCAGATGTACCACGCGCCGACCAGCAGGATGATCGTGGTCACGGCAGCAATCAGCCGTCGCGTCTGCTGTGACATCTCGAAGATCGTCTGTTCCGGTTTGACCTTGCTTTCGGATGCTTCAGTTGGTTTGGCCGGTGCCGATGCGTCCTGCGCTTGCTGCGCTTTCTGTTCAGCGGCTTGGCGCTTCTGCCGTTCAAGCAGAGCCAAACGGCGCTGGGCGACCATCAGGCCTCGAACAAACATGGCGCGAATCACGACAGCCGAGAGGATCAGGCCGATGGAGTACATCAGCTTCTCGTTGAGATGCCGAGCCCCGTAGAGATAGCCCATGCCGGCCAGGACGATGAGCGCCAGGGGAACCAGCAGACACGCCGGATACCAAATGAAGCGAAGACGATCCATCCAGCCCCCGCGTCGCTGCTTCAGATAGGAATCCATCAGGGGGGATGTCGGACGCAGCACCAGTAACAAGAACACCGCCAGTCCCGCCAGTCCGACGATAAGGACGAACCGGCCGTTGGTGGCATACCATGATTCGTCCACCTGCTGGGTGCGCAACACTTCAAAAACGAACGCAATCGGGACGACGAACACGAGAAACCACCGCAAGTGTCGACGGAGAAAAGCCAGCGGTTCCTCACGAAGTCGAAAGTGTTCCTGGCCCAGGCCGTGAGGCATGGCCAGATGGTTCAAGAAGCTCAGAACGAACACAACTGGAGCCAGACGCATCAAGGCCATGGCGATAGCCCGGACGAAATCCTCAGTGGCCATCAAGGACAGACGCCAATAGGCCAACAGAAGAAAGGCCGGCCAGGTTGCTGCCAACAGCGAGGTCAAGATGAACGCCTCGACGGTCAGCGAGAAGCGGTCAGTTTGAATCTGGCGGACCTTTTCCGAGATGACTTCGATGCGGGCGTGCATTCTCCTGTGGAAGATTACGGCTGCTGCGATCAACAGCGCGATCAGAACATAGATCGTGGGGTTCGTACTCAGATCGGTCCACACGGTGCGCAGGGTCTTCTGCCAATTGGTGGGAGAGACGAGCCAAAGAAACGCCTTGACGGACTGCCCGAAGTCAGACAGGCCCGGCACGCGGCTGCTCTTGACCCACAGCACGTTGGCATCGATGAAATCAGAGAAGTTCTCGGACGTCTTGACCAGCAGTCGTTCGTTGCTGTCAAGTTGAGCGAGCCGGGTGGCGTAGTCCCAATAGAGATCCGAAATAGCTCGAAGCAGCTTCCGCTGGCTCTCGTAGTAGTCGGTCGCCTCCTTCTTGACTGCTTCCCGTTGGGCCTCGGTTAGTGAGGGCGCCAACTTGGCGTTCAACGCCTCCATTTTGTCCGTCAGATCGCTCAACTCGGACCACTGCCTGTCATAGGCCATTGCCTTGAGCTGTGCGGTGACGATCTCGGTCGGACGCTCTCGGATTTGCCGCTTGCTCTCGGCGATGTCGGGCAGCTTGTCGCGTTTGCCCAGCAGGAGGATGCCCATCGCATTCGTGACTCCTCCGGCCGTCTCGATCTGGCTGCGGATATCGTCGAAGTCCTTCCGCACCGTTGTCAGTCTGGTGTTGACGGTGTCGGCGTACTTCGTGATACCCTGAATCTTCGCGACAAGTTCCGCCTGCTCCTGAGCGAGTTCAGCATTCCTCTCGGCGATCGGCTGGATCTCCGGACGAGCGGTCTTGGTCTCCTCTTTGGCCCGGATGGCCTCGCTCTTGGCGGCTTGGGCGGCCTTCTGTTGCAGGGTATTGACCTTCCCCTGCCAGAAGTCTACCTGTTTCTGGGCGGCGACCAATTGCCGGGCCGCCAGATCGCGCCGGGCCGCAAGCAGGTCATTGGTCGCGTCGTAGTAAAGCAGCTCTTTGTTATTCGCATCGAGGCGATTCTGGAGTGCTTTCTGCTCGGCTAGAAGGGCCAGGCGATTGGCCTGGTCTGAAGGCGTTTCCTTCTCGGTGGCGCCGATCGCGTCGAGCGCCTTCTGTATCTCATCAAGACGCTGCCGCGCGGTTTTCAATTCCTCCGGAATCTTGGTCCTTCGATCCGCGCGTCTTCTGGGTTCATCCTCGAGGTCAGCCGCTCTCTTCTTGGCTTCATCCAGGGCCGTCGTTGCCTGGGTCAGGTTCTGCTCGGCCTGCGCCAAGGTCAGGTCCGCAGGCGCTTCGGGTGTCGTCGTCGCCACTGGCTGGGCCAGAGACTTCTTCACTTCCTCCAAAGCCGAGGGCGCGTTCTTAGCGGCTTGAGCGTATTGCTTGCTCTTTTCCGCCAGTTCGTCAGCCAGCTTCAACTGGGCCAGGGCTTTATCGTAGGTCTCGGTCAGCTTGGCTTTGACGTCGTCCGCCAGGTCCGATGAGCTTGCGATCTGCTGTTTCTGGGCTTGGATCGTATCGGCAGTGAGTGTCGGAGCCGCGGCGACGTCACCGGCCGTTAACAGCGGAGCGGTCGCGGCCGTATTGGGCTCGTTCGCTTCGACCGCAGCCGGCGCCGCAGCCTCCGGGGTTTGTCCAACCAAGGCGACAGAGTTGGGCCGTAGAACGAGGGCGCCGAGTACGATCAGCCATGCCGCGGTTGCCCTGAACTTGCCCGATTCGATGTTGACCATATGGATCTCCGATGCAGTCCCCCAGGCTGCGCTGCTTCTCGACAGTGCGGGATACCCACAAGCCAAACCTGTCGGGGCCTGTTATGCGCGGGTTTCAGTTTACTCGGTGGCCTTCCATGCGAACAGCAAAAACCACGGTTGGAAAGACCGGGTATGCGAGCCTACGGTGTGAGCAGAGGCTTGGTTCTTGACTGCCGGAAGTGTCGTGGATGAATGAAAAGGCAAGGGGCCGAAGACGGCGCGTCACAACCGTTACTTCGGCCCTCGCCGATCTGCTTGGGAAAGCATCGCGCGGAGATCGTGCACGAGCTTCTTCTTTTTTTCTCTCTACGCGCAGCCCGACTTTTCCAGCGGCGCGTCACGCCTGTTCCGACTGTCTCGGGTCTTCTCTTGGATGCGCTCGGCAATCCCCTCCTTCTGGAAGAGGCCCCTGACACATCGGGCGTTTCGAAGCAGAACTCCGCCATCCCGGCGTGTTTCTACAGACTCGCCGGGGCTATCCGCTTTGGCCCAGGCACAGACGTGCCGCGGCCCCGCTTTATTGCAGGGTAATGTCCGATATCTTGTTTTGTGCAGCATAACCTCGTCTGAGAGCGTGAGAACGGTGGTTGGAGGCTGGAATATGGCCATCTGCTGGAAATGGGCCGGCAGAAATGCTATAATGACCGAGTCCATCGGAGGGGCGGGAGGGGATCGTTATCGGGCGGTGAGCCCGGGTGCTCGCGGACAGCAGTGAGGTTGGGTCGGTGTATGGAATGGGGGTCCTGGACGCACGTGAATCCACGCACAGTCGCCATTGGCGGCCGCGAAGATCAAGATGGCGAAATGTCTGCGCACGGGCGTGATCCTAAGCGTTTCGCCTCTCCCTCTGCGCCTTCCGCTCCCAACGGTCGCTCCGGCAGGCGGGCCGTGAGCACCGTCGTGGGGCTGTTGCTCGTGTTGCTGGCGGCAGGACAGGGACTTGGCTCCGAGGCGGTGCTGCTCAAGTCCAGGCGTTTCGTGCCCAAGGCGGGTCTCGGGCAGTTGGCGTCGGCCCGTGAGACTGCTGGCTCAGATCGTATCCATGTGATTCTGCAATTGGATGCCGTACCGACATCACGGCAGAAGGCGACCTTGGCACAAGCAAAGGTGGAATTGCTTTCATACATTCCGAATCTCGCGTGGCTGGCGAGCCTGCCTTTGAGCGAGGCCGGGCAAATCGCAGCCCTGCCCGGCGTCCGGGCGGTGGCGAAGATCGAGCCCGGGGACAAGATCGATCCGTCCCTTCGTGAGCAGGGTGTCAATGCGTATTCGAAGGAGGGGGTAGGACAGGCCAACCTGATCGCGACGTTCTTCGAAGATGCCGACCTCCAGAGAGGTATGGAGACGATTGCTCAACTCGGTGGGTTGATCGTGAATCGCGACGATTCGGATTGCTGTGTCGTCGTGCTCCTGCCGACGGACCGCATATACGACCTGGCATCGCAGGACGGTGTCAAGTGGATCGATCAGCATTACGAATCGATCGATCTGAACGACGGAGTCCGAGCGGCCATCAACGTCGAGGCCGTCCAGGCGTCTCCTTGCAGTCTGACCGGCTCCGGCGTCATCGTCGGCCAGTGGGAATCGAGCCATCCCGATGCCAATCACGTCGATCTGACCGGCCGGGTAGCGAATATTGACGACGGTGGCAAAGTGGGTGATCACGCGACGCTGGTGGCCGGGACGATCCTGGGCGATGGGAGTCTGTTGCCCAGCCGGCGCTATCGAGGCATGGCCCCAGCGGCGATGCTGGTCTCGTTTCTCGCCTGGGACAACGTGGCCGAGCTTCGCGAGCAGTACGAACAGGCCATCGACCTCTACGGTATCGATATCGCCAACAATTCCTGGGGCAAGGTCGAGTGGCACGCGTACAAAGACTATTGCGCCGCCCTGGACGAAATCGTGCGGGGAGGGCTGGGCAAACCCATCTCGATTGTCTGTGCGGCCGGCAACGAGGGTGATTATTCCACGATTGTCTCTACCGCCGTCGGCAAGAATGTCATCACGGTCGGCGCGACGAACTCCGACGATGGCTCGATCTGGTCCTGGAGCAACAAGGGCCCGACGGGTGACGGCCGGATCAAGCCCGACGTGATGTCTCCGGGCTGCGAGGCCCGAAAGGGGTGGGGCATCTGGTCGACGTTGCCTGGAAATCGCTATGGCTCCGGTTGTGGAACGTCTCTGGCAGCTCCCTCGGTTTCGGGGACCCTGGCCCTGCTCCTGGAGGACTGGCGAGCGATTCACGAGACCGATCCGTTGCCCTCGACACTCAAGGGCATCCTGATCCACACGGCGACGGACCTGGGCAGTCCGGGGCCGGACTATGCCTCGGGATATGGGACGATCGACGCGAAGCGGGCAGTCGATTTAGTTCGTGCCGACACGCTTGATGAGATCATCGTCGAGGACCGAATCGCTGAGCCAAACGACCGAAAGCTCTATACGCTGGATGTGGCGGAAGGCCAGAGCGAGCTGAAGATCACGTTGGTTTGGGATGATTTCCCCGCCGATCCGCTGGCGGCCCATGCTCTGGTCAACGACCTGGATCTGGTGGTAATCGACCCGAATGGGGCCACTGCACATCCCTGGACACTTGATCCGTATGTTCCTCAGGACCCGGCCCGGCGGGATCGGGACGACCACACCAACAACGCCGAGCAGGTTTGGGTGGGAACCCCTGCGGAGGGGACCTGGGCGGTTACGGTGCGGGGGACCGTCCTCCCTGAATACGGACAGACATACTCTCTGATCGCAAGTCCGGGCCCGCTGGAGCCGATAATGACTGAGGGACCGGCCTCGGTGGATTCCGGGCCTTCCGACGATGCGGCCGAACTTGAATAGGGGAAGGATTTCTGCTATCATGAGACTCTGTCGAGATAGGATCTATAGGAGGAAGGATTTCGCTATGAATAGGCTCATCGTACTGCTGATTGCTTCTGTTCTGTGCGTTCCCTGCCTGGCGGCCACGATTACGGTGGATGACAATGGGCCGGCCGACTATTCAACGATTCAGCAGGCGATCGATCGTTCGGAGGACGGCGATGTCATCGTGGTCATGCCTGGGACGTATCGCGAGCGGGTCGTCTTCAACGGCCGGCGTGTCACGGTTCGCAGTGACGATCCCAACGATCCGCGAACCGTCCAGGGGACAGTGATTGCCGGGCCGTCCGCACCCAGCGTGACGTTCGATTTTGGCGAGGGCAGTCAGTCCGTTCTGGAAGGTCTGACCGTCACCGGATACGGCATCGTTTGCGTAGGATCGGCCCCGACGATCTCGAAGAACATTTTGCGCGATTGCCAGGGGGCGGGAGTCACCGGCCAGATCGATGCGGCGCCGACGATCGTGGGCAACACCATCAGCGACTGCGAACTGGAGGGAGTGTACGCCTGCAATGGCCTCATTCAAGGCAATACGATCACGCGCAACAACGCGGGTGCCGCCTACTGCAATGGCTCCATTCGGGACAATGTGATTTCGTACAACTCCGATGGTGGCGGCTTGTACTTCTGCGACGGGGAAATCGTCGGCAATGCTATCGTCGGCAACGTCGCGGGACCCGATGGCGGGGGACTCTACGCCTGCGACGGATGGATTGAGAACAATGTTATCGCGGGCAATCGAACCGGAGGCGAAGGCGGTGGACTCTATAACTGCGCGGAGTTGATCTGCAACAACACGATCGTAGGCAACATCGCCACCACGTATGGCGGCGCGATCAGTCGATGCACCGGGACGGTCTGCAACAACATCCTGGCCTTCAACGAGGCCCCCTTCACGGCGGGAATCTACGGCCCCTGCTCGAACTCCTACAACACCTTCTGGATGAATCCCGGCGGCAATTTCGGTGGTGACGCCGCCCTGGGCGTCGGAGACTTCGCGGCTGACCCGATGTTTGCCGTTAACGGGCAGTGGGATGACAAAGGGACGTCCGACGTCGATGACGATGTATGGATCGACGGAGACTATCACCTCAAATCAGAGGCCGGCCGGTGGGACCCTGCGGCACGCCAATGGGTTGTGGACGACGAAACGAGTCGCTGTATCGACGCGGGCACGCCGGGCTCGGATTGGTCGGCCGAATTGTGGCCTCATGGCAGGCATATCAATGTCGGCGCCTACGGTGGAACCCCGCAGGCCAGCATGTCGCTCTCGGACGTCGGGCACCCGGCGGACCTGAATCACGATGGGCAGATCGGCCCGGATGACTTGGCGCAGCTCATGTCTATGTGGCTGGTGGAAGAGGATTTACTGGCCGAAGACATTAATCGGGACGGCATCGTCGATTTCATCGATTTCGCGATTTTTGCATCCGCCTGGGAATCGGGGCCTGCGGTTCCGACGCCCCCGGTGCCCAACCCCATGACTTGGGCCGTCGAACCCTACGGGACGGGGCCCTATTCGATTGCCATGGTGGCGACTACGGCGACGTCCACGGACGGAACCGGCGTCGAGTACTATTTCGAGAATGCGCAGGACTCGACGATCAACAGCGGCTGGCTGACGTTCCCGGCCGGGCAAGAGCCCCGATGGGAGCAGACGGGACTTCACGCGATCAGCTACTACTGGTATCGCGTCAAGGCGAGGAATCGAGGCAACCAACTGGAAACGGACTGGTCCGAAACCGTTCGCGCCCTCACGTTGCAGGAAGACACGACGGCGCCGACGCCCAATCCGATGACATGGGAAACGGAGCCCTATGGATCGGCCGGCCATACGATTCGAATGGTGGCGACCGAGGCGACCGATGTCAGTGGCGTCCAGTACGAGTTTGAATGCACCTCCGATCCAACCTACAGCAGTGGGTGGCAGGACAGCCCGACCTACGAGATCACATCCGTTCCACACGGGAACTACACGTTCCGCGTACGGGCCCGCGATAAGTCGGCCAATCATAACACGACGATCTTCTCGATGTACGTGATTGTGGACTTGCAGCCCCCGACCCCCGATCCGATGGAATGGGAGTCCGAACCAGTTGAGGTCAACATGGGGGGCTCTCTGAACTACCACGTGGAAATGGCGGCGGTCGAAGCGGTTGACGACACGGCGGACGTGGAGTACTTCTTCGAGTGTACGACGCAATCGGGTTTCAGCAGCGGATGGCAGAGTTCTCCGGAGTATTCCGTTTTGGTTGGCCGCGCCGGACAGGGACATCGCTTCCGCGTCAAGGCCAGGGATACGTCCACCAGCCACAACGAAACCGGATGGTCCTCTGTGGCCATGGCTCGATAGGGCGAAAGCGCAGTACCTCGGTCGCAGGTAGCACATGTTGCCCGGTCGAATCCGGCAATCGCGGAAGGGGTGTGTTGCCTCCGGGCTTTGCGCCTGTGGAGATCCATTATGGGAGAGCCACGTTGGGAGCATTATTCGCATCCTGCGGACATGGGAATCCGAGGCTTCGGACAAACGCGTGAAGAGGCCTTCGCCCAGGCGGCGCTGGCGCTGACGGCGATTATCGCCGATCCCGCCAGGATCGAGCATCGAGAATCCATCGAGATCGTCTGCGAAGAAGATGACGATGAGATGCTCTTCTGGTATTGGCTTAGCGGCCTGCTCTACGAGATCGGCGCGCGGAACATGCTGTTCAGTCGGTTCGACATCGAGCCCATCAAGGGGGGCCTCAAGGCAACCGTTTGGGGTGAGGCGGTGGACGTGACAAAACACGAGCCGGCGGTGGAGGTCAAGGCCGCTACGTATGCGGGTTTGAAGGTTGAATGCGACGCCAAGGGCATGTGGGTCGCCCAGTGTATCGTGGATGTCTAAGGAAGGAGAAGCAGCGGCATGTATGCCGAAAAGCTCAGGCCCAGAGGCGAGTGCGCGTGGTCCATCGCCCCTTTCGATTCGATGCGGGTTCCCGTCGTTGTCTTCGCGGACAAACCTCTTATTGACGCTATGGATGAGGAAGTCTACGCGCAGGCCGCCCATGTGGCGGCGCTGCCCGGAGTGGTAAAGGCCTCGTATGCAATGCCTGATGCCCATTGGGGTTATGGCTTTCCCATCGGTGGCGTGGCCGGTTTCGACCCTGACAAAGGCGGGGTCATCTCGGCCGGCGGGGTGGGTTTCGACATCGCCTGCGGCGTTCGCGCCCTGACCACCGGTCTTTCGTACGACGACGTCGAAAGGTGCAAGGATCGGCTTGCGACCATGCTGGCCCAGCGCATCCCGGCCGGCGTGGGCAGCCGGGGCAAGATCGAGCTTTCACCCGGTGAGATGGACGACATGCTTCGGGGCGGAGGCCGATGGGCTGTCTCGCGGGGCTACGGAACCGATGAGGATCTCGCCCATATCGAAGAAGACGGGCAGATGACCGGTGCCGAACCTCGTTTCGTCTCCGATCATGCCAAGCAGCGACAGAAGGACCAGGTGGGCACACTTGGCTCGGGCAATCACTATCTTGAACTCCAGCGCGTCTCTGCGATCTATGACGCCGCGACGGCCGAGGCATTTGGTCTGGAGTTGAACGGCATCGTCGTGAGCATCCACTGCGGCTCACGCGGTTTGGGCCATCAGGTAGCGACCGATTTCCTGCCTCGCATGGTCAAGGCGGCCAAAGCTGAGGGGATCGAACTGCCCGAGAAGGAACTGGCCTGTGCGCCGATCAAGTCCGATCTGGGCAGGCAATACTTCGGTGCGATGAATGCGGGGGTCAACTGTGCCGTGGCGAATCGGCAGGTCTTGACGCATCTGGTACGCCAGGTTTTTTCGGACCTGCTGCCCCAGGCGGATGTGAAGCTGCTCTACGACGTCTCGCACAACACGTGCAAGGTCGAGGAGCATCTCGTAGATGGCAGGCCTAAGAAGCTCTACGTCCACCGCAAGGGTGCCACCCGGGCATTCGGACCGGGCCATCCGGCGCTGCCTGCTGATTTGCAGCAGACCGGTCAGCCCGTGCTGATCGGCGGGACGATGGGAACGGCCTCCTACATCCTCGCCGGCACAGAGACGGGGATGGAACTGTCGTTCGGCTCCTGCTGTCACGGGGCAGGCCGGGCGATGAGCCGTAAACAGGCCACCAAGCGATGGCACGGCAAGGACGTCGTCATGCACCTCTCACAGAAGGGCATCATCGTCAAAGGCGCCTCGCTGAGGGGCATCGCCGAGGAGGCCCCCGGCGCGTACAAGGACGTCACCGTCGTGGTCGATGCCACCGAGAAGGCCGGGACTCGCCCGAAAGGTCGTCCGCCTCGAACCCCTCATCTGCGTCAAGGGATAACCTTCCCGCCCCCGAAGAAGCCGATATTCACGCACCAGGCAATATCGCCCTGAGCTTTGCGAAAACCGTGCCCAGGCGAGTCTGCAAGAGACAAGCGAATGGCGAGCACTTCTGCTCAGGCTTGCCGTTATAGACTGAACGAGTGTGCTTGGGACAAACCAAAGACAATCAGGAGACAAGCGGCAGACAATCAACAGACCACTATCAAGAATGAGAAGGAACATTTCTTAGAGAGTTGTTGAGAAGAGGTTGGGGAGAATGTGGCGGGTGATCAGGGAATCAAAACCCGGTTGTGGCACTTGTTCGGCGGAAGGCTGCATGGTAGAATCCTATCTCTCGCGGCTGCGGGACATTGGCCGCGCATCGGCTTTGACAGAAAGGAGCATCACCATGCAGACGCGCCTGTTGCCTAGATTAGCGATTCTCTCCATCTTCGTAGTTCTCGGTGTTTTGGCCATGGCGCCGGCGACCTTCGCTGCACCACTGGCGACGTTTACGGTTCAGGCGGGCGAATACACCCGCGTGGACACGCCCGTTTCAGCGCCCCTGGCGGGACTGACCGATACCGCCTCGTTGAGGCTCGAAGAGGTCAAGGGGTCGCAACGCATCCCCGTGCCTGCTCAGGTCGAGGATGGGTCCACCCCGAAGCTGTGGTGGGTTCTCAGTGGTACGACAGAGGCCGGGCAGAGCCGGGTGTATGAATTGGTCCGAGGCACGCCTGCGACAGATGGGCTCGTCAAGGCCGTCAAAGGGGACAAAGCACTGGACCTCGAAATGGGCGGGACCAACATCCTCCAGTACAACCATGCTATCGTTCCGCTGCCGGATAACCTGGGCAATATGTCCGAGGCCAAGCGGCGCCTGTACGACCGCAGCGGGTTCATCCACCCCCTGTGGTCGCCCGAGGGCACGGTGATGACCGACATCCATCCCCCGGACCATTTCCACCACATGGGTCTCTGGATGCCCTGGACACACACGCGCTACGAGGGCAAGATGGTCGACTTCTGGAACGTGGGCGACGGAACCGGAACGGTGCGTTTTGCCAAGTACCTCTCGACCACCGATGGCCCCGTCTACGGCGGGTTCCAGGTCGAGCAGGAGCACGTGGCCAGGCATACCAGCAAGGGCGAGCAGGTCATTCTCAAAGAGGTCTGGGATGTGCGGGCGTACAACGTGGGTGGCCCCGAGAAGGGCTACTGGTTGATCGACTTCAAATCCACCCAGCGCTGCGTGGCGGATGAACCGCTGATCCAGGAGGAATATCGTTACGGCGGGTTCGGCTATCGCGGGGCAAGAGAATGGAAAGGCGAAACGGCTGCCTATCTGACCAGCGAGGGCAAGACTCGCAAGGACGGGCACGCCACGAGGGCCCGATGGTGTGATACTTCGGGCAAGATCGACCAGTGGGAGGGTATCACCTTCTACAGCCATCCGAAGAACTTCCAGCACCCCGAGCCGATGCGGATCTGGCCGGAGTTCCAGAACAATATCTTCTTCAACTTCTGCCCGTCTCAGGCGGGGGAGTGGGAGATGAAACCGGGTGAAGACCATGTCTTCCGCTATCGCATGTATGTCCACGAGGGCAAGGTCGAGGTGCCCGTCGCCGAGCGCGTCTGGAACGACTACGCGAATCCGCCGGTTGTCGATGCGACGTTCAGCAAGCCTGAGAATGCCGTCACCCTGTTCGATGGAACGGATTTCTCACATTGGCAGCGCGAAGGTGGTGGCCAGATCAAGTGGAAGCTGGTCGATGGAACGATGCAGATCGCTCCCGGGACGGGCAGCATCATCACGAAGAAGCCGGTCAAGGACTTCGCGATGCACCTCGAGTTCAATATCCCCCAACTGCCGGCAAACGTGACGGGTCAGGCGCGCGGCAACAGTGGGGTCTACATCCAGCAGCGGTACGAGCTTCAAATACTCGACTCTTATGGCCTGGAGCCACAGTTCAACGACTGCGGCTCGATCTATCGGTTCAAAGCGCCCGATAAAAATGTCTGCAAGAAGCCAGGCGAGTGGCAGACGTACGACATCCGCTTCCACGCGCCCAAGTATGACGGCAACAAGAAGGTGGCCGACGCCCGCATCACGGTCTACCAGAATGGCGTGCTGATCCAGGACGATGTGGACGTTCCCAACAAGACCGGGGCAGGACAGAAGGAAGGTCCCGATCCTCGCCCGATTCGACTCCAGGACCACCACAACGCCGTGAGCTTCCGCAACATCTGGATTGCGCCTTTGGATGATGAAGGCTTGTCTTTCCGTGAGAACGGCGACGTGTCTCTGGATCTCCTTCGAGACGGGACGCCTTTGTTGCGGTATATGATCGACTACGATCCGTCGACGCCCCAGAGGCGGTTCGAGACGTACAAGCCATTCCTGCACGTCTACGATGGCGTTAGGCGGCTGACCAACGGCCCCGATGGAGAAAGCGAGTACGTCGCGGACAAGATTCTGTACCCGCACCATCGCGGCCTGTTCATTGGGTGGAACAAGGTTACCTGCAATGGCGAACGCTACGATCTGTGGCACATGCCCAACGTGACGCAGGTGCACCAGCGTTTCGAAGAAGAGAAGGTGGACGGAGACACCGCCCGGTTCATCTCCGTGGTCGACTGGAATGACCCGGACGGCGATCCGATTCTGGTGGAGCGTCGGATCATCACCGCTCAGTCGCTGGAGGCACCGGACCTCGTGTGCATCGATTTCGTGTCGGAGTTGAAGGCCATGCAGGGCGATGTTCGAGTTGGATGGCGATCCCGAGCACGCCGGGATGCAATACCGTGCCAGCGACGATGTCGCCAAAGGTGGTGCCGACGGCAAGGCCAAATACCTGTTCCACAAAGACGGCATCGACCCCCGCAAGGACAAGGACCTGCCCTGGGTGGCTCTGACCTACGGTCTTGGCGACACGTACTATACCGTTGAGCACATGAACCATCCCGACAATCCCAAGGGGACGGTTTACTCGGCCTATCGTGATTATGGTCGCTTCGGTGCGTTTCCCAAGGCGACCGTGGCAAAGGGCCAGACCCTGACGCTGCGCTATCGCCTCTGGATTGGTCGTGAAGATGCCCCGCAACGCGATCGCTGTGCCCAGCGCTATAGTGATTACGTCCAGGGCGACGCGTCGCGTTAGTCAGGCGGATCCGACGGGCTGATTGGCGTTGCCATACCGCTCCCTCATGAACGCTGAGAACTCGGGTACCGACGTGAACAGGAAGTCAGGGGCCATCGCCCGGAGGGCCTCGATGTCGGCTGTTGGGGCCCAGGCGGCCGCGACGATCGGGATGCGGCACTGCCGGCACACCGTGACGTCACTGGGCGAATCTCCCACGTAGAGGGTGTCTTCGCGTGTCAGGGTGTATTCGTCGATGATTTCCTCGATGCAACGATCTTTGATCGGGCCGACGGGTGAGCCCGTCTTCGTCACGTCGAAGTAATCGCTCAAGCCGTACCGCTCTAACGTCAGTGCTGCGCTCTTGGGGCCTTTGCCGGTGACCAGCCCGACGAAGACGCCTGAAGCCTTCAGTTGATTCAGCAATTCACGCATTCCGTCGAAAGGTCCAGGCCAGTCGGGATGGAGCCGGTCGTAGTGTTCGAGATAGCCTCGGAAGCCTTCGTCGCTCCGTTCCGGGAGCAGCGTGGCAATGGTGCCCTCTTCCGACGGTCCGAAAGCCGCGATGATCTGTGCATCGGACAACTGCCGTCCGGCCAAAGGCTCAATCGCCGCGCGAAAAGCCGCGATACACAACGGCAACGTATTGCCGATCGTTCCATCCAAGTCAAAGAGAACCGTTTGCATTCCCATCCATTCGATTTCTGTTGTTTCTGGGATGCGACACGAGGTGACATCCTTGGGATACTCGCACGCAGTATACCGCCGTCTCATGTCCCCATCCAGACATGTTGTCGCCGGTCGCATTCGGTAAGACGCTGGCGCTTCTCGATGTGTGACTCGATAATGCTCGATGCCGCAGAGTGCCTTACACCGAGGCCATGGTGACGGATTCAGTCTTTGTCGAAGAAAGGCTATGCTCTTGACCTTGGTCCGCGACTTCTGCTGTCGGAGCCTTCTGGCGGTCGACGGCGATGAAAGCACCCATGTTGGCGAATACACCGACCACGAGACCGTCAATGCCCCATGGTTTGCTGAACCCATAGCTCCAGACGACGGCCGCGATGATTCCCGTGATGGCTCCGGCCAGAAAACGCTTGCGGCTCACCGAAACGCCCAGGATGGCAAAAGCCAGAGGGACCAGGATCGTCGGTGCCCAGAAGTTGTAGGCGTAGATGAGGATGCCGAGTACGCTCTCGATCGACACAGCAAAGACCACGGCCAGAACACCCACCACGAGGGTCGCCGCGCGGGCGAGAGCCAATTGCGTCCTCGCCGGCAGGGCTGTTCGGCGCACCGGGCCGACGATGTCGTTGGTGAACGAGATGGCGGCGGCATTCAGGAACGAATCGGCCGACGACATGATGATCGCGATCACGGCGGCGACGACAATGCCCTGTAAGACCGGGGGCAATGCCTGCTGGATCACATAGGGCATTGCCAGATTGGGGTCGAGATTCGGGTCCATGGCCAGGGCCACGATGCCGATCAGCCCGGTGATGGCGAAGAAGGGCAGGGAGAACAGGCCGCTGTAGAACGTCCCTCGGGATACTTCTCTGGCGTCTCGGCCGATGAGCAAACGCTGCACGTACGGCGGCACCAGTGTCTCTCCCAACAGGAACGTGAAGAACAGCGATCCGAGCGCGATCAGGGCCGCCGGATCGGTGGGCAACGCCAGATGGCCGGAGGGCAGGGCCTCTCGAACGGCCGACAGACCGCCGGCCTGACGGATGCCGAAATAGAGCGTCAAAGGAATGCCCACGCCTAACGTGGCGAACTGAATCACGTCGGTCCAGATCACCGAGCGCATCCCGCCCGCAGTGGCATAGGCGATCACGATCCCGCAGCCGAGCAGGATGCCCCAGAGCCGGTCGATGCCGAGAAACAGGTGGAACACATACCCGATGGCGCCGACTTGTGCCCCGAGGATGCCGGCGCACAAGATGAAACCGAAGATCCCCGTGAAGACCTTGGCTGTCTTGCCGTAGTGGATTTGCATGATGTCGCCCACGGAGATGGCCTGGCCATACCTTGTCATGCGCGGGGCGATGAAACGAGCCACGAGGATCTCCTTGAGGCTGAACCCCCACAGGGCCACGATATTGACGATGCCCACGCGGAAGACGCGTTCGGCGTTGCCGATCGAGAAGCCCCCTCCGATGAACGAGGCCGAGAGCGTAGCAAAGATGACGATCGCCCCATAAGATCGGCCCGCCACGGCGTAATCGCTAAGATTATTGATACGCCGCCCGGCGCAGACGCCGACCACCAGGACCGCGAGCAAATAGCCAATGACAATGATATTTCCCATGAATCGCGTCTTCTCGTCAGAACCAACCACAACCGCCCCATTTGCGTTGCATAGCAACAACGCTGACTTGTTTCTTCATCGGCTCCTCAGCGAAACGCCTTAGCCCAAAAACGAAATTCCGCCGCGATTGTCGCCCTCCAAAGGCAGCGCCGATACGATAGGTCACGAAAGGAGATGGATTGATGAAGGCCCGTGAATTCGACAGGTGGCTTGATGCAGGCGAGGGCGTTTCGAAGTACCTCGACATGGCCAACGCCTGGGCAGACTCATTCGATTTCGGGGATTCCACGGGCCGCGTGCCAGAGGCGCAGGACGTGGACGGCCTGTCGTTGGTCGTGCGCCTGATAGATGATGCGATAGGGGCGTAGGATGATCTCTCGTATTGATGCGTCGGCCTTCTCGGGGACCGCTCGATTCGCGAAGGGCAACTCGGCGGCTCGTTCGATGTGGGTGAGGATGCGTGCCGCGAGATTGGCGGCAGCTTTGGCATCGTCCAAGGCGATGTATTGAACGATCTGCTTGAGATCTTCGACGGCCTGCTGAGACCAGACTACCCGGCAAGCCATTTCTTGAGGCTCTCCTTCACGTCCTCATGGGCGACGACCCGGCCCGCCTTGATATCGGCCAAGCCCCTGTCGATCCCGCTTAGGAAGCGGACGCGCTCCTCGATATCTTCCCACGTCGCCGAGTCCGGAAGTTCCTGAATCGTCTTGATTGCCAAGTCTTTGCTCGTCATACCGTTAGCTTACCTCTTCCTGAACCGCCAAGCAAGGCAATTCGCCCGCATCCTGGGCGTTGGCCTGAGGTCCCTTGCGGTTGGGAACAAGGCCATCGCGCCGCCGCCGGCCCGGCCATGAACCTCCTCCGCGTCTACCAGGCCAGCCCCAAGCTGTCACCGCCGCCATTACGCCCCCAGATTGAGTATGCTGTCCCTGAGAATCCCTGCGGTGATGTGTGTTGCCAGTCATTTCTTACGTCCGCTATAGCCGCAGTGTGATAACTGGAGAGTCCGCAGTCGGGTGAATTGTTCAGGTATGGCATTCCTATTCATCGGTCCCTGCTGGACAACATCGCTGCGAATCTGAGCCATGAGCTCATCCACAGATTGGATTTGCCCGCCAGCTATCTCGTTTCTGTTCTTTGGATGTACATTGAAGATAGCGATCTGCTCCATTGGTACGTTTTCGGGTAGCCACCCGAAGACCTCTGAAGGAATATGTTGTCTTCCAGCGGAGAACTTCCTTATGTACCTCTTCTCGCGCTCTTGCCAGCTTTCAGCGTCGAGTGAAGGCTCGTAATGGACAAGCTTCTTGTCTTCTGGATGGTAAGCCACGATGTCCAACTCCATCTTCCATCCGCCGCGTTTTCGGCGGCCAACCTTGACATTCGTCTTCACCACGTACCCTTTCCAGTCCAGGTATTCGGTCAGCAAGCCTTCCAGATGTGTCATGGTCGTAGACCTCCAAAGAGAGCCCTTTTCGTCAAAGCTATAGAGCGCGATCATGCGCAATGACTGGCAACTTTTGCTGTAGTGGTTTCATCAAAGGTGCAGGAGTCTGTCGCTGTTCGATATATCGGCACGCGAGAAGGTGAGCTTAAGAGGGAATCGAAAAAGGCGGGGCCTATTGGCAACCGGATTCAGCGCGTTGCGGGACGAACGGTGACGGATCGCTCGGTGTTTTGCTGGAAATAACCGCGTTCCGGGCTTATGATTCGTGGGGCAGAGGAGTGCGGGCAGCATGTGTTGGTGGCCGGCGGAGTTGGCTGGAAAGGAGTTGTCTGGATGAAGAAGTGGATCGGTCTGGTGGGCGTGGTCTGTCTGGCATGGGCTCTCGTGTCTCCCGGGGTCTGCGTGGCGGAGAAATATGAGGCGAACTGGGATCGCTGGACCAGCGGCCGACGCCGCAATGGTGGACCGATGCGAAATTCGGGATCTTCATCCATTGGGGCGCGTATTCTGTCCCGGCCTGGTCGGTGCGGGGCCAGTACTCGGAGTGGTACTG
Organism: uncultured Phycisphaerae bacterium; assembly: GCA_963726475.1. Lineage (GTDB taxonomy): Bacteria > Planctomycetota > Phycisphaerae > Sedimentisphaerales > Anaerobacaceae > Anaerobaca. The sequence goes on along the minus strand of CAVSCO010000096.1, from coordinate 46,018 downwards.
GAATCGCATCATGGGTGACAAGGCCAAGAATGGCCCCTGGTGGCAGTATCACGCCAAGACTTATGGGACCGACTTTCCTTATGCGGACTTCGCGCCGATGTTCAAGGCCGAGTTGTTTGACCCGAACCACTGGGCCGACGTTTTCCGCGAATCCGGGGCCAAGTATGTCGTCCTGACATCGAAACATCACGATGGCTTCTGTCTCTGGCCCAGTAAGGAAGCGAATCGAAGCTGGGGCCGCCCGTGGAATAGCGTCGATATCGGCCCCCATCGTGATCTGTTGGGTGACCTGGGCGATGCCGTCCGTGCCAAGGGTTTGCGGATGGGCTTCTACTACTCGCTGTATGAGTGGTACAACCCGCTCTGGCTGGCCGACCGCGCCCTCTACGTTCAGAAGCACATGATCCCGCAGTTCAAGGATGTGGTGACGCAATACAAGCCAGCCGTGATCTTCTCCGATGGCGAGTGGGACATGGCTGACAAGGACTGGCACAGCGAGGAGCTTCTGGCCTGGCTGTTCAATGAGTCTCCCTGTCGTGACTATGTCGTTGTTAACGACCGCTGGGGCAAGGGCATTCGCCACAAGCACGGGGGCTACTACACGACCGAATACGGGGCGGGCCTGGCCGGCGCCGAGCATCCCTGGGAAGAGAACCGGGGTATGGCCCATTCGTTTGGCTACAGCCGGACGGAGACGCTGTCCGACTACAAGACCTCCCGTGAGCTGATCCTCATGTTGGTCGATCTGGTGAGCCGAGGAGGCAATCTCCTGCTGGACATCGGACCGACCGGGGACGGACGCATTCCCGTCGTCATGGAAGAGCGGCTGCTCCAGATGGGTGACTGGCTCGACGTCAATGGCGAAGCCATCTACGGAACCAAACCTTGGCGGAATATGATCCAATGGACCGAAGGCAAGCGTCCCGAGGTCGGTTATGGGGGCGAATACAAGGTCAAATACGATATCGCCGAGCTGACCGCTCCTCCGACGGCGGACAAGGCGGTTATCGCGGCGTTCTTCACCGCCAAAGGCGACACATTGTATGCGATCTCACCCAGATGGCCTCAGAAAGAGATGATTCTGCAAGATATCGAAGTTTCGTCTGACACAAATGTAACGATGCTGGGCGTCGCGCAACCCCTCCAGTGGCAGCGGTCCGGTCGCGATGTGGTGGTTGAAGTTCCCACTCTCTCCGTAGACGAGGTCCCCTGCAAACACGCATATGTGCTCAAGCTTACACATGTTAGGTAGATTCTGGTGCCCTGGGTCGACGTGCGATTTCGAAAGGAAAATGCGTTTGCCACGCCCTCTGCTGCCGGTATAATGGGCACCTTTGGCATCGCCAGGGAGGACCGGTGCCGCTTTTGTATAAGGTCCGTTCGGCAAATGGGAAACACGCACGTCGACATACTCACAATCGGTGAGACTGCAATAACGGGGGCACTGTAAGCGTTCTTTCCTGGAGAAAGGAATCGCTTTGGAAAGGGCTCCAAACTGAACTGCAAAAGGAGGTTACGAGATGGCTAGACCTGTCACACTGTTCACCGGGCAATGGGCGGACCTGCCGCTGGAGACGCTGGCGAAGAAGGCGGCCGGCTGGGGGTACGATGGACTGGAGCTGGCGTGCTGGGGCGACCACTTCGAGGTGGACAAGGCCCTCGCGGACGACGGGTACTGCAAGGCCAAGCGGGAGCTGCTGAAGAAGCACGGTCTGGAAGTGTACGCGATTTCGACACACCTGACCGGCCAAGCCGTTTGCGACAACATCGACGAACGGCACAAGGCCATTGTTCCGCCGAGTGTATGGGGTGATGGGGAGCCTGAGGGGGTCAAGAAACGTGCGGCCCAGAGCGTGATCGACGCCGCCAAAGCCGCCAAGAAGCTGGGCATCAAGGTGGTCAACGGTTTTACCGGCAGCTCGATCTGGCATCTGCTCTACTCGTTCCCGCCGGCCTCGCCTGAGATGATCCAGGCGGGTTATGATGATTTCGCCAAACGTTTCACGCCCATTCTCGATGCCTTCAAGGCCGAGGGCGATCAAGTTTGCGTTGGAAGTCCACCCCACCGAGATCGCGTTCGATATCGCCTCGGCACAGCGGGCGATCGATGCCGTCAAGGGGCATGAGTGCTTCGGGTTCAACTACGATCCGAGCCACCTGGGCTACCAGGGTGTCGATTACGTCAAGTTCATCCGCACCTTCTCCGATCGCATCTTCCATTGTCACATGAAGGACGTCTGGTGGGGACACGGGGATGGCACCGTCGGCGTCTTCGGCGGCCACACGGAGTTTGCCGACCCGCGTCGGTACTGGGATTTCCGCTCGATCGGGCATGGTGACATCAATTTCGAGGAAATCATCGTCGCGCTGAACGACATCGGCTACCAGGGCCCGCTCTCGATCGAGTGGGAAGACAGCCGAATGGATCGCGAGCACGGGGCCGAAGAGGCCTGCGGGGCGGTCAAGAAATTCGACTTCAAGCCGTCGGAAATCGCCTTCGACGGACAATTCGACAGGTAATCGGAACAACTTCCGCAAGGCCTGGACCTCTCAAGGGTCCAGGCCTTGTCGGTTGCAGGAGAAGCAGCATGAACATCCGGCGCAGGGACGTTGCAGCGCCAATTCGGCAAGAGGGTGGCGAAAACGCGAAATCTGGCTCCATTCCGACACCGAAGCAACCCTTGGCCATCGAGGTGCAGCATTCATGCGGGGCCGAACAGCAGGAGGCTGGCGGCATCCGTGAGATTCACTGAAAGACGAGGGTAACTCAATGACACACAAGGGTATGAATCGGCGCGGTTTCATCAAAACAGCGATGGGGACTGCCGCGGCCGCCGCTGGATTTCCGTTTGTCGTTCCATCGTCCGTGTTCGGCCAGGGAGGCCAGAGGCCGCCCAGCGAGCGCATTACGTTGGGATTCATCGGCTGTGGCAAGCAGAGCCAGCATCTGACGCGATCGTTCCTGAACTCGCCCGGAACCCACGTGGTGGCGGCATGCGACGTGGACAAGCTGAAGCTGGCGCGAAACCAGAAGATGGTCGAGGACCACTACGCCGGCAAGAGCGGCTCGTCCTATAAAGGCTGTGACACCTACGGTGATTTTCGCGATCTGCTGGCCCGCGACGATATCGATGCGGTGGTGATTGCGACGCCGGATCACTGGCACGCCATTACCGTGATCGAGTCGGCCAAGGCGGGCAAAGACATCTACTGCGAGAAGCCGCTCTCCCAGACGATTGGCGAGGCGAGGGCGATGGTCAACGCGGTACGGAAATACGACCGGGTCTTCCAGGTCGGCAGCATGCAGCGATCGGACTGGCATTTCCGGCTCGGTTGCGAACTGGTTCGCAACGGGTATATCGGAGAACTCAAGCACGTCACCGTGGGTATCGGCGGACCGCCCGAAGACCGGCCTCTGCCCGCTCAGCCTGTCCCGGACTACCTCGACTGGAATATGTGGCTTGGCCCCGTCCTTTGGCGGCCCTACAACGAGGAACTCTCGCCGCACATCAGTCAGGATATCTTCCCTCACTGGCGCAACCACAGCGAGTTCGGCGGTGGAGGCATGACCGACTGGGGTGCCCATCATTTCGATATCGCCCAGTGGGGCATAGGCATGGACGAGAGCGGACCGGTCGAGATCATTCCGCCCGACGGCCAGGACTACAAGGTACTCACGTACAAGTATGCCAATGGCGTCACGATGGTCCGTGACAGCGCCAACGGCGTGTTGTTCACGGGAACCAAGGGCAAGGTCGAGACCAACCGTGGCTATCTGAAAACCTGGCCCGATGAGTTGAAAGATGTCAAGCTCGGTCCTAACGAGATTCATCTGTACGAAAGCAACAACCACTACGTAGACTGGCTCGATGCGATCCGCAAACGCACCAAGCCGATTTGTGACATCGAGACCGGGTGCCGGTCGGTGACGGTCTGCCATCTGGGCAATATTGCCTACAAGCTTCAGCGTCCGCTGAAGTGGGATCCGGATCACGAGGTATTCGTGGGTGATGACGAAGCGAACCGTCTTCTGTGGAGGGGCTATCGCAGCCCGTGGCACATCTGATTCGGCACGCGGCGTTCACGCACGGCACCTTGGGGTACGAGTGAGGAGTAGAGCGTATGAGGAAAAGACACATATCACGTCGTCGGTTTCTTGGGGCAACTGCGGGAGCGGTGGCGTTCCCGTCGATCGTGCCTTCGTCGGTCTTTGGCGCGTCGGCTCCGAGCGGCAAGATCACCATGGGCTGCATCGGCGTCGGTTCCCAGGGCACGAGCGACATGAACGGCTTTCTAAGCAAGGGCGATGCACGGGTCATCGCCGTTTGTGATGTAGACAAAGGACACCGTGACGCCGCCAAAAAGAGAGTCGACGGCAAGTATGGCAACAGCGATTGTGCAACGTATCACGATTTTCGCGAGTTGATTGCCCGCGACGATATCGATGCGTTGTTGTTGGCGGTTCCCGACCACTGGCATTCAATTCCGGTCATCGCCGGGGCCCGGGCGGGCAAAGACATGTACGGCGAGAAGCCGCTGTCGCGCACCATCCACGAAGGCAAGATGATGGTCGAGGCTGTTCATCGCTACGATCGAATCTGGCAGACGGGTAGTTGGCAGCGTTCGGTCGCCAATTTCCGCCGGGCGGCGGAATTGGTCATCAACGGGCGCGCCGGCAAGATCAGCCTGGTTGAAGTTGGTCTGCCCACAGGCGGCAGCACGGGTAATCCTCCCGTCTCTCCCGTTCCGGAAGGGCTCGATTGGGACTTCTGGCTGGGGCCGGCTCCGTGGAAGCCATTTATGAAGTACAGTGCCCGTGCTCCGCATTGGGACTGGCGATGGATCATGGACTACTCAGGCGGTCAGCTCACCGATTGGGCGGGTCATCACATCGACATCGCTCACTGGGGGCTGGGTCTGGATCGGACCGGGCCCGTCGAGATCGAAGGCAAAGGTGTCTATCCGAAGGACGGGATCTACGACGTTCCCATGCAATACAAGTTCACGTGCAAGTATGCCAATGGCATCACGATGGTAGTGGCCAACGACAAGCAGCTTTCCCATGGCATGGGCACGTGCTGGTACGGCGACAAAGGTTGGGTGCACGTCAACCGTAGTGGGCTCTGGGCCGAGCCCAAGAGCATTCTCGAGGAGGTGATCGGTCCGGACGAAACGCACCTGTATGAGAGCCGCGACCATCAGCAGAACTTCCTGGATTGCGTCAAGACACGGAAGGAAACGATCACGCCGATCGAGATCGCCTACCGGTCCATTAGCGTCGGACACCTAGGTGAGATCGCGATGTTGCTGGAACGCAAGGTACACTGGGATCCGGACAAGCAGGTGTTCGTCAACGATGATGCGGCAAACCGAATGATGTCGAGACCGATGCGCAGTCCATGGCATCTGTAGAAAATCAATCTGGCTGTGAGCCGATCCGCGATGAGATGACGACGGGCGGTTGCGATGAGCCAACGAAAGGAGCCAAGATGATGAGGAAATCCAGTGCGGTACGCATGATGTTGCTCGCGGTGTTCTGCGTGGCGATGGTAATGGCCGGTCCCGTGACGGCGCAGCAGTTCAAGTATCCGACGGCCGAGGAGGTTCAGAAGATGGAGGCGGCGATGCCGACCAAGCCGGTGGTCGAGCCCGCCAAGACGCGACGGATGCTGGTGATCGACCGTTGCGAGGGATTCAAGCACAGCTCCGTGCCCTTCTGGAACAAGGCGCTGCAAATCATGGGCGAGAAGACCGGGGCCTTCTCCGTGGTGATCAGCGACGATCCGAATATGCTCAAGGCCGAGACGCTGAACGAGTTTGACGCCGTGTGTTTCAATAACACGACAGGACTGAAGATCAGTCCCGAGACCACGCCCGAAATATGCAAGGGTCTCATGGACTTCGTCAAAGGGGGCAAGGGACTGGTCGGTATCCACGCCGCGACGGACAACTTCTACCAGTGGCCCGAAGCGATGGAGATGATGGGTGGCAAGTTCACCGGTCATCCCTGGACCAGCGGGGGTACGTGGGCGTTCAAGATCGATCAGCCCGACAATCCGCTCATGGCACCGTTCAAAGGCAAAGGGTTCAAGCTCAGCGATGAGATCTACCGTACCGATCCGCCGCTGTATTCCCGTGACAAGCAGTTGGTACTGATGAGTCTCGATCTGAGCGATCCGACCACCAAGAACGCCAAAGGTGTCCGAGAGGGCGATGAGGATACCGGCGTTTGTTGGATCAAGAGCTGGGGCAAGGGACGCGTGTTTTATTGCTCCCTGGGGCACAATCATGCGATCACCTGGACACCTCCGGTGTTAGCGCTTTATCTGCGGGGAATCCAGTTTGCCATGGGCGATCTCAAAGTCGATACGACACCGAAGCCCGCTGAGGGCTCCGCAATGGGATCAGAAATGGATCAGTTGTTGGAGAAGGTCAAGGCCTATGAGTTTGGGGACAGCCGTGAGGCCCTGACGACCCTGAGCGACGATATTCGCAAGGCGTATGGTAATGCCGATGAGCTCAAGGGTATCGAGAAAGGGCTCCTGGGTGTGCTGCAATCTGACGCAAAGTACGCCGGTAAACAATATGTCTGCCGTGAGCTGAGCATCATTGGGACCGACCAGTCCGTTCCGGTGCTGGGCTCGATGCTGACTGATGGGAAGCTTTCCGATATGGCCCGCTATGCCCTGGAACGCATCCCGGGTGAGGCCGCCGACAAGGCGCTCCTTGGCGCTTTACCGAAGGCCGAGGGCAAGGCGCAGATCGGCATCGTCAATTCGCTGGGCGAACGTGGCTATCGTGGTGCCGCCCCTGAGATTGGCAAGCTGGCGACCGCCTCCGATCCGATGCTGGCCGGTGCGGCGATCAGTGCGCTGGGCAAGATCGGCGGGGCCGATGCCGCAGCCGTATTGGGCAAGGTCAAGGACAGTGCCCCCGATAAGCTGAAGCTGGTCGCCTACGATGCCTGTCTGAAATGTGCCGATCAGATGGTGCAAGAAGGCAACAAGGCCGGCGCGTTGAAAATGTACCGCGAACTGAACAAGGCCGGTGTGCCGCAATTGATTCGGACTGCTGCCCTGCGCGGCATGCTCAACGCCGCCAGCAGCGGAAACAAGTAGATCGTTGGAAACACTATCGCCTGAGACCGCGCCGGATTGGCACGGTCTCAGGTATTCGCTCGCAGGAAGACATTTGAGGGACCGGTTTGGGATGGTATTGATGGGATCGTTGTCGAAGAGAAGCTGCCAGTTGTTGATGATGGTCGCGATCGTTTGGTCGGTCTTGCCGATTGGCACCGCTCAGGCTGATGACGCTAACCAGGAAGTGATCAACCTGGTAATCGATGAGCTTAAGAGCGGGGACTCCGAGCGACAGGCCGGGGCGATTGCCATCGTGCGGGACATCCCGGGCGAGTCGATCACCAAATCGCTGGCAGAAGAGCTTCCGAAGCTGTCGCCTCCGGTTCAGGTACAGTTGCTCTCGACTTTGGCGGACCGAGGCGATGCAACGGCGTTGCCCGCGGTGGTTGAAGCCGTGAAAGCTGAGGACGAGTCGGTGCGTGTGGCGGCGTTGCGAGCGATCGGTCAGTTGGGCAGTGCCGAGAGCATTCCCATGCTGGCCGAACGAGCGGCTGCCAGTCGCGGTCAGGAGCAGAAGGCGGCTCGCGATGGTCTCTATCGTCTTCGCGGCTCGGAGATCAACGCCGCGATCCTCAGCGGTCTGGCGACCGCCGAGCCCAAGGTCAAGGTCGAGCTGATTCGAGCTGTCGGCGAGCGCAATATCGTTGACGGCGTATCCGCTCTGCTCCAGATGGCGGGCGACGAGAATCGAAAGGTTCGCCTCGAATCGTTCAAGGTGCTGAAGATTGTCGCCGGTCCGGACAAGCTGCCCGCTTTGGTCGATCTGACGCTGAATCCGAAGAGCAATTCGGATCGCAACGAGATCGAGAAGACCGTAGCGGCTGTTGCCCACAAGATCGAGGAGCCGAACCAGCAAGCAGTCGCCGTGCTGGCAGTGCTGCCCAAGGTCAAGGAGACAGCCGGTCGTGCCTCGTTGCTCCGCATCCTCGGACGCATTGGTGACAACAGCGGTTTGCCTGCTCTGCGTGCGGCGATGACCAGCCAGGAGGCGGAACTTCAAGATGCGGCGATTCGGGCCCTGTCGGATTGGCCGACACCGGAACCTCTTGAGGATCTTCTTAAGGTGGCGCAGAACTCCGACAACGCGGTGCACAAGATTCTTGCGCTGCGAGGTTTTGTCCGCCTGCTCGACCTTCAGAACGATCGATCCGCGGAAGCGACAGTCGAACTATACAAGAAGGCTTTCGAACTGGCGCCCAATGCGATTGAGAAGAAACGTGTACTGTCGGGCCTCGGTGGGGCGGGGACGTTGCCGGCCCTACGAATGGCCGCTCAGTACCTGGACGATCCGTCGCTCCAACTGGAGGCCGAGTCGGCGGTCGTGAATATCTCCGGGCAGATTCACGACAAGTATCCGAAAGAGTGCGGCGAGATGCTGGGCAAGGTGGTCCAGAGTACGAAGAATGATACCCTGCGAGAGCAGGCCCAGAGTGTGATCGACCAACTCAAGACGCCGTAAGACGTCTGGTTGTTTGAGACATTCTGTTTTGCGGGTGACGCCGTCTGCGGATGAAGCCTCTTATCCATGGAGACGTTCCCGATCAGTGAAGGAATCGTTTGTAAAGGAACCAGACAATGAAGAGGGTCAGTGCTCAAGAACAGGGCGGCAGGATTTCCCGCCGTGATTTCATGGGGACGGCAGCGGCCGCCATGGCGGCGGTGACGTTTGTACCCCGGCACGTCCTGGGTGGCGCCAACAATACCCCGCCAAGTGAGAAACTCAACATCGCCGGTGTGGGCATCGGTGGCATGGGACAGAATAATATCCGAGCCTGCGAGACCGAGAACATCGTTGCACTGTGTGATGTGGACTGGAAATACGCGGCCAGCGTCTTCAAGAAGTACCCCAACGCCAAGACGTGGAAAGACTACCGCAAAATGCTCGACGAGCAGAAGGACATCGATGCAGTGGTGGTTGCCACGCCGGACCACAACCATGCCGTCGTGGCAATGGCCGCGATGGAGCGGGGCAAGCACGTCTACGTGCAGAAACCGCTGACCCGCAGTGTCTACGAAGCCCGGATGCTGACCGAGGCGGCCCGGAAGTACAAGGTCGCTACGCAGATGGGCAATCAGGGGCACTCCAGCGAAGAGATCCGCATGATCTGCGAATGGATCTGGGACGGCGCCATCGGCGACGTGCACGAAGTCCACTGCTGGACAAACCGCCCGGTATGGCCGCAAGGGATCGACCGGCCGACGGATACCCCGCCCGTGCCCGAGACACTGGACTGGGATCTCTGGATTGGCCCGGCACCGATGCGGCCTTACAATCCCACGTATCTGCCGTTCAACTGGCGGGCCTGGATCGATTTCGGCGCAGGCGCACTGGGTGACATGGGCTGTCACGTGATGGATGCGGCCTTCTGGTCCTTGAAGCTCAAGTACCCGACCAGTGTTGAAGCCAGCCATTCCTACCAAGTGCCCAAGATGTGGACGCGATTCGACAACAAGGAGACCTATCCGACTGCGGAAGTCGTGCATTACCAATTCCCGGCCCGCGAAGGGATGCCTCCTGTGAAGCTGAACTGGTATGACGGTGGTATGCTGCCCGAACGCCCCGAGGATCTGGAACCCAACCGTCGGATTCCGGAGAGTGGATCGATCTTTGTCGGTACCAAGGGCAAGATCATGTGCGGGACCTACAGCGAGAACGCACGGATCATCCCCGAGACCAAGATGCGGGCTTACACCCGGCCGAAGAAGACCATTCCTCGTATCGAAAACGGCCCGGGTGGGCACGAGCAGGACTGGATTCGGTCCTGCAAAGGCGGGCCGGCCGCCAGTTCCAACTTCGACTACGCCGGTCCGTTTACGGAGACGGTCGTTATGGGCAATCTGGCCGTGCTCAATCCGGGCAAGAAGCTCGAATGGGACGGCGAGAACATGAAAGTCACCAACGACGAAGAGGCCAACACCTACGTCAAGCCAACGTTCCGTGAGGGATGGTCGCTGTAGGATCACAAACGATTTCGCATATGCCCGAAATTTGAGGAGCCAAGCTCATGAGCAACATCACGCGTCGCCAATTCGTTCAGCGGGCAGCCGCGCTGGGGGTGGTCTCCACCGTCGGCTTTCCCCGCCTGATCCGTGCCCAGGGGCTCAACGAAAAACTTCAGGTAGGATTCGTTGGTGCCGGCGGCCAGGCGGGATCACATACCGGCGCGTCTCACGCGGAAGGCTGCCAGTGCGTCGCCTTTGCCGAAACCGACAAGACCCGCTGGGGCGGCGTTCTCGACAAGGAAGGCTGGGGCCAGGCCAAAGGCTATACGGATTGGCGGAAGCTCTTCGAGAATCACGCTAAAGAGCTTGACGCGATCTTCGTGGCGGTTCCGGATCACACCCATTTTGCCCCGTCCATGACCGCTGTCTCGATGGGCATCCACTGCTACACCGAAAAGCCGCTGACCTGGTCGGTCCGCGAGGCGCAGTTGCTGGCGAAAGCCTACGCAGCCAACCCGAAGGTTGTCACCCAGATGGGCAACCAGGGGCACGCGGGTAACGGATGGCGTTTGGCCTATGAGTACGTCAAAGCCGGCGCGGTCGGCGAGATCAAGGAATTCCACACCTGGACGAATCGCCCGGTTTGGCCTCAGGGCGGCGACCGCCCGCAAGGTTCCGATCCGATCCCCGATACCCTCGACTGGGAAGCCTGGATCGGTGCGGCTCCGATGCGTCCGTACAAGAAGGACGTCTATCATTCGTTCAAGTGGCGCGGCTTCGTCGATTTCGGTTCCGGTGCCCTGGGCGATATGGCTTGCCACACCACCGACGGGATCTACTCGATTATGGATCCCGGCTATGCCGCTACGGCTGAGCCATTCATCATGACCGGGCCCGTCAAGGACATGTGGCCGGCAGGCATGATCGTCAAGAGCACCTATCGTGCCAAGAGCGATCGGCCCGGCTTCAAGACCTTCTGGTACGAGGGCAACGACGGAGTCGGCAAGCCGCTCATGCCCGACACGCCGGAGGAACTGACGGCCGATGGCCGCGAACTGCCGCGTACCGGGAACCTGATCATCGGCACCAAGGGCAAGATGCTGGTGATCGGCGACTACTGGGAAACGCCGATGCTGATCCCGGAAGCCAGACGCAAAGAGTTCGGTCGGCCCGAGCAATTGCTCGAACGTTCGCCCGGTCATCACAAGGAGTTCTTCATGGCCTGCCGTGGCGAGAAGCCGCGCGAGTTCAGCCGGTCGAACTTCAGCTATTCCGGCCCGATGACGGCCAATATCCAACTCGGCAATCTTTGTGCCCGCGCGGGAAAGAAGCTCGAGTTGAACGAGGCCGGTGATATCACGAACGACCCGAAGATCAACGAACTGGCCTGGCGCGAACCGCGCAACGGCTGGGGTCCGCTGGAAATGAAGGTCTAGCCGCATCGGCCATCCAGATCAACAACAAGACATAGAGTAACAATATCATAAGAAAAGGAGCAGAACTCATGTCGGACATCACACGTCGTCAATTTATCAAAGGCGCCATGGCTGTTGGGGCCGCATCCTCGGTTGCTTTCCCGAACATCATTCGGGCTCAGGGGATGAACGAGAAACTCCAGGTCGGTTTCGTTGCGGTCGGTGGTCGGGCCGGGGCCCACACGCAGGCGGCCCACGACGAGAATTGTCAGTGCGTCGCATTTGCCGAGGTCGACGAAGGCCGCTGGGGCGGTGTGCTCGATAAGGAAGGCTGGGATAAGGCGACCGGATACCGGGATTGGAGGAAGCTCTTCGAGAACCACGCGAAGGAGCTGGACGTGGTCTTCGTGGCGACACCGGACCACAGCCATTTTGCCCCGTCCATGACCGCTGTTTCGATGGGCATCAACTGCTACACGGAAAAGCCGCTGACCTGGTCGGTGCGCGAGGCCCAGTTGCTGACGAAAGCCTACGCGGCCAACCCGAAGGTCGTGACCCAGATGGGTAACCAGGGGCACGCCGGTGAGGGCTGGCGCAAGGCCTACGAGTACGTCAAGGCCGGCGCGGTCGGCGACATCAAGGAGTTTCACACCTGGACGAATCGACCGATCTGGCCGCAGGGCGGCGACCGCCCGGAAGGCTCCGATCCGGTGCCGGCAGAGTTGGACTGGGATGCCTGGATCGGCCCGGCTCCGATGCGCCCCTTCAAGAAGGGCGTCTACCATCCGTTTGCCTGGCGTGGTTTTGTCGATTTCGGTTCCGGTGCCCTGGGCGATATGGCCTGCCACACCACGGATGGTATCTACGCGATTATGGACCCGGGCTATGCCGCCACGGCCGAGCCGTACATCATGACCGGACCCGTCACGGATATGTGGCCGGCCGGCATGATTCTCGAGAGCACCTACCGCGCCAAGGACGGTCGACCCGGCTTCAGGACCTTCTGGTACGAGGGCAACGACGGAACGGGTAGACCGCTCATGCCGGTGGCCCCCGAGGAACTCGCCGCGAACGGGCGCCGATGAAGCTGCCGCGAACCGGCAACATGATCTATGGCACCAAGGGCAAGATGCTGATCGAAGGCGACTACTGGGGAACCGTTCGACTGCTCCCCTACGAGAGGACCAGAGAGTTTGGTGAGCCCAAGAAGCTGCTCGAACGTTCGCCCGGCCATCACAAAGAGTTCTTCATGGCCTGCCGGGGCGAGAAGCCGCGTGAGTTCAGCCGGTCCAACTGGGGCTACTCCGGTCCCATGGCCGCCAACATCCAGCTTGGCAATCTCTGTGCCCGCGCGGGAAAGAAGCTCGAGCTCAACGAGGCCGGCGAAATCGTCAGCGACCCGAAGATCAACGACTTGGCCTGGCGCGAGCCTCGCGACGGTTGGGGCCCGCTGGAAATGAAGATCTAAGTAAACCGCAGGACCTGGGTTGCTTTCAACGACGTTTGTCTTGGGACATCGCTGTTGAGGTGGCAGTCCGGTTTGTCACGCACGTTTGTCATCACGGGTGCTGCGCGTTGTCATCGACGCGCAGCACCTCTTCAAAACACGAGGTGGTGTCCCATCATGGCGAATCTCGGCGGCGGGAAGAGGACGAATGCTTCGAACGTGACGCTGTCCAGGCGGCACTTCATGGGGGCGGCCGCTGCGGTGGCCGCGTTTACCTACGTTCCCCGGCGGGTGCTCGGTGGGGCAGGCCAAAGCTCTGCCAATGAGAAACTCAACATCGCCGGCATCGGAGTCGGTGGCCAGGGCGGTAGTGACATCAATGCCCTGAGCGGCGAGAACATCGTCGTGCTGTGTGATGTGGACGAGGAACGCGCGGCCGGGACGTTCAAACGATTCCCCAACGCCAGAAAATACAAAGACTTTCGCCGGATGCTCGAGAAGGAGCACAAGAACATCGACGCGGTGATGGTCGCCACACCGGATCATTGCCATGCCCCGGCGGCAATCATGGCCATGGGGCTGGGCAAGCACGTGTACGTCGAGAAGCCCATGGCGCACACGATTTATGAAGCCCGCCGGATGACCGCGGTCGCCAAGGAAATGGGGGTCGTGACACAGATGGGCCAGGGTGGTCACGCGGGCGAAGGGCTTCGACTGACGTATGAGTTCATCCACGACGGTGCGATCGGCCCGGTTCGGGAAGTCCATGTCTGGAGCGACCGGCCCGGGACGCCGAGACGCCCCTGGTGGCCTCAGGGGATCGATCGGCCGACGGATACCATGGCCGTCCCGGCCACCCTGGACTGGGACGCCTGGTTGGGGCCCGCGCATTGGCGACCCTATCACAAGGCGTATGTCCCGCGCAATTGGCGCGGCTGGTGGGAATTTGGCTCCGGAGCCATGGGCGACATGGCGGTACACAATGCCGACCCGGCGTTCTTCTGCCTCGATCTCGATGCTCCGATTGCGGTCGAGGCCGAGACCAGCGGGGTCAACGATGAGACCCTGCCGAAGTGGTCGATCATCAAGTACGAGTTCCCGGCCAAGGGCAGTCGGCCGGCAGTCATGATGAAATGGTACGACGGTGGCAAGCTGCCGCCGCGTCCGGCCGAACTCGAGGAAGGCCGCAATCTCGGAGACAACGGCATCCTGTTCGTTGGCGACAAGGGCAAAATTCTCTGCGGTGGCTGGGCCGGCTCGCCCAGGCTGATCCCGGAATCGAGAATGAAGGAATACGAGAAGCCCGAGAAGACCCTGCCGCGTTCGCCCGGGCATCATCAGGAATGGGTCGAAGCCTGCAAGGCGGGCAAGCCGGAGATGGCCATGGCCGGTTTCTGGTATTCCGGACCATTTACCGAGGCGCTGCTCGTGGGTAACCTGGCGGTGCGATTGCAGAAGCGCGTCGAGTGGGACGCCAAGACGATGCGTTCGCCCAACTGCCCCGAGGCGGACAACTACATCACGAAATTCTATCGCGCCGGCTACACGGTTATGTAAGCAGGCCACCCATTCGTATCAATGCACGGGGCCTGCACCGCAACCGGCGCAGGCCTCGTTTTCAAGGAGACCGCTCGTGCGAAAGGCGACGACCACCGGCATGGGAGTCGAGCCCAGACCTCTCGATCGAAGCGAAGGTAAGGAGGCGGCCTTGAAACTGTCCCGTCGGCAGATCATTGGAACCGCTGCGAGTCTGGCCGCTTTGACGGTTGTTCCTCGCCATGTTCTGGGCGGTCCGCGACATGTTCCCCCGAGTGAGAAGCTCAACATTGCCGGCATCGGCGTGGGAGGGCAGGGGGCTGGCGATATCCAGAACGTCAGCAGTGAGAACATCGTTGCCCTGTGCGATGTCGATAGCGCCCATGCCGCCGAGACCTTCAAGCGTCACCCGAACGCCAGCGCATACTCTGACTTTCGGGTCATGCTTGAGAAGGAAGACAAGAACATCGACGCGGTCGTCGTGGCCACGCCGGATCATACCCATGCGGTCGCCACGATGATGGCGATCAAGATGGGCAAGCATGTTTACTGCGAGAAACCACTGACACATTCACTGCACGAGGCTCGCGAAATTGCCAAGGCAGCACGTGAAGCAGGCGTCGCCACGCAGATGGGCAATCAGGGCCATTCGGGCGAAGGCATCCGCTTGATTTGCGAATGGATCTGGGATGGTGCGATCGGGCCGGTCCACGAGGTACACGGATGGACCACCCATGCCGTCTGGCCTCAAGGTCTTCAAAGGCCCAAAGAGACGCCTCCCGTCCCGAAAACGCTGGATTGGGATCTGTGGCTGGGCCCGGCCCCATGGCGACCCTATCATCCGGCCTATGCTCCGGCACTGTGGCGGGGCTGGTGGGACTTCGGCACGGGCGGGCTCGGCGACATGGGATGTCACAACCTCGATCCGGCCTTCTGGGCGCTGAAGCTTGGGGCGCCGACCAGCGTAGAGGCAAGCTGCTCGATCTTCGTTCCGACTATCACGTGGGACAAGCCGTTCAACACGGAAAGCTATCCACAGGCGTCGATCGTACGATATGAGTTTCCCGAACGCGACGGTTTGCCTGCCGTGGACCTGACCTGGTACGACGGGGGGCTGATGCCCGTTCGCCCCAAGGAACTCGAGGACGGCCGGTATATGGGAGACCGGCTGGGCGGCCTGCTGTTTATTGGCGAGAAGGGCAAGATCCTTTGTGGCAGCTATGGCAACACCCCTCGCCTGATCCCCGAATCGAAGATGCGAGAATACAAGCGACCCGACAAGACGATCCCGCGTTCGGTCGGGCATCACAAAGAGTGGATCGCCGCCTGCAAGGGAGGCCAGCCCGCCGGCTCGAACTTCGATTACGCGGGGCCATTGACGGAGATGATCCTGCTGGGCAACGTTGCGGTGCGCATGAGTCTTCAGTTGCAGGCCAAAGGGCTCAAGCTCGCCTACGACGGAGCAAGCATGAAGGTGACGAATCTGGCCGAGGCCAATGAGCATATGCAGCGGACCTATCGTGAGGGATGGACGCTCTGATTGACTATGGATTATTGACTGTTAATTAGCGTGTGGGGCAGTTCAACGAACCAACAGAGTGGGGCTGGGATCATGAAAGCTGACAGCGACAAAGAGTACGTAGTGTCCGGGGATCGATCGACGCGACGCCGTTTCATGCAGCAGACGGTGGCGGTGGCAGCGTTTACGATGGTGCCACGTCACGTGCTGGGCGGCCCGGGCCACACGCCACCCAGCGAGAAGCTCAACATCGCCGGCGTCGGGATCGGGGGACGAGGCCAGGGCGACCTCGACGAAGTCGGCAGCGAAAACATCGTTGCGTTGTGCGATGTAGACGACGCCTATGCGGGCAAGGTATACGCAAAGTATCCGAAGGCTCGCAAGTGGCACGATTTCCGCAAGATGCTGGACGAGCAGAAGGACATCGATGCGGTTGTGGTCGCGACACCCGACCATCTGCACGCGATGGTTTCGATGGCGGCCATCAAACATGGCAAGCACGTCTACTGTGAGAAGCCTCTGGCCCACTCGATCTGGGAATGCCGGCAAGTTGCCCAGGCCGCTCGCGAAGCGGGCGTCGCCACGCAACTCGGCAACCAGGGCCAGGCCACGGAAGAGAATCGCCTCGTCTCCGAGTTCATCTGGGACGGTGCCATCGGCCCGGTTCATGAGGTTCACGCCTGGTGCAACCGGCCCATTTCGTCACGTGGGGTCGGGCGGCCGAAAGACACACCGCCCGTGCCGGCGACGCTGGACTGGGACCTCTGGCTGGGACCGGCGAAGTACCGCCCGTACAATCCCGCCTATCTGCCCTTCCGATGGCGCGGCTGGTGGGACTTCGGCACGGGTGTGCTCGGCGACATCGGCTGTCATCAGCTCGACCCGGTCTTCCGCGCTGAAACTGGGCTATCCCACGACGGTGGAGGCCTGTTCGAGCAACATGGACGAGCCGGCTGCCGTGAAGGAGGAAACCGCTCCGAAGTCATCGATCGTTCGCTTCCATTTCCCCGCCCGCGAGCAGATGCCCGCGTTGACACTGACCTGGTACGACGGAGGCCTGATGCCCGAGCGGCCGGCCGAACTGGCGGAAGGGCGCAAATTCGGTGAAGCTGACGACAACCTTTTCGTGGGCGAGAAGGGCAAGATGCTGGGCTATCGTCTGATCCCGGAGGCGCGGATGAAGGAATACGGCAAGCCGCCGCAACGGATCGAGCGTTCCCCCGGTCACCACAAGGAATGGCTGATCGCATGCAAAGGCGGGCCCGCAGCCCGATCGAATTTCGACTGGGCCGGACCGCTGACTGAGGTGGTCCTTATGGGTAACATTGCTCTTCGGATGGAGAAGCAACTATACGAGAAAGGGCTCAAGCTCCACTGTGATGGCCCGAACATGAAGATTACCAATCTCCCGGAGGCCAACAGGTATATCCGCGACGAGTACCGCAACGGGTGGACGCTGTAGTCTCGGAGGGCTCGATACTGTAACAGAACCGTTCACGGCGCAATCATTACAATGAGGAGTAGTATTGTGAAAGACAAGACGCTATCTCGACGTGATTTCATGGGTGCCGCGGCTGCGATAGGGGCGTTCACGGTGGTTCCGCGCCATGTGTTAGGCGGGCCGAACAACACGCCGCCCAGTGAAAAGATCAATATCGCGGGAGTCGGCATAGGCGGTCAGGGCGGCCACGACATCGATCAGTTCAAAAGCCAGAACATCGTGGCCTTGTGCGACGTGGATTGGCAACATGCGGCGGGGACGTTCGGTCGCTATCCGAACGCCAAGAAGTACAAAGACTTCCGCGAGATGCTCGACAAAGAGGACAAGAACATCGATGGTGTCGTCGTCGGAACGCCGGACCACCTGCACGCGATTGTCTCCATGGCAGCGATCAAACGTGGCAAGCACGTCTACTGTGAAAAACCGCTGACCCACACGGTGCGCGAGGCCAAATTGCTGGCGGATGCGGCACGCGAGGCCGGCGTGGCCACGCAAATGGGCAACCAGGGGCAAGCCTCCGAGCAGACGCGTCTGCTGTGCGAGACCATCTGGGACGGCGCTATCGGTCAGGTCCACGAGGTGCACATCTGGACGGATCGCCCGCTCAACGGAATCAACAAATGGTACTGGCTGCAGGGTGTGGACCGGCCCAAAGGACAAGACCCCATCCCCGAGACCCTCGACTGGGACCTTTGGATTGGCCCGGCGCCGATGCGTCCGTATGTGGGGCATAGAACCTACAATCCATTCGTCTGGCGTGGCTGGTGGGACTTCGGCACCGGCGCACTGGGCGATATCGGCTGTCACAGCATGGACGCGGCGTTCCGCGCCTTGAAGCTTGGCTATCCTACCAGCGTCGAAGCATGCTGTACGCTGGTCAACAACGAGACCTATCCCGTGGCATCCCGTGTCACCTACGAATTCCCCGCGCGCGGCGACCTGGCGCCGGTGAAACTGCATTGGTACGACGGTGGGATGAAGCCGCCCCGGCCGGACGAGTTGGAAGACGGCCGGCTGTGGGATACCAATGGCAAGCTCTACGTTGGTGACGAGGGCAAGATTCTCGACTACCGAATCATCCCGGAAGCCAAGCAGAAGAAGTACGGCAAACCTCCGAAGAAGCTGGAGCGTTCGCCCGGGCACTACGAGGAATGGGTGATTGCCTGCAAGGGGGGTAAGCCCGCCGGCTCGAACTTCCCCGATCACGCCGGCTTGCTGGCCCAGGTCGTCCTGATGGGCAACATCGCGTTGCGTCCCGCCCTGAAGCAGAAGATGCTCAGTACGAAGCTGTACTTTGATGCCGAGCAGTTCAAGTTCACCAATCTGCCCGAAGCGAATCAGTACCTGACGAAGGAATATCGCGAAGGCTGGGCAATCTGATTGAGGAAGAGTAACCATGGGCGATTCGATCAACAGACGCAAGTTCCTGGGCGGTGCGGCGGGGGCCGCGGCTGCCTTTGCGTTCGTTCCAGGGCAGGTGCTGGGCCAGGGAGGTTCACAGCCTGCCAGCGAGAAGCTCAACATCGCCGGCATTGGTGTCGGTGGCATGGGCGCACAGCAACCTCAACGCCGTGGCCAACGAGAATATCGTGGCGCTGTGCGACGTGCACCCGAAGCACGCGGCCGGGACGTTCAAGAAGTATCCTCAGGCGAAGACCTACAAAGACTACCGCGTCATGCTGGACAAGGAAGACAAGAACATCGACGCGGTGATTGTCGCGACGCCCGACCACACCCACGCCGTCATCGGCATGGCGGCCATCCGGCGCGGCAAGCACGTCTACTTGCAGAAGCCGCTCGCCCACTCGATCCACGAAGCGCCGCATGCTGACCGAAGCGGCCCGCGAAGGCAAGCGTGCAGACGCAGATGGGCAACCAGGGCCATTCGTCGAACGAGATCCGGCTGCTCTACGAGTGGATTCACGACGGCGCCATCGGTCCGGTGCGCGAGGTTCACGCCTGGAGCGACCGGCCCGTCGGCGGCGATCCATGGTCGGACTTCCCGATCATGGCCCGCCCGAAGGAGACGCCGCCCGTTCCGGAAAGCTGGACTGGGACCTCTGGATCGGACCGGCGGCCTATCGGCCCTACCATCCGATCTATCACCCGATGAGCTGGCGCGGCTGCTGGGATTTCGGGACCGGGGCCCTGGGCGACATGGGCTGCCACATTCTCGACCCGGCATTCTGGGCGCTCAAGCTGGGCCACCCGACTCGCGTCGAAGCGACGACCACGCACTATCAGCCCGAGGTCGCGGCGGAAACCTATCCCGCGCCTCGATCATTCGTTATGAATTCCCGGCACGTGGTGACATGCCTCCAGTGAAGCTGACGTGGCTCGATGGCCGCCTGCTTCCGCCTCGCCCCGGAGACCTCGAACCGGGCAGGCGATTGGGAGGCAATGGCGCCCTGCTGATTGGCGACAAAGGCACCATCATGCACGGCTCGCACGGCGCCGGCGGTGTACGCATCATCCCCGAAACCGAAGATGCGCACGTACAAACGCCCGCCCGAATCGATGCCGCGCGTCAAGGACGGTTCCGGCGGCCACGAGCGCGACTGGGTTCGCGCCTGCAAAGACGGCAAGCCCGCCAGCTCGACCTTCGAATATGGCGGCCCGCTGACCGAAATGGTCCTCCTGGGCGTGCTGGCGATGCGACTGAAGGATACGCCGCTCGAATGGGACGGCGAGAACATGAAAGTCACGAACAACGACGAAGCCGACAAGTACATCCGCCCCGCATTCCGCGAAGGCTGGACGTTGTAGCGAACAGGGACACAATCCAATCTCAAGTTGAAGGATGGCTAAGATGAAGGACAGACAGATTAGCAGACGACGGTTCCTCGGCAGTGCTGCCGCCGTAGCCGCGTTCACCGTGGTTCCACGTCACGTTCTGGGCGGACCGAATTTCGTCTCACCCAGTGACAAGCTTAACATCGCCTGTATCGGGATCGCGGGGATGGGTGCCAGCGACGTCGGCCAGTTCTCCAGTCAAAACATCGTGGCGCTGTGCGACGTGGACTGGAAGCACGCGGCCGGCACGTTCGAGAAACACCCGAACGCCAAGAAATACCGAGACTTCCGCAAGATGCTCGACGCCGAAGACAAGAACATCGATGCGGTGAGCGTTTCGACGCCGGACAATATCCACGCCGTGGCAGCCATGGCAGCCATCAAAAGAAATAAGCACGTCTACTGCCAGAAACCTCTCTGTCACGATGTCTACGAGGTGCGTCGCCTCAGGCTGGCCGCGAAAGAGCGTGGCCTCGTGACCCAGATGGGCACACAGCTCCACGCGACCACGGAAATGAAGACCATGGTCGAGATCGTCCAGTCGGGGATCATCGGCAAGGTGCGCAAGGTGGACCTCTGGAGTGGCAAGAACTGGGGTGGCGGTACCCGCCCGACCGACACGCCGCCTGTGCCCGAGACGCTCGACTGGGATCTCTGGCTCGGACCGGCCCCGTATCGGCCTTACAACCCGGTCTATCTGCCCGGGCAGTGGCGACGCTGGTGGGATTTCGGAACGGGCACCCTGGGCGACATGGGCTGCCATATCATCGACCCGGCCTGGTGGGCGTTGGATCTGGATGCCCCGACGAGCATCGAAGCCCAGCCCGGGCCGTTCAGCGAGGAGACCTATCCGACCAAGACGATCATCACATGGGAGTTTCCCTCTCGTGGCGATCGTCCGGCCGTGACCGTGCGATGGTTCGACGGTGAAAACCGTCCGCCTCGTCCGGCCGACCTGGAAGAAGGACGTAAGCTGCCCGATCAGGGTGGTTTGTACTATGGCGACAAGGGCACGCTGCTTCTGCCGCACGGCAGTCGGCCCGAGTTGATCCCCTATTCGAAGATGCGGGACCTCAAGATGCCTGATCCGTGGATTCGGCGGTGGGACAACGGGGCCAGCGGCCATTACACCGAGTGGGTCGAGGCCTGCAAGGGCGGGCCGAAACCTCTGTCGAACTTCGATTACGCCGGTCCGCTGACCGAGGCGATTCTGCTGGGCAACATCGCGGCCAAGGCCGGTCGGAAGATCGAGTGGGACAGCGCGGCAATGAAGGTGACGAACATGCCGGAGATCAACCAGTGTCTCAGCCGCCAGTATCGCAAGGGCTGGACGCTGTAACAAAAGCGGATCTCGGGCAATTCGCAGAGTGGATGACAAATGCGTGTTTAGTTCAGGAGTATTTCAAATGACGAAACGATCGAAAGTGGCTATGGCTCTGCTGGTGGCGGGGGCATGGATTTGCATGGCCAGCACGGGTGTGCAGGCCGGGGAGAAATGGCGTCTGGGGCCCCAGGCGTACAGCTTCAATCGGTTCACCTTTGCCGAAGCGGTGGCCAAGGCCAAGCAACTGAATCTCAAGTACATGGAGATCTACCCCGGGCAGAAGCTCAGCGCCGAGATGCCCGATGTAAGCGTGAGCCACAACATGACGGCCGAGCAGAGGAAGGCCCTCAAGAAGCTTGTCGCCGACGCCGGTATCACACTGACGAACTACGGCGTGGTGAGTCTGCCCAACAACGAGGCCGAGTGCCGAAAGGTGTTCGACTTCGCGAAGGAAATGGGACTTGAGAATATCGTGTCGGAACCGCCCGAGGACGCGTTCGACATGATCGACAAGCTCTGCCAGGAGTACAAGATCGGCGTCGCGATCCACAACCATCCGAATCCCTCGCACTACTGGAACTATGAGACGGTGCTGAAGGTCTGCGAGGGCCGCAGCCACTGGATCGGCGCCTGTGCCGACACCGGCCACTGGACCCGGTCGAACATCGATCCGGTCGTGGCGATCAAGGAACTGGGCAAGAGAGGGCGGATTCGCAGCCTCCACTTCAAGGACCTCAACAAGTTCGGCCCCGACGCTCATGACGTCCCCTGGGGCACAGGCGTGAGCAAGGTTCATGATGTGTTGGCGGAGCTGGCGTGCGAGGGATTCGAAGGCCCGTTTTCCATCGAGTACGAGTATCACTGGGACAACAGCGTGCCGGAGATCAAGCAGTGCGTCGAATGGTTCAAGAAGACCGCGGCCGAGTTGGACAACACGCTGTACCAGGACGTGTTCAAGAGAGATCTGTCCAACGCGATCATGCCTCCGCACGGCTGGTCGTATGACGCCGACGGCGTCCTGGCCCCCGGCGGCAGTGGCCATGGTGATATCTGGACCAAGGAACGCTACGGCAACTTCATCCTCGAGCTGGACTTCAAGGTCCCCGAGAAGGGCAACAGCGGCGTCTTCATCCGTACCGGCAGCATCGACAACTGGATCAACACGGCCATCGAAGTGCAGGTTCACGCCACGGGCGACGGCACGAGGCACGGTCAGTGCGGCGCCATCTACGACTGCCTCTCGCCGTCGAAGGACGCCAACAAGGGTCCCAACGAGTGGAACCACTACGTCATCACGTGCCTGGACAACAAGATCTACGTGAACCTCAACGGCGAGGACATCATCGACATGGACCTGGACCAGTGGACCGAGGCTCACAAGAACCCGGATGGAACGCCGAACAAGTTCACCACGGCCTACAAGGACATGCCGCGTGAAGGACATCTTGGCTTCCAGTACCACGGAAATCCGGTGTGGTTCAAGAATCTCATAATCAAACCCCTTGACTGAAACGTATAGCATTAAGGTGTCTACCTATGATGAATGGCAGATCCATCTTTGCCTGCAGGCTGTTCTGGGCTGCAGCGGTACTGGTTTCGTGCCTCGTGGCGGGAGCGGTATTTGCGGATAGTTCCTCGTCCGACGGCTGGAACGTGCTATTTAATGGCAAGGACCTCGTCGGCTGGGACGGCGATCCGCGGTTGTGGTCGGTCCGGGACGGTATTATCCACGGTGAGACCACGCCCGAGAACCCGACGCGGAACAATACGTTCCTTGTCTATCGCGGCGGCTTGTTCGGTGACTTCGAGCTGAATCTGAAGTTCCGCCTTCTGAGCGGCAACTCCGGTGTTCAATATCGCAGCAAGGAATTTGACAAGTGGCGGATCGCCGGCTACCAGGCGGACATCCTCGAGGACCTGAATCTCGTCGGCTTCCTTTACCAGGAGGGCGGCCGAGGTTTCCTGGTGAACGTTGGTGACTGTCTGGTCGTCGACCCCAGCGGCGAGAAGAAGGTCATCGGCAGCGTCAACGACAAACAGGAGTTGATCCAGGCCGGCTTCTACAAGAAGAAGGACTGGAATGAATACCGCATCGTCTGCGAAGGCAACCACATCAAGCATTATCTCAATGGCTTCCAGACGGTGGAGTTGATTGACAACGACCGCGAGGTCAACCCCTTCGATCCGCAGGATCGCAACGGGGCGTCGCGGACGGGACTGCTGGCCCTGCAACTCCACGCGGGCCCGCCGATGGCGGTGGACTTCAAGGACGTTCGCATCAAACCGCTTCCGGCGCGGGTCGGTGACGCCGTGCCGGTCTTCAACGGCCAGAACCTCGACGAGTGGACCACGAACGCCGCTTCCGGCAAGGCCAACAAGTGGATTGTCGGCAAGGCGAAAGTCTCGTCGAACGATCCCAAGCAGTTGGAGAAGATCGAAGGCACGGGCGAAATGATCAATCTGACGCCCGAGCATGGTGCCAGCCAGGACATTTACTCGAAGGCGAAGTTCGGCGATTGCCGGATCGAACTGGAGGTCATGGTGCCGCAAGGATCCAACTCGGGCGTCTATGTGATGGGCGAGTACGAGGTCCAGGTCCTCGACAGCTATGGCAAGACGCAGGTGGGCAGCGGGGACATGGGTGCGATCTATGGTGGCTTCTCCCCGCCCATCAATGCGTCGAAGAAGCCGGGGCAGTGGCAGCAGTACGTGATCGAGTGGCGGGCCCCGCAGTTCGACGGCAACGGCCACAAGACCAGGAACGCCATGTTCGTGAAGGTCGAGCTCAACGGCAAGGTCCTGCACAAGAACCTCGAGATGCCCGGCCCGACCCCTGGCGGCGTGACGGGGAAGGAAGCCCCCACGGGACCACTGATGTTCCAGGGCAATCACGGGCCGGTGGCGTATCGCAACATCATCGTAAAACCCTTGCTGGACCTAGATTGAATCGACGACAAGTTGTGCCAGTGTTTTGGAGTCCGTGATTATAGGACGCTGGGGAAAATCAGGTGAGTTTCCTTGACAATCTGCGTTGCGGCTACCATAATAGCGGCCCAAAACTCCGATGGTTCATCGTTAATCGAAGTGTTAACTTTTTGGAGCGAATAAGAGTACAATGAGCGACCAAAAGAAGAACGAAGGTATGGATCGACGCAGCTTCCTGCGGTCCACCGCGGCGGTGGGTGCGGGGTTGGCGATTGCCCCCCGCGTTTTCGCCCAGGCCGGTGGCGCGAAGCCTGATGATATCAACGTAGCCCTGCTGGGTGCCGGTGCCGAGGGACAGGTCCTGATGGAAGCGTGCCTGAAGATTCCAGGCGTCCGTTTCAAGGCGGTCTGTGACATCTGGGAAGCCTACAATCAAAAGCGCGTTTCGCGGCTGCTGAAACGATATGGTCACGAGAACAACACGTACGTCGACTACAAAGAGATGTTGGACAAGGAGAAGGGCAATATCGACGCGGTGATCATCGCGACGCCCGACTTCTGGCACGCCGAGCATGCCATCGCCTGTATGGAAGCCGGCCTGGACGTCTACTGCGAGAAGGAAATGTCCAACGAACTGGCCAAGGCCAAGCAGATGGTCGAGGCTTCGAAGCGGACGGGCAAGCTCCTGCAAATCGGTCACCAACGCCGAAGCAATCCTCGCTATCTCCATTGCTACAACAAGCTGCTCAAACAGGCCAATATCCTCGGTCGCATGACCACGGTCAATGGCCAGTGGAATCGCGCCGCCCGCGAAGACTTGGGCTGGCCCGCGAAGGCCGCCATTCCGGACGATGTCCTGGCCAAGTATGGCTTCAAGAACATGGCCCAGTTCCGCAACTGGCGTTGGTACAAAGGTCTTGGCGGCGGCCCGATCGTCGATCTTGGTTCCCATCAGATCGATATTTACAGTTGGTTCATCGGTTCCAATCCTACGCGCGGTCATGGCCAGCGGCGGGACCGACTACTACGACAAGGCGACCCACGAGTGGTACGACACCATCCTGTCGATCTTCGAGTACGACACGCCCAAGGGTGTGGTGCGTGCGTTCTACCAGGTCCTGACGACGAATAGCGCTCAGGCTTATTTCGAGCAGTTCATGGGCGACCAGGGCACGCTTCAGATCTCCGAGTCCGCTAGCCGCGGTGCGGTGTATCGCGAACCGACCGCCCCGGATTGGGACAAGTGGGTCAAGCTCGGGTTCCTGAACGAGCCGAAGAAGGAAGAGCCCAAAGCCGCAGCCGACGCTGTCCTGGACGTTCGTGAAACGGGCGCGCCGCCGGCTTATGACATCCCGGTCGGCATGGACGGCAAGGCCTACCATCAACCGCACCTGGAGAACTTCTTCAACTCGATGCGGGGCAAAGATAAGCTCAATTGCCCGGGCGAGATCGGCTACGAAACGGCTGTGACGGTCTTGAAGGTCAACGAGGCGGTCG
The DNA here is from genome assembly GCA_963726475.1 of uncultured Phycisphaerae bacterium. GTDB lineage: Bacteria > Planctomycetota > Phycisphaerae > Sedimentisphaerales > Anaerobacaceae > Anaerobaca. Next base: position 19,979 of record CAVSCO010000096.1, on the reverse strand, counting down.
AGGCAGCCCGCAAGCTCAACTTCAAGCCGGAAGAGTTCGAAATCTAGATCGTTTGGCGGGATGGACGCCCGGTGGGTCCGTCATCTGTGGCACAGCAAGAAAGGAACTGAGTAGCCTTGAGAAGAGAACTGATTTTAGCCGCGGTCTTGTTGCTGATAGGGTCTCTGGCAACCGGGCTTGCGCAAGAATCGCAAGAGCCCCAAGAGGCCGCGAAAGGCTTGCTGGGTGATAAGAGTGACGGCAGCCGGGCGCATCCGACCCATCTGATTCCGCTTTACGCCGCGAACGAGGATGGAGAACTGGGTGGGCAGATCGCACCGGACGATGACCCGCTCCTCCCCTTTTCGACGAAGTACACATGTGGCCAATGCCACAGTTACGACCTGATCAAGCACGGGTGGCACTTCAATGCGATGGACCCGAATGTGCCGCCCGGCCGACCGGGCGAGCCCTGGATTTACGTGGACAGCAAGCTGGGCCTTCAGGTTCCCCTGTCCTATCGTTCCTGGCCCGGGACGATCAAGCCGGGTGATTTCGGGATATCGCCCTTTGCGTTCACCAAGCTCTTCGGGCGGCAAATGCCCGGCGGCGGGCCCGGGGAAGTCAAAGCGACAAACATGGATGACATTGGTCGCCAGTACGTCTCGGGTATGCTTCCAATCAACTGCTTGGCGTGCCACAACGGGCACTATGGTGAGGACATGGGCGGTGTCAACGGCTGGTCTGTCCAGATCGCCGTGAAGGAGAACTACCGCTGGGCGGCTGCGGCGTCGTGTGAGTTCGCAGCGGTGAAGGGCTCGGCGGCCGCTATGTCCGAAGCCTACGATCCGTTCATGCCCGAGGGCGACGAAAAAGAACCGCATGTTATCTATCGCGATGACGCGTTTGACTCGGACAACCAGGTGTTGTTTGACATCCTTCGGGAAGTCCCGAACCAGCGATGCTACTACTGCCACTCTGACGTCTACTTCAGCGACGAAGAGGGAGATCCCGAGAAATGGTCGTCCGAGGAGGACGTCCATCTGAAGGCCGGTCTCAAGTGCGTCGATTGCCATCGCAATGCGATTGGCCACGAGACCATTCGTGGCTATCCCGGAGAGGCCGAAGTCTCGGACAATCCCTTGGTGGCAACCACGACGTGTGAAGGCTGCCATCTACCTGAGGGTTCAGGGGTACCTGAGGCGGCGCGTCTTGGGGCACCGGTGCCGAAGCACGTGGGCCTGCCTACGGTTCACTTCGAGCGGCTGACCTGTACCGCTTGTCACTCCGGTCCGTGGCCTGGCAGTGAAGCCGTGTACACGAAGACATCTCGTGCTCACCGCCTGGGAACGCCGAACGTCAACAAGTCCGAGGAGATGGTGCCTCATATCTACTCACCGGTCTTTGCGGAAGTCGATGGCAAGATCGGGCCAAAGAAGATGATGTGGCCGGCCTTCTGGGCCACGCTGGTTGGCGATGAGGTGAAGCCGATTCCTCTGGACGTTGCCGAGAAGACCGTTGCAGATGCGGTGGGCGAGGTCGAAGGTACGGCGACAGGCACATGGCCCGGTTTGTCCAAAGAGCAGATCGCCGCGGCACTGACAGCTTTGTCCGAGGTGGCTGACGCCAATGCGGTTTATGTGGCGGGCGGGTCGCTTTACAGCCTCGGCAGTGACGCGAACAGCGTCGAAGAGCAGGTAGATCATCCTGCGGCTCAGCCCTATATGTGGCCCTTGGCACACACCGTCAGGCCTGCACCTCAGGCCCTCGGAATCCGCTATTGCACCGATTGCCACGCGGCCGATTCGCCGCTCTTCTTCGGCGCGGTGACGGTCGACAGCCCGGTGGCATCCGATACGGTTGCGACGAAGCAGATGGTCAGCTTCCAGGACATTCGTCCGTTCTATGCGTGGGCGTTCTCCGCATCGTTTGTATTCCGCCCCTTCTTCAAGGTTGTGGCGCTGGGGGCGTCGGCGATTCTCGGTCTCGTGTTGCTGTTATACGGGCTCCGAGCGCTGAAGGCTGTTGCCAGAGTGTTGGCTGAAGACGAATAGACTCTACTTGGGTGAGTAATCAGGATGTTTCAGACCGTATTGATCCTTGTGTTGTTGGCCACTCTCCTTGGCGTCATCATCCACTGGTTTGCTTTTCCTGCCGGTCGGGAATGCCGAGACTCTGGTGCCGCTCGTGGAACCATCCACGTCCTCAGTATGCTGCTGATTGAGCAGCGCAGCAGCCTGCTGGGTGCTCTCAAGAAGCTGTGCTACCTCGTGGCGGTGTTGTGCTTTCTGGTGCTGGCCATTACGGGATTCTGGCCCGTGTTGGTTCATGGTGAGCACATCTCCGGCTACCCCATGATGATTCATGCTACGTTTGCGCCGATCTTTGCCATCTGTCTGGCGATTTTGGCACTCACCTGGGCCAGCGGCAATCGTTTCGTTTCCGGTGACTGTCCCTGCGTACAGCGACTGCTGCGCCGTGTGACGCGATTGCAGATTCCGCAGCCTGAGGGAGCCTGCAAGTGGTCGATAGCCATTCAGAAGGCGGCGTTCTGGGTAATCGTCTTCCTGGCGCTGCCGCTGATCCTCTCGATTGTACTGAGCATGCTTCCGCTGTTCGGGACGCACTATCAAGAAATCGCCATGGCGGCCCATCGCTGGACGGCTATGCTGTTTTCCGTCGCGGTGATCCTGCACACCTATGCGGCGGTTCGGGTCCGGATGGGATCGTAAGTCGCTGCGCAGGGCACGAGCTGTGTTCTGTGGGCTTCTGCTGAGCCCATTTCTGAATCTTTGACGTTCGCGCGGGTCGAGGCCGGCGCGAACGTGGTTTTTGAGTTTGTGGCGGCCGACGTAACGGCTCATAAGAGGCATGGGGAGAAAGACACGTGCATCAGAAGTCAAGCCGATATCCGGCTGAGTTCTGGGGCCCATACCCCACTTTGCCTATTGCAGATGCTGTACATGTGCCGATTCTGTATGTGGATGTGAATGAGTCGGGGTATATGATTTAGGAGAGCCGATTATGAGCAACGGAGCATTACCAGATTACCTGAGCATGGCCAAGCCCAACCCGCCGTCGAATCGGGCCCCGTGGTACAAGAACACCGCGCCGACCTATGCCGGCATCTTCCTTTGGTTTGTCTTCTGGAGCCAAGCCCCCAGCGGTGGCGGCGGTGCGCCTGGCGGCACCCTTGCCCAGGGAGTAGGAGTTGCCCTTCTTGGACTGGTCATTGCCGCGCTGCTCTGCCACTTCCTGTTCTATCTGGTTCCGGGCATGCTGGGCATGAAGACGGGCCTGCCTCTGTACATCGTCGGCAGTTCGACCTACGGCACCCAGGGCGGTTTCCTTATGCCAGGCTTTCTCATGGGGATTCTGCAGTTTGGCTGGCTCGGCGTGAACGCCTATTTCGCCTCGCTGGCTCTGGCGCCGCTGTTTGGTGACAGCGCAATCGTTCAGCAGGTGATTGCCGTGCTGTGGGCTGTTCTCGCGGCGTTCGTAGGTCTCAAGGGTATTCAGTACGTCGCCAAGGTTGCGACATTCCTGCCTCTGATCCCCGTGGCGATCCTGGTCATCCTGCTGGTCAAAACGCTGGGTGGGATCGGCGATTTCAAGCCGGAAGCATTTGTCGCGGCTGGCACGGCTCCAGAGGCTGCTGGGGCGACGGGTCTGAGCTTCTTTGGTGTGATCGCTCTGTCTATTACGTTTGTCGTTGGATTCTTTGCGACGGCCGGTGCGGCTGGCGTGGACTTCGGCACCAACAGTGTTGACGGCAAGGATGTGCAGATGGGCGGCATCTTCGGCATCGCAGTGGCGACGATCGTTTCGGCCGGCGCTGCGATCATCATTGCCGCCGGAGCGTTTGGTGCCACGGGCACTTATGCCGTGAACCCGGCCGATCCAGGCTTCATGGGAACCGTGATGGGGTCGGAAGGAGCCGGCAAGACGATGGCGCTGCTGCTGGCGGTGGCCGCGTTCCCACCGGCGTGTTTCTCTTCGTTCATCGCGGCCAACAGCTTCAAAACCACGTTGCCCAAGGTCAATCCCTTCGTGTCGGTTGGGATCGGGACAGCCGTCAGTGTGATTCTCGCGGTGACCGGTTTGGCCGGCAGGGCTGGCGCTGTCTTCACCGTCATCGGCGCGTCGTTCGGGCCAATCTGCGGAGCCATGATGGTGGACTACCTGCTGGCCGGCAAGAAGTGGGCCGGTCCTCGCAAGGGATGGAACCAGGCCGGGTGGATTTCCTGGGCCGTCGGCTTCATCGTCGGCATCGCACCGCTGGTTGGGCTGGCGAACATTCCCGCTGCGCCGCTGGTAGCATTTATAGTGGGTGCTGTGATCTACTTCGTTCTGGCCAAGGCCGGACTGGAGCCCCCGGTAGTACCGATGCCAGCTCTGGAGGCCAGGCAGCCAGGCGAGTATGACAAGGCGCCTGCTGCCGTAAAGGCTGAGGTAACGCAGGAGATGATCGACAAGCCCGAGAAGAAGTGATCGCAGGCAGTCATGCGTCGGAAATGTGAGTCACACACAGGGGTTTGATCTTGATCAAACCCCTGTTTCTCTATGGTCAGTGGTCGGTCGGTAGCGCGTATCGAGAACGTGCTGGGGGAGATCGATCCGGAAGCGTCCGCCGCGTGTAACAAAATCGGGGCTGGCGCAACTTGACAAATTGGTGGCAGGCCGATACGATGCCTGTTCTTTACCGTCGGGGCCGGCGTGAGTCGCGTGGGCCGAGTCAGCGAAGTAATAATAGGAATTTCTGCACTTGTAGAGGTCAACGAAATGGGAAAGAGGAATGTAGGTTCGATGGTGAAATTGTTCTCCCTGGCGTTGCTCGTCGTGGCTCTGTGCTTCGGCCCGTCATGTAAGAAGGCAGAGGAACCGGCCCCTGCGCCGACGGCGCCTAACGAGCCGGCTGCGGCAGCGCCTGCCAAGACGGACGAGCCTTCGATGGCGGCCAAGGTGACGGATGCGGTGACCCAGAAGGCCACTGAGGCAGCCGAGACAGCCAAGGATACAGCCAAGGAAGCCGTGCAAGACGTCAAAGAGGCGGCCGCGCCATCCGCTGAGATGGCTCCCCTCGATATCAAGCTGCCCAAACCGATGTTTGTCGGAACGCCGCAGGATACGCGGGTGCCCAACCTGAGGAAGCCCACGGGCAAGGCCCGTCCGCCGTTTCTGGCCCCGGTTGGCTGCAAGCTGCTGTCGCTGAACAAGCCAGTCTCGGGCAGCGACGAAGAGCCGATCATTGGCGATCTGGAAATGATTACCGATGGCGACAAGGAAGCCGCCGATGGCAGCTACGTCGAGCTCGGCCCGTTCGTGCAGTACGTCACGATCGATCTCGAGCAGGAAGCCGAGATTGCCGCTATCGTCGTGTGGCATTATCACAAGCAGCCTCGCGTGTACTATGATGTCGTGGTACAGGTCTCCGACGACAAGGATTTCATCAACAACGTCACGACCGTGTTCAACAACGACATCGACAACTCGGCCGGCCTCGGCATCGGCAAGGACATGCACTACACCGAGACGAACGAGGGCGAGTTGATCGACTGCGTTTCGCAGGGCATGCCCAAGGGCCGTTATGTCCGGCTCTACAGCAACGGCAACACCAGCAACGACCTGAATCACTACATCGAGGTGGATGTCTACGGCAAGCCGGTTAAATGAGTGTAAACAACTGGGCTCCTTCTGAAGGAAGGGCCAAGACCTATTGGTTAGTGATTATCGTCGTGGCACTCGGGGCACTAGCGACCCGAGTGCCACGGCTTCAAATGCGGCCCATGCACACGGATGAGGCCGTCCACGCGGACAAGTTCCGCGACTTGCTGGAAGCGGGCAAGTACGAATATGAACCCCGCGAATACCACGGCCCCACGCTCAACTACTCCACGTTGATCCCGGCCTGGTTGCTGGGTGAGCATAAGTACAGCGAGATCACGGAATTCACCCTTCGTATCGTTCCGGTCGTCTTCAGTGTCATTCTCATAGCGCTGACCGTATTTCTCGTGAGAGGACTGGGACCTGCGGCGATTCCCGCCGCCGTGCTCGCGGCCGTCTCCCCGGCAATGTTCTTCTACAGTCGCTACTATATCCAGGAGACGTTGCTGGTCTGTTTCACCTTTGGGGCTATTGTCTCCGGATATCGCTATGCTCGGACGAAGAAGCTGGCATGGATCGTGGCCGCCGGAGTCTTCGCAGGACTGATGCACGCGACGAAGGAAACCTGCATCATCGCGTTCGGGAGCATGGGCCTGGCGGGCGGGCTTCTGATTCTCATCCGGGCGTACAGGCAGAAATCGTGGCGCAGTGCCTGGCGGGTGCTACGGCCCGGGCACTTGGTTGTCGGCCTGCTGGTTGCTCTGAGTGTCTCTGCTATCTTTTATTCATCGTTCTTCACGTACCCCAGGGGTGTCCTGGATTCGTATCTGACGTATGCCACGTACTTCGGTCGTGCCGGGGGCCACGATACGACGCACGTCCATCCGTGGTACTACTACCTGCACATGCTCGCCTTCGCGAAGTATGAAGGTGGCCCGGTCTGGACCGAAGGCGCGATCATGTTGCTGGCCATCGTCGGCATGGTGGTGGCTTTTCGAGGTAAATCCATCGCAGGTCTGGACCCACAACTCCTGCGTTTCCTGGCGTTCTACACGCTGGCCATGGTGGTGGTCTATTCGGCGCTGCCCTACAAAACACCCTGGTGCCTGCTGGGCTTTCTGGATGGGATGATTCTCCTGGCCGGCGCCGGTGCGGTGGCTCTTTTGATCTGGGCTAGAGGGCCCGTTGGTCGAGCGGTGGTTCTTCCGTTGTTGGTCATTGCGGCTGGTCATTTGGCCTTCCAGGCTTATCGAGGCAGCTTCGTCTACTATGCAGACAGCCGCAATCCCTACGTCTATGCCCACACGACGGAGGACATCTTCGCGGTGGTCGATCGGATCAAGGACTTGGCCGGTCTGGATGGGCTCGGGGAGTCCGTGCCCATTGAAGTTGCTTGTACGGGCAAAGACTATTGGCCTCTGCCGTGGTATCTTCGATCGTATGCCGTGCGCTGGTCGGTCGAGCTTCCACCGAAGATCGGACCTCTGATCGTGATCTCGGAAGACCTGCAAGGGGCGCTGGCCCACCGACTTTATGTCGAAACACCGAAGAAGGACCGTCGTATGTATATGTATCTGTTTGACGATCCTTATTACATGTGGTTGCGTCCGCAGGTCAAGTTGCTCGGTTTTGTCCGCAAGGATGTCTGGGAAATGTACTACCAGCGACCGGACCCAGCCGAATTGTTGAAGGGCTCCCGTGACCAGCAAACCGAACCAACCGGAGAAGACATTCGTCCAGAGTGATTGGGCCGCCGTGCAGAACGTGCATCGGTTCGCTCACGCTGCGATGGCCACGACATTCGAGATTGTCGTTCAGCACGAAGACAAGGTCTATGCACAACAGGCAGCCGATGCAGCCTTCGACGAAGCGGATCGGATCGAAGGCGAGCTGAGTCGATACATCGAGAACAGCGACATCGCGCGAATCAACAACCTACCTGCCGGCCAGCCTCTTCTGGTCGGCATCGAGACGTTTGAGTGCCTCAAGGTCAGTGCGGATGTTTACGCCGATACCGACGGGGCGTTTGATGTGACGATAGGGCTGCTCCTCGATTGCTGGCGGGACGAAGATAAGAAACCCCGAACCCCATCGCCCGAAGAGCTGGCGTTCGCACGCGAACATACGGGAATGTCGCTTCTCCACCTGGATGAAGCCACGCACACTGTTGAGTTGACGTCCAGTCCGATCCGTGTGGACCTTGGTGGCGTGGGAAAGGGCTACGGCGTCGATCGGATGGCAGCGCTTCTGAGAGAGTGGAGCATCGATCGAGCGCTGATTCACGGAGGGTATAGCTCAGTATTGGCGCTCGACGCACCGCAAGGGGCGCCCGGATGGCCCGTGACGTTGAGCGATCCCCATGACCGAAGTCGAATACTGGCACGTTTGAATCTGAAGAACGGAGCCGTGAGCGGCTCCGGCCTGGAGAAGGGCAGCCATATCATCGATCCAAGGATCGCCCGGCCGATCGAAGGCAAGATCGCTGCCTGGTCCGTCACGCCTGACGCGGGGACGGGCGATGCACTCTCCACGGCGTTCATGATCATGACACCGGAGGAGGCCCGGCGGTACTGTGCAGGCCACCCTGAGACGGCGGGCTTACTCATCCTACCGACCGAGGGCCCGTCCGAGCAGATTGTTGCGGTGGGGACGTGGCCGGAGGGCACGCTGGTCTACGAGTGCGATGTCTCCGGATGAGGTTTGGCTTTGGGCTGCCTGTCGCGCGACATGGCCCGTTTGAGTTCGAGCAGTTCCGCCAGCACGGGCCAGGGCGTGCGCGTGACTGACAGTCGGCTGTCCAGATCGCAGGCCCATTCGACGGGGAACTCATTGATGCGATATCCGCTGCGCATTGCGCGCAGGATGATCTCGATGTCGAACATGAATCCGTCGGTGACACACTCGCCGTAGAGAAGCCGGGCCACATCGCCTTTGTACATCTTGAAGCCGCACTGCGTATCCGTCAGTCGCCTGGGCACGCCGAGAAGGGTCCGAACCACAGCCTTGAACGAACGTGAGAATAGACGGCGGTGCCAGGGCTGGTCTCTAAGGATATCGCTTTCGATCATCCGTCGAGACCCATGGGCGATGTCGCACTTATCCTGCCGGAGCAGTTCGAGACCCTGAAGGGCGTTTCCGTAGGGGATGCACAGACCGCAATCGGCAAACATGACGTATTGGCCTGTCGTAGCCTTCATGCCGGTTCGGACGGCATAGCCCTTGCCATGATGCGGTTCGTAGCGGATGACATCGAGGCGAACCTCCGGAGGCACGTAGACTTTTCTCGCCGCGTCTGCCGTGTTGTCCTGGCTACAGTCGTCGACGACGATGATCTCGCCGGTCAGGGCGTTGCTCTTGAGGAATTGGGTGGCTGCCTTGATGTCGCGAGCGATCTTCTTGCTCTCTTCATAGGCCGGTATGACGATGGACAAATCCATTGCGTTCCTTAACGAAAAAGCAGCCTGGGCTGCTTTCGTGCTCTGCCGGATTCTGCGTCATCCGACTGATCGTAATTAGAGCGAGTCTGTTCAACCCATTATAGAGAGAACGACGCAGTGGGCAAGTCTTGCTTGACCAATACCCCGTTGGGGCGATAGGATAGTGTTGCGAAGGCTGGCGATCGCGCGTTGTTGAATCGCTGATCGCACGACTTCGCCGCCCGCGAGGTCTGGCCTTCTGACAGGGGCGGAGGAAAGGACGGTGCAAGATGAGAAGACTCGATCGGTTTGTGAATCGCTTCGTGTGGTCCGTTGCTTGCGTCGCCCTCGCTCTCATGGTCGGTGCCGGCATGGCATCCGATGCCTTGGGACAAGAGGAGACAGCCGATGCGAGCGCGGCGGACTGGAACGTTGATGACTTCGTCGATTTCCAGGACTTCGCACTTCTGACACAACAGTGGGGTCTGGAGGAGTCCCACACAAATGCGATCGTCGGCTTTGACGACCTGGCGGTCATGACGTCTCATTGGTTGGAACAGACGGCGCCGCTCGTCACGATCCAGTGGCTCGGTCATGCCAGCGTGAAAGTCTGGTCGGGCGATCAGGTCGTCTACGTCGATCCGCAGAACCTCTCGATCTCTCCGCACGATGCGACATTGGTGCTGGTGACGCACAGCCACAGCGACCACTACTCGCCTTCAGACATCGCGCGGGTTCGGGCCCCGATACCGCGTTCGTCGCGCCGCCTGATGTTGTCAATGCCTATGGACGGGGACTGCCACTGGCGCCGGGCGAGGCAATCGATCTGGCGCCTCTGCGCATCATCGGCGTGCCCGCCTACAACATCACCAAAACCAATCACCCCAAGGCCAACAACTGGCTTGGATACATCATCGAGATCGGCTCGAAGCGCGTCTACTGCGCCGGTGATACCGATGTGACAGAGGAGATGAAGGCGCTCGAGGATATCGACGTCGCCTTTCTCCCGGCCGGTGGGACCTACACTGCGACCGCGCAGGAGATTGCCGAGGCCACCAAGTACTTCAAACCCCGACTGGCGATTCCCTACCATTGGGGTCAGATTGTCGGCAGCCGCACGGACGCGGAACGATTCGCTCGCTTTGCGGCCTGTAACGCCAAGGTCATGACCAGAAACGAGGTCCTCACCTCGCGCGACTGGAGCACCGAATACTCCCTGACCTCACACTGGCCGCTCAACGAATCACGGGGCGAGGTGGCAGTCGATGTGGCCGGGGCAGCCGACGGCGTTTTGCAGGGCGATCCGTTGTGGCAGCCGGCCGGCGGGGCCAGAGGCGGAGCGATCGCGTTGGACGGCCAGGGCGACTATGTCGAGGTTCCATTCGTGGTCAATCCTTCGGAGGGGCCGTTCAGCGTCTTCGTATGGGCTAGAGGGGGGCTGCCGGGCGAGGTTCTGGTGTCACAGGCAGGCCAGGTCAACTGGCTTGCTGTCGACGTTTCCACCGGCACTCTCGGCACCGAGCTGCATGGGGCCGGGCGCCATAGCGGTCCGCTCTGGTCGCAGGTGGCGATTACGGATGACGACTGGCATCGTGTTGGTCTCGTCTGGGACGGGGCCGACAGGATTCTCTATGTGGAGGATGTGGAAGTGGCTCGCGATGCCCAGGCGAGCCTGGGCGGGTCCAGCGACGGACTGTATCTCGGTACAGGGGCAGATCTTGCACCGGGTACGTTCTGGACCGGACGGATCGACGACGTTCGCGTCTACCTCCGCGCCATCGCGCCCTGACCGGCGCATCAGGCTAATTGCAGAAGCCGCATGAGTGGCAACGAACCGCGGCGGGGCACCATTCGTACGTCTCAGCGGGATTCGACCATAGTGAAAGGCGTCCAGCCATGGCTAAACGAGTCACGATCGCTTTCATCGTCATGTCGCTTACGGCATGGCCGATGTGCGTCTATTCCGCCGTGCAGGTGCGCGACACCTGGGTAATGGGGCCGAGGCCCAGGCAAACGACGGAACGGTCTTCGCGGTTTCGACCTGATACGGTTATTGTCAAGTTTTCCGAGCAGTACACCGAAGAAGATAGGAATTCTGTTCTCGACGCGTATGGCTGCTCTATTGACCAAACGTGCGAACCGGACCGTTTCCACCGCGTGACGATTCCCCAGGAGGAGATGCCGGAACGAATGGTATCATTGCTCGGCAGCGGAAGAGGCGGTCGAGTATGCTGAGTTGAACTACTACGCGGGCATCTATCTGGTGCCCGACGATCCGTATTTCTCGCCCTATCAGTGGAACTTCGCAAACGATGTGACCGGCGGGATCGACATGGAGGCGGCCTGGAATCTTGAGACGGGCGATCCCAACGTGATCGTCGCCGTTCTGGATACGGGGATTGCCTACGAGGACTATCGGGGCTTCATGCAGGCCCCCGACCTGGCGCAGACGTTGTTCGTGCCGGGTTACGATTTCGTCAACGACGATGCCCATCCCAACGACGACCAGGGCCATGGCACGCACATCACCGGGACCCTTGCTCAGAGCACGAATAACGATAAGGGGGTCGCGGGCATTGCCTATGGCTGTTCGATCATGCCGGTCAAAGTGTTGGCCGAGGATGGGGTAGGCGACTATTTCGACATCGCGCGGGCGATCTACTTCGCGACGGACCACGGCGCTCGCGTGATCAACATGAGCCTTGGGAGCCCCGATCCGTCTACGACGATCAAGGAAGCGATGGCTTACGCCTTTGGCCAGGGAGTCACCATCGTCTGTGCCGCGGGCAACGAGTTCGAAGAGGGCAACGCACCATCTTATCCCGCTGCCTACGACGACTACTGCATTGCGGTGGGTGCCGTACGATACGACGACACGCGATCGTACTACTCCAATACGGGCTCTTATATCGACGTCGTCGCGCCAGGGGGCGACTTGCTGGTCGACCAGAACGGAGACGGTTATCCGGACGGCATTCTCCAGCAGACCTTCACGATCGATCCCACCGATTTCGGCTACTACTTCTTCCAGGGCACATCGTCAGCGACGCCTCACGTCAGCGGGGTGGCGGCGCTGCTGGTCAGCCACGGGGTGACCGACCCGAACGCCGTCCGTGCCGCGATCGAGGGTACAGCGCGGGACGTTGGCCCTGTGGGCTGGGACGAACAATACGGTTGGGGCGTGGTCGACGCCTATGCGGCTCTGCTCTATCAGCCACAGTAGATGCCTTTAGTGCGGTTCATGCGGAATCCTGCGCGAGACTTGATTCCGCCAATCTCTCCGGCTATCATGGTCTCAGGCACAGATTGACGGGGGCAAAGGTCTGTCTGGACGATACCACGTCGTTGACCGGCAAGAAGGAGAGTCAGACCATGGCATGCAGAATCGATCGGCGAAGTTTCCTGGGCAAATCCATCGCAGCGGGGGCCGCGTACGCCGGCATTCGCGGCATGGAAGAGAAGAATCTGCTGGCGGCGGTGCAGGACGATGGCAAGAAGACCCGCGAGCTGAAGAAGCGAAGCCAGAACGAACCCAAAATTCCCAAGGGGAAAATCGGGGATTTGGAGATGAGCCGCATCATCGCCGGTGGCAACGTCATCAGTGGGTGGTGCCACAATCGCGACCTGCTGTATGTCTCGACTCTGGCTGGGCACTATCTGACCGAGGAGAAGCAGTTCGATACGCTCGAACTGATGGAAGAGTATGGGATCGACACGATCTCGCCTGACCCCACCCAACTCGGCATCATCAACAAGTACAAGCGAGAGCGGGGGGGCGAACTCCAGACCGTCGTCGGCGTGCGGCAGGATTGGGAGTATCTGGACAAGCCTTTCTGGAGTGGGATGAAGGAGTGGATCGATCGCAGCATCGACGAAGGCGCGACCACGATGTACACGCAGGGCGGGTTCACCGAGCACGCGCATGAAGCAGGGCAAGCCCGAGATGATCGAGGTGATCGCCAAGGCGGTTCAATACATCAAGGAGCAGGGCTATCTGGCCGGGCTCGGATGCCACGATGTCAAAGTCATCGAGACTGCCGATCGATACGGAATCGATCCTGACTATTACTTCAAGACGTTCCATCACGATGAATACTGGTCGGCCCATCCGCGCGAACACCGGAAACACTGGTCGGTCGATGCGGGCAACTCGCTCGACCACAACGAATTTCACGACAACATGTACGATCTGTTCCCCGACCAGACCGAGGCCCTGATGGCGAAAAAGAGCAAGCCCTGGATTGCATTCAAGACCCTGGCGGCCGGCGCGATCCACCCGGAGTCGGCGTTCGAGTTCTGCTTCAAGGGCGGTGCCGATTTCCTTGCGGTGGGCATGTTCGACTTCCAGGTCATCGAGAACACGATCATCGCAAACAAGGTCCTGGCGATGGACGAAGTCCAGAATCGCGCCCGCCCCTGGTGCGCCTAAACGCCGGGAATTCCGTAGGGTGGGTTCTCAACCCACGCGTCCTTTAAGCCCGGTTCAGCGCAGAGGTTCTATCCTATGAACAGACGCAGTTTCCTTCGTTCCACCGCCGTAGCGGGAGCCGGCTTGGCTTTCTCGTCCGCCCGTCGTTGGAACCGCGACAGTGGCAAGGTTCCAGTGACATCAATGTCGCTCTGATCGGAGCCGGCAGCACAGGGCGAAGTGCTGCTGAACGCCTGCGTCAAGATGGGGACCGATTCGGGTATTCGATTCAAAGCGGTTTGCGACATTTGGGAAGACCTGAACCTCAAACGCGTTGTCAGTTTGTTGAGCCGGTATGGCCACGAAGTCAACGGCTACGTGGACTATCGTGAGATGCTTGACAAGGAGAAGGATCTCGATGCCGTGCTGATCGCCACCCCGGATTTCTGTCACGCCGATCAGACGGTGGCATGCCTGGAAGCCGGACTGCATGTCTACTGCGAGGCCCCGATGTCCGATACGATCGAAGGAGCACGTCGGATGGTGCAGGTCGCTGGACAATGTGGAAGCTCGCTCCAGATCGGCCAGCAGCGGCGCAGCAACCCGCGATATAGGCACTGTAAGGCCGAAGCTCCTGGATATAGCCGATCTCCTGGGCCGGCTGACCGCCGTCAACGGTCAATGACATCATCCCGCCCGGGCCGATCGGGGCTGGTCCAGGCGAAAGGCCCTCGACGAGGCGACGCTGGCCCGGTATGGCTATGCCTCCATGCACCAGTTCAAGAACTGGATGTGGTACAAAGGGCTGGGGGCTGGACCCCTCGTCGACTTCGGCGTCCACCAGATCGATGCGATCAACTGGTTTCTGGGCACATCTCCCAGGACCATCACGGCGCGAGGGGGAACGTACTACTACGATTCGAAGACGCACCAATGGCCCGACACCGCGATGGCCATTCTCGAATACGAAACGGACAAAGGGACCATCGCCGTCTCCTACGAGGTCCTGTGCACGAACGGTTATGGCGGGCATGTGGAAGTCTTCATGGGCGATCAGGGAACGTTGGAGCTGTCGGAGTCGTCCGGCCGTGGGGGTGTCTACCGCGACCCGGAAGTGCCGGATTGGCGCAAATGGGTTCGATTGGGTCTGCTCAACGAGCCGGGCGCCGAGACGAAGCCACCAACGGGTTCGGCCAGTATCGATGTCGCTGAAACGAAACCACCCGCGAAGTATGAGATCCCTGTCACTGTCGATGTCCCGTACCATCAGCCACATCTGGCGAATTTCTTCGATGCGATTCGGGGCGAGTCGCAACTGAACTGTGCCGGGCAGGTCGCTTATTCAAGTACGGTTACGGCACTGAAGATTAGCGAGGCCATAGAGAAGAGGCAAACCCTCAAGCTTGATCCTGATGCCTTCCTTGCTTGACGCCGGCAGGGGTTATTCCAAGGGTGTCGCTTCTAACACAAGAGCTTCAAATGGCTCAAGATCGAATGTGTGCGATTGGCCGGACTCCAGCGTCACTTCGGAGGAATCCCTGGCGTTCTTCCAGGGCTGCATCAATCGATAGCGTTGGGGAGCGCCCGAAGGCAGTTCGAATGCCTGCCCAATGTCCACGCTGAAGCGGGTCTTCGTCTCGGCTGGGTTGCGGAGCACGAGAATTCCTTTGCGAGGCGACCACGAAGCGTAACCATACGCCTGGCCCTCGCCCGGGTCACCACCAACCCAGTGCACGTCGACGAGTACATCAGCATTGCGGCGTGACCAAGCGGCAGCTTCCGCCAGCGCATCCCACATCGGAGCGGTCATCATACCTGGCGTGACGTACAATTCCTGGAGTTGCGTACCCGATCCGAACAGCATTCGGATCTCATCCGTCAGGTCGCCCAGGTCGTTGGCCATCTTCGTTGCCGTGCCGAGTTGAGCGTAGCAGATGCCCTGGACCATCAGCGAGTTGAGCGGATAGAGCGGTGCGCGTTGGACAATCATGCGATAGGTGATCATGTCACGGTAGGTGATCCAGCGCTGTCGCATTGTGCCTGCGCCATGGAAGCCACAGTCGGCGCCGTTGCGCCAGATGGAATCGCCGTAGAATAGCCAGTAGGGCGAAGGCCACGTTCCCGTTGTGATACTCAGGTACACATCGGGTCGCAGCGCTCGCAGTTCGGTGCAAAGTGTCAGCAGTCCTTCGATATCGGGCAGGAACTCGGCGTCGGCGCCGTCGCGGTCGTTGCCGATCCCCACGCCGTCGAATTTGAAGTAGTTCACATCGTACTTGCTGATCATCTCGGCATACATCGCGAAAGCGAGCATAATATTTCGGCCCGGCCAGAGAAAAGCCATTGCGGTTGGTCTCGAATCCCTGTGTCCGGCCGTATTGCATCCGCTCGTCTTTGGCCTGTCCATAGCCGCCCCAGGGGGAGAGCCAAACGCCGATGGCCGAATCATACTTCTTCGCCAAGGGCACGAGCGGGCTGAATCCGTTGGGAAAGCCCTGGTGGAAGCCCCACAGTGTCTTGTTGTCGTCCCAGCCATCGTCGAAGACGAACGAATCGAGGTTGACGCCGCGTTTCTTCGTCAACTCCCGGCCGAAGATCTCGATCACGTTCCGACATTGCTGTTCGTTCATCTTGCGATCAGCCCAGGCGATGTCGTACCAGGAATTGTAGTGCAGAAAGGGCCGATAGGGTCGCGGACGCTCTCGCTCGATGTAGTTGGCATAGGCCCGGTGCAGTTGCCCATCCGGTGCGACGCCAACAACCGACGACTGAACCAGCGGATGATTCGGGGCCAATGCCATCCCGCGCGTCAGACGGCACGTCACGTGCTCAAGTTCATCCTCCGACTCGGACCTGACCTCTCTGAATTCGGATGTTCGTAAGCGAAGAACATGCCTTCGGCCACCACGGGCGAGCCGGCGACCGTGCCCGCCACTTGCGCATCACGGCAGTTCAGATCGATCAGCGTGATTGTCTCTATGGGAACCGCCTCGTGTGTGGCACGAAATGTGAGCGACTGCCGAACGTAATGTGCATCGTCTCGAAGTACAGCTTGCCATTGAATGGCCAGTCTGTTGTCGGGGGTCTGAAACTGTACAGTCGCCATCTTTCCGTCTGACCGCTCGGCCAGTCTCGGCGCACCGCGATCGGCCGACAGGTCTCGGATATCAGGCTTGTTGACCATCGTGAGTTCCGATGCCCGGATAATGCGCCTATCCGACAGGGCCACAGTGAACGCCTCCCCGACGGTGTCGATAGTGCTGTTGGATCGCTTGTCCTGTATCGCCAAGGGACGCAACCGGTTCTCGCCAATCTGCCATGTGATGGCCAGGACATTGTTTTCCAGCGTGAGTGTGCCATCCGCTAACTTCGCTCTCGCCGGCCCGGCGGGAGTCGCTTGTATCGTCGAAGCGAGAAGGGAGACCGCGATCAGTGCAAGCGAGAGACTGTGCTTCATCGTTCGTTCTCCTGAAGGTTGTTACTCGTTCACGTCAGAAGTCTTCGATACAGCGTACCATTGTCTCGTAGTTCTTCAAGGTCCGAGCACTGACTGTTCGTCCGTAAGGACAGGCCGAAGGCATCAATACAAAGCCTCGACCCCTCTCCTCGCGTCCCATCGGCCAGGGCCTTTCGAACGATCCGTTCAAACCGGTCCGGCTCGGCGTTCTCGATATCTGCAATCTCGATGTTCCCGAACAGGACCAGACGTTCGCCATATCTGGCACGGACGAAGGCCAGTTCCACATCACCCTGCGGTGGTGGCTCGATCGGATCGATTGCATCGGCCTCCATCCGAAGCACCGAATCCAGGAGCGTTGCGAATACGACCATGGATATGAACTCGGGCATATCCACCCGTGCGATGAATGGCCTCGATCATCGGCCCGGTGTATCGAACCACGTATTCGTCGAACAAATGCGGCGGGAGATAGGGCTCCGTCGCAAACTCGGGTCCATAGATGCGCCATAACCGACCGGGGAACTGCTCGGCGACCTGCTCCGTCCGGCGATGAATAACCCGGGCGCATTTCTCCAGAAGCCGGTGAAATATCGCGCCCTCGGTCATTGCGACGACCGTGAAGTCTTCCATGGAGAGCAATGTGGCGGCCGTGCAGAGCGGATCCTCCGTATCGACCATGACGATGCCACGCTCTCCCAGACGGTTCTCCTCTTCGACCAGCGGCGCGACGTCAATCCTCTCGGTCAGTGCCTCGTCAGGCAGAGACAAATACGCCTTGACATCCTCGCTGCTCTTGAGCAGATGCTCCACGGTCCAGACCGTATCGACATCGCGATCACGACGCGTCAACGACGTCATCGTCCTTCCGCCCACAGTCAACGTGGTCCGTGTCATCCGCCGGCCATCTTCCAGGTATTGCTCCGTCTTGAAGAATTCGGACGTCGCCGTGTCCTCGGCAGGTCCCCATGCCTGGTGTGACTGTGCCCGGACAGGACTTCGCATGCGGATCAGATCGGTATGTTCCTCCGCCAACTCCAGCAAAGGTTGCCAGGAAAGATCGCGATAGATGTTGAACGGATCGGAATCGGACGGGTCCATCTTCAGACCGCCGATCTCGTAGAAGCTGAGGGCAGGACGGTCGACCGGCTGGCCATCCAACGTGGCCATCAGTCTCTCTCGCCTGGTCATCGTCATCTCAGCCATCACATCCCAGGGCTCTGTCTTGAGTCGATGTGCAACGGGCCTGAGATCCGTGCTGGAACCCAGGCCCGCGAGTATTCAGGTACTTGGAACGGCCGACCGAACTAGCCGATTTCCGCGTCGATCCAGCCCAGCAGCTCTTTCAGATCGCCCATGGTGATATCACCCATGTGCGCGATACGGAACGTCTTGTCCTTGAGCTGGCCGTAGCCGTTGCCAAAGATGGTGTTGTGCTTTGGCCTGTACCGCCTTGATCGTTTCGGCCACGTTGATCTCACGCGTGTTCTTGACCGTGGTCAGCGTGTCGGAGGCGTACTGATCCTCGCAGAAGACCTCGAACTTCTCCTTGGCCCAGCCGCGAACGAACTCGGCCATCTCCTTGTGCCGGGCCCACACGTTCTCCATGCCCTCTTTCACGAGTTTCTCGCACTGATAGTGCAGGGCCATGATGTGCTGAACACTTGGCGTCACGAGCGTCTGGCTCTTGGCGGCGGACTTGGCCCACAGCTCGAAATTGAAATAGTACCCGCGATCGGGAACGCTCTTGCTCTTCTCGACGGCCCGGTTGCTCACGGCCGCCACGGTGAATCCCGGCGGAATCGCAAAGGCCTTCTGCACCGAGGCAAACGCGATGTCCCAGCCCAGTTCGTCGAAGTGCAGGGGCAGGCCGACCATGCCGCTGACGGTGTCCACGAAGACGAGCACGTCGGGATACTTGGCCTTCATCATCTTGCTGATTTCGTAGACGGGGTTGGTCAGACCCGTGCTGGTCTCGTTGTATACGAGTGTGATGGCGGCATACTTGCCCGAGGCGAGCTTCTCGTCGATCAGCTCGGCCGTGGTGGCCTGGCCCCATTCGACTTTCAACTGGTCCACCTTCCGCCCGCACATCGCCACGACGTCGGCCCACTTGTCGCTGAAGGCACCGCAGCAACATCGCCAGCACGGTTTCATCCGGGGCCACGCAGTTGCGGATCGCGGCCTCCCAGATGCCTGAGCCGCTGGACGTGGACAGAAACACGTTCTGCTCCGTGAAGAGGATCTTCTTGAGCATCTCGACGACCTCGCCCTGGAGCTGGGAGTACTCCTTGCCGCGATGGCCGAGCGTGGGACGGGCCAGTTGCTGGAGGACGTCATCGTCGACCTTGACGGGACCTGGGATAAAGAGTCTCGGGGGGTTCTTCCAATCTGCCATGTTCGTGCTCCCGAAAGGGTATTTAGAGTTTCTGAATCGTTAAACCGGTATACATTTTGGGAAAGAAGTACGTCGATTTGTGCGGCATGCGCTCGCCGGTATCGGTGATGGCGACGAGCTGCTCCATCTTCACCGGGTTCGTGAAGAACGCGACCTGCTTCTGGCCGGCGTCGACGCCTGCGATGATATCGCTGATCGCGTTGGGGACGTCCTTGACGTACTCGATGCAGTCGCCGTTGCCTTTTTGCTCGTCGTCGATACCGAGCAGCTCTTCGATCACCAGTTTCTGAAGCACCGAGACGTCCAGCGTCCGCCAGGCTTCGCTCATCTCGGGTGTTGCCTCGGCCATGAGCTGCCTGTCTTTGAGGATCGCAATGCGGAACGCGCCATCGCCCATGTACAGACCGAATGCAACTTCATCCTTCTCGTGCAGGCTCTTCATCTCTGCCAACATGTTCCTGCGGGCCTGCATCTTCTCGTCGTCCTGCGACGTGAACGTGAACTCGATCAGGTCGAATTTGCCCTGGAGCCTCTTGAGGAATGTCTCCCGTTCAAAATCTTCTATGCGCGAGGCGACGCGATGCGTTGCCAGGACCACGAGACCTTGTTGTTTGAGGTTTGTGAAGGCCATCATCTGATATCGCGCGGCGGGATTGTCGCTCTGACGCCAGTAGTTCAGTCCGGTCGTGTAGCGGTGATGACCGTCGGCAATGACGC
>CAVSCO010000095.1:0-5694 GCA_963726475.1 uncultured Phycisphaerae bacterium | reverse complement strand
CGGCTTTTTGAGCTTGGCGCCCCGGCCCTTGACGACGTGGTCTTTGAACACGCCGTAAACAGTCTGCATGTAGCCTTCGATCACCTGCCTCTGCGACGGATCGAATGCACGATCGCTGCTGAAGATGTCGGCGTTGGCACCGCGTTTGTGGCCAACCCAGTTGACGCCCAGTTTGTCCCACATGCCGGCCGTCACGAGCTTGCCCCCCACCACACCGATCGACGCGGTGACAGTAATCTCATCGGCAAAGATCGTCTCGGCGCCGCAGGAGACATAGTAGCCCCCGCTGGCGGCGACGTCGCCCATCGAGACGACGAAGGGTTTCTTGGCCCGGACCTCTTTCGTGGCGTTGAGAATCACCTCGCTGGCCTCGGCGGAACCACCAGGCGAGTCGACGCGAAGGATGACCGCTTTGACGGTATCGTCGGCCTCGGCGGTTTCCAGGGCCTTGCGGATTTCGCCGCTGTAGGCGCCGCTGGTCTGGCCGAACGGGCTGGCTTGTCCATAGCCAGGCAGGATCGCCCCCTCGACGTAGATGATCGCAACCGCATCCTTCTGAGGCTTCTTGGGCGGATTCATCATCTCGCCCAGCAGCGAGAAGAACGCGAACGGACTGGTGAGATTGATGGCGGGCCTGGCTTCCTGGCCGTAGCGGTTGTCGAACTTCACCGGTTCGGCCAGGTCCTTCTTTACCTGGGCCAGAAAGGCATCCCGCGTCTGGATGGCATCGATCAACCCCTTTTCCAGGGCTTGCTCGGCCATAAAAGGCCCTTCGTCGATGAGGTTCTGCACCCGCTTGGGCGACATGTTCCGCGATGAACCGATCATATTCACAAGGACGTCATAATACCCGTCGAGCAACCAGTTGAGGTTCTCCTCAGCCGGCCCGCTGGGCCCGCTGCGGGTGAACATCTCGGCCGCCGACTTGTAGTCGCCCATGTGCATGAAATCGCCCGCGATGCCGATCTTGTCGAGCAGGTCCTTGATGTAGAGCGATTCACCGTAGATGCCGGTCAGCCAGACCATCGACTGGGGCTCGACGCTGAGATAGCTGCCCGCGCTGAGCAGCCCATAGACGAAGGTGCTCATGCTGCCCGTATGGACGTAGACCTTCTTGCCGGTGGCCTTGAAGCCATCGATGGCGGTGCGAAGCTCCTCCAGTTGCCCGAGCCCCAGGGTCATGTTGTCGAAGGTCAGCACGACCGCCTTGACCTGGTCGTCGGCACCGGCCTCGCTCATCAACCCGACCAGATCGCTCAACGACGTAATCTCGCCCGCGGTGAAGCCGAAGGGATCGACCACCGGTGACTCGCTCAACATTCCGCTCAGGTGGAAATGAGGCACCACCGCCGGCTTCGCTTCGGCCGTATCGGTCGGGGCCGCCGGACACAATGCAACTGAGAACATCAAAGAGAAGATTGCGAAAAGACAAACCAACCGCTTCCTTGAAGACTTCATGGCCATTCTCCTTTTTCCGCTCGCCTGGATCCGAATCGTTATTCACGTCAGGGCGGTGACGCAGACGCCACCTTACCCCTATAGACGCACCGATACCCAAGAAAATCAACGGAAATTCACTACGATCGTCGAGGTGTGCCCGTGCGAACGTTTCAGACTCGGGCGCGAGCTACTTTCTCGGTTTGTTGCGCTTGTCGCGGATGTAGATGGCACGGGAATGACCGTCGCCATGGACGCGTTCGTCGACATCGAACAGCTTGGTCGCCAGAGCCAGCTCTCGCAGCTTGCTATACCCGTAATTTCGCGGATCGAACTCGGGGGCCTGCTTGGCGAGATTGCTGCCGACGGCCCGCAGGTGAGCCCAGCCGCTCTCGTCCGAGGCCGCCTCCAGGGCGTTGCGCAGCAGGGCCACCAGCTTGGTGTCGCCTTTGAGCTCGTTGGCGGTTTTGGGTTTGGTGGCCCGCTCGGTGTCCTCCTCGAACCGCAGCACCTCGACGAAGATGAACTTGTCGCAGGCCGAGACGAACGCCTTGGGCGTCTTGCGCTCGCCAAACCCGTACACGAGCAGGCCCTCTTCGCGGATGCGGGAGGCCAGGCGGGTGAAGTCACTATCGCTGGAGACGAGGCAGAAACCGTCGAACCGCCGCGTGTAGAGCAAGTCCATCGCGTCGATAATCATCGCGCTGTCGGTGGCATTCTTGCCGACGGTGTAGCGGAACTGCTGGATCGGCTGGATCGAATGCTCGAGCAAAACGGACTTCCAACCGGTCAGGCTGGGGGTAGTCCAGTCGCCATAGATGCGCTTGACGCTGGCGACGCCGTACTTGGCGACCTCGGACAGCAAACCGTCGGTAATGGAAGCCTGGGTGTTGTCGGCGTCGATCAGGACGGCCAACATTGTTTGTGTCTGTTTGTTTGCATCCATGTCGTTTCCCCTGCATCCTTTCGAGCGACCCACGTCGGGACCACTGGCGGTCCCGGGCCGGCGATTCTTCCACGAGTTCAAACAGACCACGCCGCACGAGGCGCGGGTCAAAGATGGACCGGCCCCCTCTCGTCAGCGGTGAGGAAAGGACGAAGCCGAGGCCACCTCATGGCCGAGACAGTACGTCCGAAAACCCGAAAAGGCAAGTGAAAAGCGAATATCCGGTTGTGGGGCAGGTTGTTTGCCTATGCGCTGACCTGGCCTACGAAAGGCGACAGTTCGCGGAGCCGCTCGATGATCTGCGGCATCTTGTCGATCGTGAAGTCGACCTCTTCTTCCGTGTTGTACCGGCTCAGGCTGTAGCGAATCGAGCCATGGGCCATGGTGAACGGCACGCCCATCGCGCGCAGCACGTGCGACGGTTCGAGCGAACCGCTCGTGCAGGCCGAACCGCTGCTGGCGCAAATACCGAACTGGTCGAGCATCAGCAGAATCGCTTCGCCTTCGATGTACTCGAAGCTGATGTTGGTGGTGTTGGGCAGGCGGTTCTCGGGATCGCCGTTGATGCGACTGTCGGAGCAGTTCGCCAAGATGGCGGTTTCGAGCTTGTCGCGCAGCTTTCGGACCCGCGTGTTCTCTTCTTCCATGTACTTGTGCGCCAGCTCGCAGGCTTTGCCCAGCCCGACGATGCCCGGGACGTTCTCGGTCCCGGCCCGGCGTCCGCCCTCCTGGTGCCCGCCCAACAGGAACGGGGTCATCCGCGTCCCCTTGCGGACATAAAGCACACCCACGCCCTTCGGCGCGTGGAGCTTGTGACCCGACAGGCTAAGCAAGCTGATGCGGCTCTCCGCGAGGTTCAGAGGGATCTTGCCCACGATCTGGACGGCATCGGTGTGGAACGTAATGCCCCGATCCGTCACCATGCGAGCGATCTGCTCGACGGGAAAGACCGTGCCCGTCTCGTTGTTGGCAGACATGATGGTGACGATGGCGGTATCATCGTCGAGTTCACTCTCCAGCTCGTCAAGATCGAGCCGGCCCTGCTTGTCGACGCCCAGCTCGATCACCTGATAGCCTCGATTCTCCAGGTCACGGCAGACCGTCAGCACCGCGGGGTGCTCGACGCGCGTGGTGATCACCTTGCGCCGGTGCGGCACGGCCGCCAGTGTCCCCAGGATGGCGGTGCTGTCACTCTCGGTGCCGCAACTGGTGAAAATGATCTCGCTGGGATGGCATCCGAGCAGCGTCGCCACGTGCTCGCGGGCCTCGCGGACCTTGATGCCGACCTGCCCGCCAAACGTGTGCATGCTGGAGGGATTTCCGTAGAGGTCGCAGAAGTAAGGCTGCATCGCCTCGAAGACTTCGTCGGCCACCCTTGTCGTCGCGTTATTGTCGAAGTAGATCGTCTTCATGGTCCGGCTATCCTTTGTGAACGTGGCCTTCTTCCACGGAATCCTTGTCTTCCTCGACGTAGATGTCTTCGGAGACGAACTCGCGGAGCTTGTTCTCGACGACGTCCTTCATCGTAAACTCAGCCAAATGGCATTGTGCGCACATGCCTCGAAACGCCACGGTGACCTTGTCGCCCTCGATGTCGACCAGTTCGATGTTGCCTCCGTGGGCCCTCAGAGCCGGGCGAACCTGTTCGTTGATCGTCTGCTGGATCAACTGCATCTTTTGAATGTTCGTGAGCTTCTTGCCTTTACGGGGCGCAGGCGGCGCGGGCGTCTTGAGCTTCTCGCCCTGGATGCGTTCGATGATCTTCTCGATCTCCCCGTGACAGCCGCCGCAGCCGCCGCCGGCTTTGCAGTAGTTCGTCACCTGCTCGACGGTAGACAGATCGTTCTCACGGATGACGCGCTCGATCTCCGTTTCCGTGACGCCGAAGCAGGTGCAAACGACACGGCCTTCCAGCTCTTGCTTGGTCGTGTCACCACCGCGATAATTCGCGATGGCGGCCTCCAGGGCCTCTTGCCCCATCACGGAGCAATGCATCTTTTGCTCGGGCAATCCGCCCAGGTGCTCGGCGATCTCCTTGTTCGTCACCTTCATCGCTTCGTCGAGCGTCTTGCCCTTGATCAGTTCCGTGAGCACCGACGAACTGGCGATGGCGCTGGCACAGCCGAACGTCTTAAACTTCGCGTCGGCGATGCGTCCGTCCTTGTCGAGCTTGAACGTCAGCTTCAGCGCGTCACCGCACGCCAGAGAGCCCACCTCGCCCACGCCGTCAGGGTTTTCAATCTCTCCAACGTTGCGAGGATTGAAGAAGTAGTCTCTCACCTTGTCCGTGTATTCCCACATGGTCTGTCCTGGAGTTTTGAGTGTTTAGTTTTGAGTTCTGAGTCATGACGCTTCAGCGTCTTTCGTACTCATGGTCGTCTTCACGATACTGGTCAATATCCTAATCAATTCCTCCGAACTCAACACTAAGAACTTGCCTTCAAGGCCTGGTCGAAATCGGCGATGATGTCGTCGATGTGCTCGGTACCGACCGACACGCGAATATAATCGGGGGTCACGCCGGCGGCAAGCTGTTCCTCGTCGTTCAGTTGCTGGTGCGTCGTGCTGGCCGGATGGATCACCAGGGTCTTGCTGTCGCCGATGTTGGCCAGATGGCTGGCGAGCTTGACGCTGTTGATGAACTTGACGCCCGCGTCCCGGCCGCCTTTGATCCCGAAACCAAGGATTCCGCCCGTGCCCTTGGGCATGTACTGCTTGGCCTTGGCGTGGTCGGGATGGGACGGGAGCCCCGGGTAATTGACCCACTCGACCTGAGGTTGCTTCTCCAGCCACTGGGCCAGAGCCAGGGCGTTTTCGCAATGCCGGGGCATGCGCAGATGGATCGTTTCGAGCCCCTGGAGCATCAGGAACGCATTGAAGGGCGAAAGGCACCCACCGGTATCTCTGAGCATCGTGACTCGGGCTTTGATGATGTACGCCAAGGCGCCGAAGGTCTCGAAGAACTTCATCCCATGGTAGCTCGGGTCCGGTTCGGTCAGCTCGGGAAAGCGCCCGTTGCCCCAGTCGAACTTGCCCGAATCGACGATCGCCCCACCGATACTGCTGCCGTGACCGCCGACGTATTTGGTACAACTGTGTACGACGACATCGATGCCATGCTCGAACGGCCGGAACAGGATCGGCGTCATCACCGTGTTGTCGCAGAGAACCGGCAGCCCATGTTCGTGGGCGATCTTGGCGATCGCCGCATAGTCCAGCACGTCGTTCTTGGGATTGCCAATGCTCTCGATATAGATCAGTCGCGTATTGTCGCGAATGGCCTTGGCGAAACCGGCCGGCTCGCGCGCGCC
>CAVSCO010000094.1:0-10075 GCA_963726475.1 uncultured Phycisphaerae bacterium | reverse complement strand
TACGCCAGCCGGGTCCCTGCCTTTTTCGATTGTGTGATGTGTGCCGCAAGCCCGGCCCACTCGGATGAGCCACCCGAATACGAAGGGGCGTGGACCCCTTACATGATGTGGATGGTCTGTATCAACCGCCACCAGGGCGGCATCAACATGATCTTCATGGATGGCGCCGTACGCAAGGTCGGACTGAAGGAACTGTGGACGCTGAAGTGGCAACGCGGCACTTCCGCCACAAGCCAGTGGAGCAAGGCCGGAGGCGTGCAGCCCGAGGACTGGCCCGAATGGATGCGCGACTTCAAGGATTACTGAGGACCCCGCTCAGACGTCACGGAGGCTGAGACAATGAAGGAGAAGGCGTTTACGCTGATCGAGCTGCTGGTGGTGATCTCCATTGTCGCGCTGCTGATGGCGCTGCTATTTCCGGCACTCCAAAGAGCGAGAAAGCAGGCCAATGCCGTAGTCTGCCAGTCGAGGCTGCATCAAGCGGGACTGATCCTGGCCGCGTACGCTCAGGAGAACGGCGGTCTGTTCCCGGACTACTACGGCGACAGCAACCCCGCGCGCGTTTCATCGAGACCGCCTTTCGACAAGGATCCCAAGCTGGCGCTGTGTCCATCGGCTACCCGACCCCACCCGGGCGAGCGCGTGCCCTGGGGAGGGCCAACGTGGCCTTACGCCGTAGGAATGTCCGAGAGGACTTCCGAGGAACACTGGCCTGCGGAGTCCCTCGTCCAGTATGCCAGTTACGGCCTGAATCGCTGGACGGCAAGCACTCGGTCGCGCAGCGGTATCCCCGTCGATCTGAGAACCGGCGCGTGGGGCACGGCCGACGTGAAGGGAGGGGCAAACGTACCGGTCGCCATGGACTGCACATGGAACGCCGTTAACCCATACGATTACGACGAACCTCCACCCTACGAAGGCCATATCGTCGACCATCAAATGTCCATGGTCTGCATTGACCGCCACCGTCAGGGCATCAACATCGTCTGGATGGACTGGTCGGTCCGCAAAGCCGGCCTCAAGCAGATGTGGACACTCAAATGGAGCCGGTACTTCGACACCGCCGGCCCGTGGACGAAAGCAGGAGGTGTGCGGCCCGAGGACTGGCCTGAATGGATGCGCGGCTTCAAGGACTACTGATTAGGCAGTATCTCGTATCTCGTCGCTCGTATCTCGCGGGCGTCTCCGCCAGTCCTCCTGGCTTGGCACCGCCGACACCTCCACAGGCCCGAGATGACGCAATTTGTGTATTCTCACCGGAAAAAGCTGGACAAATCGCCCCATTCCTGCTACAGTGCTCTCCATCTTGTGGGCTGCGTAAGTATCATGGCTCGGAGGCCGTGTGCGCACCGGAGCAAGGGATCGATGAACCGAATAACTCTATAAGGAGGTAGGGTTATGGGCGTTCAAACACGTCTTGTGGTCAATTCGTTTCTACTGTTTTCACTCGTCAGCGCCCTGTTTCTCGTCGGATGCAGTTGCGGCAACAACTGCGAGGGCGCCAAGTGCGTCCCGCGAAGCCCCTGGCAATCGCCGACGATCCAGGTCACGCGCTCTCTGCTGCTGGTCAACCGGGCCGAACTGCGGATTCTCTACATCGATGGTCACGACGCGTACCCCACGTGCGTCAGCGACCAGGGTGTGGAGGAATACCACCTGCTGCCCGGGCGGCACACGCTGGTTGCGGTCTTCCGCTATTCGGCGCCGCCGAGCGAAGGGGTGCTGGCCGACGTCCACGGGGAGCCGCTGAGGATGGAGCAAGAGTTCCTGGCCCAGCATGAGTACGTCGCGGTCTACCGCGAGCACGAAGGGACTCCGCCCGCGGGCGAGCTGTATGCGGCGGAGGTGGCGACCAACGTGCTGAATCCGCCGGAGCTGTACTGGACGCTGGACATCGCGGACATCGCCGACGCCGGGCCCAATCCGGAGCCCGAAGTGGCCGATGCACAGGCCTACCTTTCATGGGTCAGACCCGGCGGCAGCATGGCCACACAAGTCGAGCTCTCCATCACCCATTAGCACATGCCGATCCGATAGTCTCTTTCGGATCGATTGAGTGACAGCAGGAACGGAGTAACTCTATAAGGAGGTAGAGTTATGCGCGTTCGAATACGCCGCGCCACCGTATGGTCTTTGGTCGTCGGATCGTTCGTCACGATATTCGCATCGGGTTGCAGTCGACAATGTGGCAGCCGGTGTACGCCCAGCGGCCCCTGGCAATCGCCCACCATCCAGGCCACGCGTGCGCTGCTATTGGTCAACACGCCGGAGCTGAGAATCCTCCGCATCGATGGGCACAACGTCCACCCGTCCTGTACGGGCAAGGCAGGCGTCCACGAGTACTTCCTCCAACCGGGAGAGCACGAACTCACGGCGGCGTTTCGCTATGCCGCCCCCGTCGGGGCCGGGCTGATTGGCGAAGCCTACGGCAGGCCGCTGAGGATGACGCACACGTTCGAGACCGGGCACGAGTACGTCGCGCTCTATCGCGAGCACCCCTACCCGATGATGGAGGCGACGAACCTCGGTGAAGTACTGGGCGGAACGGTCTTCAATCCCTACGAAGGCACCTGGTCCATGCAGATCATCGACCTGGCTGAGGATGACGCGAACGCTGAACCTGAAGTGCAGCAGGCGAGAATTTACACCGCCCTGATCGGCGCCTCGGCTCGCGCCGATGGCCCCTCATTCTCAACGACGAGCTACTGACCGCCGTTTAGGCAGAGCGATTGCCGCCCCCAGCGCCAGTAGTATCGCCGGCAGCGGTTCGGGGATGGGCCGAGCATTTCCGCAGACGCATCGCCTCGGAAGAGGCGGCGTGAAGGCGTCGGGCCAGGCCCAACGACGCCGCCGCCAATCTCGCCAGCCGGTCAGCAGATCATATTGCGTCACATCGAGGAATCGGTAACGCTGCCGGTCGAGGAAGATATACCATTGCAGGTCGATCTCATCGCCCGCCGAAGTCACAGGTATCGCAGACTCTTGGCCGGAGACGACCGTAATGGGAACCGTTCCCTTCGCCCCTTCTTCCCAGGGCATGCCGAGCCAGACCGACTGCCAATGGCCGAGGAAGTCATACGGGGGATGATCGATCTGCCAGGACACGCTGCTTTCGCCAGGCAATTCGAAATCGTCGGTTCCGATGCGGCATAATTCTGCACTGGCGACGCTCGCCATCGCGAGCACGATGAGGCTGACTATCACTGTCACTCGCATCGGTATCCTCCTTGACACCCTGTCCACCGTCCTGCGTTTCGCTCCTCAACACCAACTGTAGCAACTCCGCCCTGATCCGAGCAAATGAAATCGCGGCGGGTGGCAGCCTCAAGCCCGCAGGGCTTGGGGATGGCAGGCGTTGACAGCAGTTCGGAATCGATGTGACAGCCTCATTCGCCATCCCCAAGCTTCGCTTGAGGCTGCCACGCCAATTCAAGAATAGGCACCGCGTTTTGTCAGCCAGCGTCTTCGAGCCGGCGCTTGCACTCGTCGAGCATCTCGGCGGTTCGCGTCGCACCGCAGCGGGTGACGCCAATGCTGCGGACCTCCAGCAGCTTGTCCAGGTCGCGGACACCGCCTGCGGCCTTGACCTGTACGTGGCTGGGCGAGTGGGCCCGCATGAGCTTGAGGTCTTCGATCGTCGCGCCGCCCGTGCCGTATCCGGTCGAGGTCTTGACCCAGTCGGCGTCGAGCGATCCGCAGATTTCGCAGAGCTTGATCTTCTGCTCGTCGTTCAGATAGCAGTTTTCGAAGATCACCTTGACCTTCTGCCCCTGCGCGTGCGTCACCTCGATCACGGAGGCAATGTCACTGCGGACGTAATCCCAGTCGCCGCTCAGCACCTTGCTGATATTGACGACCATATCCAGCTCCTCGCCTCCGTCGGCAAGGGCCTGCTTGGCCTCGGCGACCTTGATGGCCGTCGTGTGCCCGCCATGCGGAAAGCCGATCGTCGTGCTGGCCTTGACCGTACTGCCCGCCAGAACCTCGGCACACCGCTTGAGGCCGTAAGGCAGAATGCACACGCTGGCGACGTCGTACTCCAGGGCCAGTTGGCAACCCTTCTCAAAGTCCTTGTCCGTCAGCGTCGGATTCAACAGGGAATGATCGATCATCTTGGCAATATCTGAATACGTGTAATCCATAGTGACTCCTGTATCTCAGTGGGGCGAGCGTCCCCGCTCGCCTTGTCGTGCGAGAGCTTGCCCTGAGCAACGTCGAATGGGACGCACGACCTACAATCCTAATCAGGGAATGAACTGGTGCAGATAACGGGCACTCTGTCGCAGTGCGTCTTTGCGCGTCTCCAGAGACGCCTCGTAGGCGCGGTCTTCCACTTCGACGCAGACCGGCCCATCGTAACCTGTTTCGCCCAGCACCGAACAGAACCGCCCCCAGTCGACCTCGCCCAACCCGGGCAGTTTGGGGCTGTGGTACTGCAGTGGTGTCGCGAGAATTCCGACATCGTCGAGCCTGTCGCGATCGAGCCGCACATCCTTGGCGTGCGCGTGGACGATGCGGTCCTTGAACTCCCACAAAGGCTTGATGTAGTCCATCTGCTGCCAGACGAGGTGGGATGGATCGTAGTTGAGCCCGAAGTTCTCCGATGGAATTTCCTCGAACATCCGGCGCCAGACGGCCGGGCTGTGGGCGAGATTCTTGCCGCCGGGCCATTCGTCGTTAGTGAACAGCATCGGGCAATTCTCGATACCGATTCGCACGCCGTGACTTTCCGCGAATTTCACCAGGGGTTTCCAGACCTTCTTGAAGCGGGGCCAATTCTCATCGACCGACTTCGTCCAGTCCCGCCCGATGAAGGTTGTGACCCGCCCGACGCCCAGCAATGCCGATGCCTGGATCACCTTCTTGAAATGAGCCGTCACCGCTTTAGCCTCGTCGGCGTTGGGCGACAGGTAGTTCGGATAATAGCCCAGCGAGCTGATGTTCACCCCGGCGTCCTTCATCACCGACTGTACTTTCGCGGCATCGGATGCCTTGAACCCCGTCACGTCGACGTGCGTCACGCCCGCATAGCGCCGCTCCGCCTTGCCCTTGGGCCAGCACATCAGTTCCACACACGAATAGCCCGTCTCGGCCGCGAAGCGGACCACCTCTTCAAGTGGCAGATCGGGCAGAATCGCACTGACGAATCCAAGCTTCATGAACGGTCTCCTTTCAATTCGATCCACCGCTGTTCGCGATGGCTTTTCAAAATCGCCTCGCACAGCACGATTTCGCGATGCCCGTCGGCAAACGTGGGGAAGGTGGGAGCTGCCGAGAAGTCCCCCGCCTCGATGTATTCGTAAAATGAGCGGAAGCACTGCTTGAAGGTATCGGGGAATCCTTCGTTGTGCCCGCCGGGATAGTTGATGAAGTGTCGCGCCCGGTCGCCCACCAGGGCCGGGTCGCGGATCAGGCTCTCGTTGGGCCTCTCGCGATGGCCCATCCAAAGCTCGTTGGGCTGCTCGCTGCACCAGGCCAGAGCGTTCTTAGAGCCCGCGATTTCGTATCGCAGGCAGTTCTTCCGACCGGCGGTGACCTGCGAGACCTCCATGCACCCCCGAGCGCCGCCTTTGAAACGAATCAGCACGGCCCCGTAATCCTCGGTGGTGATATCGACCGGCTCGGTCTTGGCGGGACCGCCCGTCTCCTTGCCCTTGAACGTCTCGACCTCGCCCAGCGGACGCTGGCGAACGGGATGGACCGTGGACAGATCCGCACAGACCGCCTGGGCTTCGAGTCCCGTGATCGCGTGGATCAGATCCAGCCAGTGCGTCCCGATATCGGCGATCGCCCGCAGGTCGCCCCCTTCTTCGGCCAGGACCCGCCAGTTGTAGTCCGTCGGATACAGCAGCCAGTCCTGGACGTAGCTGCCACAGACGGAATAGACGTCGCCCAAGTCGCCCCGGGCGAATGACGTCGGCGGCCTCCAGGCACAGCGGATAGTAGCGGATGTTGTAGTTGACGCCCGCCGCCAGCCCACTCTTGGCCGCCAGCTCGACCAGCTCGGCCGACTCGGTCGAGTTCATCGCCAGGGGCTTCTCGCACATCACGTGCTTGCCTGCCTCCAGGACCGCCTTGGCCATGGGATAGTGCAGCCGGTTGGGCGTCGCAATGTGGACCACCTGGACCGCGCCGTCTTCGAGCACCTCCTCGAAGCTCCGATAGGCCTTTGGCAGCCCGAGATTGGCCGCGGCCTTCTTCGATTCTTCGTCCGAGACTCCGAGAATCCCAGTGACCTGGACACCGATCCGCTTGAGTGCCTCGATATGAACCGGGCCGATGAACCCGGCACCGACCACCGCCGTGTGTAGATCTGACATGAATCTGCCCCTTCCAGTGAATACGAACCTCTTCCCGAAAACAGTATCCGCATCGGCCCGACCTGTCAACGGTTGTCGGCCGCCCCGGCCCGTGGTAGTCTGATTCTGGTTCGGCCTCTGGGGCCGATCCGTGCCGTCATTCGAATGAGGCGTCTATGTGGGAGGCCTGCCGTGAAGCATCTGACTTTGATCCTGTCAATCGTTTGTCTGTTCTCCTCGGCCTTGCCTGCCTCCGAGCCTGCGATGGAACCGTTCGTGATGGACTGGCGCGACAACGCCGGGGCGCTGGTGGATATGTCCTTCCTTCTCGACACCCCCGCAGGCAAGGACGGCCCCATCCGCATCAAGAACGGTCATCTCGCCACCGCTGACGGGAAGCGTTTCCGGATTTGGGGTGTCAACATGACGGGCTCGGCCTGTTTCCCGTCGAAAGAGAACGCTCCGATTGTCGCGGCCCACCTGGCTCGCTTTGGCATCAACTGCGTTCGCTTCCATTTCCTCGATTCGAACTGGTCGGCAAGCTTGCTTGCGAAGGATCGCGATGACACCCGCGAGCTCGATCCCTATACGCTGGACCGCCTGGATTTCTTCGTCGCCGCACTCAAACAGCGCGGCATCTATACCAACCTGAACCTCAACGTCGGACGCAACTACCGCAAAGGCGACGGCGTTCGAGACTACGAGTATCTGGGCCTGGCCAAGGTCATCAACTATTTCGATGCCCGCGTTCAGATGCTGCACCGCGAATACGCCTGGCAGCTTCTGACGCACTATAATCCGTATACGAAGAGCGAATATCGGCGCGAGCCCGCCGTAGCGATCGTCGAACTGGTGAACGAAAACTCCATCGTCGAGGCCTGGTTCAGTGACCGCCTGCTGGGGCGCAACACGCAGAAGCATCCGGGTACCTGGTCCGACATCACCGCCTGGTATGGCCAGGAGCTTACGGACAAGTACAACCAGTGGCTTGGCGAGACGCGGGCGTCCGACGAGCTTTTCGAATTGCGAAAGCTGGCGGGCGTGGGCCCGGGCCAGGTGATACCGCGTCTGACGCAGAAGCAGTTCGCCGACGCGCCCGCCAAACGCTTCCATACGGAGGCCGCGTTCTACATGCACCTCGAACGCGCGTACTTCAAGGGCATGTACGACTACCTCAAGAACGATCTTGGCGTCACAGCTCTCGTCGTAGGCACCAGCGACCACAACCACTGGCGAACGGGTTATCCGCTGCTGACGTCGACGTCCCAATGCGATGTCGTCGACGGGCACGTCTACTGGCAGCATCCAAACTATGGCACCGACCCCGCCACCGGGCAGCAGACCTTTACTATTCCGAACACGCCCATGGTCGACGATCCGCAGAATTCCACCGTCGTGCAGCTTTCGCGCTCCGTGGTGGCGGGCAAGCCCTACACGGTCTCCGAGACCAACCACCCCTTCCCCAGCGAATATGCCTGCGAAGGGTTTCCCATCCTCGCGGCCTATGCGGCGTTCCTCGATTGGGACGGCATCTTCCTCTACACCTTCGAGCACAAGGCCCCCGCCGACTGGGGGACGCGGATGCCCAAGCATTTCGAGATCCGCCCCGACCCGGTCAAGATGGCCAGTGCCGCCGTGGGGGCGTGCCTGTTTCTAAGGCCCGACGTGGCCCGCGCCAAGCAGACGGTCGGCCGCTCCTATTCAGCCGAGCAGGTCAGAGAAAGCATCCGCGCTTCGTCGTCGCAGCGTCCGCTGTTCACGCCGGGATTCGATCGATCCATCCCGCTCAGGCACGCCACGCAGATTACCAGCTTCACGGAAGAACACGGGGCTTATCCGCGATGTCGATTCGACCAATCCCATCGTTTCCGATACGGGTGAGCTCCGCTGGCATCATGGCCAACCGCGAGAAGGACTCGTCACCATCGATACGGACAAATCGCAGGCCCTCATCGGTTTCGTCTCCAAGGCGAAAGTTTCCACTTCGCATCTGGCGGCCGACGTGGAGAACGAATTCTGCTCGATCGCCCTGACGTCCCTGGATGCCAAGCCGATTTCCCAAGCGACTCGACTGCTCCTGGTCACGACCGCCCGCTCGGCCAATCAGGGGATGAAATGGAACGACGAGCGCCACGACGCTGCTGGACTGGGGCACCGAACCGATGGTCATCGAGCCGGTGAAGGGCCAGATCACCTTGAAAGGCCTTGGGAAGTTCAGGAATGTCGAGGCCATCGCCCTCAGCAGCGGCACCGAACCCTTGGATTCGGCGGTCCAAGTCGACGTCACCGCAACTGAGGCCCGCATCCCCGTCGGCCGGCCCGCGACGGTGTGGTACCTCATCCGCATCCACCGCTAACACTGCCGGCAGGGGCGATGCATGTATCGCCCTCCCGTCAGCCGCGATAGGTGCAGTAGGTGCGGTCGGATTCCCAGATGGTGACGCTGTGAAGCGTCGCGGGGTCGAACTTGCCGACCAGGCGCTGCCACGCGAAGGCCGCGAGGTTCTCGACCGTCGGGATCGTCTCGCGAAACGCGTCGAGATCGGCGTTGATGTTCTTGTGGTCGAGAAGGCCAATCAATTCGGTGTCGACGGTCTGCTGGAACCGCCCCGCTTCGAAGCCCTGGACGTCGGCGGGCATGGAGACCGTGACATCGACGATGTAGTTGTGCCCATGTCCCGAAGGGTGGGCGCACTTACCGAAGACTTCGAAGTTGCGTTCACTGCTGAACGCATCGTTCCAGAGCTTGTGCATCGCCGCGAATTCGAACTTCTCGCTGAAGTACAACACGTGCGGCTCGTTCACATCCATCGTAAGCTTCCTGTAGGGATTGAGCTTGAGAATCAGCCGGTCGACCTCGGCGTGCCGAACCGGCCGATCAACTGCTCTTGTGCACGGGTGAGCATTTGCGCGACCATATCGAGACCGATCGGACGGCCCTGATGGTAACACACGCGAACCCCCTGAGCGAAAACGGGCACGGCGGCGCTTCGCACGACCCGATCCATGTCCATCACGTTGACGACGAAACCGGTATCGGGATCGACCGGGCCGACGATTTCGATCGTCAGTTCGAGAAACAGAGCCAGGCCTTCACCGGCCGGCCTCGACGCGTAGGCATTGCCGCCGGGATGGTCCTGCTCCCGAAACGGATTGACTGAGAACCGGACCTGTCTGGCCAGTCGCACCATAGGTTGCCTCTCTACACCGTGCCCTGGTGCATCAGGCTGAGCACTTCGCTGCGGCTGCGAGCGTCGCGTTTGAAGATGCCGCGCAGGGCCGAGGTCACCATGAGTGAGCCGGGCTTCTTGACACCACGAATCGTCATGCAACTGTGCGAGGCCTGAAGCACGACGGCCACGCCCTGGGGCTTGAGGTTCTGCATCAGGAGATCGGCGATCTGGCCGTGAGCCTTTCCTGGGTTTGGAGGCGGCGTGCGTAGCAGTCAACGATACGCGCAGCTTGCTGACGCCCAACACCTTGCCCGTGGGCAGATACGCCACGTGGGCCTTGCCGATGAACGGCAGCAGATGATGCTCGCAGAGCGAGTAGAACGGAATGTCGCGGAGCAGTACGATCTCGTCGTACTCTTCCGTGAAGACGCTGTGAAGGTGGAGGGTCGGGTCATCGTACATTCCGCCCAACAGCTCGGTATACATCCGCGCCACGCGATCGGGCGTTTTCTGGAGCCCTTCGCGATCCACGTCCTCGCCCACGGCAAGCAGGATCTCGCGTACGGCGTTGCGAATACGTTCCTGATCGACCTTCTGTGCTTT
>CAVSCO010000093.1:0-40015 GCA_963726475.1 uncultured Phycisphaerae bacterium | reverse complement strand
GCGCTGATCGAGGAGTGTGGATATTGGCGGCGCAGGGAGGAACTGGAGGACGCGGCGCAGAATTGGCGGTAGGGGCGAATGATCATTCGCCCTTGCGGTTTCGATGTTTGCGGTTTGATATTTAATCTTCTTTGGGCGTGTGGTAGGGTATGGGGGGTGGATTGTGCGGTGGGGGGCACGCCGATTTTTGCAGGATCGTCATGGGATTCGTTCGCTTGGTACGACTTTGTGGGGATGACACGGTATGGCCACTGAGAAAGATGCCGGCCGCAACGGACAGGAATTGTCCGCCGCAGAGACCCTGGCTGAAGAGAACGCACGTCTGAGGCGGCGGATTGCCGAACTGGAAGCTACGGCGACGCCGTGCGTCACCCGCAAGGAAGTTGCAGATCGCACGACGCACGAATGTGTTGCGGGCTCCCGGATGCCACCTCCAGGAGATGGCTAACAACGTTCGGGACGTGTTCTGGGTCTTCGACTGGGTCGGACAGAAAGTGATCTACGCCAGCCCGGCTTACGAGGAGATTTGGGGACGCTCGGTCCAGGCCCTCTACGGACGTTACGCGGAGTGGGGCGACAGCATCCACCCGGACGATCGCGAGTTTGCCACCGCGTCCTTCGCCAAGGCGGTGGAGACGGGGGGGGCGAACCGCGCGAGTACCGCATTGTCCGGCCCGACGGGACCGTTCGCTGGATTTCGGACCGGGCCTATGCGGTTCGGAACCCGGACGGTAACGTGTGTCGCGTGGCGGGTGTTGCCGAAGACATCACCGCGCAGAAGCGAGCGGAGGCGGCTCTGCGGGAATCGGAGGAGAAGTTCCGCAACCTTGGCCGAGCAGTCGCCCAATATGATCTTCATCAACCAGGGCGGGCGGTTTGTCTATGTCAATCGACGCTGTGCCGACTGCATGGGGCTGGCGAAGGAGGAGTTTTACGCGCCGACGTACGACTTCCTGTCTCTGATCGCCCCGGAATACCACGATGCGATCCGGGAGAACTATCGTCGGCATCTGAACGGCGAGGAGGTTCCTGAGATCGAATACGCGCTGTGTACCAGGCACGGCCGGCGGATTGAGGCATTACTGGCCACGAAGCTGATCCGTTATGGTGGGAAGCCGGCGATCCTGGGAACCGTGACGGATATCACGGCGCTCAAGCAGGCCCAGGCGGATTTGCGGCGGGCGAAGGAGGATCTGGAACAGCGCGTCCGAGAGCGCACGGCCGAATTGGAGGCGGAGGTCGAGCGTCGCACGCGGGCGGAACTGGAACTGCGCGAGAGCGAGGAGAAGTACCGGGCGGTGGTCGAGAACAGTGGACACGCCATCGCGACGATCAGAGAGGACGGCGTGTACCTTTTCGCGAACAGAACGGCTGCGGACCATTTTCAGCGTACGCCTGCCGAGTTGGTTGGCGAGACCATGTGGGACGTGTTTCCGAAGCCCTTTGCCGACGAGTACGTGCCGCATATTCGCGAAGTTATCCGCACGGGTGTCGCGAGCAGCTTCGTCAGGCAAGCGGAGATACGGGGCGAGCTGCGTTGGTTCAGCGTGACAATCGAGCCACTGCGGTCGGCCGGAAGGAATGATCGGGCGCTGGTTATCGCGCGGGACGTGGACGATCTCGTCCAGGCGCGAAGCAACTCGAAGACTATCGCGAGCAGATGACGCGGGCGGACCGCCTGGCCTCACTGGGGACGATGAGTGCGATGGTCTCGCACGAGCTGACGCAGCCGCTGACGGTGATGCGTCTGTCGATCCAAAACGCTCTGGAGGCGATCGAGTCCGGGACCCCATCGTCCTCTGTCGCTGACGACCTGAAGGGGTGCGTAGAGGAGGTGGCCACCATGACGGGGATCGTCGAGCGTTTTCGAGGGTTCGCCAGGGCGTCGTCGCCCGGGCAGCGCTTCGACGTCGACCTGTCGGTCATCGCGCGTCACATGGTCGACCTGACCGCCCTGGCGGCCGATCGGGCCCGTGTTTCGGTTTCGCTCCAGGACTTCGACGGATTGCCCGCGTTCAGCGCCCGCGCCAAGGACATGGAGCAGGTGTTCTTCGCTTTGCTGATGAATTCCATCCAGGCGGCCGACGGCACCAGAGATCGAATGATTGCCGTGCGAGGACAGAGGCGCGACCACGGCATCGAACTGTCGTTCGAAGACGACTGTGGCGGGATCGCGCCCGAGCATGTCAATCAGATCTTCAAGCCCTTCTTCACCAC
Organism: uncultured Phycisphaerae bacterium; assembly: GCA_963726475.1. Lineage (GTDB taxonomy): Bacteria > Planctomycetota > Phycisphaerae > Sedimentisphaerales > Anaerobacaceae > Anaerobaca. Next base: position 37,798 of record CAVSCO010000093.1, on the reverse strand, counting down.
GAAGGGCAACACAGGTGGCTCGGGGCTGGGCCTGTGTGTCGTCGAGCACATTCTCGACCGTTACGGCGCCAAGATTCAGGTTGAGAACCGCCCGGGCGAAGGCGTGACCTTCAAAGTCACGTTGCCTCTCTCGGCGACTTCCTGACCTGCGATCCTGTGTGGGCGAAGAGGCCAGAGAGGGCAACCACGGGGGGGCGTGATCCCAGTGTGCTGTGCGGAAAGGGGGGGCGTGCTGCTCCACCTGGGTGAACCAGGCAAGCCGGCGACACGTATCACCTGCGGTTTGCGTGCGAACGATCTGCGATTGAAGAAGAACAGGAAGGTGTCGATGGTTTGGCCTTTTGTCATCGTGGCGGGCGCTGTGGTCTTGTCCTTTATGGTCATGCGGTATCGAGCGACTCATGGCGGTCCGAACATGACGAGCGCCGAACTCGTGGGACGGCTCGAGCGAAACGACTGTCTCGTGCTCGACGTTCGTTCGGCCGATGAGTATGGTTCCGGCCACATCCCCGGCGCACGGAACGTACCCCATCGCCAGGTGGCCGGTCGCCTGGAAGAGTTGAAGTCCTACCGAGACAAGGATATTGCCGTCTGCTGTGAGGTCGGCCTCCGCGCCCACATGGCCCGGAAAGTGCTCGCCAATGCAGGGTTCGAGCACGTATACCACCTGACCGGCGACATGGCCGGCTGGCGGCGCGAGGGCCTGCCCCTCCGTACCGGCGCCACGCCTTAGCGTTGTCGGGACCGCTCTCGTCCCGTTTTGATCTCTCGAAGAAATAACGTTGTCTCACAGGCGTGGGCCCGATATGCTGGAATCGCTGCATCATCGTGTCCCAGAGCCGATGCGATCAAACGGGGTCTGCACGTGAAGCCGGAAGGAACAGCCATGTCGAATTCGTCACCTACGCGCCGTGATTTTCTCAAACTGGTTGGCTTCGCGGCCATGCCTTTCGCCTCTGGTGAGTTCGTTCACGCGCAAGTTTCGCAGAACGCCAACCGACGCGCCCGGCCCAATATCGTCTTCATCTTCACCGACGACCACGCGGTACAGTCGATCGGGGCCTATGGTTCGGTGATCAACAAGACCCCCAACATCGACCGCATCGCGACGGGCGGTGTGATCTTTGACCGATGCTTCTGCTGCAACTCGATCTGCGGGCCGAGCCGCGCGACCGTGCTGACGGGCAAGCACAGTCATGCCAATGGCCTGATGACCAATGGCGATACCTTCGATGGGTCGCAGCCGACGTTCCCGAAGCTTCTGCGGAAGGCCGGGTACGAAACGGCGCTCATCGGAAAGTGGCATCTCAAATCGGACCCGACCGGATTCGACCATTGGGAAATCCTGCCGGGGCAGGGCTCGTACTACAATCCCGACTTCCTGACGGCGGCCGGCAAGAAACGCTACGAAGGCTATGCGACGGATATTACGACGGACCTGGCTCTCGACTGGCTCAAGACGGGCCGGGATGCGAACAAGCCGTTCCTGCTGATGTGCCAGCACAAGGCGCCGCATCGCACGTGGGCCCCGGGCCCCGATCACCTGACGATGTACGATGATGTCACCATCCCCGAGCCGCCGACGCTCTTCGACGACTACGCCCATCGCAGCCCTCTCCTTAAAGAAAACGAGATGACCATCGCCGGTCATCTGATGGAGGACTACGACCTGAAACTCATCGGTTCGACGAAGAAGGACGTTCTCGGTCGGGCGTTCAAGAATCCGGAGTATCGTCGCATGACCGATGAGCAGCGTGCCCGTTGGGATGCCGCCTATGGGCCCAAGAACGAAGCCTTCTACAATAGCCATTTGCAGGGCAAGGACCTGGTCCGCTGGAAGTACCAGCGCTATATCAAGGACTACCTGCGTTGTGTCGCCTCGGTCGACGACAATGTCGGGCGTCTGCTGGATTACCTCGACGATGCGAACCTTTCGGACAACACGATCGTCGTCTACAGTTCGGACCAGGGCTTCTACCTGGGCGAGCATGGCTGGTACGACAAGCGGTGGATCTATGAAGAATCGTTTCGTATGCCTCTGCTCGTGAAATGGCCGGGCCAGGCCCGACCGGGCACGCGAGTCAGTGCGCTGGCCCAGAATATCGATTTGCGCCGACGTTTCTTGACGCGGCAGGGCTCGCAGCGCCAGACTCGATGCAAGGTGTGAGTCTGCGGCCTCTCATGACCGGGACGGTGCCCTCCACCTGGCGGCACTCGCTGTACTACCACTACTACGAGAAGGGCGAGCACCACGTCCCGCGCCACGAAGGCGTGCGGACCGAGCGGTACAAACTCGTACATTTCTACGATGCCGACCAGTGGGATCTCTACGACCTGGTCCAAGACCCTCACGAGATGCGAAGTGTCTACGACGATCCCGCCTACCGAGGAATCGCGAATCGGCTCAAAGCCGAACTCGAGGCCCTTCGCAAGAAATACGGGGTCGATCCGGCTTGACCCCCGAGCCGCGGGCATGGCTCGTCGCATCGGTCATTCGGGCGACCGATTCCAGCCTTTGATGAGATGGCGGACAGCTTCGATGGGGTGTTTCCTGATCATGCGCGGGCCGGCGTAGCGCATGACCTCGCGAACGCGGTCACGCATCTCGGGCTTGTAGCAGTGGACGGTACACTTCGAGCAAGGCCCCTTCGTCTCACCGAAAGGGCATCTGTCGAGTCTGCACTGGGCATAATCCCACAACTCCGTGCAGTCGGCGCACAGACTCGCACCATCTGTTCCATGCAGACCCTGGCAATACATCGTCAGCATGATCCGGAACGTATTACGCTCCTGTTCCAGGTTGTTCCTCCGAGCCTTCGTCAAATGGCCATCACCCCGTGAAGGAGAATATCGAATTTGATATTTGATTCTCTTCTATGCGGTGGCCATGGCGACGGCGTGGGCCTTCTTCTGTTTCGTAAGCGGCTGCTTGGTTACGATGAAGTAGCTGTTCTGGAAATCATGAGGCAGCCGCTCGATCCGAATGTCGCTAAAGCCGGCGGCCTTGAGCATGTCGCACGCCTTCTCCTGTCCCCACATCGCGCCGAGCCCCATCCCGTCCTGAGCCAGTGAGACGGACATGCAGTGCAGGCACGAGATCGTGTAGAGCAAAGGGCCGGCGGGGTGGTCGCGGTTCTCGTGCATGTGGCTGGAGGCCGCGATGTCCTGCATGAGGAAGACGCCGTCCGGTTTGAGCGCCTTGGCGATGGTGGCCAGCACGCGGTCGGGCCTTGCCTGGTCGTGGATCGCGTCGAAGGCCGTAATCAGGTCGAATTGCTCGGGCCACTCGTATTCGGTGAGGTCGTGCTGTTCGAAGGTGATGTTGGTCAGCCCGTGTCGCTCGGCTTCGGCCTGGGCGGTTTTGACCGCGCTTTCGAGCAGGTCGTATCCCGTGAACCGGCTGTTGGGGAACTGGCGGGCCATCAGGTTCAGCGCCCGGCCACTGCCGCAGCCGACGTCGAGGACGGAAATGCCATAGTGCAGCGACTCGACGAGCCCCGGCACCAACGGCAGGATCTGTCCGATCAGGGCGGCCACCACGGTTTGCCCGCTGTCCTCGGCCATCACCTCATTGAAGCGTTTGTAGTGGTCGTATGGCACGCCCCCTCCATGCCGGAAACACTCGAGAATCTCGTCCTCGATCGTACCCAGCAGCGGAATGTATTGGGCGAAGACGGCGGCGTTGTCGGGAGTGGCCTTGCGCGTGAGCCACGCCGCGTGTTCGGGCGGCAGCGAGAAGCGCGTGCCCTCGTCGTCGCATTCCACGATGCCCCCGGCCAGCATGGCCCCAAGCCATTCGCGGACATCGCGCTCGTCTAGTTCAGCGGCCCGGGCGATTTGCTCGCTGGTTGAGGGGGGCAACTCCCGCAGGGTATCGAACAATCCCGTACGGTGCCCGATAGAGATCATCACGGCCAGGGCGCCGTCGTTCAGAATGCCGAGCAGTCGCTCGCCAAAGGCTTCCGATCGCTCTCGGTTCATTGGTGTCGCCTCCATCTCTCTCACCTCTTGAAATCCAAGGGCTCGGCCACGGTGCCGAGGTGTCCTATAGGACCAAAATAGCCCAACTTGTGAATTCAACGCCGCCACGTAGTATCGGTGCGGTATCTCCAACGTACTTCCCAATGGGACGGCGGTTCTGCGAAAACATGCCGCTCGGACAATTTCTCCGGGTGTTGCCGGCGCTCCGTTCTCTGGCACGCGATTGAGAATATGCGTTGAACTCGCAGCGGCCAGAACTCGTATAAATACCAACGAGTGAATCCCGTACTCAGCAGGGGACATTGGTGGATGGAAACGATCGAACGGGACAGGAAGAAGCGAGCCGCCTCAGAAAGCACCTGGGAAGGACGCACCCTCGCGATGGCGGCTATGCTTTTCCTGTCCTTCGTTCCGTCTTTGTGCGCCGATCAAACGGACAACCACATTCTTGCTCCGATTCCCCATCCCATGACGATGCTCCTTCGCAACACCGATCTGCGGACCGAGCTTGCGTTGCGTAGCGAGCAGATCGATGCTGTCGAAGCGGCGCTCGCCGAGGTCGAGCTACCCCTGTGGCGACTGCGTGTTTTGCCCGCCTCCGGCGCAACGGGCAGGTCGATGCCCTCATAGGTGAACTGAAACAGAAGCTGTCCGAGACACTATCCCCGCGGCAGATGCAACGGCTCGACGAGGTCACGCTGCGGGCTCTGGGGATTCAAGGCCTTCTGGAAACTTCAGTGGCCGACCGCCTGAAACTGTCGAGTGTTCAGACTCAGAAGATACGTGCCGGCCTCGGCGCGATGAACTCCGAACTGGCGTCGATTCAACGAAACAGTGTGAATACGGGCGACATGACGGCGGTCTGGACCTACAAGAACCAGGCCGAACGCGACATTCTCGCCGTGCTGAGCAGTTCGCAGCGCAACCTGCTGGGGACGATGATGGGCAGGCCGTTCGATTTCTCCGCGGTCGAGTCGATCGCCTGTCGCGCACGGAGATTCGCGACGTCGAGACGTGGATCAACTCCGAGCCACTGACGCTGGCCCAACTGCGGGGCGACGTGGTGGCATTGCACTTCTACACGTTTGGCTGCATCAACTGCATCCGAAACCTGCCTCACTATAACGGCTGGTACGAGCAATTCCCGGCTGACCGCTTCAAGGTGATCGGCATTCACCGCCCGGAAACGCAGGGCGAACACGTGGTCGAGAGCGTTCGGCGCAAAGCGGCTGAAGCGGGCATCGCCTATCCGGTGGCCATCGATAACGAGAGCGCAACTGGGATGCCTGGGCCAACCGCGTCTGGCCCAGTGTCTACCTGATCGACAAACGCGGTTTCGTTCGCTACTGGTGGTATGGCGAAATGAACTGGCAGGGCACCGAAGGCGAGAAATGGATGCGAAGCCGAATCCAGCAACTCCTCGCCGAACCCAACTGACCCAGATTCGTCGCAATCGTCGTCATCTCATCTTTGAGGCCATGATCCTGGCAAATCAAGGGGAGTTCGTGTACAAAGCGAGTCGGTAGTCGCCTCTGTCTGTGGCGGGGGCGGATTGGGTTTTGCCTGAGAGGTGGACATGATTGATGCAGGCCGGGTGTGGGCGGATGTGGCGGCGATTCGTGACAAGGCGCCGCTGGTGCACAACGTGACGAACTACGTGGTGATGGACCTGACGGCCAACGCATTGCTGGCTTTGGGGGCCTCGCCCGTAATGGCGACATGCGCTCGATGAGGTCACGGAGATGGCGGCCCTGGCGGGCGCGGTTGTGCTCAACATGGGGACACTGGACGAACCGTGGATTGCCAGCATGACGACGGCGCTGGAGGCGGCACGCAAGCATGGCAAACCGCTCGTGTTCGATCCGGTCGGCGCCGGTGCAACGCGACTGCGGACCGAGACGGCCCAACATTTGCTGGACGCTGGGGGCATTTCTGTCATCCGGGGCAATGCATCGGAGATTGCCGCTTTGGCGGGAGCGACGGGGCGGACCAAGGGCGTCGACAGCCTCGACGAATCGGTGAAGATGACCGGTGCGGCTAAGAGCCTGGCGCAGTTCTGCGACGCTGTTGCCATCAGTGGTGAGCGGGACGTGGTGGTCGGTCGGGACAGACAGTGCGTGCTGAGCAATGGCTGCGAGATGATGACGCGCGTCACGGGCATGGGCTGTACCGCGACCGCCTTGACGGGGGCCTTCCTGGCGGTCCAGTCCGACCCATTCCTCGCGGCCGCTCACGCGATGGCGGTGATGGGCATCGCGGGCGAGTTGGCGCGCGACGTCAGTGCCGGCCCGGGCAGTCTGCGAATGCACTTCCTCGATGCGCTGTACAATCTCGACGAGAAGACAATCGCGGCACGATTGCGGGTAGACGAATGAGCAAGGCGTTCGATCCGTTCCTGTATCTCGTGACCGACCGCAAGCTGGCCGGCGAGCGAGGCGTGGCCGACGTCGTGCGACGGGCCATCGAAGGGGGTGTGACGCTCGTCCAGTTGCGCGAAAAGACCCTGGCACATGAACCCTTCGTCGAAGAAGCGCGTTGCCTCAAAGAAATCTGTCACGCCAAGGACGTACCGCTCATCATCAACGACGATATCGCCGTAGCGCGTGAAGCCGGCGCCGATGGTGTCCATGTGGGCCAGTCGGACGCGTCCGTTCAGGAAGCCCGCGAAGCGTTGGGCCCCGATGCGATCATCGGGCTGTCCATCGAAAGCATCGACCAGGCACGCATAGCGGCGGAATTGGACATTGATTACATGGCCGTCAGTCCCGTCTTTGCGACGCCCACGAAGACCGATACGATGGCGCCTCTGGGACTCGACGGCGTGCGGGCGATTCGCGAACTGACGCATAAGCACTTGGTCGCCATTGGCGGGATCAACGCGGGCAACGCGCGGGATGTCCTGCGGGCAGGCGCCGACGGCCTGGCCGTGATCTCGGCGATCGTCGCCGCTGTCGATCCGTGCCAGGCCGCACGAGAGTTCACCCGTCTCCGTTCGGCTCACTGATTGCGAACATGGGCGGTCAGCAACACGAAGATCGCGCGCTCGTCGTTCTGGTCGGCAGCGGCGATGGCAGGCTCGCCCGGCGTCAACAGGATGGATCCTCGCCAGTCCCACGAGTTCGTGTCCGGCGGAACGTCCTGGTCGTTGTGGTTCGCTTGAAAGATGCTGCATGAGAGACTGTAACTGACTTCCACCGACCTCTCCGGCAGCAGCGCGATCGTGGCTTCCAGGGCCGTTCCCATTTCGTAGGGTGTATAGTCTTTTCGTTGCCCCAGGTTTCGTTTCACATACGTCGTGTGCGTTGCGCGGATTCGGTTGTTCTTCTGGTCCTGGACCGCTTCTTTGGCCCCGGCGATGACATGAGCCTGGCCCTTCTCGATACAACCGAGGATGTTCTCGACGCTGACGTTGTCGGGTGGTTGACCGATGGGGCTGACGCCCAGCTCGTCCAGGGCCGGCAGGTTCACCTCGACGACGAACGCTTCCAGCAGAATGGTGGCTGCCTGCGCTTCGTCGCTCTGGGATTGTGTGGAGTGCCTCTGCGCTTGGGCCGCTGGCTGCATCGGCCCGTAGATCAGAGCCGTCGCGCACAAAGCAATCACGGTTGCGATGGACACATACTTGAGTTTCCGCACCATAGTCTTACCCTTTCAATGTTCCTCTTCTACGATTGTGGCTTCGCTCATCTCCATAAGGCAGGCCGCTATCGAAGCGTCACACGAAAACCCGGGGTGGCAGCGGCAAACGCGAGTTTGCCGATGGGAACGCGTGTGCAGATTGAGACCATCGGCAAGCGCCGCTTGCCACTGCCACCCCGACCGCGAATTTTGTGTTTTCCAGTGGCAGATTCTCTGTTAGCATGTCGGACGATTGTTTGAGGCAGATATCGCAGCGCTGTGTCGAGGTTTCGCGAGCACAGGGGCGTCGCCGAAAGAGTGAAGTTGTGAGAGTTGAGAGAGAAGAAGGAGCGAACCATGAGAGCATTCTGGCTTCTGTGCATGGTGGGCGCGTTGTCGACTCTGGGCTGTGCGAGTTCAGAGAAATCATCGTCGAAGAAGGAAGATGCCGTGATCGAGGCGAAGGTCAGGCAACTGTTGGCGAAGATGACGGTTGAGGAGAAGGTCGGGCAGATGACCCAGATCACGCTGGAGTCGTTTGCCAAATCGGGCCAGGATGGCTATCTGATCCTCGATCCGAAGAAGCTATACGACGGCATCGTCGACCACCACATCGGTTCGATCCTCAACTGCGGAGGCCAGGCGCGGACCCCGGAGAACTGGCAGGAGATCATCACCAAGATCCAGGACGTCGCGACGAAAGAGACGCGCTTGGGCATTCCGGTCATCTACGGCATCGATTCGATTCACGGCGCCAACTATGTCCTCGGTGCGACGATCTTCCCGCAGAACATCGCGATGGCCGCCGCACGCAATGTACCGCTGACGGGCAAGGCCGCCGAGATCACGGCGATGGAGACGCGGGCCGTGGGCATCCCGTGGAACTTCAATCCCGTTTTGGGGCTGGCCCGCCAGCCGATGTGGCCCCGCGTTTTCGAGACGTTTGGCGAGGACGCCTACATCGCGTCGGTCATGGGCGCCGCCTACGTCAAGGCCCAGCAGGGCGACGACATGACGCGCACCGACAAGGTCGCGACCTGCATGAAGCACTACCTGGGCTACAGCGTTCCGCGTTCGGGCCAGGACCGCACGCCCGGCCTATATTCCCGAGCGTGAATTGCGGCAGTATTTCGTCAAGCCGTTCGCGGCTGCGGTCGGCGCGGGCACCGCCACCTGCATGGTCAACTCCTCCGAGATCAACGGCGATGCCCGTCCATTCCAGCAAGTTCTGCCTGATCGACCTGCTCCGCGATGAGCTGGGCTTCGACGGGTTCGTGGTCAGCGACTGGGCCGATATCGAGAACCTGTACACCCGCGAGAAGGTCGCCAAGGACCGCCGCGAGGCGGTGAAGATGGCCGTCATGGCGGGCATCGACATGAGCATGGTCCCGTACGATTACAGCTTCTACGACACGCTGCTGGAACTGGTCAACGAGGGCGAGGTGCCCATGTCGCGGATCGACCAGGCGGTGGCCGACATCCTTCGCGTCAAGTTCAAGCTGGGACTGTTCGCCAAGCCCTATCCGAACAAGAACCTCGTCGGCAACGTGGGCCTGGAAACGAGCCGCAAGGTGAATCTGCAAGCGGCCCAGGAGGCGATCACGCTGCTGAAGAACGAGCGGAAGACCCTGCCCCTGGCCAAGACCAACAAGGTGCTCGTCACCGGTCCGACCGCCAACCTGCTTTCAGTCCTCAACGGGGGCTGGACCCTCACCTGGCAGGGCAACAACGAAGCGCTGTATCCGCAGGAGAAGTACACCATTCTCGAAGCGATCCGCGCCAAGGCGGGCGAGGACAACGTCACGTATGTCAACTCCGTAACGTTCGACGAAGAGAAGGACATTGCCGGCGCGGTGGCGGCCGCCCGGAACGTCGATACCATCGTCGCCTGCATCGGCGAGCCGACGTATTGCGAAACGCCAGGCAATATCAACGACCTGACGCTGAGCGCACCGCAGTTGAAGCTCGTCAAGGAACTGGCCAAGACGGGCAAGCCCATCGTGCTGGTGCTGGTCGAAGGCCGGGCTCGCGTGGTCCGCACGATCGTTGACGATGCACAGGCGATCCTGACTGCTTACCTACCAGGCATGGAAGGGGGGCAGGCGGTGGCCGATGTGCTCTTTGGCGACGTCAATCCGAGCGGCAAGCTGCCGTACACCTATCCGAGGTATGCCGCGAAGTTCACCACGTACGACCACAAGCCCAGCGAAGAGACCAATGAGAACAAGTTCGATCCGCAGTGGCCGTTCGGGCACGGGTTGTCGTATACGACCTTCAGCTATCGCGGATTGCAAGCGGACAAGAGCGAGTTGACGCCGGGCCAGGCCGTGACCGTGACGGTCGAAGTGACCAATACGGGCGACGTGGCAGGCAAGGAAACCGTGGAACTGTATCTGTCGGACCTGGTTGCGACGGTGACGCCTGCGGTCAGGCAGCTCAAGGGCTTCCAGAAGGTCGACCTGCTGCCCAAGCAGACACAGACCGTTCGGTTCGAGCTGAGCTGGGACGATCTGGCGTTCATCGGCCGCGACAACAAGCCGGTCGTCGAGCCGGGCCAGTTCAAGGTCAGCGTGGACGAGATGTCGGTCATGCTGACGGTGCCCGAGCCCGCCAAGAAGTAGGCCGAGAGGTCCGTCAAGTCGCTTCGGTCCTTTAGGTCCCTTTGGTCCCTTCGAATCAAAAAGGACCTAAAGGACGAAAAGGACCTAAGTGATCGTTGCGCCGATTTCGCGGAAGAAGATTTCCCTTTTCGGTTGCGATCGCGCATAATTCGGGCCTGGAAACTTCAAACGCCGATGGCGGATGTGAGGTGTTATGAGAACGCATTTTGACTGTATTCCCTGTGCGATTCGACAGGTTCTCGATTCGATCCGCATGGTGACCGACGACGAGGCGATGCACGAGAAGGTGCTGCGCGAGGCGTTGGGGCTCTGGCACGATATGGACATGCGCGAGAGCCCGCCGGCCGTGGCCCGCAAGGTCCATCGCATGCTCCGGAAGATGACCGGTGTGGCCGATCCCTACCTGGAGGTCAAGCAGCGCTACAATCGCCTGGCGATGGAAATGGTCGACGATCTGGAGGAGACGGTGGCCAGCTCGGCCGACCGCATGGAGACGGCGGTTCGCCTCGCGATCGCGGGCAATATCATCGACTTCGGCGTCAACTCGAACGTGGATGAGAGCGTGGTCGAAGGCACGATCGCGCGGTCGCTGACCGATCCGCTGGATCTCGAGGCCTTGATCGAGTTCAAGGTGGCGATCGCCGAGGCGACGGACATTCTCTATCTGGGCGACAACGCCGGAGAGATCGTTTTCGATCGCCTGCTGATCGAGCAGATGCCCCGCCAGAAGGTAACGTTTGTCGTACGCGGTGCGCCGATCCTCAACGATGCGCTGATGGCAGATGCCGAGATGGTCGGCATGACCGATCTGGTCGAGGTCATCGACAACGGCGCCGATGCCCCCGGCACGATCCTCGATATTTGCTCGAAGAGCTTCCGCAAACGCTTTGAGAAAGCCGATCTGATCATCTCCAAGGGCCAGGGCAATTTCGAGACGCTCAACGATTGTCAGCGCGACATTTTCTTCCTGCTGCGTCCCAAGTGTGCCGTCCTGGCGCGACATCTGGACTGCGAATTGGGTCGCCAAATCCTGATGCGCAGCGGATCGTTGCTCTCCGAGAGCGGTTCGGATAGGGCCAAAAAGCGAACCGTCGCCTGAGGCAGAGGGTATGCAGAGTTTTCACGACGTTGCGGGGCAGTCCGCCGTCGAACGAACGATGACGAAGGAAAGAGCGATCTATGCCGATCTTTGAATATCGATGTGAGCAATGCGGGCACGTGATGGAAGTGCTCCAGCAGTCGCGTAAGGCAACCAGGCAGACCTGCGCCAAATGCGGCGGCACGGACATGAAAAAGCTCCTTTCGGGGTTTGCCGTCGGGCAGGCGAGGGCCTCGGGCGGCGCGGCCTGCGATTCGTGCGAAGCCGGCCCGATGTGCGGCGCCGGTGGCTGCCCCGGCGGCATGTGCCCCATGTCGTAAAGTCAGCACCGCACACCAACCCCACGTATGGAAGAAAGGTGTGCACGGTGCGCCCGACCGAGCTATAATGGCGTGACGCGATTCATGGTGTTTCGATGAAACGGCAGGTCCATGGAGGCTCCGCAAATGGCTCATTCGATTCCGTCACCTTCTCAACATGCCACGAAACTCTTCTTTCGGGCGATGCTCCTTGGAACGGTTCTCGTCCTGGTTCTCGGTGTTCCGGGCAGCCTAGCCCAGACATCTCAGAAACGCACATGGGAGCCGCTGAACCGCTTCCCGCACATGGTGCAGGAATTCTTCGTCGATCAGGTCAAACAGATCGCGCAGCAGAACGAAAGTCAGCGGGCGGCGTCAAGACGCGACAGGACGCTCAGGCGTACGTTCGCGACGTGCAGCAGAAGATCGACCGCTGCTTCGGACCGTGGCCCGAGAAGACGCCTCTGAACCCTCGCATCATGGGCGTCGTCGATCGCGACGCCTACACGATCGAGAAGATCATCTTCGAGAGCCGTCCGAACTTCCTCGTCACCGCCGATCTCTACATCCCCAAGGGACGCGATTTCCCGCTGCCCGGCGTCGTCGGCACCTGCGGCCATTCCGCCACGGGCAAGGCGGTCGAGCCCTACCAGTCATACGCACAGGGGCTGGCGCGCTTGGGCTACGTCGTGCTGATCTACGATCCCATCAGCCAGGGCGAACGCCTCCAATACGTGAACGACCAACTCAAATCCGAAATCGGCGTGGGCGTCCGCGAACATCTCTACGCCGGCAACCAGCAGTTCCTTGTCGGCGAGTTTATCGGCGCCTGGCGGGCGTGGGACGGCATCCGCGCCCTGGACTACCTTCTGACGCGCAAAGAAGTCGACCCGAAGCAGATCGGTGTCACAGGCAACTCCGGCGGCGGCACCATGACCACCTGGCTCTGCGGCGTCGAACGGCGGTGGGCCATGGGCGCGCCAAGCTGCTTCGTCACGACGTTTCTGCACAATCTCGAGAACGAATTACCCGCCGACACCGAGCAGTGTCCGCCGCACGCACTGGCCTTAGGCCTGGATCATCAGGACTTCCTGGCCGCGATGGCCCCGAAGCCGGTCATCATCCTCGCCAAGGAGAAGGACTTCTTCGACGTTCGCGGCGCCGAGGAGGCGTATCACAGTTTGCAGCGGCTCTACCGCCTGTTTGATGCGGAAGAGAACATCGGCCTCTTCGTCGGCCCGACCTATCATGGCTATTCTCAGGAGAACCGCGAGGCGATGTATCGTTGGTTCAACCGCGTCACGCACGTTAGCGGTGCGCAGAGCGAGCCCAACCTCACCATCGAGAAGGACGAGACAATCCAGTGTGCGCCTCGCGGCCAGGTCAGTGCGATGGGCTCCAGGCCCATCTACGATTTCACCAAGGCCAAATCGCAGGCGCTGGCGAAACAGCGCCCCCATGATTTCAAGCTCTCCGAGCTGCAGCAGCGCGTCCGCGACGTACTGAATCTACCCGAATCACGGGAAACGACGCCTCCCGATTATCGCATCCTGCGGAACTGGCACTCGCGAGGCTATCCGAAACCGCGATGGACGGCGTATCTCGTCGAGACCGAGCCCGGCATTCACGCCGTGGTCTATCGCCTGGGTGACGAGCAGTTGTTGTCACGGCCTCGGGCGTCGACGAAGAAGGCCATCTTGTACGTCGCTCACCTCTCCAGCGACGCGGAACTGAGGGAGGAACCTTTGATCGCCCAGATGATCAAGGCCGATCCGAACACCGATTTCTACACGGTCGACGTCCGGGGCATCGGCGAGTCCAGACCCGACACGTGCGACGAGAATTCCTACTTTGCCCCGTACGGCAGCGACTTCTTCTACGCCATTCATTCGATCATGCTGGACCGACCCTATATCGGCCAGCGCACGCTCGATGTCCTGGGCGTCATCGACTGGCTGCACGAAGCCGGACACGACGAGGTCCATCTGGTGGGCAGGGGCTGGGGGGCGTTGCCGGCGACGTTCGCCGCCGTGTTGAGCGACCGTGTCACTCAAGTGACGCTCAAGAACGCGCTGACGTCTTACTCGGACGTCGCCGAGTCCAAGAACTACGCCTGGCCTCTCTCGACGTTCGTGCCGAACATCCTGGCATCGTTCGATCTGCCCGACTGTTACCGCACCCTGGAGGCCAAGCACCTGCGCCAGATCGAACCCTGCGACGCCGACGCGAAGCCCGTCGAGTAAATGCCCGGCCTCTGATTCCGTGCTTCCATCCGCTGAGGCGATGCGTGCCCACGCCTCGGGCGGCACGGCTAATCAAATGGAGTAGCGAAAAACAGGAAATCCCCGCCGCAACCGGAATGCTCGTCTGACCTACACATGTGAAGGTGTGTTTGCAGGGCGTGCCGCAGCCGGACCTTTCCTGGTCGAGGCTCGCCCGAAGGTGGGGAACTCATGACGACGGAATCCACATTCATCCTGCTGTTCGTGGTGGCGACAGCCGTGGCCATCGTCGGGCGGCGTTGGCATTTGCCCTACACCGTGGGCCTAGTGCTGGCCGGGTTCGTGCTGGGGTTCGTTCACGTCCTGCCGGCGCCGGGGCTGACGAAATCGCTGCTGTTCGCCGTCTTTCTGCCCGGCCTGCTTTTCGAGGCGGCCTTTCATCTGGACTACTCCGACTTCTCTCGCAACCGCATGGCCATCGTATCGCTGGCAGTCCCGGGCGTGATCGGCGCCATGGTGGCCACGGCGGCGATTCTGGCCCCGGTGGCGCGGACGCTCGACATTGCCCCGGATTTCGACTGGCGGTACGCGTTGGTGTTCGGAGGCGCTCATCGCCGCGACCGACCCCATTGCGGTCGTGGCTCTGTTCCGAACGCTTCGCGTGCCCAAGCGGCTTTCCGTGCTCGTCGAGGGCGAGAGCCTGTTCAATGACGGCACGGGCATCGTTTTCTTCACCCTGAGTCTGGCGATCGTGGGCGGTCAAAACGTCTCCGTCGGCGGCCTGAGTCTGCGCTTCGTCGAGATCGTGAGTCTGGGTGGGCTGATGGGTGTTGCCGTCGGGTTGGCCGTCTCGCAGGTGATCCGTCACGTCGACGAGCCGGTCATCGAGATCACCCTGACCATGATCGGCGCCTACGGGGCTTTCGTTCTTGCCGAGCATTTTCATTTCTCCGGCGTGATCGCTACGGTGGCGGCCGGGATGCTCTGCGGCAACTACGGTGCGCGCACCGGCATGTCACCTTCCACGCGTATCGCCGTCGAGACGTTCTGGGAATACGTCGCCTTCGCCTTGAACTCGATCGTCTTTCTGCTGATCGGGTTCGAGTTGAACATTCGCTCGCTGCTGTCCTACTGGCCCATGATCCTGATCGCCTACGTCGCCGTGATGGCGGCCCGGGCCGCCGTGATTTTTGGGATGACGGCCGTTCTTGGCCGGACGCGTGAGCGTTTTCCCGTTTCCTGGGCCATGGTGCTGACCTGGGGCGGATTGCGCGGCGCGTTGCCCATGGTGCTGGCTCTGAGTCTGCCCCGGGATTTCGCCCATCGGGAACTCATCGTCAATATGACGTTCGGTGTTGTGGCGATTTCCATTCTCGTGCACGGCCTGAGCATGTCCTCGCTATTGAAGGGCTTGCGGATCGTAACGAGAGCGCAGAAGCGGTCTGAATACGAGCTGGCTCGAGGCCAGTATCGGACGGCCAAAGCCGCGCTGTCCGTTCTGGATGAAATCGGCGAGGCGGGATTGGGAGCGACGGAGATGGTCGATGTGGTGCGACAAGAGTACGAAACGCGGCTTCACGAGGCAGACGACGAGATCCACCATGTACACCTGAAGCGAGAGGAGATTCGTCAGGATGAATTGCAGTGGATTCGTCGCCGGTTGGTGCTGGTCGAGAAGGAGGAACTGATCGAGGCGTTCCGCGAGGGGGTGGTCGGACGGGACGTCTACGAAGAGCTCCTGGCGGATTGCGATGCACGTCTGCTGGAGCTGGACAGGAACGAGTATGAGTCCCGGGAGGGGGCGGGCGAAAGCAACGCCAAAGCAGAGCCGGAGTCGTGACGCTCGTCAGAGGCCGCGTTGATGCGCAGCCGTGAGCGTCGGAGGGTCACGGTCCTTCGTCGATCCAGATGTCGAGGCGTGGGGTTTCCCAGCCGTAAGGTTTGTCGAGGATGTCGTAGTCACCGTCCTCATCGAGGTCGGCTCCGGCCGGGCCTTTCTGCTCGTGCGAGCAGACGGGCAGACTCAAAGATCGTCCAGAGGCAGTCGTGGAGGGGACGGTGAGATCGAGGCCTTCTGGCTGGCGTCCGGCTCGTTGTCGGCGTCCCGAGGTGTGGACTTGGCATCGTCGAGCAGCCGGTCGATCGCCTTGGTCGTGGCGTTGTCAGACGGTTCGAGTCGGGCCACCGAATGGATGATGTCACAGCAGTAGGCCATGCAGGCGATGTTGGGTTTCTGGGCTTCACGACTGAAGCCGAGCGTGGTGAAGACCTTGTGTTGGGCCAGCGGGCTGACGGTGACCAGCAGGGCGGCGAAGCTCAGCACCAGGAACCCGGCGACGAACCCCAGCAGTCCCGCCACGAGGACGTCCAGGACTTTGGGGAACGGGATTTCGAACTGGCCGGTCAGGAAGACATAAGACAGGCCGTAGAGCAGGGCGAAACACCCGACGGCCAGCACGGCCATGCTCAGCATCATCC
The DNA here is from genome assembly GCA_963726475.1 of uncultured Phycisphaerae bacterium. GTDB lineage: Bacteria > Planctomycetota > Phycisphaerae > Sedimentisphaerales > Anaerobacaceae > Anaerobaca. The sequence goes on along the minus strand of CAVSCO010000093.1, from coordinate 21,480 downwards.
CATAGCCGGCGCCGCCCCCGCTCGTGGGGGCCCACTCCGTGACGGCCGGCGCAGGAAGATGGCCAGGTAAATCGAGATCACGATGTTGAACAGCAGGGCCCAACTCTGATAGAAGCCCATGCGCACGGCCAGCCACACGAACACGCCTCCAACCAGAATGGCGATCCAGAAGACCATAGACCTACCCCACGACTGCGCTTGAGTTCTGCGAGGCTCGTTACGCCTTCGACGACTTTCTTCAGACCGTGTTTACGCAGGCTGGACCGGCCCTTGCGAGGCCCTTCGGTCCGCAACTGGGCTGCGAAGGAGTCACCGTTGGCGATTTCCGCCTTCTTTTCCGCGTCGATGACCATGAGGTCGCAGATCGCGGTCCGTCCGAAATAGCCGGTCTTGTCGCATTGCCTGCACTGGCCGGCCTCGTAGATGCCGCTATGATCGATGCGCTTCTTCTCGAATTCCGCGATTTGCGTGTCACTGAGTGACGCCGGTCTTTTGCACCGCTCGCACAGGCATCGAACCAGCCGTTGCGAGATGATGAGATTCAGGCCCAGCGACAACAGCAGACGCGAGACCCCCAGGTCCATCAGGCGGGCGATCGCGCTGGCGTTGCTGTCGCAATGCAGGGTGGCCAGTACCAGATGTCCGGTCTGGGCGGCCCGCAAGGCGATTTCGGCGGTTTCCTCGTCGCGAATCTCGCCCACACAAATGACGTCGGGGTCCTGGCGCAGGACGCTGCGCAAGCTGTTGGCGAAGGTGATGTCGGCTTTCGGATTGATCTCGATCTGGCTCGTCTGAGGCAGCATGGCCTCGATCGGATCCTCGACGGTGATGACGTTTCGTGTGAAGCGATCGATCCCGTTGAGCATGGCGTACATCGTGGTGGTCTTGCCGCTGCCGGTCGGCCCGCAGATCAGGATCATTCCGCTGGGCTTGTGCAACGCCTGCTTGATGATGGTGTTCTGCTTGGAACTGAGTCCCAGGTCTCTCAACGCGTGCGTCGCGGCGTCACGATTCAGCACGCGGATCGACAGTTTCTCTCCGTTGAGCGAGCCGCTGCTGGCGACGCGGAACGACGCCAGTTGGTCGCCTCGCCTGGCCATGAAGCCGCCATCCTGGGGCCGCCGGCGTTCCGAGATGTCCATCCCGGAGATGGCTTTGATGCTGTTGATCACCGCCTGGCACGTCATCGTGTCCAGTTCCTGGGTGTTTCTCAGCACGCCGTCGATGCGCAGACGGAGGCTGTACGTTGACGTGTCCTTCGGGTCGATCAGGATGTCACTGGCCCGACGTTCGAGTGCATCGGCGACAATGGATTCGGTCTGGTCGAGGACGTGGGCATCTTCCCGCTTGGCCTGGCCATGCCCGTAAACCTCGTCCATGGTCCGTCCGGCCGAGTCGAGCAGGCGGAAGGCCTCATCCTCCTCTTCGTCGGAGGTGCGAATCGATCGAATCCCGCTGACCACGTTCTGGAACTGCTGCTTGAGAAGGTCGAGGAACGAACTACGGCTCGTCCGGCTCTTTCTGGCCGTATCGGCGATCACCAGACTCAGCAGAACGATCGGGCCGGCGAACAGCGAGACCACGTTCAGCACGGGCTTGTACTTCTCCTGGACGTAAGGCCCGAACTGGACCTGCTGGACACAGTACATGCAGAGATAGACCCACGCGATCAGCAGGATCAGTTTCAGCGGGTTGAACGGCAGGGCGAGACCCAGCGTCCCCGAACACAGACCGCCGCCACCGGCCTCAAGAAACAGAACACTGAGTGTCGTCAATGTACCGACCATCGATACCGAACCTCGCTACGTTCGCTCGCACAGAATGAACCACATCTTCGATCACCAAGGTACTTTGTTCGCCCGCTTCCGGCAAGTCTTGCCTGGAGGAATTCTCCGTCGTGACCATGCGACGAGGCCGGACGCTCGGGAGATCTCAGAGATTCTCGAGGTCTTCCAGGTCCGAATCCAGATCGTCGAAGTTGATAGCGCTGTCGGACGCATCCAGATCGGCGAAGCTGTCGTCCAGGCCATCGCTCGGCTTGCTCTCGGCGGGCTTGGCGGCCGCCTTCTTCGGCTTGGCCGGGGGCGCCTTCTTGGGGGGTACGATCTTCTCGGGTTGGCCCTCGATCCGACAAACGAAGATCAACGGGCCGATACGAATGTAGTCACCCGCCTTGACGGGACTTTCGCCATTGACCGGTTTGTCGTTGACGAACGTTCCGCCCGTGGAACCGAGGTCGTGGATCTTGAGCGATTGTCCATTCTGCTGGATCTCGCAATGACGGCGGGAGACGGTGGGCAAGGGAATCCTCAGATCGCAGTCGTGTCGCCGTCCCAGGACCGTGACAGCATCGCGCAGCGAGAACGTCTTGTGAGCCCCGTCTTTCCTGAGAAGTACCAGATCGGCGTTCATCCGGCCTGCCTCCACACACAGATTTCACCGAACACCTCTACACCATCATTCTATCAGAATCCGCGTCCCATAACAACGATTTAATCCCACCGAGCCCGATGTCACCCGGTCGTGCAATATGGCGTATTGCGTAAGTGTTTTATGTGAAATGGGTTATGGCCCTCTTGTCTTGTTCAGCAGTCGCCTCGTCGGTGGCATAGGTAGGGGCGACGCATGCGTCGCCCTCATGACGGCAAACCATGATCACCCGCACCACGGGGCCTCGCTCCGATTGGCTCGCGGGCGATGCCGCAGACTGATGAAGCCACGCCTTCCGAAGACGTCCCATGGTCAGCGCTGGCCCATCGAAATCGACTTCGACATGATCAAACGAGACTTCGGCGTCAGTTATTTCCCCCTTCGGTATGGCCACGAATTCATCTAAAATAGCATCTTGTCCTGAAGACGATTTCTGAAGGTGAGATCATCGTTCGATCGGAGACCTATGAAGGAAATGGCCAGATACTCAGTCCTGCTCGTTCTGTTGGTGTGCTCGTGTGCGGGGGTTGATCGAGAGAAAGACGAGGACCCCGATGCCTTGGCTGCCGGATTGGCCGAGCGGGGCGACCCGGCATTCGTGACGTCCGACCGGAACGGGGGCTGGGCCAACGGCGGCTACTACGTCCACAACAACATGTGGAACAGCGCAAAGTACAGCCCCTGTACGGAGACCCTCACTGCGTGGTCCTTCGACCGCTGGCAGGTGGTGGCGCGGATGGACAACAGGTCGGGCGACGGCGCGGTCAAGACGTACCCGAATGTCCACAAGGACTATGACCGCGTGCCGATCGGTTCGTTCGAGTCTCTTACCAGCACGTTCGCCGCGACGAGTCCGCACGTCGGCATCTACAACGTTGCTTACGACATCTGGATCAACGGCGTCGCCTCGCCCGGGTGTACGGAGATCATGATCTGGACCGAGAATTTCAACCAGGTGCCGGGCGGCCGTCACGTTCAGGACGTGACCTTTGGCGGCCGAGCCTACCAGGTCTACAAACGCTCCGGCAGCGGCTATATTGCTTTCGTTCCGGCCGTCAACTTCACCTCGGGCACTCTGGATCTTCTCGAGATGATGAAATGGACGATCGCCCAGGGCTGGCTGCCCGCCCAGTCCACGTTGAACCAGATCTGCTTTGGCATCGAGATCGTCTCGACCGATGACACCGATGCCACTTTCACGATCACGGACTTTTCGATCGAGGATTGATCGAGCAGGGGGGGCACCGCCCACCGATCTTTTCGTGCCCTCACATCTGGCAAGAGAAATGCCTGGCCAGAATAGGCGCCGTTCCATCACTTCTCGCGGACAAGTCCGTGACAATCGGACAGAAAAAGATGCTCCTCCTTGAGCAAGCCCTCGAAGGGCCGCACCATCCCTGGTGACTTATGGTGTAAGATCCTGATTCTCTCCGGTCTCCAAGAAGACAGACCGCTACCCTCAGCACCTACCTTAGAAATCTAATCTGCCTGAAGGGCTCGCTTCCCTGCTTGCCATACATCTAAACCATACACGAACTCTCCTGGCCGGTCAATGTCCGTGACGCGGCTTCGAAGGCATTTCGCACACTTTTCTTCAGCGGGGAGGACGCGTCGGTGATATAGGCCGTAGCGTCTACCTATTCTCCGGCGCGGATGCGAAACTGGGAAAGGTGTGCATGCACCTCTCCGGGGGTAGTGTCAATCGAGGTGGGGACGTTCTCGGGTTTGCTTTCGGCCGACCGCGTTCGAATGAGACCGATCCGGTCCTGGGCCTCCTGAGCGGGGCATCGGTGGCTCACGACATGCCCATTCGTAGAGGCGACCTCAAGTCGCGGACTGCCCCACAAGCTTGAAAGCGCCAAGCAGTCCTTCAATCACCATTTGCACGCCAATGACCGCCAGGATCAGGCCCATCATGCGCGTGATGACGCCCAAAGCGCCGGGGCCGATGAAAGCGACAAACCTCTTGCCAAAGACAAAGAACAGGTACGTGATCACGCAAAGAACCGCAAACGTTGCGATCGTCACCGCCATCCCCCCGAGACCGCCCTGTGCGGAGAAGTTCATGGCCGTTGCGATCGTGCCTGGACCGGCGAGTATCGGCGTCGCCAAGGGAGACACCGCGACACTCAGCGCCGCCTCGCGACACTTCTGGTTGTCCTCCTCGCCCAGATGATGAACGCTCGAGTGATTCCCCTGCAACATATGAAAGCCGATGAGGCCGACCAGCAGCCCTCCGGTGATTCGAAAGGCGGGAAGAGAGATGCCGAACAGCTCGAAGATCACCTTACCGGCAACGGAAAAAGCAGCAATGATCGCAAACGCCAATATCAGTGACCGAAAGGCCACCGCCTTCGCGGTCTGTTGATCATCGTCATCGGTCAGGCCCAAAAAGATCGGGACGTTCGCGATGGGATTCATTATCGCGAAGAAGCTCATGAACACGGTCCCGGAATGGAGCAGGATCTCTTTCATCGGTCGTCTAACTCCTTGCCAGCCCTCTATTCGGATTCGATGTCACGGCCTTCAACAGGTGCCCATCCCTGTTCACCTCCAACGGGCATTATTGACCAGGTTCGAACGATGTTCAAGCCAGTGAATCCGAGGATTTCCCGCTAATCGAATTTTGCAGGAAGGGCACCGCACTCCTTTGAGTCCTCCCGTCCTATAATCTGGGCATCGGGCCCGATATCGTCCGTCCTATGCCCATTAATCTAATCCTACGGGCACAATGTGACGAAACACAGTCTTGTCACGCGGTGGAGCACCGGCGAATGAAGCATCAGACAAGGCAAATGGGAGACGGAAGATGAAGTCACGTCTATTGGTTACCTGTATCGTCCTGGCGTTTGCGGCCGGCAATGTCTACGGCGTGATCATGCCGGAAGCCGAGGAGGCAAATGGCCCGGCCGACGCGTTCTTCATGTCCAGTTGGACGCTGGGCCCCCAGATATCTTCGTTCCACTATGAGGAACCCGGTCTCATGGAAGAAGACGGCGTCCTCTATGGCGTGGTCTTCTCGACGACGCGTTTCGAGCAGACCACAGAGTCCAGGGACAAGCTGGTGAGATTCGAAGGTGGCGTCGCGGTCGGGCAAATGGATTACGACGGCCAACTGCTGAACGGCACCCCCTACAGCGCGGACGGCATCGACGACCTCCTGGCGAACGCACGCCTGCTGTGGGGATGCGTCTGGCACGATCAGGTCTGTTCGAATCAGGTCTATGCCGGCCTGGGCTATCGCTATCTCGGTGATGATTCATCGGACGATCCGGCCGGCTACGAGCGTCACTCGAACTACTTCTATCTGCCCGTCGGTTACGAGCGAGGCCAGAAGCTGGGCGAGGGCTGGTATCTGGGCCTGGGGGCTGAGTTCGACCTGCTGCTGTATGGCATGCAGCGATCCGAACTGTTCGGGGGCGCCTACGAGCCGATCAAGAACAACCAGGATTTCGGTTCGGGCTACGGCCTGCGCGGAACGGTGGAGATCAGACATCGAGGCAAAGGCGCGGACATGTCCATCGCGCCGTTCATTCAATACTGGTGGGTGGACAAATCCGATCTCGATCACGGCTTCTTCGAGCCCGAGAACAACAGCACCCAGATCGGCCTCGACGTGATCTTCTACTTCTAGAAGCAGCATGGACTAAAGCCCATCCCACCCGCTATGATGTCTCCAGATTGCGAGAGGAGAGATATGGGATACACAGGGAAAGCGCTGTTTCTGGGATTCCTTTCATCATTGTTAGGGCTTGGAGGGTGTGGAGAGTCCGAATCCACCAGTCTTCAGCAGAACGTCTCGCAGATCCAAGTAACCGCACAGCTCAATCACTTGCTCATGCCGATCGATCGTGGAGAGCGGTACGAAGATCCGCTTGACGAGGCACTCCGTCAAAGAGGCTTGGGCGAAACGGTGGGTGGCGGCACCATGCTATCACAGTCGGGTGAGATCGAGTTCATCGATGTTGAAATCGTTTTAGACAACGAGGAAGAAGGAATCCCGTTTGTCATCCAGACGCTTGAGGAATTGGGAGCTCCGAGAGGGTCACTATTGAGGGTATACGATGCCGATCCTCCACGGGAGATCCCCTTTGGACGAGTTGAAGGCATAGCGGTCTATCTTGACGGAGTCAACCTTCCCGATGAAGTCTACGCGACATCGGATGTCAACGTTGTCATTGAGGAGATCCAGAAGAGGTTGAGAGGGTATGGCGAAATCCAGGGCTACTGGCAAGGCCCCAGGGAGACCGCCCTCTATCTCTACGGAAAGGAAGCAGAAGAGATGAGACGCTTGATCAGTGATTTCCTCGATACATATCCGCTCTGCAAAGGTGCGCGAGTTGTGACGATTGCGCCGAAAACTGAAACACAAACTGCTGGAGGCGACAGTATAGAGACTGCGCCTCAGGAGTGACGTTCTCAGAGCGAATCAGTTAGGACTCGATGCGGATAGCTATTCGTCTGCCGAGGTGACTTGTTCTGAGAGTGGAGCGTGCTGCTGCCACGGATCAGTCGCGCTTGCCTTTCTTCTTTCGGTGGGGACAACCAGGCCAGCAGCAAGGCCGGCGCATTCCCTCTTTCAGTTCCGCGCACACTCTCTCGATCCGCCTGCGCCGCGTCTCTGGTTTCTTGGCGTCCTGAACCCAGCAAATCCACTCATTCCGCGCCAGCGGTGTAAGCCCCTCCCACAACGCCAGCGCATCACTGTCCCCGACGAGCGTCTCCCGTAAATCCCCCGGCGCACCATGCACCACACCCCCATCGATCTCATCTTTGGCCATAAGTCCGTCTCGTCAAATCCTCAAACAGGCGACCATCAGCAGCTTCCTTCTTTTATCAAACGATGTTTGCTGGAGCGAGTCGCCAGGCCTATCACCAATAGACTTCATCGTAGTAGTCAGCCAGTAGATATTGCTCGGGGGACAAGCCATTCGGTTCAGCCAGGCCGGTGGTGCTTGAGCCGTCGCGGCTCAAGCGAAAGCTTGCGTAGCAGACCTGCCCATCGTCTTCGGTGTACTCCCACAGCCAGTACCGTGCATCTCCCACCTGGGCGGTCCGCAGGAACCGGAACCTGGAACGGTCGGCTTCATCTCCATCAGCACTCTCCATGGCCACGTACGCGAAGATCTCATCTTCCGACTCGGGGCACGAACCCGGGCCGTCGTCAGTCAGACGATCGAAGGAAATCTTAACGCTGTGCCAGTCCGCGGCGTCATCCGGTAACTCTTCCCTACGTATCAGTTGCGACGCACTCACTCGATCAACGTCCTCCCGCATGAGGTCGGCGGAACCATCATTCCTACATCCGCCCAGCAACACCACCAGGATGAAACCAACCACGCAAAATCGGCTGCGTCGACCGACCAATCGCCGTTTCGTCTGTATCGCACACGCAACCGAATGTCCCGAGTACCTCATCGTTCTCCCTTTCCGCAACTTGGAATCCGCTCTTGCCGCTCACTCGCTCAGGTATACCGCGAAGAATAGAAACGGGCAAGCCATTTGGCCTGGGTGCCACACATTTGAACAGGTCGTCTGCCTCGCTGTTCCCCCTGTAATTAATGCGATTGTTACGGGATGGTTTTCAGTATTTCCGGCTCGTTTCTTTTGGGAGCGGGGGGGATGGTCTCGGGGTAGCCCAGAGCGATTGGGGCGACGATCGTCGCATTGTCAGGTATTCCCAGTTCGCTCCGCATTTTCGGATCGTGTATCTCGGCCCCCAGGTTCACCCAGCATGTCCCCAGGCCTCTGGACGTGGCTCCCATCATGAAGTAGCCGGCGGCCAGGGCGCAATCGACGTGCAGATTCTTCCGATGTGAAGATCCAAGAATCAGCACCAGGCAGGGGGCATTGTAGAAGACGTTGAAAGACTCATCTTGCAGCATCCCCTCGTACTTCTTCGCATGGTCGTCCGGATCAGCCGCGATGCGAGCGAGGATGTTTCGCTTACTCTCATCCGAGATTCGCTTCAGCGTCTCCTTGTCGCTCACCACGATGAATTCCCAGGGCTGTTCGTTCCCTGCATTGGGGGCAAGCGTGCTTTCCTTTATGATCTCCTGAACGACTTCGAGGGGAACAGGCGTCTCTGTATACTTCCGTATGGATCGTCGATTCTTCAACAGCTCATCGAATGTCATGACTGAATCCTTTCTTTATTCGTATGCCCATCCCGCAACGCTGGGTCTCGCCTGTCACGCCAGTATACCACGGCGGCTCGTCACTGCACAAAACAAAGGTGCTTGTCCCCGTCATTCCTGGCAGGGGAGCCTATAGCCCGCGTTCGCTCCGACGTTCCATACGAGCGGAACTGTCCCTATCGGCCGCTATTGACGCCAGTATGCCTCCCGTATCCTGAATCCGGATGTTTGACTGCCGCTCCAGCGAATGTGTATACTATTGGATGCGTTGACGCGGATACGAGTCGAGAGTTTTTCTATTGCGGAGGAATGTCCATATGTGGAGGTGGAGGCTGATCCCTGTCGTTCTGGCTATGACACTTATGGCCGGATGTGCTACCTATCGGACGCCCAAGGGCAGCGATGTCGCCATCTTGCGAGGCGTCACCAGGAACGCAGGAGTCACGTCGGTTGACAACTCTGCGGCGTGTAGCTGGCTTCGCGACAGCATGCCAGAGGTGAAGCTTTCGCCGGGCAAGCACACGATCGGCGTTCTCGTGGCGGTGGGACTCTGGTATTTCGAGGGCGATCTCTGGCTTGTCGCAGAGCCTCACGGGGAGTACGAGTTGAACTATCATGCCAAAGACATGAAGGTGGCTATATGGATCATCGACAAGAAAACGGGCTTGCCCGTGGGAGGTGTCAAGGGCAGCGACGATGAACCGCCCGATGCGGGCGATCCGCCCGTGGACAGTCAGGATGATGCCCCTGTACCCCAAAGAACAATCTGATTGCCCAATAGTCGCTGAGGCGTTTTGGCAGCATTGGGAGTCCCACTCGTGCTGATGAATAAACCTACTTTCGGTCCGATCAAAGCCTATTTGGCTCTCACGCTGGTTTGGATGGCGCTGTCGGGATGTGCACCGACTTACAAGGCCCCCGAATTGTCCACTTCCCAGGTGGCGACCGTCACGACAGAGAGTGAGGAGCTTGCCGTTGTCGCCGTCGACGACGTGCGCATCTCTATTTGGCCGAAGGGCGGGTCCAGGCAGGTGGCCGTCGCACCGGGGGAGCATACGATTACGGTGCGGCACACGAGAAATGGCTTCGTCTCAGAGGGACCGCTCACTGTCGATTTCGAGCACGGTGCCCGATATATCGTCCGGTCGGCGTCCCAGGGATACAGCACGGTGTTCTGGGTGGAAAAGGAGCCCGTGAAGGCCAGCTCCATAATCTGACGCGAGTCGATCGACGGCAGACAGGCCTATATCGAGATACGATGTCACGGCCCTGAATGGTTGGCAGTTCCCGTCTTCAACGTCGAAGTCGGCCCTGAGTGACGAAGTCTCGGACCGATTGTCCCGGGGTGTCGTGACGGATGGCGGGGGGGGATCACACCATCCGTCGTCTGCCGGAGCTGATCACGACGTAGCCGGCCGAGCGGTCGTTGATGACGACCGTGAACATCGTCTCTTCCTTACAGCCGGTGAGGCAGGCGGCCTGGACCGCCGGGAGGTTCTCACCGAACGCCGTGAAGCTGCGTTCCAGTGCGTCCTCTCGCGTACACACGCCATTGGCATCGGGGCCCTCCTGGTTGGCTCCCTTCCGGAGAAAGGACTTACTGAGGTTGCCTTCGATCATGTATTTCGCGCCCTGATCCGAAGCCACCGTCGGGCTGCCCTTGAGAATGCGCTTTGCGGTCTTCTCGCACTCCGCCCGCTTGCCTCGGATGCGGACCTTGACGCCGCGCTCGAGGAACTCCATGAGCACCTTCTGCCCAATGGCGGCGATGGCCTCCTCCCCCGTGATCGTCTCGAATTTCTCTGCGGGCGTTTCATCGGCCGACGCGTCCTCGGATTCCGGCTGCTCTCCCTCCGTCTCAGTGGCCTCGTCCGGGTCTTCAATTCGCCCCGGAAGATGAGTCCGTGTTGCCCTTCTTCGGAAATCACGCTGCCCTCGCGTCCGACGAGATGCGCCACCTGCTCCAGCAGGGCTGTTCGGCGTGATGTCCAACGGCACGAGCTTGAAGCGGCCGTCCGACTTGCGATCGAGGATGAGTCGTGCCCGTCTGGTCAGGCTCTCCGACGTACTCCCCCCAGGACAGGACGCCGGCGGTCCGCGCAGTGGTGACGGGCTTGCCCCGCGTGATAAGCCTGCAGAAGGTCTCGGCGAGCTGACGATCCAGACTCCTGATCCAGGCGTTCTCTTTCTCGATCCGCAACAGCGCGTGACGCTTGTCCACGGGACGCTGGAGCGGCGCTTCGCTTTTGGGGATCTTCACCTTCTTTGCCTTGGTCTTCTCCGGGGCCGGCGCGGCCTCAGGTTTTGGCTCCTGAGCCGTCGCCTTTGTCTCGGTGGCCTCGTCCGGACTCCTCAGTTCGCCCCGGAAAATGAGTCCGTGTTGCCCTTCCTTGGAGGTCACGCTGCCCGGGCGTGCGACGAGGTGGGCCACCTGCTCCAGCAGGCCCTTCGGCGGGTTGTCCAGCGGCACGAGCTTGAAGCGGCCGTCCGATTTGCGATCGAGGATGAGCGTGCCGGTCATCTCAGGCTCTCCGGCGTAGATCCCCCAGGAGACGACCCCCGTGTTCCTCGCGGCGGTGACGGGATTGCCCTGCGTGATCAGCGTGCAGAAGGTCTCCGCGAGTTCACGATCGAGACTTCTGATCCAGGCGTTCTTCTTCTCGACCCGCAACAGCGCGTGACGCTTGTCCACGGGACGCTGGAGCGGCGCTTCGCTCTTGGGTATCTTTACCGTTCCTGCCAAGGTCTTCTCCTTCTCCCCGAGCCGCATGGAACTCGCCCTGGCCCAGCTCAGGGAATATGCTGTGCGTCAACTCGATAGCCATGGACGGAATCTCGCTTGATCCCGAGCCTGATGCCGACAGACCGCCAGCTGTCCTATGCCCAGTATCTCGTCGATATCCGCGTCGTGCAGGCCCCCGAAGAACCGCAGTGACTGATACGAAGATTAATAACGGCAACAGAAAAGATTATATCGCCCGAGGCCTTGGGAGGCCAGGGAAAAATAGGAGGATCAATGCCGCTGCACTCGATCCCACGAAAGGGAGAATAGGGGGGGACTGCCTCATGATTGTGGATGGTACGGATGATAGGACGCAGACTACAGGGGCCGACACCTGCCTGGAATCCCGGGGACTCGGCACAACAGTGGGTGGGCCTATAGGGAGAATGTGCGTCCATTCTACTGATTCCGTGGTCATCAGAATCCAGGCGGTCCGGCCGGACCAGAAGGGGCCCGTGCAGAATGCAGGACGCATTTGAACTCCGGCCCTCGTTTTGTACGCTTTGGTGGGGCCGCGTGTCGGAGGGGCGTCGTCGCCAGAATGATACGGACCTCGTGGAGGACGGATAAGACACGTGCTTACGACTCTGGACCTGATCAAGCGTATTCGGAATCGACGCGTCGTAGTCGAGGGTGAACTGGGCCACTTTGGTCTGGGCGGCTGGTGGTTATCCGCGTTTACGAGGGCGGAGCGGAAGCACATTGAGGCAAGCTACCAACTTGCCGGTTCGCCCGGCGACGCCAAATCGCTCACGACCGGCCAGGGGCAATCTCGCTTCGGCAGTTCGGTCGGTCTGCTTACCGCGTTGGCCGCCCAGCTCAGAAGCAAGCCGGAAGACCGCGACCTGGCGTCAAGAATCCTCGCCAAGGCCGAGCAAAGGGCACGAGCCGAAGATGATGTTATCGGTCTGCACCTTGTCTACCAGGAGATGATTCGCCTCCACGCCAAGTGGCGAGACTATTTCCTGGACGCGCTGGACCTGGCCTTCGGGGCCTGCCACAAGCAGATCATGCTGGCGCCTGCCGTGGCCGAAGCCATACGCGCAACGCGTCCGGGTGAACCACTCCCTGGACACCTGGGTTTTCAGAAGATGGCACTCTTTCTGGAAAGAGAAGGCTCTTACACCAAGGCCATTGAGACGTGCAAAGAGGCCCGGGATCTGGGATGGGACGGAAACTGGACCTGGAGAATCGGAACTCTCGCCAAGAAGCGAGAGGAACAAGGTTGCGGGGTGACCTATATCTCGCGATCCCACATCACGCCGATATGACCTTCACTCCCCAATGGAGCGGTCGACGGAACGGACGCCATATTTGACCTCGACAGGTCCGTTCCTGTTTTCCAAACCGCTTCCTCTACGCGGGCCTCATTTCGAGATTCTTCCTGGTCATCTCGAGCGAGCCTGGCTACAATCACATCGTCTTGACGCGAGCGGCAGCACGAATTTCGGACAGAAACGAGAATGGTCGATCCTGCCTGCCGTTCTGACTATGGTATGGGCCACCTGCACTCTCGATGGCCAGGGGAGCTGATCGTATGAACCAATCGAGCGGGCAACTGAACCGTCGTGGGTTTCTCGAGCGGGCCATGCAAGCCGCCACCCTCGCCTTCGGAGTGACGGGGCCGCGAAGCCTGCTGGCGGTGGTAGAGTCCGATGCCTCCAGAGGGATCCAGATCGGTATTTTGTTGGGCACGTTCCGGGGTGACACGCTGGCGGCACGCCTGGACGCGGTCAAGGCCTCTGGTCTTGACTGTGTGCAAGTGAGCCTGGACTGTGCCGGACTGCCTGACATGCCTGACGAGATTCCGGCGGAAGTATCTGACCGGATTCGTCGCGAGGCGGCCGCCCGTGGGATCACGATTGCCTCCGTGCAGGGCACCTTCAATATGAGTCACCCCGACGCCGACTATCGCCGGACCGGCCTGCGGCGGTTGCGGGTCATCGCCGAGGCCTGCCCGCAGTTGGGCACCTCGAAGATTCACCTCTGCACCGGCACGCGTGACCGCGGCGGCATGTGCGCCGCCACCCGGACAACAACACGCCGGAGGCATGGCGTGACATGACCGCCTGCGTACGGGAGGCCACAGAGATCGCCCGGCAGACGCACGTGGTCCTGGCCTTTGAACCCGAAGTGAACAACGTCGTGGATTCGGCGCAAGCGCAGCGGCGCTTCTGGATGAGATTGCGTCCCCACACCTGAAGGTCACGATCGACCCGGCAAACCTGTTCCACACAGGCGAACTCCCGAGGATGAGCGAGATCCTCGACGAGGCGTTCACTCTGGTTGGCAAGGATATCGTTCTGGCGCACGCGAAGGACCTCGACCGCGATGGCGACGCAGGCCACCTCCCAGCCGGCCAGGGCAAGCTGGACTATGGTCGCTATCTCTCCTTATTGCACACCTATGGATACCACGGGCCGCTCCTGCTCCATGGCTTGCGCCGCAGGTCCCCGGCTGTGCGGCATTCCTGCGACAGAAGCTGGTCGGCCTCCGCTCGGCACCTGCCGGAAAGTGATCGCCCCGCATGCTCCCTCGGGCCGTCAGGTTCCGGGACTAAGGGGGACGTGCCCGGTCTTCTATTGAAAGACCTCGCGAGTCACCGCCACGCGTGTGATCGGCAACTCGGGATGTGACCTGTTTCTGCTTCGGTCACAGCCCGAGCACCAGACGAAGGCCGTCTTCGAGCAGCGCCAACTGCGCGGGGCGAAGGGTACTGACTTTGGCCAGCAGGTAGTCCCTTTCGAGTGTGACGACCTGAGAGACGTTGACGACCGAGTCTTTGGGCAGGCGGCTCTCCTTGCGTGACAGAGGGAAGTTCCCGGGCGGTTTCAGCCAGCTTGAGATTCGAGGTCACGGCCGCCGCGATGACGGTCCGTATACTGCTGCGGTTGAACGCATCGGCCTGCACGATCACCACCGGCCGCCGATACCCTGGCCCCGACCCCGCCGGATCGGGCAGTCCGGCCCACCAGATCTCGCCGCGCTGAATTACCATTCTTCCTCGCCCAGGCTGCGCATCTGCATGCTGTCCAGCACAGGATCGACGCGGCTGTTGTTCCCGTCAGGACCGTAGACTTCGTTCAAAGCCTCGGTCACACCCTCCTGGCGGTGGCTGCGAGGAAAGCCGCCAGTGCCTCTCGATACAACTCGCTGCGAGAGACGCCCAACTGCTTGGCCAGCCGGTCGGCCGCCGCAAAGATCGCATCCGGTATGGAAATCGCCGTCTTCATACCACAAAGTATAACCAAAGTTATACCGTCGTCAAGTCCTTTTTAATGAGAACGTACCGCGTTTCTGGCGTGAAACAGGCCACCTGGGGCCTACTGGGGACGTGCCACCTTCTTCTCCAGGAAAACCTCGCGGTCCTCGTCCGCAGCGAAGACCTCCTGCCGATGGTTACCCCGCTGCGTCACATGAGGGCCACCACGGGTGATCACGATAGGCGACGCCCTCGCCATGTCCCATCACCCGCCACCGGTAGGGGCGAGGCATGCCTCGCCCGGGTGCCCATACGACAAACCCGACCCCCTCAGAAGATGTACCTCCCACCGTTTCGTTCCCCCGCACAACGCACCACCGACACCGCCCCGTTAGTGTGACGCCGTCAGGCGTTATCCTTCGGGCCAATCCCCCTGAGCCCCCGGAAAATGTACCTGACACCTTTAATTTCCCCCGTCATATTCTTTCCATTGAGCCGTCTTTTTTCTTTACTGTCATGTCACCATGACGCTACAATAAAGAGTGTGTGCGGAACGAACATGTCCTCCTGTCGCGTTCTTGTGTCTTCGATAGGGTCGCAAGGATGCGTAGCTGTATGAGGATTACACTGTCTGAGTGAGGATGCTCCTGGGTTCCTCTGGGCAAACCGTTGTGATCGGGAGAATGGAGGTTGGAGATGAATCGGAAGCGCGGGAAGACTGTGACAGTACTATTAGCCGTGGCGGTATTTGTAGCGGGACCGGTGTCGGCGGGCCCTCTGGCACTAACAGATCAATATCAGGTAACCGCCTCTGCCACGAACGTGGCTGCCAGACATGGCAATTCACCTATCAGGTGACGAATGTCAATCAAGGTGTGGCCGGTCAGCCCTACGGGTTTGATGTTTTGGCAATCCAGTGCCGGACTCCGCAGCAATCGTGAGCTGGACTGTACCGGACCCCTACGCTGGTCGCTACTGGACCGCTAATCCAGACGCTTCTGGCGTTCTATATCACGATGGAGGCATACCGGATCCCGATTGCCATTGGATGCTTTGGTGGGGTGCTCAGCCTGCGTCGGTGTACCCGATGGGTACTGCGGCAACCTTTGATGTCACCATTGCGAATGTGGATGTCGGTTTGAACGATGCGATCGTAGCAACCTACTGGGGTGGCTACTCGCCGACTATCCCGTACTACACGAACTCCTATGGACACTACACACTCTATTCGACGGAACTCGTTTCCCCGGTATCTACCGCGTCGCCAATCCCAGTCCCCGGTGCGATCCTGCTGGGAACACTCGGCACGGGGTTGGTCGGCTGGCTTCGGCGGAACAAGATGCTTTGAGTTACTGGGGACCGACCCGATCATGTTGGCCCGGATTAAATAGGGACCGTGATTTGGGACGGCCCCCTATTTGCGACTTAGGGTCTCTTGTTAATCCTGTTTCATCGTTTCGCACGCACTTGCGTCCGGTGTCACGCCCGGGACCGGTATCTCTGCTGCGTATCCAAGGGTGCCGCCTCAAAGTCTCAGTGACGTCATTATCGTCTGGCGGGTCACCAAAGGCAAGAAGAAAACGCGGGGACACGTTTCTTGCGTGAAGCGGTGCTCGTGAAGCGTGAAGCGGGCGGCCAGAGGGCGTCGGCGGTTCGTTTGGGAGGCTGGGGGGCTAGTCGTCGGCCCATGGTCTAATCTCGTTGGAGAAATTGAGAGAGACGACGTTGTGCAACGTATTGGATTGACGAAGTTTGGTGGTGCATTCCTCACTTCATCAGGAGGTTGAAACCGGCCTGCTCGAAATGGTGATCGCCAGTCAGGGCATCACGCAGGCCATGGTCCTGCATGATGATGAACGAAATGCAGTCGGTCAACGACCAGGACTTGTCGGGTCGTTGGTCGTACAGTGCAACACCGCGATCGAACAGTCCCTGCTCGGCGGGCACGATGGTCACCAAGGGATTGTCGGTCAAGAACTTGAGCAAAGGCAAGAATCGCTCTCGCCGACCGGGTGTCGCCAGGGCATCCGCCACTTCGGTCAGGACCCAGGCGCTGGTAAATATCTGCCCGGACAGTTCAATAGCCTTTGCCTGCTCATGCGCTTCGTCGTTTTCGAACAGCAAGGCGATGAAGAAGTAGGTGTCTGCGAAACACGCGTTCATCGTCGCGGTGTTCCGTGCAGGTAGTGGTCGTGATTTCGGCCAAGTCCGAAGGCCCGTCCTTGATCACGCCTGCGAATGACAGGAGTCCCTCCTGCAACGACTGCATCTGTTGGGAATCGGCCGGTACACCCTCGTTTTGATCCGCCGTCTCGATGCGCACGGTCATCCCCTCGCGCAACTGCACGCCTTCCTCCAGAACGATGACCCCGTTTTTGACTCGGCCTCGATACGTCATAAATCACCTCGTGCTTCGCTCACCAATATAGCCTAAGCGTAGCTTTTCCAACGGGATATGTCAAGTCAAAACGGGGCTTGGTGTGTGATGAGGAGGGCACGCTCCGAGGGCGCGGTTCGAATAAGGCAGCGGGGCGGTTGTCTGCGTGCGGGCGGAGCGTGCTCACCCGCCTGCCCCAAAGTCGTGCGAGGACGCACGACCTACAAGACACTTGGCGGAAGGGGAACCCGCCGTGGCGGGTCACTGCGAACGGGGCGGGGGCGAGATACGAGCGACGAGATGCGAGACGCCCGCCGGGCCGGCCCGGCGGGTTGGTGCTTGACACGGCGGGGGGGGGCGGTATAGTCGGTAGGGTTTTAGGATATGCGATGCGTGCTTGCGGCCGGCCGGGCTGGGCTTGAGGCGCCGGGTGCGGCGGACGTGGGTGCGTGTGGGTATTGAAAGGACGTATGGCAAAGATCACTCTTCCCGACGGTAGCGTGTTGGAGGTCGCCGATGGCGCCACCTTCAAGCAGGTAGCCGAACAGATCGGGCCGGGACTGGCCAAGGTGGCCCTGCTGGCCCGTGCCGATGGCAGGCTCGTGGATCTGGCGACGCCCGTGACGGGCGATACGGAGGTCCAGATCGTCACGACGCGGGACCCTGAGGGTCTCGACGCCATGCGTCACAGTTGTGCGCACGTGATGGCGGAGGCGATCTGCCGGATCTGGCCTGAGACGAAGCTGGTCTACGGGCCGACCGTCGAGGACGGGTTCTACTACGATATCGACCTGGATGAGCCGATCCGGCCGGACGATTTCGAGCGGATCGAGGCGGAAATGGCCCAGATCGCCAAGGCGGACGCCCCGTTCGTGCGGGTGGAGATGGGCCGGGACGAGGCGCTGGCGAAGCTGACGGGCGATAAGTACAAGACCGACAACATCCAGCGGGTCGACAGCGAGGTGATCAGCTTCTACTCCCAGGGGGACGGGTTCCAGGACCTGTGCCGGGGGCCTCACGTGCCCAGTACGGGCAAGGTGGGGGCCTTCAAGGTGATGTCGGTGGCGGGGGCCTACTGGCATGGCGACGCCACGCAGAAGATGCTCCAGCGGGTCTACGGGACGACCTGGGCGAGCAAGAAGGACCTCGACGACTACCTGAACCGGCTGGAAGAGGCCAAGAAACGCGACCACCGCGTCCTGGGCAAGCAGTTGGAGCTGTTCAGCTTCAGCGAGATGGGGCCCGGCTTCGCGTTCATGCACGCCAAGGGGACGGTGATCTGGAACGAGATCCTCGGCTTCCTGCGGGCGATGAACCGCAAGTACGGCTATACCGAGATCAAGACGCCGATCATTCTGAACGAGGAGCTGTGGCACCGCAGCGGGCACTGGGACAACTATAAAGAGAATATGTACTTCTGCGAGATCGACAAGGTCGGTTACGCGGTCAAGCCCATGAACTGCCCGGGCGGGTGCCTGGTGTACAAGACGACGAAGCATTCGTATCGCGAGTTTCCCATGCGGGTGGCGGAGTTCGGCATGGTGCACCGGCACGAGGCCAGCGGGGTGATGCACGGGCTGTTCCGGGTGAGGCAGTTTACCCAGGACGACGCCCATATTTTCTGCCTGCCCGATCAGATCGAGGCGGAGATCGTCGGGACCATCAATCTGATCTTCGAGACGTACCGGGCGTTCGGGTTCGAGGGCTTCATGATCGAGCTGAGCACCAAGCCTGAGAAGCATATCGGCTCGGACGAGATCTGGGACATCGCCGACCAATGCGTTGAAGGGGGCCCTGGAGCACAAGGGGATCGACTACAAGATCAACGAGGGGGATGGGGCGTTTTACGGGCCCAAGATCGATTTCCATATCCGCGACAGCCTGAAGCGGTCGTGGCAGATGGGGACGATCCAGTTGGATTTCTCGATGCCGCAGCGGTTCGAGCTGGTCTATACGGCCGAGGACAATACCGAGAAGGCTCCGGTAATGATCCACCGGGCGGTGCTGGGGTCGTTCGAGCGGTTTTTGGGGATTCTGATCGAGCACTACGCCGGGGCGATGCCCGCGTGGCTGTCGCCGGAGCAGGCGAGGGTGCTGCCGATCAGCGAGAAGACCAGCGAGTACGGGCGGGCCGTGCAGCAGCGGCTGTTCGAGGCCGGCGTGCGGGTGGGGGCGGATCTGTCCGACGAGAAAATCGGGGCCAAAATTGCCAAAACCCACGGCGAGAAAGTCCCGTACATGCTGGTGGTGGGACCGAAGGAAGCCGAGTCCGACGCCGTGAGCGTGCGGGTTCGCGGCGGTCAGAAGTCTCAGACGATGCCTGTCGGCGAGTTTTTGGCGAAAGTCACCCAGAAAATCGTCGATAAAGACCTAAATATAGAGTTCTAATGTGGTCGCCGCAGTTGCGGGCGTTTGCGAATGGCCCGGCGGCGAATTCACCCGGTTTATTGTTAATTGAGAAAGGTCAGGTGGTCCTTACACGTGAAAAAAGGCCTACGTGTTAACGGGGGAGTCAAGGCCGATACCATTCGGCTCATTGACGAGGAAGACAATCAGGTTGGTGTCGTTCGCAAGGATGATGCCCTTGCCAGGGCCCGCGAGGTGGGTCTCGATTTGGTCGAGGTCGCCCCGACCAGCGAGCCCCCCGTCTGCCGAATAATGGACTACGGCAAGTGGCAGTACCAGCAGAAGCGGCGGATGCGGGATTCTCACAAGAAGAGCCAGCACCACGTCGCCACGCTGAAGGAGATCCGGCTGCGGCCCGAAACCGACAAGCACGACCTGGAGATCAAGGTCAAACACGCCCGCGATTTCCTCGAGAAGGGGCACAAGGTGCAGTTCACCGTCTTCTTCCGAGGCCGCCAGATGCTCCACAGAGATCACGGCTACAACGTCCTGGCCCGCGTCACCGAGGCCCTGGACGACCTGGCGAAGATCGAGCGACCTTCTTCGATGTCGGGGCGACGGATGACGCTCTTGCTGGTCCCCAGGCAGTAACCGCCACGGTCGGCGGTCGCCTGGACGTGGTCCAAGCCGGCAAAGCACCTATTTTTCGCAAAGTTCCCCCATGCGGGTTGACGGCTCGCTCCGCCAGCGGTATACTTCTGCTTTTACCCGTGTAGAGCGAATCGCGTCTATCGTTGTGAGGTGGAACGTCAATGCCGAAGCAGAAAACCCATAAGGGGCTCGCCAAGCGAGTCAAAGTCACGGCCAACGGCAAGGTCAAGCACCGCCGGGCCGGCTCAGGCCATCTGATGAGCAGCAAGAACGCCAAGCGTCGCCGCCGGCTGAGCAGCCCGTCGGTGACGAGCATCAAGACCGCAGATAACATCAAGATCAAGCTCTGCGTCAAGTAGTCGAACGTACGCCGCCCGCCCGGGCGGATCACAACCGAATAAGGCCTGCTTCTCGGCGCCGATCAGCTGCCGCAGTAGGCCGGATACGACAGAACGATAAGGAAAAGCTGATATGCCGAGAGTACGCAAAGGCGCCGCCCGCCGTCAGGCCAAGAAACGCATCCTCAAATCGGTCAGTGGACATCGCGGCCCCGCCGGACGCCTCATCCGCCTGGCCAAAGAAGCCGCCACACGAGCCGAAGTCAACGCCCGCACCGATCGCCGCCGCAAGAAACGCGAATATCGCGGCCTCTGGATCATCCGTCTCAACGCCGCCTGCAAAGCCCGCGGCCTGCGCTACAGCGAGTTCATCAACGGCTGCAAGAAGGCCAACATCGAGCTGAACCGCAAGATGCTCAGCGAGATCGCCATCGCCGACCCCGAGGGCTTCGACAAGATCGCCGAAGCCGTCAAAGCCGCCCTGGCGTAATGCGTGAAGCGGGTCTCGTGAAGCGTGAAGCGTAGAGAGCGCAGCCTCGCGTTTCACGACATACGAGACACGAACGACGAGCGACGGATTTCGGCATTCGAATTTAGCGTGAGCGAACGGGGCCGTGGACGCTTCACGAAATACGCTTCACGCTTCACGAGGTGCAACCATGCTTGAGCAGTTCGAACAAACCGGTCAACAAGCCCTGGCGGATCTGGATGCGGTAGGGGACCTCAAGGCCCTCGAGGAGTACCGCATCAAGTATCTCGGCCGCAAGGGCTCGGTCACCGATCTGCTCAGCCAAATCGGCAAGCTGCCCAAGGAAGACAAGCCCAAGGCCGGACAGCTCGCCAACCGCATCAAGAAGGACGTCACCGCCGCCTTCGAAGCGAAGAAGACGGCGCTCGAGCAGTCGCAGAAGCCCAAGCGAAAGCTCGTCGACGTCACCCTGCCTGGCCTGCCCGTCACCATGGGCAAGCCCCACGTGATCAGCCAGACCATCAGCGAGCTAGCAATACGTAACTGAGCCGAAGCCATGACAGAACATCCTCGCCTGTACTGGTAACGTTCCATCCCTTTTTTAGACAATACAAAGACAAAGGCCCCGATCGTCTCAGCCTGCCCGTTATGCATCGGTTCGTAAAAGATATATTTGTTACCCTGCAACAGTACCCGCTGTTTTCGCAGCAGCAATACGTATGTGTCGAGGCGTAGACCAAAAAAAAAA
>CAVSCO010000092.1:0-49617 GCA_963726475.1 uncultured Phycisphaerae bacterium | reverse complement strand
GCATCCGCGACGACCAGGCCCGGGGAAATCCGCTCGCCGACCTGGCCCTCCCCTGCAGCATGGCATGCCTCAAGCCGCTGAATGAAACGCTGACGGACAAGCTGCCGGTGGAGCGGGGTCCGGTTGAATGCCGCGCCGCCGGGCGCCCCGATCAGATGGTCGGCATCACCGTCTCGCCGCTCTTGAACCGGCAGAATGATTTTACCGGCGGCGTCATGGTCATCCGGGACCAGACCCACCTGATGCGGCTGGAGCGCAGCCTCAAAGCCACCGGGGATTTCACCGAATTGTCGGAAAGAGCCCGGAAATTCAAAAGATTTTCCAGCTGATAAAAAATCTGGCCAATGTCCGGACCCATGTGTTGATCACGGCTGAGTCGGGGACCGGCAAGGAACTCTTCGCGGGCGCCATCCATGGCCGCTACAGCCGACCGCGCGCCGGCCCCTTCGTGGAGGTCAACTGCTGGCGGCCCTCGCCGAGCGCCATCTCGAGAGCGAGCTCTTCGGCCACGTCCCGCGGCGCCTTCACCGGCGCAGTAAAAGGTCGGAAGGTTTCGAGGGCGGACGGGGGCACGATCTTTCTCGACGAAATTGGCGATATCTGCCCGAGGACCCAGATGCGATTTCTTCGGGTCCTCGAAAACATGGAGGTCTACCGGGTCGGAGGGAACCGGCCCACCGAGTCGATTTCCGGGTGATCGCGGCGACCAACCGGAACCTCCAGGAAAAGGTCCTTGACCATGAATTCAGGGAGAGCCTCTACCGGCTGAAGGTCTTTGAAGTCAGGCTGCCGCCCTCCGGGACCGCCGGGGAGCGATTCCCCTCTCATCAAGCACTTCCTGTCGGAGTTCAACAAAAAATTCGAGAAAGACATCAAAGCGGTTTCGTCCGACGTTCAAAAGATCTTCATGGGCTACCCCTGGCCGGGAAACGGGCGCTGAAGAGCGCTGACGCCTTCCTGCTGTTCGGTAAAGTCATCACCGTAGAGGACCTGCCGCCCGATTCCCGGGAGGCGAAGGCGTCGGGGCCGGCCTGTTCAACGGGGATGCCGGGATTGACGAGGGCGTCATTCTGGATGCCCTGGCGCGTGCTTCGGGAAACCGATCCGAGGCGGCAAAGCTTCTGAGAGCATCAGCCGCAGGACCCTCTACCGTAAAATGCACCATTACCATCTCCTGAAATAGCCCCGCCTCGCCGCGGTGTGCCGCGGCACAGTCGACAATCGTCAATCGTGTGCCATGGCACACGCCCGTGGAGAGTCCCCCTCCGAAAAAAAATCCCTCGCACATGAGGACCGGCAATAATTCTCCTGGACAGCAGACGGTCACTTCCGCGTTGCCAAGCGTTAGAGGAACATTCAACATCCTGAATAATATTTAAATTATGGATCGACAACATCCGTCACGCCGGGGAGAAGAGCGACGCGCAGTGATGTTTCAGAGGAGAAAAGAAATAATTCAAAACGGAACATCGATATTTTGGCACCTGGCACTTTTTTTGCTTTATTCAATCTGTACATATCTCTCAAAGTGGCACCGGACGCTGTCCGCCTGTAGGATACCCCGAGCATAGACTGCGCTGAATCCTGAACAAAAGAAATGCGAAATGCGGATATGGCAATCGCATGGCGACCTGTCGGATCACGACCCCTGTCAAATGATGAACTCCCGCACTGTGGAAAAGAGAAATTGGCGCCATGGACAGCGGTTCGGGGCAAGGACGTAGATTCATCACAGAAAAGGAGGATGGTATGAAAATGCGCGTACTTAAGCTGGCAACCATTTTTCTGGCCGTGTTGACCCTCTCCCTTTAGGAAGACATTGCCCAGCCTGGGCAAAAGGCCCCGGCGTCCACGGGTCATCCGAGGGTCGCTTCTCGATCACCTACTGCCCGGGCCACCTGACGAAAGAGGAAATAGAGAGCGTCAACTTCCAATACGCCGATCTGACCGAGATGATGGCCAAGTACGACCCGAAGGAACTCAAAGAGGGCTTCAACACCGTCGATGGCGAGCAGATCTTCTACATCCCCAACCCCGCCCTAGGCCTCTGGTCCACCCGCACCCGCTTCCAATAGATCCCAAGCGCTCGCTACAGGAACTCACGCAACAGCCCGACACAGTCTCTTGCGTGCACCTCAACCTGGCTGCCTACACTGGCAGACTTCTTAGCGCTGCTGAAGTGTGCGGACGAGGTCGCCACTAAGATCCTTAACCTCCTCGCGGGTCCAGCCCATAGCTGTGCCGTATATCCGGTGGCACAGCTGAAGCAGGAAGCCGAGGGTTGCCAGGTTTTCTTCCGCATAGCCAAACCCCAGGAAGAAGATCCCGCTCCGCTGTTGAGATTTGCTCGTGTGCACTCTCCAACTGCGGGCTCTTGTGCTGTTCGTGAACGACGCGGATGTTGTCGATCAAGCCACGAACGTTGAGATACGACAAATCATCGATATTCCTGGCGTAGTCAAGCCCCTTCTGTGGATCTGGCACCTCCCAAGGCAACGGGGCAGGCTTGCCATAGATGTGATGAACGGGATGCCGCAGAGTTGTTCTCTAACGGTGTCGGCACTCGCATCCTCAAACGAGTAGAGAAGGCTCTCGAACAGAAAATGTTCGAGTGAGCGATAGAGTTCAGTTGAACGTGACAAATGCCACGTTGTTCTTGTGAAACTCCTGGAGACTGCACTTGTCTGTCAGCTCACGCGTAAGTTTCTCGTAGAGATAGCGATACCAGTCGTGTTCAGGCTTCTTGACTTCTTCGCGGAACCTGCTGTACTTCTCAGCGTGCAGAATGCTAAGGCAGATGGCGATCTTACCGATAACCGCGAAATACGGGTTCCTGGCGAGAAAGAGATCGACCGATGGTGTAGTCGACAAGCGAAACGTGTCGGAAACTCCCTCACATGTGCCAGATTTGGGTAACCTTGTACCATCCTGTTGACAAAGGTCTGTGAGCCTGGGCGATCAGCCGGAAGCTTGCATACCTATCCTCGAAATCAGAGAGAATCTGCTGGCGCAAATCCACTGCGGCAGGAAAACCGTACGGGCAACTGGCACCGGCAGGCAAAAGAGTACAAACACAGTTGGCTTCTCGATCATGACTGTTGGTTCCTCATCTAGTGGCAGCCTGATGGCAGGCCCTGCCTTGGGCTTTTCCGAGTCTCTCTGAATAGTGTATCAAAGCTACATCGGCTCCACAACCCGATTGATGGCCAGTCTCTACCGGCCTCAGGATGCCAAAGATGAGGCTCCGAATCATGGGTCAGGGTGGATTTGGCTTGCGTGGGCGGGGGAAATCGCGAGAATGGTTTGCCCGAATGGTGCCGGTATGCGTAGGGGCACCCGGAGGGGTGAGGCAGTGTAGGGTGTGCATCGCACACCTTCGGCCTCGCCAGACAATGGAATTGGTGTGCCATGCACACCCTACCTCAACAAAGGAGCGCGTCATCATGGCGAAAGCGGATATTGGCCTGATCGGTCTGGCGGTCATGGGCGAGAACCTGATTCTGAACATGGAGAGCAAGGGCTTCACGGTGGCCTGCTTCAACCGGACGGTCACCAAGGTGGACGACTTCGTCAACGGCCGGGCCAAGGGCAAGAACATCATCGGCTGCCACTCCATCGAAGAGTTGACGGCCAACCTCAAGACGCCGCGCAAGGTCATGCTGATGGTCAAGGCCGGGCAAGCCGGTGGATCGACTTCATCGACCAGGTCCTGCCGCACCTGGAAGAGGGCGACATCATCATCGACGGCGGCAACAGCCACTTCCCCGACACCATCCGCCGCACCAAATACGTCGAGAGCAAGGGCCTGCTCTACATCGGCACGGGCGTCTCCGGCGGCGAGGAAGGCGCCCTGCAGGGCCCGTCCATCATGCCCGGCGGCTCGCCCAAGGCCTGGCCGCCGTCAAGGACATCTTCCAGGCGATCTCCGCCAAGACCGACAGCGGCGAGCCCTGCTGCGACTGGGTCGGCGAGAACGGCGCCGGCCACTTCGTCAAGATGGTCCACAACGGCATCGAGTACGGCGACATGCAGATGATCTGCGAGACCTATCAGATGATGAAGGAAGGTCTCGGCATGACCAACGACGAGATGCACGAGGTCTTCGCCGAGTGGAACAAGGGCGAGCTGGACTCCTACCTGATCGAGATCACGCGCGACATCCTGGGCTACAAGGACGAAGACGGCAACGCAGTGGTCGACCTGATCCTCGACACCGCCGGCCAGAAGGGCACGGGCAAGTGGACGGCCATCGCGGCGCTCGACCTGGGCCAGCCGCTGACGCTGATCGGCGAGGCCGTCTTCGCGCGCTGCCTGTCGGCGATCAAGGAGGAGCGCGTCGCGGCGTCGAAGATTCTCACGCGGCCCGAAGCCCGACGTTCAAAGGCGACAAGAAAGCGTTCATCGACGACCTGCGCCAGGCCCTCTACGCAGCAAGATCGTCAGCTACGCCCAGGGCTACCAGCTGATGCGGGCGGCCGCGGCGGAATACAAGCTGGAACCTCAACTACGGCGGCATCGCCCTGATGTGGCGCGGCGGCTGCATCATCCGCTCGGCCTTCCTCGGCAAGATCAAGGAAGCCTTCGACAAGCAACCCGACCTGACGAACCTGCTGCTGGACCCGTTCTTCAAGGACGCCGTCGAGAAGGCGCCAGGCCTCCTGGCGGCGCGTCGTGATCGCCAGCGGTCGAGATGGGCATCCCCGTGCCGGCGATCAGCACGGCGCTGGCCTACTTCGACGGCTACCGCCACGACCGCCTGCCGGCCAACCTGCTCCAGGCCCAGCGCGACTACTTCGGCGCCCACACCTACGAGCGCGTGGACAAGCCGCGCGGCGAGTTCTTCCACACCAACTGGACCGGCCGAGGTGGCGAAACGTCGGCCTCCACCTACGTCGTCTAAGGCCCGAGGCTCTTTCGATGCACGACAGCCTCCGGATGCAGTCCGTGCAGACGCCGATCATCCCGGTCGTCGGCGAGTTGATCCGTGCCAACCCAGGCACCATCTCGCTCGGCCAGGGGGTCGCGTACTACGGACCGCCCCCGGAGGCTGCTTCTTTTCTCCAACGGTTCCTGGCTGTCCCGGAGAACCATAAGTACAAGCTCGTTCAGGGCATTCCCGAACTGCTCGATCCGATCGAGGCCAAGCTCAAGAAAGAGAACGGCATCGATCTGACCGGCCGGCGAATCGTCGTCACCGCCGGCGCGAACATGGGCTTCATGAACGCGGTGCTGGCCATCACCGACCCAGGCGACGAGATCATTCTCAATCTGCCCTACTACTTCAACCACGAAATGGCCATTGCGATGGCTGACTGCAAGGCCGTCTGTGTGCCGACCGACGACGACTATCAGTTGCAGCCCAAGGTTATCGAAGAAGCTATCACGGACAGGACGCGGGCGGTTGTCACTATCTCGCCCAATAATCCGACGGGGGCGGTGTACCCGCAAGCGGAACTACGAGAAATCAACGAGTTGTGCCGGCACCAAGGCATTTATCACATCAGCGACGAAGCCTACGAGTACTTCACCTACGAGGGTGCAGAACATTTCTCGCCCGGCTCGATCGAGGGCAGTTCAAGCCATACGATCTCGTTGTACTCTCTGTCGAAAGCCTACGGTTTCGCAAGCTGGCGCATCGGTTGGATGGTGATCCCCGAGCATCTGTTCGAACCGGTCCGCAAGATTCAGGATACGATCCTAATCTGCCCGCCAGTGGTCTCGCAATGGGCGGCGGCCGGAGCGATGAGCGTGGGCGCTTCCTATTGTCGCGAGAAACTGGAAGTGACGTCACAAGTCAGGCAGCTCACCCTGGACAAGTTGCGCGACGTCGAGGATCTCAGTGACGGTCCCGAATGCCACCGGGGCGTTCTACTTCCTCATCCGCGTTCACACATCGATGACTCCGATGGACCTCGTCCGCCGACTGATCGAAGAGCATAAGGTTGCCGTCATCCCGGGAAGCACGTTCGGCATCCCTGACCCGTGCCTGCTTCGCGTCGCCTACGGCACCCTGCAAGCCGACACGGCGTCGGAAGGTATTGACCGTCTCGTGCGTGGGCTAAAACAAATTCTGAATGACTAATCACCATTTTGCGACGCGTGACAGACGCTGCCGCAGAAGAAACGCTGCGACCCCGACAGACATTCACCATTTTGCGGCACCAACATCCGATACCGTGCAACCATCCGGCCATTCTCGCCTACAAAATCTTAGACACGCGCAGCGCACCGTGCTAATCTAACCGGCACTGTGCGAAAGGCTGGACAATACGCGTTTGCTCGGAGAACCCTATGATCAAGGACATCAAGAAACTGGAAGCCTGGTTCGTGACCGGGAGCCAGCATCTTTACGGCCCCGAGACCCTCAAGCAGGTCGCCGAAGACTCCAAACAAATCGCGCAGGCGCTTTCCCGATCGAAACAGGTGCCGGTGAAAGTGGTTTTCAAGCCCGTCCTGACGACGCCGGAAGCGATTTACGATCTTTGCGTCAAGGCCAACACCACCGCCAACTGCGTCGGCCTGATCACCTGGATGCACACGTTCTGCCCGGCCAAGATGTGGATCGCCGGGCTCAAGGCATTGAGCAAACCGTTCGTCCATCTGCACACGCAGTTCAACCGCGATATCCCCTGGGCCGAGATCGACATGGACTTCATGAACCTCAACCAGAGCGCTCACGGCGGGCGCGAGTTCGGGTTCATCTGCACCCGACTGCGAAAGAATCGCAAGGTCGTCGTCGGGCACTGGCAGGAAGCCGGAGTCCAGGCGGAACTCGGTGTGTGGGCCCGCGCGGCCTGCGCCTGGCACGACATGCAGGGAGCCAAGGTCGCTCGCTTCGGCGACAACATGCGTGAGGTGGCCGTCACCGAAGGCGACAAGGTCGAGGCCCAGATACGACTGGGCTACTCCGTCATACGGCTACGGCGTCGGTGATCTCGTCGCTCAGGTGAACAAGGTCACTGACAAAGAGATCGGCAAGCTCACCGCAGAGTATGAGAGTACTTATGAGCTGGCCAAGCCGATCAGCAAGGACGGAAAGCAGCGAGATGCGCTGCGCGAGGCGGCCGAGATCGAACTGGGTATGCGGGCGTTCCTCGAGGAAGGCGACTTCAAGGCCTTCACCACGAACTTCGAAGATCTGCACGGCCTGAAGCAACTGCCGGGCCTGGCGGTTCAACGGCTGATGGCCGACGGCTATGGCTTCGGCGCCGAAGGCGACTGGAAGACCGCCGCACTGGTTCGCGCGATGAAGGTGATGGCCGCGGGCCTGCCAGGCGGCACCAGTTTCATGGAAGACTACACCTATCATCTCGACCCGGCCGGCCCGAAGGTCCTGGGCGCCCACATGCTGGAGGTCTGCTCGTCCATCGCCGAGAACAAACCCGCGCTGGAGGTTCACCCGCTGGGTATCGGCGGCAAGGACGATCCGTGCCGGCTGGTGTTCAATGTCCCGAACGGCCCCGGCCTGAACGCCTCACTGGTCGATATGGGCAACCGCTTGCGGATGATCGTCAACGAAGTCGACGTGGTTCCACCGGATGCCAACTTGCCCAAGCTGCCCGTGGCCCGCGTGGTGTGGGTCCCGAAGCCCAGTCTCAAGATCGGAGCGGCCGCATGGATTCTCGCCGGCGGCGCCCACCACACCGGCTTCAGCATGGCGCTGACCAGCGAGCACATGCAGGATTTCACGGAGATGGCTGACATCGAGTGCGTCCAGATCGACGCGGAGACGAAGATCAATGAATTCAAAAAGGAACTCCGCTGGAACGAGATGTACTACATGCTCGCCAAGGGCCTGTAGGCGATTTCGTTTCACCCCTTTTCAGTCAAGCGTATCCCCAGGGTGAGCCTCAAAGGCTCACCCTTTTCTGTTTCCCCGCAGCGACACCGAAGCTTTTATATCACAAGGACTTATCGGATCACGACATCGGTGCAAGGGGCAAATACCCGGGCAAATAGAGTAGAATCCCTATCGAGATTCACGCCACGACACCCTACGGTTGACGTATCCTCGTCAGTGAACCGAAGAACACTACTGACTGAAAGGACAAAACAGCATGGAAGAGACGATCAAGATTCTCGGATTCGCGGGCAGCCTGCGGAAAGAGTCGCACAATAAGGCCCTGCTGCACGCTGCCGTCGAGCTGGCGCCGGAAGGGGCAGAGGTGGAAGTCTTCGACCTGGAGGGCATTCCGCCTTTCAATGAGGACCTGGAGAACAAACCGGCGGCCAAGGTCAAAGACTTCAAGGCCAGGATCAGAGCGGCCGATGCCCTGCTGATTGTCACACCCGAGTACAACTATTCGATCCCCGGAGTGCTCAAGAACGCCATCGATTCGGCTTCCCGCCCCTATGGTGACAGTGCTTTCACGGGCAAACCGGTTGCGATCATGGGCGCGTCTATCGGAGGGCTTGGAACGGCGAGAGCTCAGTACCATCTGCGCCAGTCGTGCGTCTTTCTGGACATGCATCCCTTGAACCAGCCGGAGGTTATGGTAGGATTCGCCCAGGACAAGATTGATTCGAGTGGTCGCGTCAGTGACGAAGAGACGAGGAAGAGAATACGAGATCTGCTCGCCGCACTGGCCACCTGGACGCGGCAACTGCGACAGTGAGGCAGCACGGGGGTCACAATACGGATGACAGCCACGATCGACCCGATCGGGTTTGGGGAGACACGCGTGACGAAGAAAAAGCGTTACTTTGTGGTGGTGTTCGTGCTCATTGTCGCGGGAGCCGCAGGAGGCATCTACCTATGGCAGACACGGCTCGACCATGAGTCGAGACACGAGCTTGTCCTGTATGGCAACGTAGATATTCGGCAGGTCGATTTGGCTTTCAACGCCCGCGAACGAATCGTCTCGATGCTGGTAGAGGAAGGAGATCAAGTCGAGCGGGGTCAGCTCGTAGCCGTCTTGCGGAAGGAACGCCTGGAGGCAGCGACGAAAGCCATGGAAGCCCAGGTCGGTGCTCAGGCGCAGCAACTGGCCCGCCTGAAGGCAGGCTCTCGACCTGAAGAGATCCGCCAAGCGCAGGCGGAGTACGACGCCGCCAAGGCGGACGCCAACAACGCGGCGATTACGAATCGGCGCATGCAGGCTCTGGTCGCCGAGGATGCTACGCCCATACAGAATGCCGACGATGCCCGGGCTCGTGCGCAAATCACCGCCGCCAAGGTGCGCAGCGCCAAGGAGACTCTGGACCTGGCCATCGCCGGTCCAAGAAAGGAAGATATCGCGGCCGCTAAGGCGACTCTGGAAGCCTACCAGGCGCAACTGGCGCTGGCCCGACAAGAGCTGGCCGACGCCAACCTCTACGCCCCTTCCACAGGCATCGTCCAGAACCGGATTCTCGAACCGGGTGACATGGCCTCACCGGCTACCCCCGTCTATACGCTGGCACTGAGCGATCCGCTCTGGGTGCGTGCCTACATTCCAGAAAAGGATCTTGGGAAGATTCACCAGGGGATGACCGCCCAGGTGACCACCGACAGCTATCCGGGCAAGATCTACGATGCCTGGATCGGGTTCATTTCCCCGACGGCTCAGTTCACACCCAAGTCCGTGGAGACACCTGATCTGCGCAGCAGGTTGGTCTATCAGGTTCGCGTCTACGTCCACAATCCTGATAATGAGCTTCGGCTCGGCATGCCTGCCACGGTCACAATTCCTCTGGCTGCCGAAAATGGCACAGGACAATGACCGCCGCAGACTCCGGGAGAACCGCCATGTCACGCGACCACCAGGACACGGATGCCGCCGCAGATCGGACCGGTCATGTTGTCATGGCTTTCGAACATATCCACAAGCGATTCGCGCGAGGCAGGTCCACCATCGATGCACTGGACGATGTGACCTTCGCGGTGCGCGAAAATCGCGTCACCGGATTGATCGGCCCCGATGCAGCGGGCAAAACGACGTTGATGCGTCTGGCCGCCGGACTGATGCAGCCTGACTCGGGAACGAGTACCGTTCTGGACATTGACGTAACAGCAGATCCGCTGAGCGTGCAGGCAGCGGTAGGCTATATGCCACAGCGTTTCGGCTTGTACGAAGACCTCAGTGTCCAGGAGAATCTCGATCTCTACGCCGATCTGCAAAGCGTACCGGTTGATGAGCGTCCGCCCCGTTATCAAGAACTGATGCAGATGACGGGGCTGGAACCGTTCACGAAAAGGCTGGCGGGGAGACTGTCGGGCGGCATGAAGCAGAAACTGGGCCTGGCCTGCACGCTGGTGCGGTCTCCGCAGATCCTGTTGCTCGACGAACCGACGGTAGGCGTCGATCCGCTGTCGCGTCGAGAGCTCTGGAGCATCGTGTATCGGCTCGTACGCGATGAAGGCACGACCGTCCTGCTGAGCACGGCTTATCTGGATGAAGCCGAGCGCTGTGACGAGATTGTGATGGTCCATGAGGGGCGCGTGCTGGGCCAGGGAGCACCGGCTCATTTCAAGGACCGGGTCCGAGGACGGACGTACCTGGCCACGGTCTCGGGAACGAGCAAGCGGCGTCTTCAGGAGCAGTTGTCCGGGGCGCCAGGAGTTGTTGATGCGATCATCCAGGCCGACAAGGTGCGGCTGGTCATGGCGGATGATTCGCCTGCGTCGGTCCAGAATCTGTCCGCCCAGGTAAGGGGAATATCGACGGAGCCGATCGCGCCGCGTTTCGAAGACAGCTTCATTACAACCCTTCGCGGCCGACAAGCGGGCGACGATAGCAGCCGACCGGCCATCTCTGAATCCGAGCCATCACAAGAGCGTGCAGATAGCGAGGGCCCGGTCATCGAGGTGCACGAACTGGAGCGCCGCTTCGGATCGTTCCGGGCCGTCAAAGGGATCTCGTTCGAGGTCTTCCCAGGCGAGATCTTCGGCCTTCTCGGCGCCAACGGCGCGGGAAAATCCACCACATTTCGGATGCTATGTGGTCTGCTGCCTGCCAGTTCAGGTCACCTTCAGGTGGCCGGCGTGGATCTGCGACGGGCGGCCGCGACGGCGCGAAGGCGAATCGGCTACATGGCACAGAAGTTCTCTCTGTACGGCGATCTCAGCGTTCGCCAAAACCTGAGTTTCTTCAGCAGTGCGTACGGTCTTTCGGGACGACAGCGATCGGAACGAATCGAATGGGCGGTGCAGCAATTCGATCTGGTGCCGGTGGCCGACTCGACCTGTGTGAATCTGCCTCTGGGCTACAAGCAGCGTTTGTCTATGGCCTGCGCCCTGATGCATCGTCCGGACATTCTCTTTCTCGACGAGCCGACCTCCGGTGTCGATCCACTGGCGCGACGCGAGTTCTGGAGTCGTATCAATGCGCTGGCTGAACGCGGGGTTACCATCATGGTCACGACACACTTCATGGAAGAGGCGGAATACTGTGACCGCCTGGCCATCATGGCCGCCGGGAGCATATTGGCGATCGGCACGCCCAGTGAAATTCGCGAAAGAGCCCGCTCGCCTGAAAGACCCGACCCGACGATGGAAGATGCGTTCATCGCTCTCATCGAGGCCGATCAACGCGAGAAAGTCGCATCATGAAGACGTCCCCATCTCATAGAGCACCTGGAGGCCGCATGGCCATGCGGCTCCGCGGACTCGTTCGCAAGGAGTTCCTTCAGGTCCTGCGCGACCCCAGCAGCATCGCGATCGCGTTCGTGATGCCTGTGGTGTTGCTGATCCTCTTCGGCTACGGAGTGTCTCTCGATGCGAAGCACGTCCCGCTGGCGATTGTCGTGGAAGAACCCAGCGCCGACGCAGCCGAACTGATCGCGGAATTCCAGGGCAATGAGTATTTCAAGCCCGTCTTCTTCCAGGACATGCCATCGGCTGAGCGTGCCCTCGCACGACGTCAGGTCAACGGCATTATCCGTTTGAGACAGGACTTCGCGCGGCAGCTCGGCCGTTCAGCGGATGCTCCCATTCAGACTATCGTCAACGGGGTCGACGCCAACAATGCCAGGCTCGTGCTGGGCTACGTTGAAAACGCCTGGGCGAAATGGCTCGAACACCGAGCCCAAAGCAAGGGCACCTCACTGGCGATGCCCGTCCAGGTGGAGCAGCAGATATGGTTCAACCGCGCGGTGCGCAGCCGCAATTTCCTGGTTCCGGGGCTGATCGCCGTTATCATGACGCTGATCGGGGCCCTCCTGACTGCACTCGTGATGGCCCGAGAGTGGGAACGAGGCACCATCGAGGCCATGTTCGTCACGCCCGTACGAATGCGTGAGATCATCCTGAGCAAGATCATCACCTATTTCACGCTGGGCACAGGCGGCATGCTGTTGTCCGTAGCGATGGCCATATGGCTCTTCGGGGTACCCTTGCGGGGCTCGTTCGCGTTGCTGTTCGTAGCGTCATCACTGTTCTTGCTCGTGGCGCTCGGCATGGGCATGCTGATTTCCGTCGTGACCAAGAACCAGTTCGTAGCCGGCCAGGTCGCCATTATCAGCACATTCCTGCCCGCGTTCATCCTCTCGGGCTTCATCTTCGACATTAGCAGCATGCCGCGGATTGTGCAGGTGCTGACGCACGTGATCGCCGCCCGCTACTTCGTCTCGATCCTTCAAACCGTGTTCCTTGCCGGTAACGTCTGGTCAGTGGTCCTGCCCAACGCGCTGGCATTGATGATCATGATAGTAATCTTCTTTGGTCTGGCTCGCCGCAAGGCCCGAAAGCGTTTGGAATAAGGCGAATGTCCACCCTCAACCGAATACGTGCACTGGTGATCAAGGAGTTCCTGGCCATTCTGCGGGACCCTAAGAGCCGGTTCGTCATCATCGGTCCGCCGATCATCCAAATGCTGGTGTTTGGTTACGCCG
Source organism: uncultured Phycisphaerae bacterium (assembly GCA_963726475.1). Classification (GTDB taxonomy): domain Bacteria; phylum Planctomycetota; class Phycisphaerae; order Sedimentisphaerales; family Anaerobacaceae; genus Anaerobaca. Next base: position 36,807 of record CAVSCO010000092.1, on the reverse strand, counting down.
CCACGTTCGATCTGACGAATGTCCCCTACGCCATCTACAACGAAGATCCGGATGGCCCCGCCCGCGACTTGATCGCCCGCCTGCGTGGCTCAGCGAATTTCGAGGAGGTCGCCGTCGTCGCACATGAAGAGCAAATCGCCCCGTTGATCGACAGCCGTAAGGTGCTGCTGGTGCTTCATCTGGGACCAAGACTTCAGCCGTGACCTCTTACGCGGACGCTCGGCAACCGTGCAGCTCATCGTCGACGGACGCAACTCCAATACGGCCATGATCGCCCTGAACTACATTCGCTCGATCGTCACCGATTTCAACGTCGACTGGGTGCGCCGGCATGGCGGCACGGGCCCTCCGGCCGAAATCGTCAGTCGCGCGTGGTTCAACTCCAATCTGGAGAGCCGGTGGTTCATCGTCCCGGGCATCGTCGCGCTGCTGACGCTGGTGGTCACTACGATGGTCACAGCCTTGTCTGTCGCCAGAGAGAGGGAACAAGGCACGTTCGATCAGTTGCTGGTCAGCCCATTTCGCCCGGCTGAGATCCTTGCGGGCAAATCCCTGCCCGGCTTCATCATCGGCATGCTCGAAGCGAGCCTGATCATTCTCGTAGCCACCTTCTGGTTCAAAGTCCCGCTGCGTGGCCACCTGCTCACGCTCTACACAGGGCTGGCGCTGTTCCTGCTCTCGGTCATTGGCGTGGGCCTGATGATCTCGTCTCTGGCCGTGACCATGCAACAAGGCCTGCTTGGGGCGTTTCTATTCCTCGTCCCGTCGATCATCCTGTCGGGCTTCACCACACCGATTGCCAACATGCCCGCGTGGATACAGGACCTGACCCTCATCAATCCGATGCGGTATTTCATGGTGATTCTGCGGGGGGTCTTCCTCGAAGGAGCCCTCTTTCACGATCTCGTTAGCCAGTTTTGGCCGATGGCCATCATCGGCACCGTCAATCTGATCCTCGCAGGATGGCTGTTCCGTCATCGCATGTACTGATCTCGCGATGGTCCGACTGTTGGTCTATCGAGAGGCCGGACCGAGCCCGTTTGCGGCACCGCGAACCCGGACGCCGGGGCACATCCTGCATTTCTTTCAGGCCCGATATCGCTGAGCCGGTTGACCGCGCCGCTGGATTTCGGTACGATTTGGAGAGATTGGGTGCCGAGAAGGCCTTCAGGAGAATCGGGTGCGAAAGAAGGGATAACACCATGTGGTTCAAGATCATCATGATCGTGGGAGTCATCGTCGTGGCCGGCGGATGGATCGTTTACGGGATCTACGAGTACAAGATGCGGCAGGAGGAGAAGAAACAGCCCAAGCAGCGATCCGAACGGCTCCAGAAGACGCAAAGCGAGATCTCCGATTGGGCCAAGCAGATGGCCGCCTTCAAGAAGCCTGTCGCCAAACGGCAGGCCCGAGGCGATCAGGACGACGACGCGTAGACACCAACCCTCACTTTTCTGGAACGTGCAATGACCGACCACTTCTTGACCGAAGACTTCCTGCTCCAAAACGAGACAGCCAGACGTCTGTACCACGATCATGCCGCGAAGTTGCCCATCTATGATTATCACTGCCATCTTCCGGCACACCAGATTGCGGCCGATCACCAATTCCAGAACCTGACCCAAGCCTGGCTCTATGGGGACCACTACAAGTGGCGCACCATGCGCACCAACGGCGTCGCGGAACAGTACATCACGGGTGACGCCAGTGACTACGAGAAATTCGAAAAATGGGCCGCCACCGTACCCGACTGCCTTGGCAATCCGCTGTATCACTGGACCCATCTCGAGCTGCGCGAACCGTTCGGGATCAGGGGCAAACTGCTCAATCCCAAGACCGCCAGGGACATCTATGATGCGTGCAGCGACATGCTGCAAAGTGACGAATTCAGCGTTCGCAACATCATGCGGAAGATGAATGTCAAGCTGGTCTGCACGACGGACGGTCCCCTCGATTCACTCGACCATCACCGCAAGATCCGCGACGATGGTTTCGAAATCAAAGTACACACCGCATGGCGACCCGACCAGGCGATGGCGGTGGAGGACCTGTCGGCGCTGAACGCCTTCGTCGACAAACTCGAAGCCGTGTCTGATATCGAGATTACCGGGTTCGACAGCTACATCGACGCGCTGCGCAAAAAGGCACACCTACTTCCACGCTCACGGTTGCCGACTCTCCGACCACGGCCTGGAAACGGCCTATGCGGAAGACTACACCGAAAACGATGTGCGAATCGTTTTCGGCAAGATTCGCGCGGGCAAGGCCTTGAGCTCCCGCGAGCAGCTCCAGTTCAAGTCGGCGATGATGGTCGAGTTTGGCACAATGGACGCCGACCGTGGCTGGGTCCAGCAGCTCCACCTTGGAGCCCTGCGGAACAACTGCACCCGCTTATACAGCAAACTCGGGCCGGACATCGGGTGTGACTGCATCGGGGATTTCGAAGTCGCCAGGCCGCTGTCGAGGTTCCTCGATCGACTCGACAGCCAGGGCAAGCTGCCCAAGACGATTCTCTACAACCTTAACCCGCGTGACAACGCCTTGATGGCCACCATGATCGGTAACTTCCAGGACGGCTCGGCCCCGGGCAAGATCCAGTGGGGCTCGGGCTGGTGGTTCCTCGATCAGAAGGACGGCATGGAAGCCCAGATGCGCACGCTGGCCAACATGGGGCTGCTCAGCCGATTCGTCGGGATGCTCACCGATTCCAGGAGCTTCCTGTCCTATCCGCGGCACGAGTACTTCCGGCGCATTCTCTGCAATGTACTGGGCAGCGACGTCGAAGCCGGGCTGCTCCCCAAGGACATGAAGCTACTCGGGAAGATGGTCGAGAACATCTGCTACCACAACGCCCGGAATTACTTTCCGATGGAACTGGACTGAGGCGTCAGCCCCGGAACACCGTCCTCAGGGACGTGGCGCGCCTGTCCAGATTCGTGTCACCGATAGACACCCGATCCTGATGGAGGAAGACTATGGCGATGCCGCATCGATCGATGCTTACCCGAACAGTCTGGTTTCTGGTGTTGCTCTGCACAAGCGTAGCTGTCGATGCAGCGGCCTCTTTCGACCTTCGGCCCGTGTTGGAGATGAAGATCGCTTCGAGTCTGGGCCAGTGCCGGGCGGTGCCGGTGAATCTGGGTGACAAGCGAGCGATCTTCGTCGCATACTGCGAGGACGCGGAGATCGATCCGTACGTGGAGATGTTCTTCTTCCCTCGCCACCGCATGAAGATCATGGTCTTCGCGCTGGACGGCACAGAGATATGGAAGAAGGAACTCGGAGCCGGCGTGATTCCGGGCATCTGGTTTACGCCGTTCTTTCCGTTTGATCTGGATGGCGACGGTGTCGATGAGATCTGGTTTGCTAACAACATCGACGACGAGCACCCGTTGAGCCTGAACGGCCGCCGCTTGGAGCAACTCGACGCCCGCACGGGGGAGATGTTGGGGCGATGGCCCTGGCCCGCCGTCGATCGCAACCAAAGTCCGAGCCACACGTTCCGAAATTTCATCCTGGGTGGCCAGGTCAAGGACAAGCCCGTACTGATCACCGCACAGGGCACCTATGGGCCGATGAAGATTCAGGCCTGGAATCACGACATGAGCCGGCGATGGGTGCACGAGATCAAAGCCAATGCCCCCGGGCAAGAGGCAGCCATATGTGCCCGGTGGTGGACATCAACGGTGACGGCATCGACGAATTCCTCTGGGGCGAGCGTTGTATCGAAATGGATACGGGCAAAGAACTCTTTTGTGGCGACAGAGACAGCTATCGAGGCCATTCCGATGTCGTCCAACCGGTCTTCGATCGCGCAAGCGGCCGATGGTCTATCTTTACGTGCCGGGAAAGTGGCGGCGTGGCACCTCGCGTGGCACTCTTCGACAGCGCCGGCCGACGCGTCTGGGGCGATCTGGAAACGGGGCACATGGACATGGGCTGGACCGCTCGCCTCGGGCCGAACGGTGAATCCATCGCCATGGCCATCCGCATCGGCTCCAAGACGGCGGGGCCGGATGGCTTCTTCCGCAAGAGCGTGGAGGAATTCACTTACGAAACGTTCACAGGCAGGAAGCATGAACTGCCTTTCAGCGTGTTCTGTACGCTGCCCGTCGATCTCGATGGTGACGGCATTCACGAACTGATTCGAGGGATTGCTGAAGGGGATGGAACAGCAGTCGATCGCACCGGCGCGGTCATCGGAAACGTTGGAGGGCACGTCGCCATGGCGTCGAAGTTCATGGACCTCCCGGGCGAACAAGTTCTGTGCTACTACCCAGACGGGACACTTCGCATTTGGGCTGATGCCAGCGCCAGGGATACGGTCGCGGCCAAGACCCGCTATGCACACCCGTTCTATCGAGCCAATCAACGACTGACCGCCAGCGGTTACAACTTGGTAAACCTTGGCGGAATCTGAGTTTACACAGGCCAGCTCTCTGGCTGAATGCGTCGCACAGGAGCAGCATCTGACCCGCTATGGTCGAATCATGGCCCCCGGAGGCCAAGAAAATTGGATTGAACGGTTGACAGGATTTGCCGTTTTTCGTTTAATGGCCTTTCTAACGGGATTCGGAGCATTGATGACCGTTGGGGGTCGGTGCCCGAGTGGCTAAAGGGAACGGGCTGTAAACCCGTTGGCGTGAGCCTACGCTGGTTCGAATCCAGCCCGGCCCATTGAGATGTTCTGGTGCGTGTCTCGATTTTCTCTCCTGTCGGCAAGTTCATTTTGGATCATTCCCAAGCTGTCTTGATCTCGGTGCGCCGACTCATTCGCTTGCCGTCGAACGCGAAGATTTCTCACCAACGCCATTCCGCGAGTCCCGCTGCCAGCGAAGCTTTCTTCCCGTCTAGCGGCTCGGAGAAGTCATTGGACAGATCCGGCGTGGTGACCTTATACTCTGGGTCCATTATCATCGAGAAACAGGGCCGAGACCTCCTGTGACCTCGGCGCGTCAATCGATTGCGGAACCCGTCAGAGGAATCGACATGGACAACACATCGCTCACCACCGGTGGCTTCACCCTCCCGGGAGAGGCTGGATACGAGGAACTGACGCTGCGCCTGGCCAAGACGTGGGGCGCCGATGTGATCCGAGACAGCGACGGGACCCAGCTCTCCGACGAGATCTATACGTCGGGCTACGATATCTACTCCACCGTCTGCGTCATCCGCGCCGATAACGAGTGGGCCAAGGCCCATCCGGACAAGCTTCAGCAATGTTGCATGATGAGCCAACCGGTAATCGCTGAAGGGGACGCCGTTACCATCGAGTTGCTGGCAGGCTATTTCGACCAGCAGTTTCGCATCAACAGCGACGACGATCCAAAGCAATGGTGGCAGGTCTTCGATCGCACGGCCGCATGCGAGGTCCCCGTGGCCGATTGGTCGTTCGACCCGGCGACCGGTTCGGTCACTATCCGCAACACCATCCCATGGCACAGCTACACGGTGAACTTCTTCTCCTATCGCATCTGGGAAGAGATCTCCATGTACAACCATGTCACGAACGACTGGGGCGATCGCGAGCATCTCATGCCGATCGAGCCGATGCATCCAGAGGCACAGGAGCACATCCTGGCCCTCCTGGAGAAGTGGCTGCTCGACCACCCGAACACCCGCGTGGTGCGATTGACCTCTCTCTTTTACAACTTCTGGTGGTTCTGGGGTGATCCGGCCAAGCAGCGGTTCATCGTCAACGATTGGGGCTCGTACGAGTTCTCCGTCAATCCGCTCGCCATTCGCAAGTTCGAGCAGAAGTATGGCTACCGGATGTCGTCGGAGGATTTCATCAATGCGGGTCTCTACAATACTTCGCATAAGGTCCCCTCGAAGAAGTATCGCGATTGGATGGACTTCATCAATGCGTTCGTCGTGGAGTTCGGCGCAAGTGCGTGGACCTGATCCACTGTGCACGGCAAGCAGGCCTTTGTGTTCTACAACGATCACTGGGTCGGCATGGAGCCTTACAGCGAGCGATTCAAGGATCTGGACCTCGACGGCATCATCGACGGTATCTTCAGCGGGTTCGAGGCACGCAAGGTGGCCAACACGCCGCATGTCAAAGTCAAAGAGCTGAGAATGCATCCGTACCTCTTCCCGACCGGCGTCAACGGTGCGCCCTCGTTCCTGCCAGGCGGTAATCCTACGCTGGAATGCAAGACCTACTGGCTGGACATTCGCCGGGCGTTGCTGCGGGAAGGCGTCGATCGCATCGGCTTTGGTGGCTATCTGCACCTGGTCGAGAACCACCCGGATTTCATCGAGTACATCGTTGCTATGACCAACGAGTTCAGGCAGCTCCGCAGTCTGCACGAGAACGACGCCCCGTATGCCCCCGACTTCAAAGTGGCCATCCTCAGCGCCTGGGGCAAGCTGCGGGCCTGGGGCTGTTGCGGCCACTACAACCATGACAATTTCTACAACGAGGTCATGGAGTCCGTGTCGGGGCTCCCGCTGCACGTCGATTTCATCAGCTTCGAAGATGTCGAACGCGGCATCCCCAGTGACATCAAAGTCATCATCAACGCCGGCGTGGTCGACACCTCCTGGTGCGGGGGCGAACACTGGGCCCGAGAGAAGGTCATCGAGACGATCTCACAGTTCGTTCATGACGGTGGTGGGTTTATCGGCGTGGGCGAACCTTCCTCGCTACGGCACAGTCAATCGATATTTCCAGTTGGCTCATATCCTGGGCGTCGACCGCGAACTGGGATTGACCAAGGCCTTCAATCGTCTGGAATTTGAAACGGCTGGAGCCGGGCACTTCATCATGAAGGATGCACCGGATGCCCTGGATTTCGGCCCAGCCATTGACAACATCTATATCCTCGACAAACAGACGGATGTCCTGGCCGCCAACGGCAAGAGCCCTATGATCGCGACTCGGTCGTTCGGAAAGGGCCGCAGTGTCTATCTGTCCGGTCACAAATTCACCCCTGAGAATGTACGGCTGCTCCATCGGGCGATATTCTTTGCTGCTCAGGCGGAATCGCAGTTCGAGACGTATCTGTGCAGCAACGTGAACACCGAATGTGCGTACTATCCCGGACATCGCAAGCTGGTCGCGATCAACAACACCGATCAGCCTCAGGACACCCAAATCATCACCAAAGGCAGCAAGACCTTGAGCCTTCATCTGGAACCGTACAGCGGGCAGATCGTCGACGCATAAGATGCTCGTATAAACCAGTTCGCCTAATCGAGGAATGACAAAACATGGAATCCGAATCCAACGTCCCATCTGATGTCACCGCCTCCGATGTCAACGGCCCGGCACCATCCGGAAGGCTGTCGGTCTTCGAGAAAGTCGGATTCGGTCTGGGAGACACCGCCTCCAATATCATGTACCAGGCGTGGAGTTTCTTCCTGGCAAAGTTTTACACCGACGTCTTCGGCATCTCAACCAAGCATGCGGCGACGATGTTCCTGGTGACGCGCATCTGGGACATGGTCAACGACCCCGTGATGGGTATGATCGCCGACCGCACCAAGACCCGTTGGGGAAAGTTCAGACCCTATCTGCTATGGATACCGATCCCCTACGGCCTGCTGATCTACTGCATGTTCGTGACGCCGGAGTGGGGGCAGAACGCCAAGCTGATCTACGCCTACGCCACCTATATCCTGGCCACGATGGCCTATACGGCCGTCAACATCCCCTATTCGTCCTTGATGGCGGTGATCACACCGGATCCGAAAGAGCGCACCACGCTTTCGCAATACCGGTTCTTCTTCGCCTTCATCGGCATGTTGCTGATCACCACCTTCATGCTGCCTCTGGTAAAGCTGCTGGGCGCCGACCAGACCCACTCAGGCTTCAACAGCGACCTGGGATACAGCCAGGCCCTGGGCTACCAGAGAACGATGGGCGTTTTCGGGCTCATTGCCATCGTGCTCTTCATGATCACCTTTTTGACGACTCGGGAACGAGTCGAACCCGCCAAAACACAGAAGGGGTCCTTCGGGGAGGACCTCGTCGATGTATTCCGGAATGTCCCCTGGATCATCCTGTTCGTTGCGTGCATCTTCTGGCTGACGCACAACATGATCCGCAACGGCGCGATCGCCTACTACTTTGACTATGTCAGCAGCAGTGGCAACGAAGTCATGTACACCCTATCCCTGGGGCCCTTCAAGCTGGACTTCGACCGGACGACCACCTTCCTGACGATAGGAACATTCGGTATGATGGCGGGTGTCTTCCTCAGTACGCCCTGCAAGAAGCACCTCGGCAAGAAGTCGGCCAGCATCTTTCTGGCCCTGGCCGGTGCCATCATCGGCGCGGTGTTCTACTGGTTGCCGCCGGACAACTTCGTGGCTCTGGGCATCATGAACTTCATCTGGTCCATCATCGCCGGCGCGACGCCCGTATTCCTCTTCGCCATGTTCACCGATGTCACGGATTTTCACGAATGGAAGTTCGGCCGGCGCGCCACGGGGCTGGTCATCGCGGGCATCATGTTCGCTATCAAGATGGGCGTTGCCGCTGGTGGCTATCTGATTCTCAAGCTGCTCGACTACTTCGGTTACGTGGCCAATCAGGCTCAGACCCCCGAAACCACCCAGGGCATCAAGCTGATACTCAGTGTGGTCCCGGCCGGCTTCCTCCTCGTCTGCGGTGTGCTCCTGGTCCTCTACCCGATCAGCGAGAAGCTGTTGGTCACGATCGAAGCTGATTTGAGGGTGCGAAAGGACGAGGCAGCATCGTAATTGGCCGCTTTAGAAGAATCAAAGCGCCGGGCCAATCACAAGAAGCTTGGCCTCGTAGGGCGCGAATGCCAGGGACATTTCCATCTTGCCCGGACCGGCAGTCGTAGCCGGGATGGTCTCGATTCGACCGGTCCGTGTGATCCAGTGCTGGACGGTGCCTTTGCCTGCCAGGGTCACTTGACGCGACAGCGGCTCCTTGACCTCGTTGAACAGGAGATAGACGTCGGCGTTCTTCCAGCGTTTGTGCATAACCTTCAGATCGCCGCAAGGTCGATCCAGGACGACATCCGGAGCGGGCAACGCAGCCTTCACCTTGCCAGTGAGTTCGACCGCGCTTTCCCGAACAGCCCAGGACAGATCGTTAGGAGCTTGAGCCTTCATGAACGATTCGTCCACGACCAGCGACGGGGTCTTTCCGACCACGATGACCTTGCCACCGCCTTTGGCAAACGCCTGCAAGCGGTCGAGTGCCCCCTTGGAGATCGCGCTGATGGATGGCAGGACCACGGCCTGATAGCTCTGTCCGCTTAGATTGGTGAATCGCCCTTTCTTGAGGCTCATAGTCTTGGCCAGCGATTCGTCGTCGACGAAATCGAAGTCTCGCTGGCACTCAGACAGTTGTCGGGCCAGCGTCCACATCGCTTCATCAGGCTCGTAATCATCGTACCAGAAGCTCAGCGACGGGAAATAGACGGCGATGCAGGCGTCCGAGCGCCCCTGCGACATAACGTAGCAGGCGCGATTGACCGAGGCCATCATGGCCGGGAACGCAGGATCGGCCATGTAGTAGTATTGCTGCCGGATGTTCTCCTGGGGTTTGGACGAAGCCGGATAGAACATGAACTCGAACAGGTTGATGCCTCGCACAAGCTGGTAGTGGGCGCCCCACTCGGCCGTCTCGACGGTTACGGGCGATTCGTTGTAGGCCGCATAGCTCTCGCTCAGCGCGCGACGCTTGCCATAGACGTGCGCAACCGAAGCAGGCAGGCGAACGAAGTCTGCGTCCTTTCCAGGCCAGACTTGGTTCCAGATGCTGTCAACACCAGGAATCTGGGCCTCGCGCAGGTCGCGGAAGTAGTCGCCACTGGAAAAGACCAACCGCTGCATCGCGTGCTCGTTGTTCAGATGCGTCATGTACTCGACACCGTTGGCCTCACACCACTGAGCTTGCAGACCGAAGAAGTGTTTGCCGAACAGAGCCGACCAGATGTCCCAGTAATCGGCCCTGGCGACGCCTTTGCTCGTCGGTCAGCTCGATGCGCGGGGCACGGCGTCCCAGCGAGGCGCAGTAAACCAGATAGGGCGTGACATCGTAACCCTTCTTCTCTTTGAACAGATCCAGAATGCCATCCGTGTAGGCGGCATAGGCGAAGTCAGGCTCGTCTCCTCGAAAGCCCAATACGGTGGTGCCCAGTTCGGCCCCCAGGTATTTCTTGTACTGCTCGTGTGTCCAGGTGATGAACTGTTTGACCGCCTCAGGCTTAAGCAGATCGCCCATGGAGTTCTTGGTCGTCTTGGATCGCGTCGAATCGTTGACCGCCCGTGTCACAGGCGTGCGGAAGTTGTGGTCGATGACGAAGAGCTGCCATCGTCCCGATTCCGGCACCGTCCAGTCAATCTTGCCATCGCGAATATCCAGCGTAAAGTGACGGCCACTTTCACGGTCGATCGCCAGGACACCTGCGGTCTGCTCGGGCAGTTTGCGAGAGACACGTTGACCATTCTCGACGTTCATCGTCTCGGCCACGCCCAGTCCTTGCATGCGCAGGTCCGGACGTTCCTGACTGAATTTCCCGCCGGCAAAGCCGCTGGGATACTTGCCTTCATCGATGATCCACACCCGCATCCCCCTGGCCTTGGCCTGCTCGACGGCGAACCGCACCATTTTGAACCACCCATCCGTCAGGTATGGGGCGTTGTCCATGTCATAACCGGCCTCGATCGTCACGACCCGAAACCCTCGCTTGTGCGCCAGATCCAGGTCGCGAACGATCACCTCTTCGGTGATGGGTCCATCCCAACCCCAGGTCACTGTCACCGCATATTCCGGCGGTGGAGACTGCAAACGTGCCGCCACCTCCTGGGCCGTTGGGTTCGACAGTTGTTGCCAGGGCTGCTGTCCCCAGGACATGGAGATCATGGTCAGGCTTAATGCGAGAGTTGTCAGAGTCCGCTTCATGATTCCACCTTCTCCCAATATCGCGAAGTGCTATTGTGCGTTGCGACGCGTGATGGGCTCGCCCTCTTCGACCTCGATCGTCAGTCCGGACAGGTCGAGATCCCGGACATTCTCCAGCACAAGGCCTCGCTTAGCCTTGATGTGGCAATTCTCAAACGACACATTCGTGATGGGGCTGTCTTTGAGACCATGCATGTCGCCGACATAGCCGGTCGTGCCGGAGACGTTGATGATCTTGACGTTGCGCACGACCGGCAGCGGATCCGACGGCGGCTTGAGCGGCGGTACCATTCGCCAGGCCATATTGAACTCGAAGGCCTTCTTCGTGCCATTTAGCGTCAGATCGCGATAGGTGATGTTCTCCACGACACCACCGCGACTGGGCTGGCTCTTGAACCGGATGGGAGCCCAGTTATCCGCGTCCAGAACACAATCGCGAATCTCGACGTTGCGGATGCCGCCGGACATCTCGCTCCCCATCGAGACTCCACCGTGCCCATAGCGAAAGTGGCACTTCTCCACAAGGATGTCTTCCGCAGGCCGGTTGACCCGGCGTCCATCCTCGTCCTTGCCGCTCTTGATGGCGATGCAATCGTCATTGGTGTCGATATCGCAGCCAATGACGTGGACCTTCCGCGACGAGTCGATGTCGATACCGTCGGACATGAGAATATTGTGCTCGGCCCGAATGGTCAGGTTCTCAATTTCAACCGCCTCGCTGTAGAGCACGAACACACCCCAGCAGGCCTGATTCTTGATCGACAGCCCCGAAACCTTCACATCCTTGCAGTTCTGGATGGCGATCAAGCGGGGCCTGGGATGTGCCTCGCTGCGCCAGGCATCGCCCGAGCCGTCAATCAAACCTTCGCCCGTAAGGTCCAGACCAGCCATGTCAAAAGCGTTGATGAAAGCACAGATCCAGCGACGTTCCTGGCCTTCCCAGCGCGTATCGACCTCCGGAAACGCACTGCGATCCACAATCGCCTTGAGCACCCCCTCCTTGGCGATGTGCAGGTCGACACCTTGCTTCAGGAAAATGGCTCCGCTGAGAAAGGTCCCGGCTGGGACGACCAGGGTGCCGCCCCCGTCTGTCGCCAAGGCATCAATCCCCTTTTGAATGGCTTCGGTGTTGATCGTCTGACCATCACCGACCGCGCCGAAGTCGCAGATTGATGCCAAGCGGCCCCACGCCGGAGAAACAGCCGATAACATCAGCACGCATAGGATCGTCAAGGGTCTCATTCGCTGGTTCAAAGGGTTGGACATGGCTTCTATCCTCGCTGAATGGCTCGCAGAGTCAAACATCCTGGTTCACGCACCTGTCACAGCCATAATAGCACAGGTCGCAAACCTCGGGCAACCATTCGTCACGGTCCATCGCGACTCGAAGATGCCTCTTCCCGCGTCAATCCCTCCCCGCCGCTAACCGAAACCTCCCAATATACCAGACCTCTGGCACGGCAATTGCAATCTCATCCAATAGCAACGAGCTGTCCCGAGCCAGGAGAGTAGTGAAACTCGGCGGAAGATGATGACATAAGAGGCATAACTGCTTTGAATTGCGGCACTTAAATCAATTGCGGACCGGTTCCATCGGGGGGCCTGCTCGTATCGCCATCGCTGCACTGACTACAAAACTGTATGCATATGAATAGCGTTCGACAGAATTGTATAGAGCCAGCCAATGGCGGAGACTGGCGAGAGCGACATTTTCAGCAACTCGACGCCCTTCGCAACATCTCCAGATTGCTCAGTGTCCATTTCGGACAACGGCAATTGCTCCAGGAGGTATTGACCAGCATAGAGAAGGAACTGGGCTTGCGTCGATGCACCGTGATGCTGCTGTCGCCCAGCGGCGGAGAGTTGGTCTTCGAGGCGGCCGGCAACGTGACCGCCGCGGTGCGAGAAGAAGTCTCGTACCGTCGGGGTGAAGGCGTGACGGGCCGGGTGCTCGAGACAGGCAAAGCGGCGGTCGTGCCGCGAATTGCGGAGGAACCGGAATTCCGTGGTCGAATCCACCAACGTGGCTCCGAGGAGAACGAAGCCGCCGGATTCATCTGCGTACCGATCTCCGTGGGAGCGCAGGTCGTTGGCACGCTCGCCGCCGACGTTCCTTTCGAGGCCACCCTGGAAATCGAGGACGCAACGCAGTTGCTCGACATCGTCTCCTGCATGATCGCGCATGATGTACAGCTTCGGCGGGAATCCAGGCTGCGCTGCGAGATGCTCGAGAAGGAAAACCTCAGGCTGCGTGGCGAAATCGAAGCCTCGGAGCGGCCCGCAAATTTGCAGGGCAATTCCCGAGCGATGCACGAGGTCTTCCGCAGAATCCACCAGGTGGCATCGTCCGACACGACGGTTCTGATCCGGGGCGAATCGGGAACGGGCAAGGAACTCGTCGCATCAGCTATCCACTACGCCAGCGTGCGAGCCAACGGGCCGTTCATCAAGGTCAACTGCGCCGCTCTGAGTGAGAACCTGCTTGAAAGCGAACTATTCGGTCACGAAAAAGGGGCCTTCACCGGCGCCTCCTACATGCGAATCGGCCGGATCGAGGAGGCCCAGGGCGGTACGCTGTTCCTCGACGAGATTGGCGATTTTCCCATGCCGCTCCAGGTCAAGCTGTTGCGCGTCTTGCAGGAGAAGGAATTCCAGCGCGTCGGAAGCAACAAAACGATTTCGGCGGACATCCGAATCCTGGCGGCGACGAACCGCGATCTCGAGGCGGCCATCGCCGAGCAGCAGTTCCGGAATGATCTCTATTACAGAATCAATGTCTTTGCCATCCACGTGCCTCCGCTGCGCGAGCGCAAGGATGACGTCATGGTTCTGGCCGATCATTTCGTGACGAAGTTCGCACGGAAGATGAACAAGGAGATCCGGCGCATCAGCACCAGCGCGATCAACATGATGTACGCATATCACTGGCCCGGAAACGTCCGTGAGTTGGAGAATTGCGTCGAACACGCCGTACTGGTGAGCACCGACAAGGTAATCCACGCCTACGACCTGCCTCCGACGTTGCAGACGCCGGATCAGACAGATACCGCCACCTCTCCGACGCTGAAGTCTCGTGTCAATCTCCTGGAACGGGATATGATCGTCGATTCACTCAAACGCAACGAGGGCAGTGTCCGAAAAGCAGCGAAGGAATTGGGGATCACGGAACGCATGATTCGCTACAAGATCAAAAAGCTGTGCATCGATTACCGATGCCTCTTCCGCAAGGGATCGCGCCAACGATCGTCCTGAACCCACCGCTCCCTGCCAGACCGCGACACCATCGCTACTCCTTCCGGACAGATGCCCTGCGCCGATGAACCCGAATCAACAAGCATTCGTATCATCGATCCGCTACACAGCGGCGTTGATGCTGATCGGAACTGGAACAAAAATGTCATAGAAGCTAAGTTCTGTGACACTTTTGTCAAAAGCCCTCCAGAGCCTGTCTTAATGGCCTCTTGGAGGGCTTCCACAGTCTACAGTCGACTGGCGCGACAATTGTTTCCATCTTTCGATCAGCCCTCTTCTGGACACGCCTCATCGAAGCTTCATCGCCAAGGAAGTCTCGATGATCCATATCCCCCCGGATCGGCCAATCTGGCTGCCACATGACCTGATCCAAAACGAATCTGTACTGCCTTCCATGCCTGGCACACACATTGCGTAATAGTCTCTGTGTTGTGACATCAGACAATTGGGCATCGCAATCCAAAGGAGAAACTGTATGAGAAAGGTCGCAATATACGGCAAAGGTGGCATCGGCAAGAGCACCACCACGCAGAACACCGTCGCGGCACTCGTGGAGATGGGCAAGAAGGTCATGGTGGTCGGCTGCGATCCGAAGGCGGATTCGACGCGATTGCTGCTCGGCGGGTTGGCCCAGCAGACCGTGCTGGACACGCTCCGTGAAGAGGGTGAAGACGTCGAACTGGAAGACATCCGACGCGAGGGGTTCGGCGGCACGCTCTGTGTCGAGTCGGGTGGTCCGGAACCGGGCGTCGGTTGCGCCGGTCGAGGCATCATCACCTCAATCAATCTGCTCGAGCAACTCGGCGCGTACACCGAAGATCAGCATATCGACTACGCCTTCTATGACGTGCTGGGTGACGTCGTCTGCGGTGGATTTGCCATGCCGATCCGCGAGGGTAAGGCTCAGGAAATCTATATCGTCTGTAGCGGTGAGATGATGGCCATGTACGCGGCCAACAATATTTGCAAGGGGATCGTGAAGTTTGCCGAAGCCGGCGGCGTTCGCCTGGGGGGGCTGATCTGTAACAGTCGAAACGTTGACAACGAACGAGAGATGATCGAGGCGTTCGCCGCCCAGCTTGGCACCCAGATGGTTCACTTCCTTCCGCGTGATAACGATGTCCAGCGGGCAGAGATCAAGAAGAAGACAGTCATCGAATGGAACCCGGAAGTTCCGCAGGCCAACGAGTACCGAACACTGGCGAAGAACATCGATGAAAACAAAATGTTCGTCATTCCGAAGCCTTTGGAAATCCCGGAACTGGAGAGCCTTCTGCTGGACTACGGCCTTCTTGCGGCGTGACATCAATATAGACCCAACTCGATAACGAAAGGGAATCTACATGATCATGGTAAGAGCCATCGTTCGTCCGGAGAAGGTGGACGAGGTACTGTCGGCACTGATGTACGCGGGTTTCCCGTCCGTGACCAAGATGGACGTCTTCGGTCGCGGCAAGCAGCGCGGAATGAAGATCGGCGAGATCACCTACGACGAACTCCCGAAGGAGTTGATCTTCACCGTCGTCAAGGACGAGGACAAGGACTTCGTCGTCGACACGATCGTCAAGTCGGCCCGAAGCGGATCGAAGGGCGCCTTCGGCGACGGAAAGATCTTCGTCTCAGCGGTTGAAGAAGCCTATACCGTCAGCTCAGGACAGAAGCAACTATAGCTTCGGGAGGACACACGGCCATGAAAGAAGTCCTGGCAATCATCCGTATGAATAAAATGAACGAAACCAAGCGTGCACTGGCCGACGCCGGCATCTCGTCGCTGACCGCCAGAAAAGTCGTCGGGCGAGGCAAGGGCAAAGTGGATTTCCTGCTGCTCCAGGGCGCCGAAAAGGGTTACGAAGAGGCCATCAACCAATTGGGGCCAGGCCCCAAACTGATCCCAAAGCGGATGCTCAATATCATCGTCACCGACGACAAGGTGGATCTGGTCGTCAAGACGATCATCAAGGTCAACAAGACCGGATCACCCGGAGACGGCAAGATCTTCGTTGAGCCCCTGCTCGACGCCATCCGAGTCCGAACGAACGAACGGGGCGATGAGGCGATCGCAGAGCCCGAGCCCGCCATGACGAAATGAGGTGACATTATGCCGTCGCGAAGGAAACTCGACCCCAGCGACCTTAAAGAGCAACTGCTCAAAGGATACCCGTCGAAGGTCGCCCGAAAGAGGGCGCAACAGATCGTCGTCAACCAGAAGGACAATGAGCTAAACGTTCCCGAGATCAAGGCTAACACGCGAACCACGCCCGGGATCATTACGCAGCGAGGCTGTACGTACGCCGGCTGCAAAGGCGTGGTGCTGGGGCCGACGCGGGACATTTTGAATCTGACACATGGTCCGATCGGATGTGGCTTCTATTCCTGGCTGACCCGGCGCAACCAGACCAAGCCGGCGTCGGACGATGATCCCAACTTCATGACCTACTGCTTCTCGACCGACATGCAGGAGAACGAGATCATCTTCGGCGGTGAGAAGAAACTCGCCGAGGCTATCCGAGAAGCACACAAGATTTTCAAACCCAAAGCCATCGGCGTCTTCGCCACGTGCCCGGTCGGGCTAATCGGTGATGACATCCACACCGTCGCCAGGAAGATGTCCGAGGAATTGGGGATCAACGTATTCGGATTCAGTTGTGAGGGCTACAAGGGGGTGAGTCAGTCCGCCGGACACCATATTGCCAACAACCAGCTCTTCAAGCACGTGATCGGGCTGGGCAAGAAGCCCTCGAAGGCCAAGTTCAAGATCAATCTGCTGGGCGAGTACAACATTGGTGGCGATGCCTTCATCATCGAGGATCTTCTCGAACGTTGCGGCATTCATCTGAATGCGACGTTCAGCGGTAACTCGACCTACGAAGGCTTCACCAACGCCCATCATGCCGACCTCGATTGCGTGATGTGTCACCGCTCGATCAACTATGTGGCCGACATGATCGAAGAGAAGTACGGCATACCCTGGATCAAGGTCAATTTCATCGGAGCCGAATCGACCGCGAAGTCGTTGCGGAAGATCGCGCAGTACTTCGACGACAAAGAGCTGATTGAGCGCGTGGAGAAGGTGATCGCCGAGGAAATGAAGGAAGTCGCCAAGGCGCAGAAAGAGGTGCGTTCACGCTGTGAAGGTAAGCTCGCCATGCTCTTCGTAGGTGGCTCGCGTGCTCATCACTACCAGGATCTCTTTGCGGAAATCGGCATGAAGACGGTGGCCGCGGGATATGAATTCGCACACCGCGACGACTACGAAGGCCGCAAAGTGCTGCCGACGATCAAGGTCGACGCCGACAGCCGCAACATTGAGGAACTAACCGTAACGGCCGACCCGAAAGAATACCGACCCAGGAAGGACGAAGCTCAGATTAAGAAGCTGGAAACCGAAGGCATGGACTTCAAGGGCTACGAAGGCATGATGCCTACGATGGAAAGCGGAACCCTGATAGTCGACGACATCAGCCAGGCTGAATCGGAGAAGATGATCGAGATCCTCAAGCCCGACATCTTCTGCGCCGGGATCAAAGAGAAGTACGCCGTGCAGAAGACGGGCACACCCATGTTGCAGCTTCACAGCTACGACTATGGTGGACCGTTTGCCGTGTTCAAAGGCGCAATCACCTTCTACCACACGGTCGATCGCATGATCCACGCCAAGGTCTGGTCGTACGTCAGGCCGCCCTGGCAGCAATCCGGTAAGCCGACTCTTGAGGCGGAATTGGTTCACACATAGGCCTTTCCCAAGGAGCGAACAATGTTACTGAGACATACAACGGCCGAGGTCGTCGAACGAAATGCCCTGGCTGTGAATCCAGCGAAGACCTGTCAGCCAATCGGTGCGATGTATGCGTCGTTGGGAATCCACGGTTGCCTGCCCCACAGTCATGGGTCGCAGGGCTGCTGTGCCTACCACCGCAGCGCGCTGACTCGTCACTACAAGGAGCCGATCATGGGCGGAACCAGCTCGTTCACGGAAGGTTCCTCGGTGTTCGGAGGCCAGTCCAATCTCTTGCAGGCATTGAACAACCTCTTCACGATCTACAACCCGGACGTGGTCGCGGTCCACACCACCTGTTTGTCGGAGACGATCGGTGACGACATCCCGCAGATCGTCGACAAGGCCCGCGAGAAAGGGTCCATCCCGGAGGGCAAATATGTGATCCACGCCAACACCCCGAGCTATGTCGGATCACACGTCACCGGGTTCTCGAATATGGTCAAGGCCATGGTGGACTATTTGGCCGAACCGTCGGAGACCAAGAGCCAGCGATTGAACGTCGTTCCGGGATGGGTCGAACCGTCCGACATGCGCGAGATCAAGCGGATCTGCTGGCAAATGGGCGTCGACACGATCATGTTCCCCGACACCAGCGATGTGCTCGACGCCCCGCAGACGGGGGAGTATGACTTCTACCCCAAGGGAGGCGTCACCGTACCCGAACTGAAGCTGACGGGTTCGAGCATGGGCACACTGGCCCTCGGCCGTACGGCCTCAGCCGCAGCGGCTCGCGCACTCGACGTCAAGTGCGGCGTTCCCTGCGAAGTTCTGGATCTGCCGATCGGCCTGGCAGCGACAGACCGATTCGTCGATGCCCTGCGGCGTATGGCCAACGTCAAGGTCCCCAGCTATGTCGAGGACGAACGAGGCCGCGTCGTGGACATCATCACCGATATGCACCAGTACTTCTACGGCAAGCGCGTCGCCCTGTGGGGGGACCCCGACCAACTGGTCTCGCTGACCGAATTCCTGGTCGATCTCGACATGCGGCCGGTCTACATCGTCACCGGAACGCCCGGCAAGGCCTTCCTCAGGCGGATCGAGAAGGCGCTGGACGGTCGCGTGCCCGAGGCGAAGGTCAAGCAGGGCCTCGGCGCCGACATGTTCCTGATGCACCAGTGGATCAAGCAGGAACCGGTCGATCTGCTGATCGGCAACACCTACGGCAAGTACATCGCGCGCGACGAGGGGATTCCGCTGGTCCGTCATGGATTCCCCATCCTCGACCGCGTCGGACACTCGTACTTCCCCACCGTCGGATACATCGGCGCGTTGCGTCTGCTGGAGAAGATCCTGGACGCCATGCTGGATAACAAGGACGAAATCTCGCCGGAAGAGAGCTTTGAACTGGTGATGTAAACATGGACACGACCTCGCGCAGCATCCTGGAAGGACGCAAAGATCAGGTTCACCGCAAAGGGCAGGAACCCTTTCGAATGGCCTGCGAGAAACACAGCCTGGCCGGCTCGGTCAGTCAGCGCGCCTGTGTCTTCTGCGGGAGCCGCGTGGTCCTGTATCCGATTGTCGATGCACTGCACCTTATTCACGGCCCCGCCGGATGTGCTGCCTACACGTGGGACATCCGGGGGGCCCTGTCCTCTGGGCCTGAGTTGCATCGGCTCAGCTTCACCACCGACCTGCGTGAGAAGGATGTGATCTTCGGTGGTGAAGGCAAACTCTATCGCGCTTTGAACGAACTCATCGATCAATTCACACCGAAAGCGGCCTTTGTATACGCGACCTGCATCGTGGGCATCATTGGCGATGACGTCGAGGCCGTCTGCAAGAAAGTGCAGATGGAGAAGGGGATCCCGGTCCTCCCTGTGCACAGCGAAGGATTCAAAGGAACGAAGAAAGACGGATACAAGGCCGCTTGCGACGCCATGGGACAACTGGTCGGAACAGGCGACACCTCGGGGATCAGTCCGCTGAGTCTCAACATCATGGGCGACTTCAACATCGCCGGCGAGACGTGGCTCATCAAGGAATACTACGAGAAGATGGGCATCGAGGTCGTCGCGAGCATCACCGGAGACGGACGCGTGGACGACATCCGCCGGGCTCACGGCGCGGCTCTCAATGTTGTGCAGTGCAGCGGGTCCATGGTCCACTTGGCCAAAGAGATGCAAAACACATACGGGATCCCCTTCATCCATGTCTCATATTTCGGGATCGAAGACATGTCGCGGGCACTTTATGAAGTGGCCGATTTCTTCAACGACGACCGCGTCACCGCTGCCGCTCGCGAACTGGTGAGCAGCGAGATTCGTCAGATCATGCCCGAATTGAATCGTTATCGCGAAAAACTCACAGGCAAGAAGGCGTGCGTCTACACGGGGGGCGCCTTCAAGGCCTTCTCCCTAGTCCGCTCGCTACGGACCCTGGGCGTTCAGACCGTGGTGGTCGGCTCACAGACCGGAAGTGCGGACGACTACGAAGTGCTGCGCAAGCTCTGCGACGAGGGAACCATTCTCGTCGACGACACCAATCCGGTCGAACTGTCCCGCCTCGTGCAGGAGAAAGGGGCCGATCTGCTGATCGGTGGCGTCAAAGAACGCCCGATCGCGTACAAGCTCGGATTGGGCTTCTGTGATCACAACCACGAACGCAAGAAGATCCTGGCCGGCTACGAGGGCATGGTCAACTTCGCCCGCGAGGTTTACTCATCCGTTTGCAGTCCTGTGTGGAAGCTGGCGCGGGAACCAAGTGCCCTTCAACAGATGCCCGACTCACCCGTCGGTACCGATGGGGTGCAGGCAAGCAAGGAAGCCACAACGGAATCGGCAAGGAAGGCGAGCTGATGGGAAAGACAAAGAGACAGATTGAGACCGCCCCGCCGGCCGATGGTATTCGCAATGCTACACGCAATCCGTGTCGGCTGTGTACGCCGTTCGGCGCGTGTATGGTCTACCACGGGATTGCCGGCTGTGTGCCATTCATTCATGGATCGCAAGGCTGCGCCACGTACATTCGGCGGTATCTCATCGGCCACTTTCGCGAGCCGGTCGACATCGCCTGTTCGAACTTTGCCGAGCCGTCCACCGTGTTCGGGGGCAAGGAGAACCTCTATACGGGCCTGGCCAACGTCATGGCCCAGTACAACCCCGAAATGGTGGGCATCTGCACGACGTGTCTGGCTGAAACGATCGGCGAAGACCTGCCCATGCTGATTCACGAGTTCAAGAAGAAAGCGGGTGATCATCCGCTTCCGAAGATCGTCCACGCAGCGACACCAAGCTATTGCGGCACGCACACCGACGGGTTCAACCGCGCCGTTCGTTCCGTGGTCGAGGCCCTCGCCACCAATACGAAGAAACACGACGGCATCAACCTATTCAGCGGCATGCTCTCGCCGGCCGACATTCGGTATCTCAAAGAAATCCTCGCCGATTTCGATCTACCTGCAGCGATCGTGCCCGACTATTCCGACTCTTTCGACGGTGTCGTATGGGGCCAGTACGAGAAGAATATCGAGCACGGGACTCCCATCGCGGACATTGAAAAAGCCGCCGGCGCCAAGGCATCCATTGAATTCCGCTCTACCGCCAGTAGCAGGGACTCTGCGGGAGGCTATCTGCTCGGGCGTTTCGGGACGCCCTACTATGGGATGCCCATGCCTATCAGTATCAAAGACACCGATCGGTTCTTCGGCATCGTCTCGCAGTTGAGCGGCCGGATTCCGCCCGCGAAATATGATGGCGAAAGGGGCCGTCTCGTCGACGCCTACGTCGATGGACACAAATACACCTTCGAGAAACGCGCGGTCGTCTATGGGGAAGAGGACATGGTCGTTGCGATGGCCGGCTTTCTCGCCGAGATCGGAATGATTCCCGTCCTCTGTGCAACCGGGGGCCATAGCGGCCGGCTTCGTGAAGCCCTGGCAGAGGAGATCCCCGAGTGGATGTCGGAGATCCGCGTGCTCGAAGACACGGATTTCTGGGACATCGCCTCGGTGGCTCGGGAGGTCAAACCTGACATCATTCTCGGCAACAGCAATGGCTACAAGCTCAAGCGCGAGCTGGGCATCCCGTTGATTCGCGTCGGCCTGCCCGTTCATGACCGAATCGGAGCCGCCCGTATCCTGCATGTCGGCTACCGGGGTGCCCAGCAGCTTTACGACCGCCTCGTCAACGCTCTGATCGAGCAGCAGCAAGAAGAAAGCTCCGTGGGATATACCCACATTTGAAGGAACGATCATGGACCGCGATCGATCGCAACACCCCTGTTTCAATGCAGAGGTAAAACGCCAGTGCGGACGTATTCACTTGCCCGTGGCACCCCAATGCAACGTGCGGTGCAATTTCTGCGACCGCAAGTATGACTGTCTCAACGAGAGCCGACCCGGAGTGACCAGCAGCGTGTTGTCTCCGGAACAGGCGCTCTCCTACCTCACGAAGATGTATGAGCGCGATTCGCGGCTCTCGGTCGTGGGGATCGCCGGCCCGGGGGACGCGTTCGCCAACGCCGAACAGACTCTCCGCACACTGCGTCTGGTGCGCGAGTCGTTTCCGGAGATGCTGATGTGCGTGGCGACAAACGGTCTCAATGCGCCGGCCCACATCGCCGAACTGGCGGAGATCGGCGCAACCCATCTGACGGTGACGATCAATGCGGTCGATCCGGAAATCGGCGAGAACGTCTACGCGTGGATTCGCGATGGCAAACGGATCTTCCGTGAGACCGAAGGCGCCAAGCTTCTGTTGGAGCGGCAGACCGAAACGGTTCGTCTCTGCAAAGAGCATGGGCTGATGGTCAAAGTCAACAGTATCGTCATCCCAGGCGTCAACGATCATCACATCGCCGAGATCGCCAAGACGGTGTCCCAGTGGGGTGCAGACCTGTTCAACTGCATTGGCATGGTCCCCGTTCAGGGCACGATGTTCGAGGAAATCCCCGAACCGAGTCGCGAACGAATCGAGATCATCCGAAATGAGGCACGCCAGTACATGCCTCAGATGTCGCACTGCACGCGTTGTCGCGCCGACGCCGTGGGGTGCCTGGGAGATCAGATTCCCAGCACCGCTATCCGACTCCTTCAGGAGGCGGCAGCCGGCCCGCTGAACCCGGATGAAGAGAGACCGTATGTCGCGGTCGCCAGCATGGAAGGACTGCTCGTCAACCAACATCTCGGACAAGCCAAGCACCTCTGGATCTTCCGACAGGGAGACGAGGGCTTCGAACTGGTCGAGACTCGGCAGACCCCACCCGGAGGAGGTGACATGCGCTGGCGGCAACTGGCCGGCACTCTCCGCGACTGCAGAGCGATCCTGACCGCAGCCGCCGGAGACAAGCCGGTCCAGGCGTTGAAACAGGCCGGCATCCGCGTCAGCATCTGCGAAGGACTGATCGAACGAGCCCTGGAGATTGTCTACGAAGGAGGCGACCTGAGTATCTACGCCGTGCAGGGTCGATGCGGCGGCTGCTCCGGAGGCGCCAAAGGTTGCATGTGACACGCATTCACGTCCGACAGGAGACCACCATGAACGAATCACAACATCACGTCCGACAAGCTAAGGGTCTCTGTCTGTTCGCCGCCATGGAGGATGTCTGCAACGCAAACCATCTCCATCGCACTGGGGCCTGCCCCCTTGCCACCCAAGCCTGGGCCGCAAGATGCCTGAAAGGTTGTGTCTGTCCATTGGCAATGGCCCGCTATCCCAGCGCCTGGTGGGACGACGACATGTCCCAGAATGACGTCGACGAACTGTTGGGCCTGCTCGAAGAGGACATGCCGACCGGTGGATACTGGATCTGTTAGGTCATCAGAGACCGTGATTTGATCGTCGCCAATCACCATGTTTCGTCACCCACACAACAAAGGCTTCACGCTGATCGAACTCCTGACGGTAGTGACGATCATCTCCCTGCTGATGGCTGTATCTCTGCCTTCTCTGCACGGAGCGCGCCAGGCGGCTCGTGCCATCGTCTGCCAGAGCAACATGCGATCTACCGGGCTGGCCTTCCTCTCCTGGTGTGAATCCCACGACGGCTATCTGCCTCCGGCCTACACCTACGTGGGCGGCACCAGCCTTCGCGACCAGCCGGAAGAACCGATCAATGGCATCTGTCACTGGTCAGGCCTGTTCCTGGCGGGCCAACACATCGCGGAGAAGGCCCTTCACTGCCCCGAGATCCCAGGCGGCGGACTCTCTCCACAGAACACTGACGCCTCCAATCTGGATCCAGGCCAGGAGTCGGGCCTCGAAGGAATCGTCGATGTCCAGGCCAAGCGCTGCGCCTTCACTGTCAACGAAGTCCTGTGTCCTCGCAATCGTTTCAAAGTGGGTTCTGAGGGGGCTCAGAAACCCTCACGGCTCGTCGCTGTCTCGCGGGTTCGTCATCAGGGCGGCACGATTCTGCTGACGGAATGGCCCGAGGACTGGCGGATCGTCTCGGGTCTGGAATCAACGACATCCAACAGCTATCTGCCGATCCACGGCTTTCGAGGGCTGGGCCAAATGGTTGGCCCGGACCGCTACGACCTGAATATGACCGCAGCAGATGGCGAACGCCCCTGCATGTCAGCCGGAACGTTTCGAAGAGTCAACTCCTATGACTTGTCCGACGCACCGAGTGGCTCGCGACGTTATCCGCCAAGGCTGGATTGGGTGGGACGAAACCACCGGGGCAGCACCGCACACAAGAATCTGAAGAGGAGCACCTTCTTCTACCTGGATGGTCACCTGGAATTGAAGACCGTGTACGACACCATAGAAGAAACGCGGTTTGAGTGGGGCGATCAGATCTACAGTCTCTCCGGCCACAACCGCATCGATTGAACCAAACGGAGGATAAGGAGGAACAAATGAGAAACGCACTGTGTCTTCTTCTGCTGGTGCCGGCGGTCCAGGTCCATGCGGTGACCGGATCGTTGCGGCCCATCAACAACACGTTTGTCTTGAGTCCGGGTGCGGCATCGCCTCGACCCGACGCCAACGACCTCAACTTCGGTGGCTCGGGCTCGCTTTGCGTGTCCTCTCCCTCCGCCCGGGCCTACGACGCCAATGACGGGATCGACCATCAGCCCAAGGGGGAATTCATCACGCTCTTGAAGTTCGATTCGTCGCATCTGTACCGGCACCAAACTGACCAGCATGACACTGAAGCTGGCCATCACCAATGGCAACCAGTCGGCGAAAGGGATCTTCAACTACCTGGGCAGTCCGGGTGATTTCGATCTCTACTGGATTTCGAGCGACTGGATGCAGGGCTACGGTACCCCCACCGTCCTGGCCGGTCCCGATGCCGGCATCACATACACCGAGTTGATCTCCCTGTTGGACGAGACTCCCGTCAGCTATCTCGAAACGCTGCACTACGATGCGCGGTATCCGTATGCGGAGGGCGAGAACTGGTTCACGTTCGAGCCCAATCTAGCCAGTGAATCTTATGCGGAACTGATTCAGGCCGTTGAAGACGGAGAAACCGTCACCTTCATGCTCGCGGCCTCGCCTGACAGTAGCGTCTGCTTCAACATCAGGGCCTACCTTCAGGAACGCGAGGACGGAACTTACACGATCAGGGACACCGGCCCATTCCTGGAGATCGAAACCACGCTCCCCTTCGATGCTATCGACTTCGACGCCAATGGTGAGATCGATATTGCCGATCTGACGTGCATTGTCGATCACTGGCAGGAAACGGGAGAAGCCCTGGTCGGAGACATCGCCCCATTGGGTGGCGACGGTATGATCGACATGCTCGATTTGACGGAATTCATGAAATACTGGTAGGCGCCCCAGTACACGTATGTTCGGGATCGATAGAGACCGCGATGTGGATAGAGACAGGACAGAAGAAGCTCCACTGGGGTTGGCTGATACTGCTGAGCATTCCGGTGGCGGCGTTTGCGTTCGTCGAGAAGTGCAGCGGAACGGCGCTGACCTTCACGCTCAAGAAGCATATCAGCAATCCCACGTGGATTCTCTTTCTGGGCAGTATCAACAGCCTGTTCGCGGTGCTCATCGCCCCGTGGGCCGCCTACAAGAGCGACCACATCCAGACCTTTCTGGGCAGGCGAAAGACCCTGATCGCGGTAGGCTTCACCTTGCTGGCCGGGTCACTGGTTTTGGTCCCCTGGGCCTCCAGTCTTGTGCTGCTCGTCTTCCTGATCGTAGTCTACCAGTTCGCGGTGGACCTGGGTTATACCGGTCCGTGGAACCCGCTCTATTTCGACATCGTCCCCAAAGAGCAGCGTGGACGCGGGATGGTCATCAACCGATACGCGTCGATCGCGGCACGATTCATCTTCATGTTCTTCCTGATCGGCCGATTCGACCAGGAGATCGGCGTCAAGAAGGCGGCGACGGCATTGTCAACTTCGCGATGGGCCACCTGGACAGGCGAGCAGGTGATCTATGTCTCTGCGGCGCTGCTGGTCATTGTCGCTCTGGCCATTGTCATGGTCTTCGTGAGAGAAAGACCCGAAGCCCCGAGAGAAACGGGAGCATATCGGTCTGGTGAAGTATCTGCGGCAGATGTTTCTGGTTCGCCGAAATACTCTGATGTGCGTTCTGGTCGTCAGCTCTGTTCTGATGTCGACGCGTTTGATGAATCTCCGTCCGCTGCTGATCACCGAACAGTTTGGCTATTCCAAGCAGATGTTCGGGAATATCCATGGGATAACGATGCTGATCAACACCACTCTGGTTCTGCCCTTGATCCTGGTGGCGATCGACCGGGTCGACAAGTTCAAGATCTTCGCGGGCGGCATTCTACTGTCGACGCTGCACCCGGTTGTCTTCTGGACGTATGTCAAATACTTCGCACCGGACGGGATTCCCTCAGCCTCCGTCATCATCGGATTCAATGTGGCCGATTCCATCTTCGATCGAACGGCTCTGCTGGCCTTATGGCCGTTTCTGTTCGATCTGGTCGATCCGGCGCAGAAGGGTTTCATGAACTCAGGATTCCTGATCGTCGCCGGATGCGTGAAGTTCCTGAACACAAATCTGATGGGGCTCTGGATGCAGTTCGTCCACGCTCTTTCCGGCAGCCCCGAACAGACGGATTACATGAGCTGCTACCTCTACGTCTTTCTGGTCGGTGTGATCGGATGCGTGGGAACGGCGCTGTTCATGAAGAATCGCAACCTGTTGGCGCTGCCTCATAGCGATGAAACAGGGATATAGAATGATCTCGAGAGAATGCCTGGGAAAGCCAGGCGCCGATAACCGTATGATGACGATAGGAGAGTAACATGGCCAAACCACAGTACCACATTCTCGTCTGCAACAGCTTTCGTCTGTCGGGTGAGCCGCAAGGCGTGTGCAACAAGAAGGGCGCCGTTGACCTGCTACAATACCTGGAGGAGGAGATCATCACGCGCGGACTCGACGCCCAGATTTCTAGCACCGGATGCCTGAAGGTCTGCGACCGTGGACCGGCCATGGTCGTATACCCGGCGGGCTGGTGGTTTGGCGAAGTGACGGAAGAGAAGATTGACGTTGTCCTCGATGCTCTGGATGAAGGTGGCGAGCCGCCCGAAGACTACCTGTTGTTCCAGTAGCCGGCCGATAGCATGGAGCCCGAAAGGGGCTTACCAGAAATGAAATTCACAGGCACAATTCGATCGTGGAAATCCGCACTCGCTGTCTTGCTGGTTCTGCTCGTCGTCGGGGCCATCGCCGCTCTGGGCTTGCGGCGTGGCGATGTTGCCCCGACGACGAACAAGCCGGCCCTGATTGCGTTCTGCGCCGCCGGAACAACGGACGTGGTCACGCGTCTCACCAAGGAATACGAGGCACAGACCGGCAGTGAGGTCAAGCTCAACCTCGCATCTTCATCTACGCTGGCGCGCCAGCTCGAAGCCGGCGCCAAGGCCGACATCTTCATCTCGGCCAACACGCAATGGATGGACTACGTCGAAAAACGAAACCTCATTGTTCCGGAGAGCCGAACGGACTGGGCGCGGAACCGTCTGGTCCTGGTGGCCCCCAAGGGATCGGCTATCGCCCCGTGGGTGAAGGCGGGCCTGGAAGATGCCACGGATGACGGTCCACTGCGGAAACTGGTGGCGGTGGAAGGCCGGATCGCGGTCGGCGACCCCAGCCACGTCCCTGCGGGTATCTACGCAAAGGAAGCGCTGGAATCGGCAGGTCTCTATGAGACACTGAAGGATCGATTTGTCGCCAGCGCGTCGGTCCGAGCCGCCCTGCGACTCGTCGAGGATGGGCAGGTTGCCGCCGGCATCGTCTACAAGTCAGATGCCACAGTCTCCGAACGGGTGGTGGTGGTCGACGTTCTGCCCGAACGGTGGCACGCCCCCATTACGTTTCAGATAGCTCGCCTGAAGGATAGCGTACCGGAAGCAACCTCTCTGATGGATTTTCTGAACAGCGAACACGCCATCGAGACGCTGCCTGAGTTCGGTTTCGACCGCATTGAAAGAGAGCCGACACAAGCAACTCAAGCCGGGGTTCAAAAGCCTTCGTTCTGGCACCTCACCGAAGAAGAACGCGAGGCGCTGCTGGTCTCGATGCGAGTCGCCTTCATATCGGTCGCTCTGCTGGTCGTTCCCGGGACTCTCTTGGGATACGGGCTGGCGAGGAAAAACTTCGTCGGCAAACCGCTCGTCGAAGCACTCGTCCACGCTCCGTTGGTTCTGCCTCCGGTGGTCACGGGCTATCTGCTGCTGCTCGTGCTGGGCAACAACGGGTTCATCGGCCGGTGGCTGCACGAGCGATTCGGTATCGAACTGGCGTTCACACTCACCGCCGCGGCCATTGCCTCGGCGGTGGTGGCGATGCCGCTGATGGTCCGTGCCGTTCGCCTGGCGATGACCGTCGCCGATCGCAAGCTCGAACAAGCCTCCTATACGTTGGGCGCCGGCCCGGTCAAGACCTTCCTTTTGATCAGCCTGCCCCTGGCGGCGCCGGGATCGTGGCGGGCATGGTCCTGGCCTTCGCGCGGAGTCTCGGAGAGTTCGGTGCCACAGCCGTCTTCATGGGCAACATGGAAGGCCAGCGCACCATCCCCCTGGCGATCTACGCATCGCTACAGATGGCACACGGCGAGCAATCCGCCTGGCGACTCGTGGCGATTTCGGTCGTCATCTCGATGTTGGCGGTGACGATGTCAGAGACACTCGCCAGAAGGGCCGGACGCTACCTGGAGCAGGATCATGCATCTTGAGATCGACATCGAGAAGGTCAGGTCGGAATTCTGCGTGGACATGTCTCTGCGTCTCGACCTGGATTCCGCGGGCCTGTTTGGCCCGTCCGGAGCAGGCAAGACGACATTGCTCCACCTGCTGGCCGGACTGGAGAAACCGGACCGAGGGAGAATCGCCCTGAACGGCCGGACACTGTGTGACACATCGGAAGGCCTTTTCGTTCCTCCGCACAAAAGGCGTATCGGCGTCGTGTTCCAGGACGCAAGGCTCTTTCCGCATCTTAGCGTACTCAACAACCTGCGTTTTGCCCAATGGCTTGCTCCGAAACAGTCACGGCATCTGCCGCTTGACACCGTGGTTGATATCCTTGAGATCGGCTCTCTCCTGACTCGCCGTACTACCGGCTTGTCAGGTGGGGAACGCCAGCGCGTGGCACTGGCCAGAACTCTGCTGTCCTCGCCGCAAATCCTGCTGCTCGATGAACCCGCTTCCGCATTGGACGTCAATCGAGAGGCTTACTTGCTGCCCTTCCTCAAACGCATCAGTAGAGAAATCGGTATCCCGATGATCCTGGTCAGTCACCGTCTGACGCAGATCCGCTATCTGACGGATACGCTGTTGATCGTGGACCGAGGCAAACTGCTGGCCAACGGAACCTTCTCCGAGTTAATTGCCGACCCTCACCTGGCTCGACTGATGCGAAACACCGATCTGGTCAACATGGTCCGGCTGCGCACCACCGAGCACCATGCAGACGAGGGCCTGACCCAGTTCACGCTCTACGATGGCCCCCGCGCAACGCCGGCGGGCCCATGTCAATCATCGATCAAGGGCCCCTCGACCGATTGCGCTGTGGGCTCCCTGCTCGTCGGAATGGTTCGGCCCGAGGACATCATCGTATCGCTGGCGCCGGTGGAGTATATCTCGGCACGAAATCAGTTGCGTGGCCGGATTGTGAGAATCATCAAGAGGCAAAATCAGACGCTGTGCTGCGTCGACGTGGGAACCGAGTTGATCACAGACATCACACACATCTCTTCCGACGAACTCGAACTACACCCGGGAAAGACCGTGTGGTGTCTGTTCAAGACGCACTCCATGCGATACCTCTTCGAAGAGACCTGCCAAGGATACCCCCTTTGCCCTGGGCACGAGAACGGCCTGCCTCCCCTCCAAGCCAGGCATCCGGCATCCGTCAGAGTATAGGCCCTGTTGATCGTACGGAATCGACGAGAGTCCCTGTTTCTCGATGGCCGGCGGGACAATCAACCCTAATGCACCGATGGTGATCGCTTGCTTTTGCAGTGGCACTCGCTATCATTGGGTCCGGTGCTGTCTGATGCGCTTCTTGGCATGGGACAGCGGCAACGGAGTGTACGTACACAGGAGGCAGAAGTCATGAAGACGAGAGTCCTTGTGGTGCTGCTTGCGATCATGGCAGGCGTGGCATTCGCGGCACCGATGAGCGTTCAAGTGCGCAATTGCAGGGTCCGCGCGACACCCTCGCAATTGGGCAAGACGGTCGCCAAAGTGGATTACGGAGCGGTCGTCGAGACAGGGGCACTGCAAAAGGGCTGGTATCCGGTAACCCTGCCTGACGGCGCGAAAGGCTGGCTGCATGAGTCGGCCCTCTCGCAGAAGCCGATCGCGATGCAGGCGGGAACCACCGACGTCAACACGGGGGCTTCCTCGGACGAGGTCGCTCTGGCGGGAAAGGGTTTCAACGAGCAGGTTGAGAACAAACTCAAGGCCGACGGAAAACTCGACTTCACATGGGTGGACCGAATGGCGGGGTTCCAGGTCAACGCCGATCAGATCGTGGAGTTCCGCAAGGAAGGCCATCTGCCGGGAGGTGACCAATGAGCGAGCGACGCACATTTTGGACAATCCTGGTTCTGAGTCTTCTCGTCGCAGGGCTATTCTGTGGCTGCGAGAGCGCCACGAAGGTGGGCACCGAACTGGCCAAACAGGCGGGAATGATCTCGGACGACGAGGCAGAATCCATCACGCGCAGCGCCCAGGCAGTGCAGAAGACCTGGCAGGACCTGACGCCGGAGCAGGAATACTACATCGGGCGGGCCGTAGCAGCGACTGTGTTCGAGACCTATCCGCCACTGGATACACCGGAGGCGAACACCTATCTGAACCTGCTCGGTCAGTCGCTGACCGTCTTTTCAGAACGGCCAGAAACGTTCGGTGGCTACCATTTCCTGCTGCTCGACTCCGACGAGGTCAACGCCTTTGCGGCGCCGGGTGGGCTGATCCTGGTCACACGTGGCATGTTGCGGTGTTGTGAGAGCGAGGACGAGTTGGCAGCCGTACTGGCCCACGAGATTTGTCACGTCCAGGAGAAGCACGGCTTGCGCGCCATCAAACAGGGCCGTCTAACCGAGGCATTCACGATCATCGCGGCCGAATCCGCCAAGCAGATGGGCAGCGAAGAACTGGCCTCGCTGACGCGCGAGTTCGAATCGTCGGTTGGTGACGTGGTCATGACGCTGACAACCAGTGGTTACTCGCGAAACCAAGAACGTGATGCGGATGCCGCCGCCGTGCAGCTTCTCCAGCGAGCCGGCTATCCGAAGGCGGCGATGATCACGATGCTCCAACGCATGGACGAACGTCTCCACGATGCGGGAGGCCTGGGCTTTGCCAAGACGCACCCGTCGGCGGCCAGTCGGGTGGACGCCCTGCGACCGAGCATTGGAGACAGTCCGGCACCTGACGCCGTGAGACAACAGCGTTTTGCCAAAGCGATGGAGCCAGTCCTGGCCGGCAAATAGAATCTCGTTTGTAGTGACACCGTGAGGCGCTATGGTCCACACACGAGAGACATACCCGACAGACACACTACAGACGATCGTGACGCACGGCTGAAAGGACCGCATGCCTAATCTTCGTGGCAAATGCCTGCGTGCCCTGTTGATCGGGCTAATGGCCTCTGTGACGGCCCTGCTGCTCTGGTGGTCTGGGACACTGGAATCGTGGGAAGCGCCTACGTGGGCGTGGCGTGCTCGTTTCTTCGCCAAGCGAGAGGTCTTGTCGCCCCAGATCAAACTGATTCTGCTGGACCAGGCCAGTCTGGACTGGGCGCAGCGAGAGAACGACTGGGGCTGGCCCTGGCCCCGAGAGGTCTATGGGGCCATCTCGGCCTTCTGCAAACGCGGTGGAGCGAGAGCGATCGCGTACGATCTGCTCTTTACCGAGCCCTCCGTCTATGGTGTCTCCGACGACGAGGCCATGGCTGAGGCCCTGAAAGCGGGTCCACCAGCCGTTCTGTCTGTGATGCCGGGCGGGAGCTCGGTTGCATGGCCCGCGTATATGCCACGGCCCAATTCGGACGTCGATCTCGATGCCGTCGTGGAACCGGCGCATCTCCTCTTCCCTGTGAAGGAAGTGGCGGCCGGCGCCGCAGGGGCAGGCCACGTCATGGGCGTCCCGGACGTTGACGGCGTCTTTCGAGGGATCGCACCATTCTGCCGTTTCGATGGCGTCGATATCCCCGCACTTGGCTTGGCCGTTTGGCAGATAGACCAGTCGGTCCCCGAGTCGATCATGGCATCAACGGGGCGACTGCGGATCGGCAATAAGACCGTTCCGCTCGATAGGTATGGTAATACCGTCCTGCGATTTCGAGGACGTGACGGTCTGCCCGAGGCGATCTCTGCGGCGGCGGTCATCCAGTCGGAGCTTCGACTCCGCGATGAGGACACGCCCTCGTTGTCGCCTGAGGTGTTCAAAGACAGCTTCGTCTTTGTGGGTTGCAGCGCACGGCCCTGCTCGATCTGCGGCCGACTCCGGTCAATCCCAAGTGTCCGGGCGTCGTGCTGCACGCGGCGTTCGTCGACAACTTGCTGACCGACTCCTTCATGGCCAAAGCCAAGTTTCCCGCCGTCGCCCTGGGCGTTCTGGTCACGGCGGTCGGTGCGGCACTGTCTTTGACCTACGGAGGTCGATGGTGGCAGGCCGGTCCGCTGGCGATCGTCTGGCTAAGCATGCCGATACTCGTCGGCTTCGCTGCGTATGCGCGCGGATGGTGGTGGCCCGTGGTAGGGCAGGAGACGGGAGCCGGACTGGCGATGGTCGGCGCCCTGACTATGAACTACTGGGCTGAAGGACGGCAGAAGGCCTACATCAAGCAAGCTTTCAAGCACTATCTCAGCGGTGACGTGATTGAGAAGATCCTTCGCGATCCCAAGCACCTCCAGCTTGGAGGCGAGAAACGGGAGCTGACGATCATGTTCACCGATCTGGCCGGTTTCTCGAGTTTCTCGGAGAAGCTCGAGCCGGTCGAGCTGACCGCCCTGCTCAATGATTACCTTACCGAGATGACCGACATCATCATGGAAGAGGGTGGCACGCTCGACAAGTATGAGGGTGACGCCATCATTGCGTTCTGGAATGCGCCATTGGAGCAATCGGACCACGCGATACGTGCATGTCGTGCCGCCTTGCGATGCCAGCGACGGCTCGCCGAGCTTCGCGAGACCTATCTTAAACGCACCGGGGCCACGTTGCGAATGCGGGTCGGACTCAATACGGGCCCGGTCGTGGTGGGCAACATGGGATCGCGCAAGCGATTCAACTACACGATTTTGGGCGACGCCGCGAATCTGGCTTCGCGTCTGGAAGGCGCCAACAAAGCCTTCGGAACGGAGACGATGGTCTCCGAAAGTACGTGGCAATTGGTTTCGGGGCAGTTCAGCGGCCGCCGGCTGGCAGACCTGCGGGTCGTCGGCCGAAAGACAGCCGTCGCGGTATACGAATTGAGCGGTTTGGCGGGCGATGCAACTCCGGGTGAATGGGAAGCATTCGCCGCCGGACTGGGGCTCTTCCGTGAAGGCGATTTCGCCAAGGCGCCAAGACCTTTCAGAGTCTGCCCGATGACCCGGCGGCGCAGCAGTATGTGCGACGTTGCGCGGAGCT
This sequence comes from uncultured Phycisphaerae bacterium, assembly GCA_963726475.1. Lineage (GTDB taxonomy): Bacteria > Planctomycetota > Phycisphaerae > Sedimentisphaerales > Anaerobacaceae > Anaerobaca. The sequence continues at coordinate 2,847 of CAVSCO010000092.1, read as the reverse complement.
GGATGCTCATCGACCGGCCCCGTGGGATGGCGTGTGGGAGTTGACACAGAAATGAGCATGCGGCTCTTCATCGGCGGAATGCGTGGCAGCCAGCCGGCCACGGGCAGCGCCTTCGAGGAATTCGGAGGTGACACGACCTCACTGCTGCTCGTCGGCTCACATGGTGAACGCCTCGTGCTCGATGCCGGGACAGGCATGCATACGATTGCTCCAGAACTGGCAAAGACACAACCCGGTTCAGTGACAATCCTGCTCTCGCACTACCACCTGGACCACATGGCCGGCTTGACCATGAACCCTCTGTTCTACAACGCAGACTGGTCATTCCATTTCGTCGGGCCCACGTTTTCCGATGGTGGCGTGCGTGACGCAGTAACACGACTGCTGGCGCCGCCCTACTGGCCGATATCCTGGGATCAGATGGGCGCGAGATTCGAATTCGCCGAATTCAAAGGGGACGAGATTCAGATCGAGGGATTTCGTGTGCGCGGATGCCGGGCACCGCATCCGGGCGGATCGATGGCGTACCGCGTAGATGACGTCGGGTGTGGCACATCCCTGGTATTCGCCACCGATGTCGAATGGCGAAAACGAACGGACGCCTTTGAAGCATCATTCAAATCTCTCTGTCGAGAACCGAGACCAGCCGACCTGCTCATCATCGATGCCCACTTCGACCGGGCCCACGAGGAGGCCTTCGTCGGCTGGGGGCATACCTCATGGGAAGACGATCTGGAGATTGCCGAATCGACAGGAATCCGGCACGTACTCCTCGGACATCACGCCCCGGAAGCGGATGACCAGGCATTGAGCATCCTTGAACGGCACGTGAAAGAACGCCTCTCCGGCGCCGCACTGGCGCGGGCCGGCCATTGGATGACCATCGAAGGAAAGCGGCAACCATGCTGAAATGGCTCGAACCGATCCTGCCCTATGTACAGAACGTCGCGCTGGCCACCGCGGTGCTCTTCATCGCATATCTGCTGACACTTCCGCTACGCCGACGGCACGTGGTCCCCGATGGCATCGACTCGGGCAGGCGTTCCCTTCGGCAGTTCGTTGCAGCGTTGACGAGCTACGTCGCGTTCTCTGTTGTCGTCCTCATGTTATCGGTTCCAGTGGTGTACTGGCTCGATCACGCTGCGGTCTGGCTCCCCTACTATCAGGCTTGGCTGTCGTTCTGGAGCGTCTACGCCCTGGTCCGACTCGTCGAAGGACTCTTCGTCGAGCTTTTCGTACAATTGGGACGCACGTGTCCGCTCAACCGGCTCACTCGCGGCCTGCTGCGGCTGGCGATCATGCTGGGTGTGGCCTTCTTGTTGATCCACTATCAACTGGACAAGAGGATCAACGTGCTGCTCACCTCCACCGCCATCGTCACAGGCGTCCTCGGCTTCGCCATGCAGGGCGTCCTCGGCAATCTGCTGGCGGGCATGTCGCTGCATGCGAGTCACTCGCTGTCGGTTGGCGACTGGATCGAAGTCGATGGAACGATCGGCAAGGTCGTTCTGGTCAACTGGCGCGAGACACGACTGCGTACAGTCGGTGGACACATGATCATCGTTCCCAACGGCAAGCTTGCGGACCAGACGATCCGCAACTTCTCTTCACCCACCCCCCTGCGTCGGCACGAGGTGCCGATCGCGGCCAGCTATGGGGACACACCGGGGGACGTCATCGAGGCCCTGATCGAGGCGGCGCAGTGCGTGCCTACGGTTGAAAAGCATCCCGCACCAGACGCTTACGTGACCGGATTCAAAGATTTCTGCATCGAGTACGTGCTCCGCTTCTGGTCGAGGCAATACGAGCATCACGTCGTGACTGAAGGCCACGTGATGCGGATGATCTGGTACAAGTTCAACCGCCGCGGAATCGAGATTCCGTTCCCCATGAGCGGCCGCATGCTCGACAACTTCATGGAGACGGTACATTCCGTACAGCTCGAGAGCCCGCTGGCCTGCGACATCGAACAGACCGTAGATGACCTGTTCCGCAGCGACTTCGGGCGCAAGCTCATGGCCGATTCGGAGGGCATCTGCATACTCAGCCGTGACGAACTCAGAACGGTGGCCAAGAATGTCAAACGCACGCTTTTCACCCAGGGGGAAACCTTGATGCACCAGGGCGACAGTGGCGAATCGTTCTACGTCCTGATTCGAGGCAAACTAAAGGGCCACATCGCCAATTCCGACACGGCCAAACCGATCGAGTTCGATCTGCAACCCGGGGCGGTTCTAGGTGAGATGAGCCTTCTGACCGGCCTGCCGAGAAGCGCAACTATCGCGGCAGACGCGGATTGCGAGTTGTTGGAGTTCGACGAACGCGCTTTCGCACATCTGCTATCGCTCCGCGACGAGATCCCCCAGGTCCTCTCGGATCTGGCGGCAGCCCGCGCGGCTGAGAATGCCGAATCGCTGGAGAAGCTGCGGGCATCGGCGGTGGTCCCGCCGGAACTGGCGCGAGATGGAATCCTGCACCGCCTCAAGCGGATGCTGGGCGAATGGCGAGGCCGGTAGAGACAGCCGGCCGGCCTGTCTATTCAAACGATACCGTTGCCGAGCCGGCACTTTGCCTGAGATCGACGACCCGTTCTTTCCCATCCACTGTCACGCGGTGTTTCCCAAAGAACGCCCTCAGGTGGCACTGGCCGGTTGCATCCGCCTTGCCCTCCCATCGCGTCCACCATTCGTTGAAGACGAGGTCCCGATAGGCCTCGGCGGCAGGCGTGGGTGTCCAGTCACGCCGGTAGAGCGACGATTGCGGAATCCAGTTGGCCCCTTCCCAGAAGCCCCACATCAGGATCCCCTGCACCGCCGGGTGGGCGAAGCAAATGCGATAAGCGATACG
>CAVSCO010000091.1:0-31167 GCA_963726475.1 uncultured Phycisphaerae bacterium | reverse complement strand
TCGAATCTCCAGCGACTTGCGGACGGCGGCCGCCAGCTTCGGCGTGTCATGCACGTTGATCTGGTCGCTGGGGTACAGGCCATATAGATGCGAGACGTGACGGTGATGAATGTCGCCCGCCTCCATATCCCAGTCTTCGAGCCATTCCTGGAGCTGGCCTTCCTTGCCGATCTGATTCGGAGCCAGCCGGGCCCGTGTCGCTTCGACCTTGTTTCGGAAATCCTCGTCGACGCCCAGGACAGTGGAAGCGTGAATGCAGTTCGTGAACAGATCGCGAATGATCTGGTTGTCCATCGTCGGACCGGCGCAGATGGAGACGCCGTACTTGTGGCCGTTCTCAGGTGACAGCGATGGGCAGGTCACCAGCCAGCCGTGCTTGGGCTCTTCGACCAGCGTATCGAGGAAGAACTGCGACGCCCCTTTGAGGGCCGGGTAGATCTTCGCCAGAAACGCCTTGTCGCCACCATATTCGTAGTGGTCCCACAGGTGCTTGCTCAGCCAGGCGCCGCCCGTCGGCCAGAACCCCCAGAATGAGCCATCGATCGGCCCGGAAGCGCGCCACAGATCAGTGTTGTGGTGGCAGACCCAGCCACTGGCGCCCCAGTTGACGCGGGCGGTCTTGGCGCCGGTTTCGGTCAAGTCCATCACCATCGACACCAGCGGTTCGACGCACTCGCCCAGTGCCGGTCGGCTCGGCGGGCCAGTAGTTCATCTCGGTATTGATGTTGATCGTGTACTTACTGCTCCAGGGCGGACTCATGCTGTCGTTCCAGATGCCCTGGAGATTCGCCGGCTGCGTGCCCGGTCGCGAACTGGAGATCAGCAGGTAGCGGCCGAACTGGAAATACAGCGCCGCCAACTGCGGATCGTCATTTGTCTTCGAATTGCGGATGCGCTCATCCGTCGGAAGCTTCGCCGCCTCGGTCGTGCCCAGGTCCAGAGTCACGCGGCGGAAGAGCCTTTGATGCTCGGCAACGTGGTCGGCGCGCAACGCATCGAACGACTTGACGCTGGCGGCCGCGATGGAGGCCTTGGTCAGGGCTTCGGGATCGCCACTGACGTCCTTGAAGCTCTTGTAGCTGGTCGCCGCCGCAACGAGCAGGGTCACCGAATCCGCTTTCGTCACCACCAGGCGATCCTCATCCGTTTCAACGGTCCCACCCGAGGCCAGGGCGCACAGGCGACACTGGAACTTCAGGGCCCCGTCGATCCCTTGCGATGAACCGTTGGTCCCTGTCATCACGAGCGTATCGGAGCCTTGGGCCTCAACGGAAGCGGCCTGTGGCGTTTTCAATCCCGCTGTGAATGAGATTTGCCCAGGCTTGCCGGCCGTGAGTCGAACGACGATCACCTGATCGACAGGGCTGGAGAAGACCTCCCGTTTGAACGTCACGCCATCGACCGTATAGGTCACACTGGCGATGGCCTCGTCGAGATTCAGGTCCCGGCGATAATTCGCGACCCTCTCGACACTCGGGAACGCCAGGAGCAGGTCGCCCACTAATTGATAGGGCATTTGCCCCAGCGGCTTCGACATCATCTGCTTGCCGACGAGATCGTTGGCCTCGCGGTACTTGCCCTCGAAGATCAGACGCCTGGCCTCGGGCAACGCCTTCAGCGCCTCCGGCCGGCTCGGATCGTACGGTCCGCCGGCCCAAAGCGTATCTTCATTGAGCTGGATGCGCTCGCGGTCGACCCCGCCAAAGACCATAGCCCCCAGCCGACCGTTGCCGACCGCCAGCGCCTCGGTCCACTCGATCGCAGGCTGACGGTACCAAAGGCTCAGAGGCTCTTTCGGCGCCGATGCCTGCCCGGCCAAGGTCCCCCAGAACCGCGTGTTGGTGTTCAGCCCTTCGACCTCCAGAGCAAGTCGGCCTGCCACCGGTTCAATCCTCCGACCCGGCTCGGCCGTGAACACCCATTCGCCCAGGACGCGTCGCAGTGACGCCGGCTCCGCCTCGCTCGCCCGCGCGGCAATCTCCTCGGCACTCAACGCCCGGCGGTAAATCGCCGCGCGCTTGATGCGCCCGATGAAGCGGTTGTCCCCGCGCGGGTCACACCCGATGCGAAGAGGCATCCCGGTGCGCTTCATCGGGACGAACTCACCTCCGTCGGCGCTGGCGACTTCCTTGCCATTGAGGTACAGCTTCATGATCTTCTTCGGCACGCTGTACACCGCGACCACATGCGACCAGCGATCGGCCGGTAGCTTCGCATCGTAAGTGCAACTGCCTTTGGTGTTGACGAAGCGGAGTGAGTTGCCCGGATAGGTGTCGAGCATGTACCCGTCGGACGTACCCGGCATCGACTTGTCGAGAATGCGCCCGCCCGCATGGGGCATCCTGTCGGCCTGCACCCACGCCTCCAGCGTGACCTCGTCCGTCAGGTCCAGGGCTCTCTGATTCGGCGCTTCGTAGATGGGCGACTTGCCATCCAGTCGCATGCCTTCCGATGCGGCGGCCCAGACCGAACCGCTCAGAACCAGGGCCAGTAGTAGTCTCGTGGATTGGCGAGAGAATCTTCCCCTATGTGACTGCATATCTACCTCCAAGACCTTCCTGTAATCCTCCGAGCATGCTCGCTCGGTACACGATAATTGTACCGGGAAAGTCTCGGCCGTTCGACCCCCTTCTGAGGAACTTTGAGGCAGGGCTAATCCTATGGCGAACCGGGTAATCCGGCCAGGACATACTCGCAGTTGATCACCTTCTCCACCAGATCCAGAGGCAGGTAGTAGTAGTGATTGGACGCCTCGAATCCGATGCGAGGATCCTGTCGCGTCAGCGTGAAGAGTTGTTCGGCGTTCTTCATCTCCGCCAGCACGATCGCCCTGATGGCGTCAGTCGCCGTCTTGCGATCGGCCTTGCCCAACGTGCCCGACCGCAGCGTGTTCCTCGCCTGAGCGAAACGAATCTGATTGGCCACGCTGTCGAAGTGCAGGCCCGCCGCTTTGGCAACGACCAGATCGTCGTGAGCATTCGCACGCTCGCGTGATCCGTCGATGTCGCTCAATGTCCGTTCCCAGATCGCGACTCCCTCCTGCCATCCGGCGGCCACCTTCTCGAATTGCCTCGCGAGTGTCTCGACGGGATAGATCCCCCGCCAGCCTTCCAAGTCGTCGTAGGGGAACCCGACCATCGTAGCTCGATACCCGGTTGGTTCGAGGTAGAGTAGATTAGCCGGACCGTACTGCGTGGGGCCGCGATAGACGTAGGCGCCGTCGAATGGATACTCCGAGAAGGCCTCGCTGAACTTCGACCAGCCTGCCATCATCTCGGAGCCGACATCCTCGCCATATCGCTGCTCGGCAACATCCTTCAAAGCTTACTCCACCGTAGGAACCGGCTGCTGCTGAAATCGCCTGACCAATTCGAGATTGGGCGATGGATACCCGCCCACCGTCCAGCTCAGCATCAGACCGTCGATGCCTGCCTCGCTGAGGTTGTGACAGTGTTGCGCGACGAGATTCATCGCGGGCAGATAAGGCACCGCCGACAATTCCCACGTGCAGTTGACCTGGACCTTGGCGAGCGTCTTGAGCCCTCGCTGTCGGGCGAGTGCCCAATGCCTCTGCGCCCGAGGGCCCGGACCAACGGTGGAGATCGAGTATTCGCCCACCGCGCCGGGGATGCCCCCCTGGCGATGGGTTTGCCCCATTCGCTCACGCACATCAGGTAAACGTCATCGGGAAGAAGTTCGATGATCTTCGTCGCCCAGTCGGGTTTGCCCCACCCGGCGCCCGTGCCGTCGGGCCAGCCCCAATCCCAGACGATCACTTTGGCCTTCGGATTTCCGGCGCGAACGCCAGCGGCGATAGCAGCGTTGACCTCGGCGATGACTTCCGGCCCCGAACGTTTCGAGCATCGCGGGCAGCCATCGGCCGTGCGACTGTGACTGTAGCAGTTGGTCAGGTTCTCGGAGGCCGTGATGGTGAAGACGCCTCCGAGATCGGGAACGTTCTCGAAGACGTACTTGAGCGAATTCGTGATCCACTGCCGAACCTCGGGAGCGGACGTGCACAGGGCGACATGATCCCCCTCGCGGACGCCCCGCAGATTGTCGTGTCCCTCCAACCGTGATACCGGCACGGCCCGTGGCTCGTTCATGTACAGGTAGATATTGACGCCGTAGCGTTTGGCCCGCTGGACCATCTTCGCCAGATTGGCGATCCGCGTCTGATAGTCGGCGGTCGGCCGGCCCAGCGCATCGCTCGGCGCCAGTTGTGACAGCACAACATGCAACCACACCCCATTGACGCCCAACTGTGAGAGACGTTCGAGTAAGACATCGGGATAGGGGTCCAGTTCGGGATTGAGCAACGGGTCGCCAAAGACGCCGGAATACGAATAGAGAAAACGAATCGGCTCTTCGCCACTGCCCCTCGGAAGCTTCACTTGTCCCGTGTCACCTGCGGAAGGCATCCCAGGGAAGAAATCGAATCTCAGCTTTTCAGGCTGCGCAAGTGCATCGCCGAAATGCGACGAGACAATCTCGCGAATCTGGGCACATCGCCGCCTGACCGCGTCGTTCGGATCGATATAGCGAATCGGCTCGCAAGCCGGCTTGAGCGAGCCCAGCTTGATCCAGAGGAAATCGTCTTCTCGCAACGTGAAAGCGAGCTTCTCTGCGTCCCACCCAAGCAGAGTCAGCAGTTGGTCGTAGGGCAAGAGATGCCAGTTGCGCCGGATGATGGAGATGTAGCCTCGCTGCTGGTACTCAGCAGGCGGACGCACGTGCGGGGGCAGGCCCATCGAAAGACCGATGTCACGGACCTTCTCAGGTGTCGTCTCGAGCACGTCAGCCATGCGTTCGAGTGACACCATTTCCCAGTTGCGCCAGACAAAGGCGTGCAGCCGGTTCGGGAAATGCGGCAGTGGAATCGGCGCCGGCGCACTGCCCATCGGTAACTCGTCGGCAGTGCACCATCCGGCCAGCACCGCCACCACAATGAGTGCAATTGCCTGCCGCTTCACATTCATGCGCTGTCTTCCCTGATCAGGCACCATTAGGACGTGATTTGGAACACGAATGCCGTTGTGTTCATGTACTTTCCGCCTTGCGAGGCGACGAACAGATAGGCGGGCTTGCCGTCCCGCATCAGAATCTGGGGCCTCTCGAAACGGCCGTACTTCCTCAGGTACGACGGTCCGGGCGGCTCCTGGACATATTGCCTGACCGGGCCGTAGGCAACCTTGGGCTCGGACCATCTGAGCCCATCATCCGATTCCAGGTACAACCCCACTTCGTGGTTGAAGATACCCATGTCCCGCGCGATCATCTTGAACTTGCCATCCTCGATGAACACGTACGCATCCTCGATCTGGGTGTTGTCACCTCGCGAAGAGTAGTCGATCACCGGGTTGCGCGCGTACTTGACGTACGGGCCTTCGAGCTTCTCGGAGATGGCCAGCCCGTACTTGCGATTGCCCCGAATCGTCGGATGCGAGGAGTTGTAGTAGTCGCTGGAGTTCCAGGATTTGTAGTAGAGCCAGTACTGGCCGTTCGGATGCCTGACGAACGCGGGGTTGGAGGTGCAATGATTGTCCCAGGCCTCCTCCGAACCGGTTTCGAGCAAAGGCTTGTCGAATCGCTTCCAGGGCCCCGCGAGCGAATCGGCAACGGCCAGTCCGATCCGCTTGGTGTTGGTCTTACCGTTCGAGTTGCCCATATAGAAGAGGCAGTACTTGTCATCGACCCTCTGGATATGAGGATTGTGACATGTCGTGGCATCCCAGAAGCCTTCACCTCGCGGCGCGATGATGGTCTCGATGTTCTCGTAAGGCCCTTCGGGCCGGTCGGCGACGGCGTGCGCGATCTCGGAACGGTTGATCCAGCCTCCCATACGTCGCCTTGCAGGCCAGCGGGAGAAGAAGACGTGGATGCGTCCGTCCGGGCCCTCGATCGGGCTCGTCCCCCAGACGTACCAGTCCTCCAGTTGCAGAATGCGGTGCATCGGTCGCAACCGCCTGCTGAAATCCGAGATGCAATCGGCCGGAACATCCTCGCTCGCCACCGCACCGAGGCAACGGGCCAATGGGGCAGCCGCGATAGCCGCCATGAATGCTCGTCTGGTAATCACGATGGTCTCTCCGCAAGTCGGTCCATTCGCATGTGGTCGTCTCAAGGCTCCAGAGCTCGCAGTGGCGTCAATGTCACCGGGCCGATCAGGCCGGAGTCCTGGAGGGGCCACTTGGCCGCGCTGAAGTATCCATCCGGGCCACGATTCTCACGCCGTCGCGGCGGGAAATTGACGTTGTAGAACTTCTTGTAGTTGACGCCCCGCCGGTCCAGATCGGCGATGCGGTTACCCATGAGGTTCGACACTTCAACTGCAAGCGTGTTTTCGCTTTCGAATTGGTCTGCTCGGATGGCGATCCGGAACGGAGCACTGATGAACGTCCCTAAGTCCTGCCCGTTGAGCGACACCCTGCGCTCTCGCACACGCGGCCCAGATCGAGCCGCCACCCATCCGCGTCGCCCTTGGGCTTTTCGAATTGCAGGGTATATCGCGCGGTGCCCGAGAAGGTCTTCACTCCCTCGCTGTCGAGATCGGTCCACGAGCCCAGCGCAGGCGTGCGAACGGTCGCAGGCAGCTCCGGGCCACCTTCGACGAACTCCACCGTCCAGGTTCCCGTTATCGGCCGAGGGGCCTTCATAGTAGCCCAGTAGGCGTATCGCGGTCCCTGGGCAGGCTCATCGAACGTCCTGAGAATGCACGATTGGCCCGGGGCAAGCTGAACATAGACCTCGGTGGCCTGCTGCGTCTTTCGGATGGTTGCGAGAGCCGTGCGCCCTGCATCGGTTCGAAGATCGCTACGGAGGCGGCTTTGGCCTGGAGCGGAACCCAGCCATCCATCGCCCCATCGAACGAGTTCCAGACAAAGTAGCACTTGCCGCCTGCCAGCGTACGGCGGACGAACTGCAATCCGCGATCGACCATGGTCTCGCACTCGACGCCCGCCGCAGAGAGCAGTCGATCCAGAGTGCTGCCAAGCAGAAATCGGCCCTGTCCGAACGTGGCCTCTCGCACGCCGGGAGAGGACGTGACGACGAAGTTCAGTTGTGAGGTCAACGCCTCCAACGCGCTGCGGCGAGCGGCAAGGTCGCCCCACCCAGGGACATCCGTCGGCAACGCGCCCTGTATGACAACAGTTCCTCCCTGTTGTGCGATATCCGTCAACGCCTTGAATGTCGCCGGTGGCATTGTCCGGCACCTGGGAACCACAACCGTCTTGTAGCCAACACTCACCCGTGTGAAGGACGCCATTCTCACACCGAATCCCATTGAGCTGTCGATCGGAGACATAATCGAACGCGTAGCCCGCCTCCCACAGTGTCTGGGCAATGTCCCGTATTTCGCGAGGGGCCTGGGCGCTGTAGTGTGGCAACATCGCCCGCCCGACCTGCAACCACGAATCGTAGATCGGCCAGTACACCAACACATCGTTGTCGGGCTTGCCCATCTGGAGGAACGACTGGCAGCGCGCGACGTAAGCGTTCAGCGCCGAGAAATGGTCCCAGAACGAATTCGTCGGGCCAAAATGAACGGACGCGTAGAACATCCATCCAGGCCACGTCTCGCTTGGTGGCGAAAACGTCGTCCCATGATAGCAGATGTGATTGACGCCACCGAGGAAGTAGCGGTCCACCCATTGCTTCGCCTCGCCCAGCGTCCCGGTGAAATGCTCGTTCATCCACGTCGCCGCTTCGCACGATGCGAGAGGCTTGCCCGTGACATGAGCGGCCGACGAGGCGAATTTCATTCCCAGGATGTCCGAGCCTTCAGTCTCCGGAATGCCACTGGCGGCATACAAATCCAGCAGATTGGCAGGCGACCCGTGGGACTGGTTCCGCGTCGTGGCCCCGTGACTTTCAGCCCACTTGCGCCAGGGAATCGTGAACTGATCCAGTAGCAGATCGGAGATCGTCTCGCGATAGTCGCACAGCACCCGCGCGTTCTTCTCGGGCTCGTCCTTGCCAAACAGGGCCGGCAGGTACAGCCGCAGATCATAGCCCCGTCTCCGCTCGAACTGCGCGAAGAACTCAGGCGTCCAGTTCGATTCCCCGGCCGCATCGTCCACCTCGTAGGAATCGTTGAAATACGCCCGCATCCCACTGACGTCGTGACCGACATAGGCCCGATCGAACCGGCTCAGATAGCGTTCAAGCACGTCCCGTGAGAAATGGTCGATCACGTTGCCCTCCCCACCAGGGCCCGCACGCTCGACCATCTTGCCATGCCAGCCCTGGAAGAGAGCATACAGTGTCCAATGGCCTGTCGGCGCGACCCAGTCCAGCGTACCGTCGGCGCCCACCTTTTCCGTGAGATCCAGCGCCTGTCCGCCGTCGGAATACGCCATGAGAACCTGCAACGGCAGCAGCTTCTCGAATCGCACCTGCTCCAAAGCCAGCGACTGAAGATCCTTATTGTCGCTGATCGGCTCGGCAATCTCGGAGATGTCCAGACGCTTTCCGATCGCGCGCACCATGGGCCTTTGGAGATAGGTCACCGGTTCGTCGAGTTTCTCGCCTCCCTCCAAACCATACGTCTTGTAGACCATGTTCTTGCAGGCGTCGGCCGCTCCGACCCACGGACCACCGAAGGGCCAGCCGTTGCCCGTGGCCATGTCGATGCCCAAATCCAGGCGCTTGCCTTCCTTCAGCGTGTACTCGAGCATCGCCATCCACTCGGGTGTGAGGTAATCGATGAATCGGTCCTCGTAGCCTTTGACGCCATAGATGGGCGTGATCTCCAGTCCCCCAAGTCCCGCGTCGGCGTATTTCTGCATCTCGGCGGTCAGATCATCCTCGCTGAGAATACTGCCCATCCACCACCAGCGGGTCCAGGGTTTCGTCTGGTTGGTCACGGCGGGCCATTTCAGAGCCTGCCCAGGCGGATCGGCCGCACCAGCGCCGCTGACAGAAAGAAACAAAACAGATGCAAGAATCCACACGAATCGTCCTGAGTTGCCGCCACCTCGCGTCATGCTCTCTCCATTCTTCCGTGTATCTGTTTCAATCAGGGGCCCTTGGCCCAGCACCCGCTCACTTGCTTTGAAGGATCTCCTCCCCACCTCTCAGAACGCTCACACGCGTGCGATTGTCCTTCGCCACGTCGAACCGCACCTCATCGACTTGATCGCCCCACTCGACCCGGGCTGTGCCGGTCGAGGCATCGACGGTGATCCTGGGAAAGTGCTCGCCCATGCGGAACGGAACCATCACGATGCGGAATCGGCACTCGACGGCGTCGGTCGAGACAAGCGTTCGGTCTCTCACGTTCTCGACCCGGCACACCGAAGGCCCCACCTCCTGCACCAGCAGCATAGGCGTACCGTCGGGAACCTCGTTGCCCTGCGCGACGGTCAGTACGATCGCTTCGGCGTCGAGACCGGGCAGAACCACCGTTCGAAAACCGCCCGGCATTTGCCACTCATAGCGATGCGTGCCCTCGTCCTTGCAGATATCATCGACGACCATCGCATACGGATGCCTGCCTCGAACGAGTCCCGTCGAGCGATAGGCGTAGACGACCGGGTTCAAGTGCGTCCGCAGCGTGGGAAGCCATGGATTGTGCAGGGGTGGCACGCCGTAGTTGATCCGGTAGCGCTGCGTTCCCTTGAAGACTCTCACGACATAGGGATCGGTCTCGAGTTCCCAGATGTGGGCCGTGATCTTCTCGTCAGCCCAGGTATCCACTTGCGTCGTCCACAGGGTGTCGTAGGCATATTGGATGTCGGCCGAGGCAATCGCGCCCGCATCGCTCGAAGTGGCACCAAGATACTTCACGCGAGGTGACGCCAGGCCCGTGCCATCGTCCTGCCCGAGGCCGTCGATGAGTACGATGGAGTGATCCTTCGACGCGAAATCGTTGTCGGAGAGCCCGTCCCGCCCCCAGGTCACGCCGTGAGACTGAAGATAGAAGGCCCCCGCGTCGTGGTGCATTGAGTCCAATCCAAGATAGAGATCGGGCCGCGCCTGCATATTGATCCACAGGGCCTCGGGACTGCTGTCGCTGCGTGCGGAAAACACACCGTGCGATGAATCGCTAAAATCCAGTGGCAAACCGAGCGTTTCTCGCGGCGTCGAGCGCCAGGATGCGTCGTACAGCAGCGTCTTGCCAAGATCCGGAGACGTCAGGCCGGGCAGAGGCATGCGTGACGTGTCGCGCGACACCAACTCTCGCCGATACCGCTGCGGATCGAAATCCACGATCGACGGGGCCGGGCCCAGCAGGTAGTCCGCGCATCGATCGCTCGGGTAGAGGATCTTCCACGCCGCAACAATCCCCTCGCCGAGAGGCTGACCGCCGCAAGTCCCCCGAGAGGCCGTGACGTTCCCGTCAGGCGAGGTGCACTGGACCTGGGATTCCAGCATCTTTCGCCAGTGAGGATGACCGAACGTGTTCACACCGCGCCGGGCCAGAGCCACCATCGAGAGCAGTTGAAATCGCAGGCCTGTCGCGCTGCTGCCGTTGGATTCGTGAAGGGTACCGTGTTCGTCGATCCCCCACTGGAGAAAGGCCTTGACGGTCTCAATCCCGCAGTCGTGCACTTCGCGGTCGAAGCCCTCCTCGCCCTCGATCGCCAGGTTCGCCAGGAACAGTGTCAGATCCTGCGTGACCGCGCCGCAATCGCGGACACGCAGCGGACCGTTCCCGCCGTATCCGCGACGGCCCGCCACGAGCTTGCCAATGACGCGCCTGACCACCGTTCGCTGCGTGTCGGTCATCCATTTGGCGGCAAGGTCGTAGTTCAACCCCAGGTCCATCGGCCCAATCCATTCGGGCAGATCGCGCCAGTACGCGTTGTACACCTCCGGCCTGTCCATGAAGGCGTCGATCCGCGGTTCCATCAATCGGGTGTAGTGGTAGACCGCCGCAGCCGCTTTCGTGCCCAGATCGTCGTCTTCCGTCAGCAGAGCATACAATGCGATGGTATCGAGACACTGCGTCACGTAATTGCCCTGCGAACAGCAGATCCCGTTTTCGTGTCCCTCAAGCATCTTCTCCAGGGACGCCCATTCGGCAAGATTGCCCGCATAGAGATTGATGAAGAGACGACCATCGGACGTGTTGGGATCCAGCCAGGTCTTGCCCAACAGGTACTCCGTCTCCGCCAGGGACATCGACCCCGTCACGGACGACTTGATTCGAGCGAGGATCAGCGGGACATCTTTCGCGCCGAAGAGAGTGCGGATGTACGCCCGGCGGGGGCACCTCGCTTCCCAACTCCTGCATCCCCAGATCGAGCTTCTCGTATCGTCTTTCGGAAATCAGCCGCCATTGCATTTCCGGTTCGTCGTACAGTTCGAGCTGATCGGGCGTGAACTCGACGTGCTCGGCCCACCGGCCCCACGCCTTGAGGCTCGGGATATTCCTATACGCGATCTGCGGATCGGCGAACTTCTCCGGCGTATCGAACAGCACGATCATCGAATCGATCAACTGCGAATCGTCCAGCGTCACCGGCTCGTCGCCGACGATCACCAGTCCCCGCTCCTCGGTGAACACCTTCTTGCCGAGCCGGGCCGCCAGATCGGCGATAGCCACCATCTTGCCCTTCTGCGCGATCCGGAATCCGAACCAGGGCAGGTGCTTGATGCCGAAGGCGGACAAGGCGAATCGCTCCGGGACCATCACCTTGCCTTTGATGATCTCCGCTTCCGTTTGCCAGCGATCGGGGTCGAGACTGACGCGCTGTCCCTTGACAAAGCCGTGTCTGCCGCCGGCGAAGACCACGACCAGCGTGTCCTTGAGCCTGACCCTGGCGGCATCGAGCGCCTCGCGACTGTACGCCCCCAGATCCTGGTCCCTTATCCCATCCGGCTCCTGGGCTGCCGCCACAGGAAACCCTATGGCCATGCCGACCAGCAAGATTGCCGTGATGATGCTTTTCATCCGTTATGGTGCTCCGTGCAGAATTCGCGCAGACCGTCGCGTCCGATGCGCGCCCCCAGGATACCCGAAATCCGTGTTTTTTGCCAGAAAAGCTGCGCGATCCCTCAACCATGGCCGGTTCTGCGATGCACGGCCACTCCATCCGGCGGCAGCACCGATCGAGGCAGACTGCCGCCCCACTATTGCCATAACCTCTTTTTAAGAATGGCCTTAGCGAAGCCCGTAGGAGTTACTACGGTCGCGTTGTGCTGCAACGGGAGCAATGGTCAGGTCCGCCTGTGCACCACCGGGTGTCAGCAGGACGCTCTGGCCTTTCTTCAGGGACAGGACGTATTCGCCGGTCGCGGCCTTGCGAATCTCGACGCCTTTGCCCCTCGGGTCGGGCATGTCCGTGATAAGATGGCAAGGCTCGCCCGCCAGACTCTCGACGCGAATGAACGCGGTCTTGCCATCTTTGCGGGCCGCGCTGACGAGAAACGCTCCCTCGGTTCGCATGTCGCGAAACGTCACGTCACGCCAGGCATCGGGCACGGCGGGGAACACGCGAATCTTGCCGCCCCAACTGCTCAGCAGCATGTCGTGCAGCGATGCGGCCGCAGAGAGAGGTGTCTCGATCACCGGGCCCGCCTCCAGGTACATCGTGTTGGGCAGAATGCGCTTGTCGAGCAGGCGATTGAGATACATGGCCGCGTCGTCACCGCGTCCCATCAGCGCCGAGATCGACGCCGCGCCCGTGTAGGAATAGCCCTGCAACGCCCTGGACAGCCCCATCCAGTGATTCAGCGACTTCATAACCAGTTCGCGATTCTCGGGCTGCTCGGGATTCAGGATATACAGCGGATAAATCATCAGCAGGTGCGAGTAATGCCGATGCGATTGCGTGAACGACACCGATGCCGAAACCATCAGGCCGTTCTCGTCGACGGGATAAGGCACGAGTCTGGCCAGTGTGTCCTCCCACTTTGCCTCCAGCGGATCGCGGATATCCAGGCGGTCGCAGATCGCCAGGAGTGTCTGGCAGCCCCATCGCAACAGGGCCAGGTCGATATTGCAGTCGGGGTTCGGACTGGGCTGGCCTGGATACTCGGGCGAGAGCCCCCGCGTGATGTGCAGATACCCGTCCGATCCCTCTTCCATGAAATGGAAGTAATAGTTGATGCTGCGTTTGAGCAGCGGAAAGATGCGGTCTCGGAGCATGGCGTCGTCCATGCAGTAGCGATACTGAAGGTAGTAGTTGTGCATCACCCAGGGCAGATTGCACAGTTCGCTGCCACCGCCTCCTCGGCAGTCGTAGCTGGTCGCACGCGAGATGAACGCCGAGTCGTCGCTGAACGGCCTGGCGTTGGACGCCAGGTTGTCGGCGCCGTTGTCGAGCATTTTGCACAGCGACTCCCCCAGTTCGAGGCCGGTTCGAAGCCAGGACGGGCCAGTAGGTGAGCTGGATGTTCAGGTTCCACCAGATCTTCGCCCAGGGCGTCGTGCGGAACCACGGTCCCATCAGATCGATCGCCGGTCGGTCCGAACGCGTGGCGCTGGCCAGCTTGTACATCTGAATCCAGTAAAACGATTCGAGCCGCGTGTCCGGGATCGACACAAAGCTCTCAGGCCAGTAGGCATGCCACCAGGCGCGGTGGCTGGAGACCAGCGCGTTGAAATCGCTGGCCGCGGCCTGCTTCACGGCCTTCGTCGCCTGCTGAACCGCTTCGTCTCTCTGCTGCGGAGAGAATCCGACACTGAGAAAGATGCGATGTCCGTCATCGACCGCAACGTCGGTCCACGCCGTGGCATGTGCGCCGCCCGTCGAAAGAGGCTGAACGCAGAGATGCATGCCGTCTTTCTCGCTGGCTTCAGGCGCAGGATTTCGCTGGTCGTCAGGGATCGGCTCCTTGCGGTAGATCTTCCGTGGGTCGAGCCAGCCCGGGCTGCCACTCGAAGTGACAAGACGCCTCACCTTCGTCGGGCTTCAATTCGATGACTTGCACGATGCGATCCGCGTGGGTAAAGCTGCGAACCCCGATCTTGCCTTCGCTCGTGACGATGGTGCCCTTCAGCTCGGCGTTCCACAGATCGAGCCGCATCTGGCAGCCCTCGACCGTGCCAGCGGTCTTCAGCACGAGGTCGCCCACCGGTAGCCGGCTGGTTCGATACGTCACGTCGGTCCGCCCGATGTGCCAGCGGAGCGTTTTGCCGTCTTCCAGCGTGTAGACGTTCGCCCCCAGCAGTCCGTTGCCCATGAACGCCCCCGCCCCCCACTTCTCGGGCAGGCGATCCCAGACCATGTCATGCCTGGAGAGAAACTCGGGCCAGTTCACGTCATCGACAAGATCGGCCGCAGGTGACGGCGCGACGACGAAGCTCACAATGGCAAGAATCGAAACAATGCGGTAAATCAAAGATGACATGCAATACTCCTGTGATAGATGAATCCAAATCAGAGTGATTTTTCTGTCACGTGCTCCAGCGTCACATCGGTCACGGCGTCGCATCCATGGGTGCGGAAATCATCGACGTTCTTCAGCACGAACCTGGAAACGTCCGTCGCGGCCTGCGCGTCGACGTTGTTCAGCTCGGCGTCTTTGACATCGTCCAGAATAAACGCCGGCCTCTGGTCCTCATCCTCGAAACCGACCGTGACGTTGTTCAGCTCAATGCCTTTGACGTGCCGGATGAAGAAGCCATAGGCCGGGATTTCGCCAAAATTCCTCGGATCGGGATAACCGTCTTCCAGTTCAGGCACTTCCACGTCCGCCTGCTCCTTCGATGCGCCACCCTTGACGAGAATGCGGATGTTGCTCAGCCGCACGTTTTCGATGTCGTGGCCCGGAATCCCCATGATCATCGACCCGTAACGCGGATTGGCGTTGTATACGACCACGTCGCTGATGTTGATCCGCCGCAGCTTGCCGACCGGGACGCCTTCGGGCCCGCGCATCCGCCTGCCCAGACGCAGGAAGAACGGCGCATTGACGATGTCGCGCATGGTGATGTTGCTGATCGTCACATCTTCGAGCAACCCGCCATCAACGGTCTCCAGAGCCAGACCCCGGCAATGTTCGAACACACAGTTCGAGATGGCGATGTTCTTGAAGCCTCCGTTGGATTCGGTCCCGAACTTGATACGTCCGGTGACACCGCCTCGATCGGGCGCCCGCTCCTGGGTCCGGCCGAAAGTCCCGTCGAGAAACGTCCCTTCGTCGTAGCCCGTCACCTGGCAGTTCGTAATCGTCACGTTCTCCGTCGCCCTGGCATAGCCGAGTGCATACGAACTCTTCAGCACGATCGCATCGTCGTTGGGGGAGTTAACCGTGCAGTTGGAAATCCGCACGTTATGGCAACAATCGACGTTGATTCCATCCCGATTCGTGTCGATCTTGACGTTGTCGATGGTGAAGTTGTCCACGCCCGTGGGCAGGATGCAGAAATGCCCACCGCTCAGGAACGTCACGTCACGAATGATCACGTTGCGGCACAGCTTCAGCGCAACGGCCTTGTTGCCCACGCCGGACTTGTCACTGTCCCATTTTCGCAGGCCCTTTCCATGGATCAGCCCCGGACCGAGGATCGAGACGTTGACCAGGTTCTCGCCCCAGATCAGGCTATCGTGCCAGTGGCTGTGCCCGAAATCCTGGTACTTGTACTTGTCGCCCCATTCGTTCGCTTCGGCGCGGTCATAACCATGATTCTCGTCAGGCTCGGCCGCCAGGATCGTCGCACCGGCATCGAGATACAATGTGATATTGCTCTTGAGTCGGATGGAGAAGCTCAGATACGTGCCGGCCGGGAAGTGCACCGTGCCCCCGCCCGCCTCGGCCGCCGCCTCGATCGCCTTGTTGATCGCGTCGGTATCCAGCGTCGTGCCATCTCCGACGGCGCCGTATTGCCTGACATCGAAAACCGCCGCCTGGACTCCGGCCACAGATGAGATCAACACACAAATCACACATACGATGAGGCCGCATCGGGTCATGAGATCCTCTCCTTATCGGGTCTAGTTCGTGACATCCACCAGTTCGACCACCGTACTATCGTATTCCTTATGACACGGAGGCACCAGGCCATCGCGCATCAGCGTTTCGCCATCGACGATCTTGCCGTCCAGTTCCAGTTTCGACGTGGCGCCATCAAGCAGATTGACCTCCGTCACGCGATAACGCCGTTTCGGATCGAGCCCTCGCGGCCTGACGACTTCATCGCCACTATCGCCCAACTGATAGACGAACAGCACGGCGCGTGACTGGTCGGCAGAGACGTAATCCAGGGCCGAACGCACGCCGTCGTAGGGCGAGACCAATCGATAGAGATCGCCCTGCTGCACGATGTCGCGCAGGCGGTTCTTGTAGAGGTCGACCGCCGCTGCGGTCGCGGTGCGCTCCGCGTCGCTGAGTTTGGCGACGTCCATATCGACGCCCATTGCCCCACTCATGGCGACATCCAGCGTGAACTTGATCGGGCGCTGTCGCATCCGCGTGGCGTGAGCCGAGATCGTGCAAGCCGGGAAGATGTGGCTGAAGCCCCACTGGATGAACACGCGCGAGCGCGGGTCGGTGTTGTCGCTGGCCCAGAAGGAATGGAAGTATTTCAGCGAGCCATAATCGACGCGGCCGCCACCACCCGAGCAGACCATCGCCTGAATCTTCGGATACTTCCGCGCCATGCGCGCCATGACATCGTACAGCGCCCAGTTGTAATCGATCAGCAGATGCGATTGCTCTTCGGGGCTCAGGTACGTCGAGCCGGGCTGAGTGATATAGCGATTGCAGTCCCACTTGACATAGCTGATCCCCGGGTTCGGCCCGAACAGCTCGTCGATGCACTTCCAGACGAATTCCTTGACCGCGGGACGGCTCAGATCGAGGGCCAATTGATTCCGGCTGGTCTGAGGCTCGCGATGGGCCTGGCCGATCGCCCACTCGGGATGCCGCTCGTACAAGTCGCTGGCCGGGTTGACCATCTCCGGCTCGGTCCAGATGCCAAACCGCAGGCCGCGTGCCTTGGCCTCATCCGCCAGATAAGACAAACCATGGGGCAGCTTCGTCTTGTTGACCTGCCAGTCGCCCAGCCCCGCGCGGTCGTTGTTGCGCGGGTGGTCGTTGCCAAACCAGCCATCGTCGAGCAGGAACAGCTCGACCCCCAGAGCCTTGGCGCCGTCGAAGAGCCCGACGATGCGCTGCTCGTCGAAATCAAAGTACGTCGCCTCCCAGTTGTTCAGCAGCACCGGACGGGGTCTATCCCCATCACGCGTGCCATAGCGGCGGGCCCACCGATGGAAGTTGCGGCTGACCTGCCCTTTGCCATGATCGCTCCACGACCACAGCATCGCGGGCGTCTTGAACACCTCGCCCTTGGCCAGATGATATTGTGACCCAAAGGGATTGATCCCGCACAGAGCCCGCAAGCGGTTCCACGGATCGATCTCAAATGCAAACTGGAAGCTGCCCGACCAGGCCAGTGTCCCACCGTAGACCTCGCCCGTCTCTTCCTGAGCCGGACCATCCAGCGCCAGCATGAACATGGGCGTGCGATACTGATGGGCGCGAACGCCGATCTTCGAATCGAGGACCTTGATCCCTGAAGACAGCGGCTCCTCGACCCATTGCGCCTCGTTGGCCCAATCGCTATGGAAATGCGTGAGCCAGTAGCCATCGCTGCGAGGAATCAGCGGTGACGACGAGGCGAAACGATACAACGTCACGGGGCCCTCTTCTTCATGACGAATCTCCGCCCACTGCTCGATCACATCCTCGGCCTGGTAGGCTTTCAGGATATAGCGTGACGAAGAACGGGTAGTAGTCATCCTTCAGCTCGATCCGCGTCAGCGTGATATCGTCGTCAACCTGAGTCGTCGTATGGTCGACGAGCATCAAGATCGGTCGAGGTATTGCCATCGGTGTGAACCGCCCGCAGAGCCGGCTCGCAGATGAACCCGTTGCCCGAAGGTGGATGGAACTCGATTTCGCGACCCGGGCCGCGACGAGGCGGCCGCACATCTTGCCCCGCCGCACCGTAGCCAAGCTGATAGAGCCGGCCGTCCTCACCCGTCAGCAATGTCAAAGCCGAACGGTCCGTCGTAACGCGGAACAATCTCTTGTTGGCGGCCGGCTCCGGCGCTTCGCCCGTAACTTCGAACTGAGCTTCGGCCCAATCGGCATGGTCAAAGCTATTCCCGTCACCGCAGTCGGACACGTAGAGCACAATCTCTCTAACCCCCGTCAGAGAAACATCAACCGTCTTGGCGGCGTCGCCTCGCTTCATCTCGCCGCTGCGCAGAGGATCTGGCGACGAGCGGCGACAAAGAACTCCACCGAAGCCAGATCGCGGAGCACTTCATCATCCACACCGACCTGCGCGGTAAAGCGCGTTGCTCCGTTGACGGCCAGCGCAAACTCGCTGTCCGCGTGTGTCCCGACACCCTGTTCGTATTGCACGCCCGCGATGGTTAGCGGATTACCATCGACCGAACGATCGACCTGTACCTGTCCCCAACCGGTTGTCATCGTGCTCAGATCGAGTGACGAAAGCCTGACCGTTCGAGTCTCCTGCGCGAAGACACAGCCAGACATCAGCAAAACCGCTACGATCACTCTCCATAGAGATGACTGCCGAATAAGGTGCATATCCACTTCGATGTTCATTGCCGCGTTTCTCACTTTCTGTGATCGGATCTTCTCTTGGAGGGACGTCTATTCGAAGGGCACGAGACGCACCGTCTTGAGCCGGATAAAATCTGCCCGTCGCCAACGGGTTGGATGGCGAGACGGCACGGGCCCGCTTCGCGGATCGGCATCACGCCGATGCGATGATCAAAGAAATGCTGAACCTTATCACCCTGTCTGCTGCGTCTCGAAGTTCAGACTCTCGATCGTTGAGCACGATCAGCCCCTCGCGCTTGGCGCTGTTCGACGGAAACGAATACGTCAGTTCGACCCAGTACTGCCCCGGCGTCACCGAGCAGAATTCCCATACAGCGCTATCTCTCGGAGCCACCCAGCCTTCGACGACATGGGCATGCTTCCAGTCGCCAAACTCTTCCATCCAACTGTGCTTCTTGATCGAGGCCTGGCCTGTAATCTTCGCCTCGGTGCTCTCGAACGTCGTGGCGTATCCTTCCATCAGCGTGCGAAGCGGATCGACCGAGAGATCGCCCCGATATTGCAGCTTGATGACCGTAGCCATGGGGTCGGGCATCTTCTCGGGCAGACGGACGAGCAGGTCATTGCCCTGCCAGGTGTATTTGAGCCGTTTGCCCGAGTCCAGCAGCGTCACCTTCCGTACATCCGCATGCAAGCCAGGGACGCGCAGCGAGCCATCCTCGGGCCACGAGAAAACGTGCAGATAGAGAGCGCCGGGCTTGGCCGTACACTGCCCCCAGGTCAGTTCCGGAAACGGCGAGTGCGTGCTGCCATAGATCGCCTCGGCGTTCTTGCGCACCCACTCGCCCACGGTCTTGAACACGCGAACGCTGGCTTCGGGCAGAGCGCCGTCGGCTTGCGGCCCCACATTGAGCAGGAAGTTACCTCCCTTGGCGTTGATCGCAACCAACCGGCGAACCAGTTCGGTCGGCCCCTTCCAGTTCTGGTCGTACCAGACGTAACCCCAACTGTCGTTGTGCGTGAACGGCGCTTCCCAGGGCTTGTCGATGACCTCGGTGGGCATCTCGCCATCGCCCAGATCGAGATAGTCCCCCGCATCGTTCCCAACCCGGCTGCTGACCAGGCACTGAGGCTGAAGGCTGTGGACGAGATCGACCAGCTCGCCCGATTGCTGGGCCGTCATTCGTCCCGGCGTGTCGAACCAGATGATCCCCAGCGAACCATAGCCCGAGAGGATCTCCCGCACCTGGGGTTTGCACTTGGTCTCGTAGTACTCGTCGAACTTCTCGGCGCTGTCGGGGAACTCCCACGAATTGCCCCCACCTCCGGGCTCGTGCCAGTCCTGGTACTGCGAATAGTAGAAGCCCAGGCGGATGCCCTCTCTGCGACATGCGTCGGCCAGCTCCTTGAGCGGGTCCCGCTTGAACGGCGTAGCATCGACGATGTTGTAGGGTGACGCCTTCGAGCCAAACATGGCGAAGCCATCGTGGTGCTTCGACGTGATGACGATGTACTTCATCCCGGCGTCTTTGGCCACGCGGACCCATTCGTCGGCGTTGAACTTCACCGGGTTGAACTGCGCCGCCAGGGTCTCGTAGTCCTTCGTCTTGATCTTGGCCCGGTTCATCAGCCACTCGCCGATGCCGTAGTACTTCTTGCCCTCCCAGACACCGCCCGCCTGGGCGTACAGGCCCCAATGCACGAACATGCCGAACTTGGCGTCGCGGAACCACTGGGCCTTGTCGTCCGTTTCAGCGGCCGCCGTGACGCGCGGCGCAACCAGAGACAACAGCAGAATGCACAGCAGAGACTTCCATTTCATGTCACGCCTTTCCGATCCATCAAACCATGTCGTAGTCGTAGGGCTTGCGCATCGGCCGCGAGACGTAGGTGCCGGCCTCGGCGTCGCCAACGAATTGCTCCTTGGCCGGGTCCCAGTTAAGCTTGCGGCCCAGGCGAATGCTGATCACACCCAGATGGCAGAGGCTTGCGGATCGATGTCCCACCGAGACCGGACAGATCGGCGTCTTCCGCGTCTTGATGCAATCGATGAAGTTGCCGATGTGGTCGTTGCTCACGTAGACGCGCGGGGCGCTTTCGGGCAGTTTCTCCGTGAGCAGTGCGCGATCGCTGGCCTGGATAATGCCGCGCGAAACCCAGATCCAGCCGTCCGAGCCGATGAACTTGATCCCGTGCAACTGGCCGTTCGGGTCTTTGACTCCGCCGTGCCATTCGCTGGCCGTGGTGCTCTTGCACTCGTGGACGACGCCGTTAGCATAGGTGTATGTCACGGCGTATTCGCTGGCGGCGGTGAAGCCTCCCGGAATCATATCGACCAGTTGCTTGCCCTCGATGCTGACCGGCCCCGAATCGTCCATGCCCAACGCCCAGAGCACGATGTCGTTGTGGTGCGCACCCCAGTCGGTCATGGTGCCGCCCGAGTAATCCCACCAGTAGCGGAAGCTGAAATGCGTGCGTTCCTTCACGTACGGGACCTTGGGCGTCTGGCCCATCCAAAAATCGTAGTCGAATCCATCGGGCACGGCCGACGTCTTGAACGGGCCCTGCCTCAAGCCGGCGGGCAACCACACTTCGGCCTTCTGGAGCTTGCCGATCCGCTCGTTCCGCACCAGGTCGCAGGCCAGGCGAAAATGCACGCTGCTTCGCTGCTGTGTCCCGGTCTGAAGGATGCGGCCCGTCTGCTTCTGCACCTCGATCAGCTTCTGCCCTTCGGCAATCGTCAGCGTCAATGGCTTTTCGCAATAGATGTCCTTGCCCGCCCGCATGCGGCCATGGCCACCATCGTGTGCCAGTGGTCCACCGTTCCGCAGATGACGGCGTCGATATCCTTGCGTTCGAGAAGCTTGCGGAAATCGTGATACGCATCGGCGTCGGGAAAGTCCTTCTTGGCGTTGGCGATGTGTCGCTCGTCCACGTCGCAGACCGCGACGACCTTGCCGAACCGCGTCGCATTGCGGGCGTCCGCTCGCCCTTGTCCGCCGCAGCCGATCAATGCCAGGCGAACCGTTTCGCTGGGCGCCGACGAGGCAGGCGATCCGCCTGTGGCGGACTGGGCGGCGCACTCCTCCGCGAACCAGGCCGGCAACGATGACCCGGCCGCCACCATACCGGCGGCCTTGAGAAAAGTACGACGTGAGGTACCGAGGCTCTTATCGATCATGACAACCTCCTTATGATAGCATTTGGGCTCGAACGTGCCGCCTTCACAGTCGCGCAATGAAAAAGTCGCGATGTACCATCATACAGCCGATCCATCACGACCTCAAGCGGGTCTGTTTGTAGTGACGCCGTAAGGCGTTGGTTCGTAGTGCTCCACCGCAACGGGCTGTTCTCATTCGACAAGCAGGGCTTCATCCGCGACCGGTGGTACGGCGAACTCAACTGGCAGGGTGCCCGGCGCGAGTACACCCGTGCGGACCAATATCGAGAAGCTGCCGGCCGAGGAGAACTGTGAAGCGGCAGTGTCTTTTCGGCTCATCCCGCCGGCGCGGGGGCCGGAGGTCGGTCGCCGAAGAGGGTCAGGATCAGGGGAGCGAGGTAGAAGCCGATATAGGTTCCCCCGCTGAACGACGCAATCAACTGCGTGCCGACCAGAACCGCGGCTGACAGCGCGACCAGCCGTTCGAAATCAATCCATCGAGGCAGAACACCCAGCGACAGGCAGAACAGACAGTACAGCACACCGGCCGTCGGCTTACCCCAGGAAGCCAACCGCGGATATTGGCCCCAGAAGCTCAGAGGGCTGTTGCCATAGCCCGGCTTGAACTGCACTTGGGCAATGGTATCATCGAAGAACGCCCCCACGGATGATTCGGCCTTGTCGACCGGCTCGACCATCGTCATTACCATGGCCAGGCAGACGACGCCGACGGCAACGAAACCGGCCAGGAACAGCAGGCCGCTGCGCCGTCCCTGTTGACGCCAGAGGTAGCCGGCCCACAACGGGGCGAGGAAGGCGGGGTAGTATAGCATCCCCGCGCCGATCCCGAGCAGCACGCCCGCAAGGGCAGGTCGACCGAAGCACAGCAAGGCCCCCAGGATCAGCGGCGCCGCCGCGATGTGACTGGCCCGTTCTAGTCCGAGTTCGCTGACCATGCCGATGAGATAAGGGCTGATCGCATAGACGAATACGACGACCAAGGCACCGTCGCGATCGGCGTGGCGACGAGCCAGCCGATACAGGGCCAACAGCGTCAGCAAATCGAGGACCAACGCGGTCGTCTGCACGCCCCGCATGGCGTGCCAGTTGTCGAACCGGGCCAAGGCCAGGGTGCCCTCAGGCCCGATCTCGCGAATGAAGGAGGCTGCCAGGCCCGCCGGGGCGAACACCACGTACATCAGCGGGCCGTACACGCAGTTCGGTCCGAATTCCGTTCCATAGGGCAGACGTCCGGTGCGCAGCAGGTATTGCCCGCCGATGGCTGACCACAGCCCGACGTCACCGATATGGCGTCCGTAGAGCGTCACGACGTGCAGGACCAGGGCAAACGCCAGCAGGAACCACAGCATACCCGATACGCGGACGTTCGAGTGGGGCCGCGACATGTCCCGCTCGCCACCGGCCCAGAGACACCGGGCCATGAGCAGGACGGTGACGATGAACAGGCCGGTATAGGCGATCTTCGTATGCGTCCAGATGATCAGGAGAAACGGCGCCAGGGCGTAGAGAAGCAGAATATCCAGGTTCCGCCGGGACAGCCGCTTTGAGAAGCGAGCCGTCAACATGGACACCAGCACGAACGACAGCCAGACCACGTTCATCCCGCCAAAACGTGGCAGCAACGAGCGCAGCACATCGGATTCCTCGCTCTCTTCCCGTCGTTCTCGCTCCTCGGTTTCCGCCCGGGCGTCGTTCGGCCGGAAACTGAACTCGAGAATCTCACCGCTTTCGTCGTCCACGCTGATCAGTCCCATCGACCCTCGATCCGGATGGATGAAATGGATCACCCAGACGCCGAATTCAGCGGCGTATTCCGGCTCCAGACGGACCTCGCGAAAATCCGCCAGGATATCCTCAACGCGTGGATCGGCCCGCACGGCGTCCATGACGGACTCGGGCACGGCGGGCCTCGCCTCGCGCCCGGTGCCGTTGAGCACGCGATCGCCAGGGCCAGGAAGGCCCACGCGAGACACCTCGTCGCACGCTGTTTCGCACCATTGTTCATCCGACATTTCCGATTTGACGAAGACCAAATGTTCTTAGCACGCCTTGGACGAACCTCGACCGGCAGTTTCTCCTCAGCGATCTGGATTCCCGCTCCGTTTAGACTCATCCTGCCCTCGCGAGTGCTGGGCTGGCTCTTAGTGGAGCAATGCCACCAGGAATTTCACGAAGAAGTGTCCCTAGCATGGCCACCAGCACCATGTCGCATGGCGGGATCCAGAGCCAGCCGTTCGGCGTCATTCGTATCGTCATAGCCTGCAAGTCTGCTGTATATCGATGGCCTGAGCAACGCAGCAAAGCCGTGTTGGGTGTTCTTGCCCATTCGGATGTCACGAAGCTCTTCGTCAATCGCCGAGGTTCGACCCAGAACGTCATCAAGTTCGCGGCACGCAAGCATAGCTCTAGCTCAAGGTTGCGGGGCCAGGCGGATGTTCCAGACGTTGACAGCCTTCCAGTTGTTGCGGTCGGTGGCCCGCAGGATCAGATGGTAGACGCCCGCCTTGTCGAACTTGACCTGGCCAATGGTAATCGTCTTGGGTTTGTCCCAGCCGCCCGTATTGCTGACGACAAAATCCACCTTCTGATTCGCCACCTCAACGGTCAGCGGACAACGATTCGCGGTAGCCGCGAATTCGCCCGTCACGGCGTAGACGCCGGGTTCCTTGATGTACACGAGCCAGTGCACGGACTCGGCCGGGTTGTCCCAGAAGCCGATGTTCGTCCTGCCATTGCGTTCCTCGGTGCCGATCTTGCTGCCTTCCAGCACCGCGTCCTCGGCCTTCAGCTCGACCGCACCGGGCAGAAAGGCACGGGCCTCGGGACTGAGAGCCGTCTGAAAACCTTCGATCTTGAACGCATACGCATGCCGGCTGGGCCTTTGCTCTTCCGACAAGGCAGGCGCTGAATCCGGAGGTTCTTCTCATCCGTGACGCTGAACTTCAACGGCCTGTCGTATCCGAGCAGCGTGACCTTTGCGCACCGGTCCGGCGCTGTCGACCTGCACGAACCGCAGTGTCACGGCTTCCTCGGGCCAGCCCAACACGATCGCATAGAGCGTCTTGCCATCCTTCGAACGGGTATAGCGGATGTCCTTGGCGGTGTAATGCAGCGTCTTGAGGAAGCCCCCCTCCTTCTCGGTGTGGGTCGGGCCTTCGCCATACATCTTCCAGGGACGCGTCGCGTAGATCGCCTCGCCGTTGACCTTCAGCCACTTGCCCATCTCGCGCGAGCATCGTCTGCTGCTCGGCCGTGATCGTTCCGTCGGCCTTCGGGCAGACGTTCAGCAGCAACACCCCGTTCTTGCTGACGATGTCGATCAGCTCGTGGACCATCTCCTCGGGCGTCTTGACGCGCAGGCCCTGCACCCACGACCAACTGTTGTGGGCGGCCGAATCGTCGGTCTGCCACAGATCGCTCGCAATGCCCTTCGTCCAGCCCCGCTCGATATCGAGGACACCCACGCCATCGGGCAGGTAGTGGTCCTTGCGCGTAATGATGACGGGCTTGCCCCAGGTCTTCTCGTGGTTGTAGTAATACGCCGCCATCTTTTCCTTGTACTCGTCGGGGATCTTGCCCAGTCCGAAATCGAACCAGATCTGGTCGGGCTGGTAGTTGTCGATGACCTCCTTGAGCTTGATCAGCCAGCGATCGAGGGCCAGCGTCCGGTCTTTCATCGTTGGGAAACCATACAGGTCGCCGTATTGGGGATCGGCCGTGTCCCAACCTTCCTTGGGCGTGTAGTAGCCCTGGATGTTGAACCCATGATGGAACGACGTGATAATTCGCATGTCGCGCTTGCGCAGCTCTTTGATCAACTCGCCCGCGACGTCGCGCTTGGGCCCCATGTTGCCGGCGTTCCAGCGATTGACCTTGCTGGCCCACATCGAGAACCCGTCGTGGTGCTCCGCGACCGGACCGGCGAACTTCGCCCCGGCGTCCTTGTACAGCTGGGCCCACTCGGCGGGGTCGAACTTCTCCAGCGTGAACATCGGGATGAAGTCCTTGTATCCGAACTCCGACTGATCGCCATACGTTTTGCGATGGTGCTCGAACGCCTTCTGATCCTCCTGGTACATCAGCCTCGGATACCATTCGGTCCCGAACGCGGGCACGCAATAGACGCCCAGGTGGGCGTAGATCCCGAACTTGGCATCGGCAAACCACTCGGGCACCTCGTGCTTGGTCAGCGACTCCCACGTCGTCGCCCACGTTCCCTGGGCGTTGAACGCATCCAGATCCTTCAACTGCTGGGCAAGGTACGGGTCCTTCTCCTGCCCCTGAGCAGCCGAGAGAAGAACGCATCCGATCCATGCCATCGTCAACAGCCAGTGTCTGAGTCTCATGAATAGCCATCCTTTCTTGTGTGCCGTGTCAAGATCCCAAGACCGTACGGGGCGTTCGTTGCCACCCCCATTCACCCATCACACAGTATGGCCTCAAACGGGCCATCTTTCGATGGCTATTCTTGACCGGAAGATGTCAATCCTTGATCCCCCCTCATCAGATGGGCAATAGTAGGGGCGAAGCATGCCTCGCCCTCAACTGCGTCGGCGCACCACACGTCCCCTACGAAGCATTCGGATCGATCGGTGCCCCGTGGGTAAGCGAGACCTCCGTCAGATCGTTCGCCAGCTCGGTGTAGACCTCGTCCAGCGTTTCGGCTCGCAGAGGCGCGGGCCTGCCGCAGATATGCCCGAAGAAGACACGAATCGTCCCCTCGCTGTCACGGGCAACGAGAGTGCCCCCCGCTTTGTTCCCATGGCTGTCCGCATACGCGCACGCGATCCAGCTTCCGTCTGCAAACGCCTGCACCAGAGCCGACGGGCGTTTCTTGCCCACGTCCGACACCGTAACTGTCTGGTATGCGCCCTCACCAAACGCCTCATGGCGAATGCAGTTGAACCGCTGCTTCACGTCGTCCAGCGAATCGCACGCCGTCAGTTCTGTAGCCAATTGCCGAGCGTATTCATACGAGCCAAAGTAGATGCCACCCCGTCTGCACAGCGCCGGCACGATGATCGCGGCCACGAACAGAATGCCCGCCATGGCGACGACCCCTTTGAGCACCACTTTCATCGCGCGGACGTTCACCTGTTGGGCATGGCCTTGTTGGGATCCTGCCCAATCGGGATCACGTAATACGTTCGCCCGTTGAACTCGCGCGGTACCCATCCCCTGGGCATCAAGCCATCGTGCGGCGGCCTTATGATGGGCATGTCCGGCCTCGATGGGACGGGCGGGATCACCATGCAATCCTTCTCCAACGTGGCAAGCCGTTCCGCCATTCTCTCGGTCTCCGCCTTCAGCGTCTCGATCAGCTCCTTCATCGCCTCGAGCTGCTTTTCAAGACGCACCGCCTGCCTCTGCGACTCCTGCATTTCGAGGTCAGGGAGTTTGTCGAGTCTCGGCCCATCGGCGGCCATCGCCCACACGCCCCCCAGCAGACAGCTTGCCACCACGACGATTGCGATCGATGTCTTCATGATCCGCCCTTTCCCTATGTAGCCCTTCTCTTACATACCGAGATGCCACATCCCCTCTCGTCATTCTCATGATGGCAACGGCAAGCCGAAAGAGCAAGCACAATCTGACCGCAAGAGGCCGGAGGGGTGAAGAGGGCTTGGACAGGGCGCGGGGCCTATCACCGGGGCGAACAAAGGTCAGTACGGCTGTCACGAGTCCGAGAACGGCAAGCAATGGCGATAAAACCGGTCGTGGCCGCCCTGGCAGATGAATTCACGTATGATACGGTCAAGCCGGAGCGGTAGATTCCCGATAATAAGAGTCAGGTGGAATAATCCCTGTATCCGATCAAGTGGGAAACAAGAAGATGGACGATAGTCGAATCACGGCCAAAGAACGCACGTTGGCGACGACGGAACTCTGGCTGAAGGACTGGACGGAATCGGACGGTCTGATCGAAGTGGCGGCGACCATCGAGCGGCCGGACGGCTCACGGTACGATCTGTGGTATCGTGTGCCGACCGAATTCAAGCCGGCCCTGACGCGCCATGCCGACCCCTTCGTCGTCGGCGCGCTCTTCGACACGATGCACACGGGTGGGCGTCTGCTCGTCCATGGCGACGTCTCTCCGTCGTTGCTTCGCAACCTGGAGGAGTTCCAGGGGGCCTGGACGAAATGGCGTCCCGAACTCTACCACAGGATCGACATCGCCGCTGATCGCGAGTGCGAGGCAACACCGGCCGAGGCCGATACCGCGATATGCTCGTTCTCTTGCGGCGTCGACTCCTGTTTCACCGCCTGGCGCCATCACTCCAAACAGGCCGGCCGTCAACAGTGCGACGTGAGAGCCGGGCTGCTCGTCCACGGATTCGACATCCCCCTGAATCAACAGGCGGACTACGATGCCGTGGCAGCGAATGCAGAGAAGATGTTGTCCAGCATCGACATGGACTGCGTTCGCATGGCGACAAACTTCCGCGAGCTTCGGGGCCACTGGGAAGACACCCACGGCGCGGCTCTGGCAGCGTGCTTCATGCTCCTGCAAGGAGGGTACCGCCGGGGTTTGATCGCCAGTTCGTACGCGTATTCCTATCTCGACCTTCCCCATGGCTCGAATCCGCTGACGGACGGCATGTTGTCGAGCGACGCGTTTGCCGTGATTCACGACGGCGCCGGCTTCGCCCGTCTGGAGAAGACCCGCGCGATCACCGAGTGGCCCGCCGTTCCCAAGTACCTGCGCGTCTGCTGGAGGGGTCCGGATTATCATCGCAACTGCTGCAAGTGCCAGAAGTGCGTCAGCGTCATGTTCCATTTCCGCCTGCTCGGGATGCCCGAGATGGCGTGCTTTCCGAAGCCCCTGACGAACACCCAACTCATATGGCTGTCCTACCCGAGAAAGGACGAGATCGGCAGCATGAAGCGAACCGCGGGGATGGCCAGAGACCTGAACGTGACGGATTCCTGGGTGCGCGCGTTGAAGATATCGATCAAGCTCAACCAGATACGGATGTGGATGCCGACACCCATTCGACGGCTCTCCCTCCGATTCCGCCGGCGGGTGGGTCTGGGTGTCCGGTAGAGGGTGTCCATCACGAGCCGATGCGGGTTGCTTCAGTCCGCGTTTGGGGGCAATCGAATTTGTTCAGTGACAACGATTCATACGTAGCGTTTCTCACGCAGAACCAGTCGAAGACCTTTTACATGAAGGCCTGGGGCGGCAACTGCGGCGACACCCTGATCTGGCTGGGGACCGAGCACCTCCTGCACGATCTGGGAATCCGAACGACGCTGGACCCCGCTCAGGCCGATGTGATCCTGATCCCCGGTGGCAACCAGACGATGTACCAGGAAAACATCGACGTGTGGAAGTCGGTGTGGGCGAAATGGCCCGACAAGGAGTTCGTGGTAGGCCCCATGACCGTGCAACTCGGGTCCACGGACTGGATCGACGCCATCCGCCAGACCTCCGTTCGCGTGACGGGGCTGTTCGCACGCGATCCGGCCAGCTACGCCAATCTATGCGAATGCGATCTGGGCTCGGACGTCGTCCGGGGACTATCCCATGATCCGGCCCTCTTCCTTCGTAACTCGGAGATGATCCGCCAGCAAAAGGAAGCCGTCACCGACGAGCATGTCCTGGCCGCGTTCCGTGCCGATGGCGAAGGATATGGTGTGGGCAGCAAACAACTGCGCTGGCTCGTCCGTTCGGCGCCGCAGGCCATCTCCCGCCGCGTGGATTCCAGACTCAAGGTGCGCAGTCAGGCCCGCAAGATCGCGAAAGCCGCCGCCATCATCGCCGCCGACGGCAAGATGAAAGTCAGCGACATCTCAAGGCAGACGCTGCCGTTCTTTTTCGAAATGTTGCGATCGGCCAAGGCGGTACACACGGATCGCCTGCACGTCATGCTGGCGGCGGCCATGCTGGGCAAACGCACCTTCGCCTATCCCACCACCTACGGCAAACTCGAAGCCGTCTACGAGCACAGCGTCAAGGATTGGACCACCGTCGAATTCGTCAAGTAACACCCCGCATAGGTCGTCGCACGGGCGACGCATGCCTCGCCCATGCAGCACGCGGATTGGCTCCGACCTACGAGTCCCCGATCGTCCAGGTCCATTGCCCGATGAATTCCTCGATCCGCTCGGAGGCGTCCACGTCCTTCGGATGGGTGATGCGATACTTGATGAGCCAGGTGCCATCAAGCGGACCAAACAGATACAAATGCGTTCGAATCGCCCCCTGAAAACCGGCGAAAGACCCGTCATAGTCGTAGGTAGCCATCCGCCCCGGGCAGACGTTGTCCCCGTAGCGATGGGTCACGGGTTGCTGCGTCACCCGCGTGGCCGTGGAGTGGAGCATCTCGATCTCCCGCGCGGCGGCCTTGAAGACATCGTCGAATGAGGGGGCTTCGGCCCCTTTCATCTCCGCCGGCGGCATCGGATAGACATAAACCGTCACCGAGACAGGTTCGGTGTGACTCGACAGGTCGTACCCGACGCCCACGTCACGGCCTTCGGGGTCGTACGATTGAATCCTGCCGCGAGAGAATACGCCGACGCGCCCGGAAACACCATCCCCGACGGCGCATGCCGAAATGGCTCCTCTGTCTTGGTCGCTTCATCCATATCGGGCAATGGGACTTCTTGACCCGGAATCCAAGGAACAGCAAACGACAGGCTCTTGTCATCCAACGGAGCCAGGCACGTCATGACGTAGTAGAGTTGGCCATCGACGGGCACGAACACCTCCGGCGTCTCGGGAATTACCTGCTCGAACTGGTCGGGGACCAATCCGGGAACCAGACGAAAGTCCCGGGCCAATACCGGCGCCGTCGCGCGGACCGCCCAGACGGTCCTGTACGGGCCGAAACTCTCCAACTCGCGATTCGACGCACCGCGACATGAGCCGATCAGTCCGAACGACTCCGCCTGATTGGGTTCCTCGGAATCCTCCCGCACCACCACTCGGGCATACTCGACGGTCTTGTCCCACCACTTTGGCTGGAAGCCGAAGGTGCGCTCCTGCACGAGCACTGGATAGACGAGATCGTGACTCGGGCATCCGAGACCGCAGACCGACAGACAGAATAGCAGTATCACCAGGACGTATTCCACTCGCTTCATCGCAAACCCCTTTGTCGTTGCCGCCATGGATGAGTTTCAGGCACCAGGGTCCCACCGAAAACTCGACCGAACCGAGGATATCCCTTGCCGCAAGAATCATTGTACAGGGAATCAGGGACACCGCAAGAGCAAGTTCGAAGGGATCTGTGACCACAGCGCCAGGGATTGAGCGACCATTGAATTCACAGGGGCGACCTCATCGCATCTGTAGGGGCGACATCCGCCGGAGGCGGATCGCCCGTGCCATGCCAACTCATACGAAGAGGTCGCGGCGGCGCCAGATGAGACCGCCCACGGCGGCGACGGCCAGGCCGATGGCGGCCAGGATCAGCATGTTGCGAACGGGCCAGCCCCGCCAGAGATCCGAATAGTAGATGAGATAGAACAGCGTCGCCTTGCGCAGGAAT
>CAVSCO010000090.1:0-72602 GCA_963726475.1 uncultured Phycisphaerae bacterium | reverse complement strand
CCCTCTGGGGCCCGGTTCAGCCCTGGGCCATGCGCCGTTGGTCAGCGTCCCGGGCATCTATCGCGCGATGCTGACCGAGATAGCCAGCCATCTCAATCCGGACCGACCCGGCCGATTGGAACCGCGCGCCTATCGTCGCGAACGTCATCATTACCCTTCGCTTCGCATTACCCGAGCCCAATGGAAGGCCAGACACCATGCCGCTTAACGGACCGCCATTCGTGGCTGTCCCTATTTTTCGCCTATTTTTCGTCCCTATTTTTCAGTTTCCCGCTCCATCGTCTTTGTCAAATGTTACAATGCTAGCGAGACTTCCGAGTAGGAGATGGTCTTTCCAGGGAATAACCAACTGGCCCTTGTCGATGATTGGCTCCACGTAGCCGTTCCACTTGACACTAATGGGACCTTTCATCTTCCCAAAGTCCGCGATGCGATAGGCCACAAATTGCTTTGTACATCGATTCGGTTTACCCCGGGGATCTCCCAATTCCTCGAACAGCATCCATTGGCCTGAAACCTTCGTGACATGAAGGGTGATGTCCCAAACTGGAGCGGGGCTCTGCAATTCAACCGTACGAAGTCTCTGTCCATTGGAGACATCGTAAGCATTTAGCGTAACGGGGTGTCCAGGGACATCTTCGGCCGTTAGAATCACACCTGTCTTTTCAGTGTATTCACCACCGAAGAGCATTGTTTTGGGGCCGTCATCGAGAGGATTGTTGCCCGAGAACTCATGTCCCACTATAAATCGCGCTTTTCCATCTCGAAGACCCGCAACCTGCCACTTGGCTGCGTCCAGCGGGTAGGCAAAAAGCTCTCCGAATATCTGAGGTGCATCGTGCTCTCCGGGCCACGGTCCCGTTGACTGGTACTCGGCTATTCTCTCGAACTGTGGAAAACTCCACAGTTGAGTGCGCAATCGCCAGAAGTCCTCTGAACCGGGGGCTTCTCGCCCACTGATAAGCAAGCGACCAGGTGCCATCGTAGCGTATATCTTCGCCAAGCCGTGTCTCGAAGCAGGAAACATATACTGCCTTCCAGTCGCACGGTCATAAATCCACAGATCTTCCTCCTTTGGACTCATCAAAACAAGATCCACGCCCCCCATATGGTAATAGGGTCCCTGCGGCACTTGGGGCCCGACCCGCTCGCGGAGCGACCGAGTATCTATGAATGACACCGTCGATTCTCCAGGCTTTGCCACGTTAAGACGAACACCGGAAATCCGCTTCGTCGCGATCTCTTCAGCCGAAATACGTGCCATCGAGACCACATAGGGAAACTCCAGAACACGGTAGGTCCCAGTTCCGGTATCTACAAAGTATATCGCTGACCCTTCCTCGACCTTTTCGCTTATGTATTGACAGATCAGCACCTCTTCGGACAAGAAAGTCAGGCCCGTCGGTGTATCGGCCAGCACGTGACCTTTGAATGGCACTTTCAGCTCTATCCGTTTAAGCTTCAGTTCTTCGGCAACAAGGTCTCGACCGCAACCTCCGGCCAACAAAATACTTATCATCATCGCTAACGACAATTTCATCGTCCTTCTCCTGACACTCACTGAAGGACACGTTGCGCCTTCCACACCGGTGGCTTCTTCTTCATCAACCCGACTCCACGAAGAATGTTGCTCACGAAGTTGGTCTTTGCCGGTTGAAGTGTGATTGAATAGGTTCGTCCGTTCCGTAACCATAAGAAGCCTCTCTGATTCATATGTCTCAATGGCCTCCAAGTATTCTCGCGCAGTGTTAGGCCATTGTCCACCAATTCAATGGCTCCATTCATTCGAGTTGATCTGTTGTTGCCCATCACATAAACACCCGCAACTGCGTTTCCGATGTCATTTCCCATATCACCCACAGCTAATGCACCGGCCGCCAATGCCCCGTAGTGCGCCCATTGGCGTCAAGGCAGATGGCCCACATTTTAGGACCGAGGGCAAACAACGTCAGGCTGGCTTCGCAAAGAAGCACTGGAGCTGAGCGTCGCCGGACGGTATCATGATTGTTGGCATGGACAACCCATCGAGACAGACGAGGAGGCTCGTCGTGGAAGAAATCAGGGCCATACTGGCGAAATACTGGGGGTACGAGGGCTTCCTGCCGCTCCAGGAGCGGGCTATCGAGAGCACGCTGCAGGGCAAGGACTCGGTCGTGATTCTGCCGACAGGAGGCGGAAAGTCGCTCTGCTTTCAGGCGCCGGCTGTGCTTCTGCCCGGCCTGACCATCGTGGTCTCGCCGCTTATCGCTCTGATGAAAGACCAGGTCGACGCCCTGACCGAGTGCGGCGTCTCGGCCGCCCGGATCGATAGCTCGTTGCCTCCCGATGAGCAAGGAGCCGTCCTGGCCCGCGTGCAGGCAGGAGCCATTAAACTGCTCTACGCCGCCCCTGAACGGCTGCTCTCAAAGGGTTTCCTTGCGCTCCTGCATCGCATCCAGGTCTCATTTATCGCGGTAGATGAAGCTCACTGCGTCAGCATGTGGGGCCATGATTTCAGGCCGGAATACCGCCAACTTGGCCTCCTCAGGGATTCATTCCCCGACATCCCCATCGGCGCCTACACCGCAACTGCTACGGCCAAGGTCCGCGACGACATTGGCGAACAACTGCACCTCAAGGCGCCCGACGTCATCGTCGGATCGTTTGACAGGCCGAATCTGATCTACCGCGTACACCGGCGCACGGACAGGATCAGGCAAACATGCGAGGTGCTGGACCGGCACAGAGGTGAATCGGGAATCGTCTACTGCATCCGACGCAAGGACGTGGAAAACCTCTGCGCCGACCTCAACGCCAGAGGTTACAGGTCAGCCCCTTATCACGCGGGCATGAGCAACGAGGAGCGCAAGGCCAACCAGGACGCCTTCATCAAGGAGGAAGTCGACACCATCGTGGCAACCATCGCCTTTGGGATGGGCATCGACAAATCGAACGTCCGATACGTGGTGCACACGGGGATGCCCAAGTCCCTGGAACACTACCAGCAGGAGAGCGGACGGGCAGGACGGGACGGCCTTGAAGCTGAATGCAGCCTTCTCTACTCGGGGGGCGATTATGGCGTGTGGAAGAGCCTGATGAGTGATATGGAGCCGCAGGCGCGGCAGATAGCGACCGAGAAGCTTAGCGAGATGTACAGCTACTGCACCGGTGGCTCCTGTCGGCACCGGACGCTGCTTCGCTACTTTGGCCAGGACCTCGAGAAAGACGACTGCTCCGCGTGCGACATGTGCCTGGGCGAACTGGACACCATGGACGGCTCTCTCGAAATCGCCCAGAAGATCCTCTCGTGTATCCTCCGGCTGCGCGAGCAGTTCGGGAGCAGCTACACCGCTCTGGTCCTGGTCGGGTCGCGCGAACAGCGGATCCTAGAGAATCGCCACGATGCGCTGAGCACGTATGGCCTGCTGAGCGAACATCCCAAACGGGCGGTTCACGACTGGATCGAACAACTCGTCGGGCAGGATTGTATCAATAAAGTAGGCGAGTACAACGTGCTGGCAGTGACCGAGAAGGGCTGGCGCGTCTTGAAAGGGCTGGAACAGCCCTACTTGCTCGAGCCGGCGAGGAAGCCGCTCAAAGAGGCAAAGATAGCCAGGGGCTCTTGGGAAGGCGTTGATCGGGGATTGTTCGAGGAATTGCGTCGCCTGCGGGCGATGATCGCCGGCAAGAAGAGAGTACCCGCGTATATCGTCTTCGGAGACAAGGCGTTACGTGAAATGGCGAGAACAAGGCCCTCCACAGACGAAGGCCTTCTCGGGGTCAAAGGGGTAGGAGAGAAGAAGCGACAACAATACGGCGAAGCCATCCTGGCCACCATACGAGACTACTGCGCAGCGCACTCGATCGACACGGATGTGGTGGCCTGAGTCAATTCAGCCAACTGGCAGGCGCAAAAAAAAAGGAGGACCGTGATTGGTCCTCCCGACGGTCTCGCGGGAGAATGGGCAGCAACCGGTGGAACTTCGTGAAAGGACCGGGCTGCCCCCGCGAGACGCGCTGCCTGGCATTGTTGTGCTGTTTGGTTAGACCGCCGATCAAGGCGGCGTTGAATATCGCCCTCCTGTGGCTACTTGCTCGGGACCGCGGCGCAGGCCTCAGCCTCGACATGCAACGGCCGGTGTTTGTCAATCAGTCGGCTGAACAGGGCGCCCCTGCGGCCGGCAGATTCCAGCGACTCTTCGGTTGCGATAGCAACCTCAAATTCCATGACGGTCTCCGCCCTCACGTCCTTGACGGGCAGACTCATTGTGACAATTCGTGAGTGGGCTTGCGGCTTCTGACCGCCCTGCCATACCCTCGTGTCCAGGTTCCCATCCTTGTCCTTAATCATCAGCGAAACCCAGGCAAACCCGAGTCCCTTGCCCGCGTCGCAGACCGCCTGCCACCATTCTCGGCCATCTTGAGCTCGCCGGAATCTCAGTTCCAGATCCTCAAAGGTCCGCCGCTCCTGCTTCTGCCGACGAGCGAATGCGTACTTGCCCTGTAGAGCCGCGACTGTTTCCCGCAGTCGAACCGCTCCGACGACCCGGAACAACAGGAGAACCAGCAGGAGAATGCACGCGAATAGGATCAGCGCACCGATGTCCCTGCGAACCATCATGAACAGGCCAAGGCCAGTCGCGACGCAGGTGCAGATATAGATCGCCAAGACGGCGTGTCGCTGTTTCAGGCCGAGGTCGATCAGTCGATGGTGAAAATGGCTCCGATCCGGAGCAAACAACGATCGCCGTTCCAGGAACCGCCTCAGGATCGCGAAGAACGCGTCGAAGATGGGTATGCCCAGAGCCAGAAACGGAAGAGCCAAACCGACCAGAGCCGACGATTTCGTCATACACATCACACTGGACGCGGCGATCGTAAACCCGACAAAGAGGCTTCCACAGTCCCCCATGAACACCTTGGCGGGATTGAAGTTGTAGTACAGAAAGCCACTCAGACCGCCTAGCAGGGCTAGCATGAAGATCGCCATAACCAGGTTCTGGCTGTAGATAGCAAAAATCGCGATCACGGCACAAGCCACGACCGAGACTCCCGCCGCCAATCCGTCCAGACCGTCGCTGAGATTGACAGCATTGGTAACTCCAATGATCCAGAGGATGGTCAGCGGCACTCCCCATCCCCCCAGAGGGAGCACATACCCATCTGTTATCTCCAATGCTGAGATGCGGACTCCGACACAGCACAGGATGACAGCCGCGATGATCTCCACGGCAAGTTTGATCCGCGCGGGCAACCCTCTCAGGTCATCCACAAACCCCACGATGAAGATGAGCGTTGCCGTGGCAAGCAGAGCGGCCACCTGAATGCGGGCGTCACGGAACGTGTCGCCGATCCGGTTGTCCAGAAATAAGACCGGGACAATCAAACACATCGCCGAGGTGAAGATGGCGAGCCCCCCGATGCGGGGAATGGGTTCGGTGTGAACGGCTCGGACGCCGGGACGATCCACCGCATTCATCCAGCGCGCCAGAGCAATGACGAGCGGCGTAATGCCCAGCGCCACAAGGGCAGCCCCCAAATAGACGCCCAAATAGGTCTCCATACCCACCTGCCTCCTCTCGTGCCTGGTGCAGACCGGCAACGGTACTCCCATTCCATTGAGGCCCGCCCCGACGCCGGTGCTGATCACATATTGAGAAAACTGAACGTGTATAGTAAGGTTCACGTCTCGTGAGGGGAAGAGAACGAGCCGGTCACCACAACCGCAACAACATGGCCTGCAGAACTGCCCGGGTGTCGGCCAAGCGAGGCCTCGGTCGCTCCAACACGCCCACCCCTCGCGGTTCCGCGAACCGCAGCGGGCACATGAGACGCCTACTCTCCAGGAACAGGGAAACCGTCCTTCCCATCGATACGAGTGATTTCGAGAACGTCTCGGCCTGTCCTTCCCCGCGACGATTTACGCAAGCGCCCGACGTGTTGCAGGAATGTTGAATGGTATTCATAAGCGCCGATGTCAGGGGATGCCCCCTGAGGGATGGCGACTCCGTCGAAGTCCTTCTCCACGCCAACATCCACGCCGGCATCGATACATGGCGATTCGGATCTAAGACGGAAGTCACGACCTGCCGTGTCGACCAGGCGCGGGTCCTGCGCAGCCGAATGCACATCCTGACCCGAAAATGTCTGCCAGGCATCCAGACGAAACGTTCTCTTCTCACCCCACTCCCTCGCATAAGCAATCACATCATCGCGATACGGGCTGAAATAGACGTTGTAGTCATATCTTCCCATCGTCCCCGGAGAGGCATATTCGCTGTCTTCCAAGAGAGCCAACTGTTTCGGTCCGGCACAGACGAAGATGTTGTTGTACAGGTTGTTGTCGTGCATGAAACTGCGATTCACACCGTTCTCAAGGAGCTCTATGCCCGCACTGCGGTTGTCATAGACAACATTGTTGGCCACGGTGTTGCGGTACGCATTGTGCAAGTGCAGACCCAGATCACAGCCGTAAACAATATTGCCGGTCACCGTGTAGCCTGACGAAATCTCGTCCAGATAGATCCCCACACCCGTACCCACCTGTCCTGAATAAGGGGTTCCTTCGAGATTTCCAAGGACATTGCTCACAACATTATTCGTCACGTGAAAGTCCGTGTGGTCTCCCGCCGTATAGATCCCTCCGCCATCCCCCACGAACAGAAGACAGTTTGATATTGTGTTGCGTGACACAACGGCAGACTTTGCATCAGCGTAAATCCCGATGTACGACACGCCGTCGATGCTGTTCTCTGCTACGATGGCGTGGTCTGCGTCTCCAATCCATACCGCATTGCCCCATTTCGGAGATGCCTCATCAGAGGCCGTATCGGTTAGGTCATTATCGATGATTTCGCAGGACGCCCCACCCCATACATGGATGCCCGTCTCCCCAGCGTGACCGATATGACTGTCTTCCACACGAAAGTGGGTATCGCCAACGAAATCGTCCGGCGTGTAGACCTCAATGCCACATACTTTGGGAAACAGAATGTCACAGTCCTTCACGTAGACCTGATCAGGCGCGGTGATGCTCATCCCGGAGACGCCATGGCACTTCAAAGCAATGGCCTTGACCTCGACGTATTTCCTATTCAATATCCTGATACCATAATCTCTGACAGAACCTTCTATCACGTGATGCGAAGGATCATCTCCTTCCGCCAGCATCAAATATACCTTGCCGGAGTCATAGCACCACTCTCCCGGCATGTCTATCTCACTGACTTTGCCCTCCAGATAGAAACCATAGCCCGCTCTGGGCGTTCCGTAGTCCAAAGCTTCATCCCAGAGGATCGTGTGCTCTGAACTGGCTATCACCAAGCGAGTCTCGATCCAGTACAATTGCGTCTTGATTACGAGCGTCGCACCCGCCCAGTGGTCCTTCTGCTGCGTCAGGCTCGTGCTATACAATGAGTTGTTGCTGTTCGAGTCCCTGTCTATATCGCGCCATCCTCTGTTCGGCCACCGCGCTCTGGTTTGCCTCTGTCCATCAACAAAGAGCTGTTTTGCCTCGGACCGGATCTCAGCCACATAGACGTTGTTTCCATAGTGGTCCCAACCGGTGATGACGTCCGCTCCGTCTATCTCAGGTCTAGCTCCAGCACCATACGCGCCCACTGTAATGGGCTCATCGGCGCCGCCCGATAGTGGGACCGTGAATTCCTCTCTCCAGACTTCTCCTCGTTTCAAGAGAAGGAAATCGCCGGGCCTCAAGCCATGCTCACTTGCTCTCGCCAACGTCCTCCAGGCCTCTTCAGGAGACAGACCATCGTTGCCATCATTGCCGTACGTCGCATCAACATGGTAGGTCGCCCCTTGGGACATCGCAGGCGACAGGACGTGACATCCACAATACAGAACCAGAACCACGATCGTCTTGCTATACGGTCTCTGTTTCTTCATCATGCGACCTTTGACTTCAGCACGAATTTCTGCAAACGGCGACGGTGTACTCAGCCTGCCCGTCTGGGAAGCTCGATCAGCCTCTTGACGTGAAAATAGTAATGGTACGTACCGGCCAGGACAAATCTGAAAGACAGCATGCTATCCTGCTTCATGACGGATCGCCTCAGCAGGACAAAAGGATCCCTCTGCCTCCGTCTTTCCGTGTCAATGACCGAAAAGGATGTCTTGTACCCGCATTCACGAGCCATCGCTTCGACCGTGTCGTTACTCTTGCTGAAAGGATACGCGATATAGGACACAGAGCTCTGCAATTCCTGCT
Organism: uncultured Phycisphaerae bacterium; assembly: GCA_963726475.1. Lineage (GTDB taxonomy): Bacteria > Planctomycetota > Phycisphaerae > Sedimentisphaerales > Anaerobacaceae > Anaerobaca. Next base: position 64,396 of record CAVSCO010000090.1, on the reverse strand, counting down.
CCAGTATCTGCTTTGACATTCGGAACTCGTCCTGTACCTGCCTGGTTGTTAGACGGGTCAGATCCTGATGAGAATGTCCGTGTGACTCGAAGGATATGCCATAGTCTGCCATCGCGTGGATCTCATTCCAGTCCAACAGCAATTCAGAGGGATCGTTCCAGACGCTCCGCCGCCCTATGTACTTTGTTGGCATAAAGACAGTGGCCGTGAAACCGTACTTCTGTAGAGCCGGCCAAGCACATTCAAATACACTCTTGTATCCATCGTCAAAGGTGATCGCCACCGTTCTGCGTGGCAGCCTCTCGTCGCTGTGGTTCGTGTATTCAACTGCTTCGTCAAGAGAAACCGTCCGGTATCCCGCTGCATGAAGGTATTCCATTTGATCGGAAAATACCTCCGGGGGTACCGAATCTCCTACCGCCGAACGGTCGATGGAATGATAGATCAGAATCGGCACCGTTCTGGCCGGGACACATCGGCTACAAGATAGCAGGACGTATTTCAGTGAATCTGTTATGGTGCGCGGAATCGGCATGCCGTGTGGCCTATATATCTCAAGGTTGTCTAATCCGGAAATCAGCTTGCTCCAAGCGCCTTTGCTGGTCAGTCAGCCCCATTCTGACTTCGATTTCGATGAACGGGCGAATATTTGCCATCCAGACGGTACGCCTGCCTTGTCCGCTGGCCTTGCTCAGTACCGGTATTAGCAGACCCGCCAGAAGAGCGATCATCGCAATGACAACGAGCAGTTCACTCAAGGTGAAAGCCCCTCTTTGAGGACCGGAACACATTTCTCCACCGTCGCCGCCATGCTCTGATCCGTCGAGATCGGTGAGCCAACATTTGCCATTTGGCTTCAAGAGTCATGCTCCCGCACGCCGCACTGTGAATAGGGCCGCAATCGGTAGAATGATTTCGTCTCGTCTGCCGCTCAACATGGTTGGCACACGTCCAGGGAAAGCTCCCATACACCTCAATTCTCCTGGGATGCCGCCTCCTGACCTCCTCCGACGCACCTCGACCGAGGAACCTGACATATCCGGCGGATTGTGCAACACAGCTCTGTTTCGACTCTCAACGCAAACGACCGCCCCCTATTGGGACTTCACTCTGCCGGAGACTTCCGAAGCAAGGGCCTCGAACATGAACGCATAACTTCGGACATTGCGGATGAACATTCTTGGCTCGAAGCACAAGCGATACAGCCATTCCATCCCCATATTCCGGATTCGAACCGGCGCTCTCTTGACCGTGCCGGCCAGGAAGTCGAACGCTGCGCCAACCCCCACCATCCAGGGCACGTCCAGCCTGTCGAAATGGGTCGCGATCCATCGTTCCTGCTTGAGAAGCCCCAGGCCCACCCAAAGAATATCAGGTCTTGCCTGGTTGATGGTGTCAATCATGTGCTCGTCCTCTCCCGGCGACAACTCCCGGAATGGCGGACAGTATACACCGGCCGTCACCATACCGGGGAATCGCTGTCCGAGCTTCTGGCTCAGCAATTCCGCTATACCCTCCTTACCACCGCAGAAGAAGTGCCGCCAGCCCGGTCCGACGCCGTGCTCGCAACAGAGCTCCATGAGATTCGGCCCGTTCAATCGCGGCACGTGCTTTCCGCCGGCGCGAGCGGCGATGACAACGCCAATACCATCGCACAGCGAAAAGTAAGCGTTCTTGATATAGGACAGATGGTCCGGTTCTCTGCGAGCGAAGTACATGGACTCCGTGTTGGTGATACAGATATATCGCTTCTTACGAACGTCTCGAATGTTCTTCTCGATCTCATCGAGCACGTCCTTGTCCGAGGAACAGTGAACTGGTACCCCGTGCACGAAGATCTTGTGATTGGCCTGGGATCCGTCTTCTTCGTTGGCCATATGACACCGTCCTTCCGAGGGCTCATACCACGCCCTGCACCACACCGGGCAGGGCATCTTCAGGGGTGCGTATTGCGCGTCGCGCGCTTATCACTGGACACGGCACTCATGAAGTCTGCACAAGCGCAGGACACTCGCTGAATTCCGACATGTATTTGTCGATCAGATTTCGTGTTTCGGCGATGTGAGACCGCGACGAGGCGCCAAACACAATGGACTTGACCTTCCGAAGTCCGGCGACGTACTCGACGGCCTCTTCCGCGGATACCCCGCCGGATGCCAGAATGGACATCGCCATAGGCCGAAACGGTTTCGTCCTTATAGCCTCTTCATAGGCCTCCCGGTTCGGATGCATCAGATAGCCGATCTTATTAATCGACGAGCACACGATCGGGTTCTCAATACCGCACTCGAGCAGGAACTCAACCAGCCGCGGCATGTTCATCGTATTGAACGCAGGCTCAACGTCATACTGCTCCCTGATGAACTCGGCAAACGCGATGAACACGTCCTTCGCGCCCAGACCAAGCAGCAGATCCGTCACGATATTCTGTAGAAACACCGCACGAATGTTCAACCCTCGAAACATCCGCAATTCGCCGTCAACAAGGAGCTTCATCACTTCGATCAGGTCACGGTTCACCACCGTTTTTGCCCCGCGGACCAATGTCGTGACGGCCTGCCCCCATGTGCGTCCCGAGAAGAGGAACTCATTGAAGGCGCCGATCATGCCCTTGTCGTTGACGGCGTTGGCGTACTTGTGCGCGTAAGGCAACGATGGGTACAGACGCAGGTCAGCGTATTTCTGGGGATTTGCTCGAAAGTGATCACATAGGTCCCCCACGCGGTCGTGTGTGTTGAACATGAATCCTCGGATACCGCATTCATACGCCACATTGACGACTCGCAGAATGCTCTCCGTGTCCTTGAATCGCTCCGCTTGCGACTGCGCCTTCTCCTCCGACATGTGGTTGATGCCAAAGAACTGATTGTCTCCGAAAATGATTCTATCCATTGAGCACCTCCGTATCTCCCTCGTTCTTGCGAATGCGATCGATCACCGTATCGGTCTGAAATGCGTGTTGAAAGGTACACATCGTGTTCGGATGCTTCTCAAGCACGCAATCCACAAAGTACTCCAACTGACGCGTGAACTCATAGCCCCGAAGGTAGAACCCGACCGGCTCGAAGAAATCAGTCACATAGCGTTGATTCCACCCTTGGGTAAAGCCCTCGATAAGTGGGTCTTCGCGAAAGAATACCCTGTAGGCGTGCAGGTCGGCGATCAGCTTGCCTTTGCGTCCCAGAACCTCAAAGCGGTAGGCCGGCTTGCGATAGGATGGATCACTCCAGTTGACCAGCAGACTGCCACGGGTACCCGACTCGTACAGAAATGTCGAGCTAATGGCATCTTCGACCCCCTCCGAGTGAATGCTCTGAAAGACAGTACCCACGATATTCCTAGGCGGACCGATCAGATAGTTGATCAGGTCGACACTGTGCGATGCGAAATCACAGAGGCATCCTCCTCCTTCGCTCTTCTTGGATCGCCAGCTCTGCTTCGCATCTCGCAGAATCGTCGGGCCGTTAGTCTCCATCTTGAAGGTCAAGAGTTCACCGAGCGCCTTGGCATCCAGGAGCTTCTTGACCTGTATGAAGACATCACTGAACCGAAGCACATACCCGACCTGATTCACCACGGGCCTGTCTTCCAGCAGGCCCAATAGGCCCTGCCCCTGCTGGATATTCAGAGTAAAGGGTTTCTCTACAAAGACATGAAGTCCTTTCTGAATCGCGAGGCGGACCATGTCGGCGTGGTGGGCCGTAGGCGTCGTGACAACCACGAACTCCATCGGCACCTCGTCCAGCATTTTTTGAGGATCTTTGAATGTCTTGACACCCATGTACTTTGAGCTATTGTTCAGGATGAAACCCGACGAGTCGCAGACCGCGACCAATCGCGTATTGGGATGCGAATTCAATATCGAAAAATGCGTCAGCCCCATCCTGCCGAATCCGATGACTCCACCTCTTAACATAGCCGATTCTCCCAAGTTCTTTTCGTAGACACGTGGTCTTCCCTCCTCCGCCCGACAGTCCAGGCCGGGCACCTCGATATTTTCAGAGCCTGTTCTTGAAACGAGGCGAACCTAAAACGACGCTTCGTCGTCGACCGGTGACACAGGGCCCCAGCGCTATGGTCCCGCATCATTGGAATCAATCGAACGGACACGCTGCGTGAAGCCTTTGGCGTTGTCGCAGAACATGGCGTCCGTAAGCCTTTTGTGCATCACTTCAGAGAAGATTGCCGGATGGATCGCGTGTCGAAATCCGGTCGCTTAGTCTTTCATCGCGGCCACCCGATCCGGATGGAGGATCCTCTCGCGCCCACATTTTGGAGACGCGACGCTCTTCATACGGGCCATTTCTCTCTGCTTCTTAACGTCTCTGGTCGCACTGACAGCATCATACACTGCACTGATTTGCTTAGAGACAACGTCCGGGCCATGCTTCTGGCTCACGGTAAGCAGTGCGCCAGCGGCAACCTTATTGGCCAATACGTCGTCCGTCAGGAGCGACACGACAGCCTCGCAGATCTGTTCGCTGTGTCCCGACTGGACCAGCACTCCATTGTTCTCATGCACGATCAGGTCAGGAATTCCTCCCACAGGGGTCACTACGCTCGGAGTTCCTGATGCCATGGCCTCCAACAGTGCCATAGGTACGCCTTCCCCGTAACTGGGCAGGCAGAACACCCTGGCTTGGCGAAATAGGCTGTCTTTCGCATCGCCGCGCACCCATCCCATGAATTCCACTCGATCGGAGACGCCCAGCTCACGTGCAAGCTGCTCGGCCGCTTCGATCTCCCCGTGGCCTGCGAAAAGCAGCCTGGCCTGAGGAACACGTGCGAGAATATGCGGCATCGCGCGGAGAAGGTCGCCGTAGCCCTTTCTTTGCTCGAGCTTGCCTGCGAACAGAATGATGGGTTCTCTCTCACCGGCCGGCAGGGCATCGAGCTGAGGAGCCGGTCCCGGATTGGCGACCACGGCAACTCTCGCTTTGGGAGCCACTTCTCTGACCACCTTCGCCCACCGTTCAGAAAGCGCCACCACGCGATCAGCCCGGCTGAACACCCATCGGCTTACGACATCCAATGGCCGCTTTCGAAAGTCGTCGGGATAGGGAGCATGCAAGTGAAGAATCGTCTTCCTGCGGGTCAACCTGGCCATCAGGAAGAATACGGTCTTTCGGTAGAAGCTTGTGTTGTGCGCGGCGTGGATGTGGACAATGTCGCTGCCCGGAATAAGCCAGATCGCCTTGGCAAATGACGTGACAAACGAAGCGATCTTGCAGAGGGGCCCACGGTCATTATAGGTCTCAAGCCATCGACAGGAGTATCTCTTCCACAGGTCGTTCTTCTGATAGTCCAGGAGCACCGATGTTATACCGCCGCGTACGGCTCTGCCAGGCCCTACAATCAGGACTCTCGGGGGGCTGTCATTCTTGCCTCTTCTCATACTAAACTACTCCCGGGCAACGTGCGCAGACACTTCTCAATGAGAGCCGTTTGCCTGTCTCTAGCAACCAGATTCGCATTCAGACACTTGCCCATGAAGAATTTTCCAAAAGGCTCAGGGAAGAAGCACCCCAGCGCCATCGCGATCCTTTGAATGGGCTCCGGTTACCCTGCCGGCGTCCGGATACTGGTCTGCAAGCACCTCCGCTCTTCGATATTTCTCCCATTCCGGATTGGCCTGGCCGACAAGATCAGTACCGGGAACAATCAAATCGAACGAGCCCTTCATTGAAATGACTCTGGCCGGACTGCCGGCGACCGTCACGCCGTCAGGTACATCTTCATTGACGACGGCATTGGCACCAATGGCCACGTTGTCACCGATCGTGATATCACCGAATATCTTGGCTCCCGGCCCAATGTAGACGTTGTTCCCCAGCTTCGGAGCCCTCCCACGAGCCCCGCCAATGCACACGCCGGGATGGATACGACAATTGGCGCCAACCACCGCATGCTTGTTCACGACAATCGTGCCAAAGTGAGATATGCTCAGACCTGGCCCGAACACGCCAAGCGGTATGGTGAAGCCCAACTTCAGGCGAAGACGATTGAGACGCGTCCAGTGACAATAGAAGAGGAAGCGCGAACCAACGACAGACGAATTGCGATAGAACTCCGTGAGCCGCAGACATCTCTGAAACCGCAGAGGCGGGTTGAGATACCAGTCCTTGAGCGTGACGCGCTCAAAGCCGCAGGATCTCATGTCCGCTTGCCAGAAGAAGTCAAGGGCGTCTCGATTGTGTATCGCTGAGTGCTGCATCTATCGACTGAGACGGCTCCGCTCGAATCCGATCGGGCTTTCCTGGTACAGATACCCGACCCAGAATCCCAGCGCGGCGTACGTGAGAGCAAGAGAGGGATCGTACGATTCTCCCCCCTGCCCTACGGAGAGCAGGAAGAACACCATGACCGCGGACACAGCGCCTTGAAACGCCGGGTGTTTGCATGCATACAGGTAGCGTGCAAGGCGCACGAGTTCAGAGTACCACCATACGATGGCAATCAGACCGAACACGCCAAATGCAAACGGGAAGTCCAGCCAGTCTGTGTGGCTCTTGATATACATGCCGTACTGCTGGTATATGACGTCTCTGACCGCTCCGACCCCCTCCCCCACGACCTGATCGGCGAAGTCACGGTTCAGGATATGATCGAGGGAGATGCCCCAAAACACGTAGCGTCCGGACCCGCTTCCCTCGCGAGGGTCCAATTCGGTCATTCGGTCCACCAGATCCGAGCCCGCCGCGGTCTGCAAGCCAGCAACCACAAATACGACCAGGATGATGATGCCGATGGCCCCCCGGTATCCATGGATCTTCTGTCGCAAGGGGTACAGGTACCGTGCAAAGGCGACGAAGAGAACAGCGGCCGCAGCAATCAGAGGAGTGCGCTGCATTGCGAACAACAAGGCAAACAGACTGATCAGTATACCGGCGAGCGCCACCTGAACTCCGGGAAGTACCCGAGAAAGACCGGCAGGGTCGAAATGACCAGAGTTGCGACAATTGACGCTCGATTGATGATGCCCGCTGTGGCATGCGTCCCCTCGTACGCAGCCACCGTCTGGCCCATGACAATGCCAATGGTTTGAGATACAGCCATGAAGATCAGAATGATCCAGGCATTGGTAACAACCCACCTTTCACCGCAGGCTCCATTTTGCGCTATCTGAAACGCATTCGCAAACACCAACGCCATGAAGACCAGTCTTGCGGCAAAGGTGATATGCTCGTAAGGGTAAGGCCCCAACACACAAGTCAGGCCGGAATACAGGGCCAGAGCCAACTGAGGGCGGACGACCGGGAGTCCCAGTAGGCGAAGATTCCCCGAAAAGAACAGAGAGAGGAACATCAGAATGCAGAGCATTCCCCGAATGGGTTGCGCGAGGCTGAAATCGCCATCTTGGGCAAGATCAGCCCGTGTCAGAGTATACAAGACGGAAATCAGCGGCCCAGTGATCACGGCCAGGGTGCATGGGCCAACGGTCCATATCCACCACCACATCCAGGTTCTTCGGCTCACCGTTATCGTTTGCGGATACATCTCAGTTCGTTTCCATGGTCACGCTGCAAGTGAAGGCTGCCGCGTAAGACGTCCCAATGAAAGGAAGACACAGCGAGCGAGGTCCTCTGGGAACCGCGAGCAACTGAGGTTGAGCAGATCGGCTCTTATCACTGCACCAGTACCATGAGGCTGCAGCCGCCAAGCATGCGAACAGCAAAGTCTTGGTGGAGTCGAAAGAGTATCCTCCTTGGCAATCTGGCCACAGAGCTCTTGATCGAAGATCCTTTCCGTTCGACGCCAAAGGGTGTATAGAAGTAGTCAAGAACTTCGTAGCCAACACTTTCCAACATCTGTAGGGCTGTTTCTTTTGTGAAGTAGTGAATGTGGCCCACTAACTCCCAATGATCGAGGAGCTTTCTGCGACGAAGGACCAATTGCGCCGACAACTCCAGCGGGATGTGCAATATCTTGTACCGACTTCGTTCTTTCAACCCCCGGAGGAAGCCATAGTAGTCTTCCATGTGCTCAATCACATCGATCAACAGGATCAGATCACACACATGGTCTTCGTTCAGGATATCTCCGAGGATATACTTCAACCTGTCATTGCCTTTGTCCCTGCAGAGCTGATACGCTTGCGGAGATATCTCGTACCCTCGAAACTGACAGTTTTCTGCCATCGCGTTCTGCAAGTGAATCAGTATCCTGCCTGCTCCACATCCCACTTCGCAGACGGTCTCCGGCGCGACGCCGTTTTGTTGCATGATGCGCAGAATATTCTTCGCCTTCCACTCCGAGTGCTCGGTGTGCCAAGTCGGGTTCTTTGCCAGGTAAGCACCTTGAGTGTATATCTCTCCGGACATGATTCTTGCTGTGTCTATCATCGCAAATGGTCCTTCCACGCGTCATCTCGATCTCATACGGTTGATTCGTTCCTTGAGTCTCCGAAATGCGAGACACCCAGATATGGCTAAGCCATGATCAACAGATCGGTTCATGGTCGCAGTAGCCGTACTGAACAGGACATGAGTGGCGTCACCGCGTATTCTTTCTTACCCCTGTGGTCCGGGCCCCGGGTTCGGACTGTCCGTCTTCAGTTCAATTAGAACCTGACCACCGTCCGGAACCGCATCGTACTGAACCACACGTCCCGATCCATCGTCTACTATCTTGTATTCAATAGGCATCTCACTTTGGCGCACAGCGTCTACTTCATGGCCGTCGATCGAAGTCCTGAGAGTCAACGGGACCACGTAAGGATGCCCCAGGTTCACTTCGAGATAAATGGTGATCGTATTCGTCTCCACATTGTAGTGTTGGGTAATGGTCGCAACGGACTTCTCCCTGATGTAGCTCGCAATATGCTCGACAGTGTCGACCCACAGGTCGCCCCCATCGCGACATGCCATGAGATAGTCCGCGAAAGCCGTGAACTCCTCCGCCGTTGGCTCGTTTTGATGGCTGTTCTGACCTATACTGCTGAAGACGCCAATCGCCCATGTCTGGGTGACAATTGCCAACTCCACGCACTCATAGCGGTCATCAGGGCGTGAGGACCATCTCAGGTCCAGTGGATCCAGCTCATCCCACGAATTGGAATTCGTCACCACCGGATAGCCGCCTCTGGCGAATTCCATGTATTGCCCCACGATCGCCTTGACCCGCGCGTCGGTTTTGGAGAACGGGTATGCGAAACTCACAGGATAGATACCGTAATAGTGGAACAATTCCAGATCGCGTGTCATCTGGGTACGGATATCGGCATCATTGAGGTCAACGAGGTTCAGATGATTGTAGGCATGCGAACCTATTTCGTGTCCTGCACCCGCTATCAGGAGCATCTCGGCAATATGAATGTATTTCCTCTGATTCGGGAGGAACCATGCCATGACCGAACCACCATTCAGGAAGAACGTGCCCTTCAGGTTCCTTTCGTTGAGAATCGGGACGGCATATTGCCACTGCCCCGGCATACCACTCTCAAAAGTCAATGAATACGCTCCGCTCGCCGCCCCTCGCCACTCGGTCATGTACGTATCAGGCACCTTGGCCTCTGCGCGAACCGCGATGGACAGGAGGACAAGCGAAACGACTCGAACTGTGACTTGCGGGAACCTGATGTGCTCAGCTCTCCAATACGATGCGCACCTGCTGTCTGGACGCCCCTTGTGTTTCATCAGCCTCTCCATCCTGTGCTCGTTCGTTCCATTCATACCCTCTCCCCAACCCTGCTACGGCGATAGACACCTTCACTCGGGGGATGGCTCCATCAGTTCTATCCTGATTTCACCCGCGTCCGGAATAGCATCATATTGGACGAGTCGACCGGATTCGTCCTTCGTGACTTCGTACTCAAGCGGCAGCATGTTGTAATGGATCGCTTTGACATCATACCCGTCGATTCGCGTTCGGAAAGTCAACGGCACGATGTAGGGATACCCCAAACCGACCTTCGGGTAGATATAGATCGTCTTCGTTTCGGCGTCATATCTCTCAGTGATTGCCGCAACATATCGCTCCCTGATGTAGCTCCCGATATGCCCCAAGGTATCGACCCACAGGTCGCCCGCGTCGCGACAGGCACTGACATAGTCCACAAAAGCCGAAAACTCGTCGACACTCGGCTCATTCTTGTGACTCGCCTGGCCTATCTTGTGAAAGACCCCAATCGCCCATGTGCCGGTGGCAATCGCCAGATCCACACACACATAGTGATCATCGGCGCGTGAGGACCATCTCAGGTCGAGCGGATCTAACTCATCCCATGAGCCGGAATTAGTCACCATCGGGTAGCCATCTCTGGCAAATTCCACGTATTGCCCAACGATCTCTCGCACACGCGGATTGCTCGCTGCAAACGGGTAGGCAAAGCTGTAGGGCCTGAATCCATGATTGATGAAATACTCCTGATCCAGCGCCATCTGTGCATGTACGTCTGCATCGTCAAGCGTAGGAAGATTGAGGTGATTATAGGTGTGGGAAGCGATTTCATGCCCTGCGGCCGCTATTCGAAGCATCTGTGGCACGTGAATGTACTTGGTATGATTAGGAGAGTACCATGCATCGACAGCAGCTCCGTTCAAGAAGAACGTGGCTCTTACGCTTTTCTTGTCGAGAATAGGCGCGGCATACTGCCATTGACCGTCCATACCATCATCAAACGTGAAGCAATAGGATCCCGTCGCCCCTCCCCGCCATTCGGTGATATACGTCTTGCCCATCTCTCCGCGTGTCTTCGGGGTGAACGCCCCGAGGACAACGAGGACCGTCAGAAGCGTCCCCCACAGGCATCCGGCCTTCTTCCGCCACGACTCCATCCTTGTCAGATGACACATAAGATCACTCTTGTTCTTCATCGCACCACCTCGCATTGGACACGATGCGTCATGCATCGCCAGCTCCACAGCCTCTTCCAAACCAGATTCGCGCACCCGGTCTTTCCACGCAGACTCCGCAGTACATGGCCGGCGTCTCCTGGCCTCCTGTCACACGGCATTTCACCTGAGTCAGAGACCCGAGGCCTGGTCCATTGGCTTTCCGGAGGCAGTGCCCTTTAGAAATATGCACTTGCGGACGCTCGAATGAAATCTGAACGCACATTCACTGCACGCCAACCTGACAGCGGAGATCATGCGCAACACGACCGGGGGAGCCATATTCAGCAACCATAGTTTCAGGAATAACCCATCGGTCCCAAAGCGTCTCCGGTAGAGTCGCATTCTCAGCATGGCGACATCGTGGAGCCCTTTCGAGAAGACGTATTCAATGTCCCGCTTTATTTGATACGAAAGGTACTCGATCGCCTTCGACTTCATCACCGGATCCATTAGCGTGTCCTTCCTCACCCTCAAGAAGGAGACGTATAGAGGAGACGCTTTCTTTGACGCGGAAAAGCGCAGCGTATGGTCGGGTCGAGAGTAGTGATATAGCGCGCATACCTTTGGCGAACAGGCCAGTCCATAGTACAGTCCGGCCCGAAACCACATATCCAGGTCCTCACCCAGCTTGTAGCCGACCCTAAACATCCCGACTCTGTCGAACACACCACGCCGTATGGCCACGCTGGAAGCCGAACATATTTCGGTCCCTTTGCGCATCACATCAAAAAAGCACCCGTACTTGACGTCGGCCCCTCCGATCGTGATATCTCGACGCAGGTCTTCGCCACTCCTGACCAGGCGATACCCGGTGGCTAGGATCCCCGCCTGGGGATACTTGCGTGCCATCTCCATCACGGTTTCAAGGAACTCCGGCAGCCATTCATCATCCCCGTCAAGGAACGCGACCAACTCTGTTTTGGCCTCTCTGACCCCGCGGTTTCTTGCGGCAGAGACGCCACCGTTCGTTTGGTCCACCAGGCGAACACGACCGTCTCCAACCTGCTTCACGACTTGCGGACCACCATCCGTCGAGCCATCGTTGACAACGACTACCTGGAAATTCGTGTAGGTCTGAGCAAGCACGGAATCAATCGCTCGCCTCACATACCTCTCTTTGTTGTAGAGAGGTATGACTACAGTGATAGGAGCAGTGGCATCAGCCATGATGAATCGCAAGAGACTCCTTCAACGCGGCTCCTGCCGCCAAAGCCGACGCCCGAATACCGCTCATCTTCTCATGCAACACGTTTCTGATCTCGTCAGCTCTCGCAAGGGCCATCTCGATCTTCATGATTATAGATTGTGCCGAGAATTCTTCCGGTCCGACGACAAAATCCGTATGTCCAAACAGTTCCTCATTGATGCCGAACGCCTTTACGCTGTAAGCAAGAGACACCGTTGGTACACAGGTCGAGAATGCGGCAATCGTGGCATGAGTCCTGGCCGCTACGAGGCATGAGAGCTGGGAGATCGCCCATTTGGTTTCCTCTGCATCGAACGTATCCGGCAATAGAAACGTGCGCCCAGAGCCTTTTGCAGCAAGCCTCTCATGAATCCGCTTCAGGAGCTCGTGGTCATTGCTGTGCGGAGATGTCACATGGGGGATGAGAACCACCGGACAACGCAACCTCGACTGCACGGCATCGACCACATCTGTTGCGACATCGATCAGCCGCGTCGCCTGATCGTTTCCAACGTAATACGCCATCAGAGGGCTAAGATTGAACCCGACTGCATCCTCCGGGATTTCAAAACCGACTCTATCCGAAGCCACAGGTTTCGTGTCCATCAAGAAGGCCGGATCGCTCATGAGGTATACGTTGTCTGCAATACCATGCCTCAACAAATAATCATATGACCGCTTCTCTCTGACGAAGATGGCAGTAACTTCACGCTTCAGATGCTCATGCATGATACCGGCAAACTCAGGATTCTTGTCAAATGGCCCGATCGATGCTCCCCAGATAGCCAGGGGTCTACTGTGTCCAAGAACATATCTGTCAAGATTGACGAATTTCCAGGGAATGCCATAGTCCAGGGTATAGTTGTCGCCACCGATCGACAAGGCAGCGTCCGATTGTCGCAATCCCTCACGGAGATTCCCAAAACGCATGTGGTGTCCCAATTGAGGATACAGTCGCTCTGCTGCTTTCACGGCTGCCCAGCGAGCGGTCAGTTTGCGCACAGTCGGCAATGGCTGATGCGAGATATCCGGATCTGATTCCACCGGCATATGCGGAGGGTCGGTCACATCGAAATTCGCGTTTACGAATCCACACTCCCCAAAGGCGTTTCGCAGTATCTTAACCGTACCTCGCAAGATCGCCTCACATCCACGATTGAGATACGAGGCATTGCCCACCAGAAGGAATCTATTCCGATCTGCCGCGCACACCTTTGAGTGCCCCGGGTTCGTCGGCTTTGCATCAAGTGTCGTTCCATTCATCTGCAAATCACTTTCTTCGGCATGTCATGAGATCCCTTCGCATTGCCTCCGGCTGAGGCTCCCCTTCTCTGAACCCCGCCTCACGTGCACCCTCACCGCGTGTGACCGCTCCCGTCCCGGGGCACGGCAGATCCGTGTTGGCCTCGCCCTTCATGGCTTCCATCGAATATCCTTCTGCACCGCCCTCGCCGGATCACCCAGCACCAGGCTGTTCGGTTTCACATCCTTGGCCACCCACGCTCCGGCGCCGATTACCGCCCCGTCTCCTATCGTCACGCCCTTCATGATCATCGCGCCCTGCCCGATCCACACGTGGTTCCCAATCATCACCGGAGCAGCCTTTCGATAGCCCTCGGCCACAATGGCATGCCCTCCGTCGTTGTCCCGAATGACCACATCACGCGCGATGATCACGTCCTTGCCAATGGTAATGCGGTCCATGCATACGATCTGCACGTGCTGGTTGATCGTGGCATTGCCGGCAAACGTCAACTGACCGCCGTCAAACACGTGCATTTCCGTTCCGTAATAGATAGCGACGCTGCCACCTTCCACTCTAAGGGCACCACTTCCTTCCAGGCCCATCCGCGTTTCCATCCTGGATCCGCGTATCTTCTTGAAACCAATCAGCATGGTGCCTTCTACGGAGATCTGTGCGTCTTTGTCGATATTCATGACGACATGGCGGGCAGGAAAGATGAGCCAGCCCTCTGCGGGGCTTGGATTGGGTGTTTCGTCTCAGCACATTCATCCAGAGTAGCTGCACATAAGGCCTCGGACCGTATCCCATCTGACGAAGCATGTGCCGGATAGACCCCAGCCTCTTCTTGATCTTCCCAAACGGGCTCTCATTCGAAGGATGGTACTTCTTCGCAACCGTCTCAAAGGGAAGCTCCCTCACATCCTTGTAGTATTGACCACGATCGATCGCCGGAGGGTCGACAGGAGTGGTCAATGCCGGATTCTTACGTGTTACGTCGTCTAATGTCACTTGCTTTGACACGATGTTGTCCTTGATCGCTTCGAAATACGCTATTCCCTTTTCGAGTGTGCAGCAGGACCGCCGATGTCCCCATATTGTCATCCATAGACCGTTCGATATCTTCAATGCCCCAGAAATCCCCCAGGGTGATGTCGCTGACCCTCGGAAATCCCTTGTATTTGCACTCGTAGCACGCTGGCCGAAAATAGCAGTGCGATTGCACGAAACCGCGGACAAAATCATCGTCTTGCCCATTGCGCACATAGGTCCTTCCATCCGCCAACATCACCTTGCAGCCAAGACTCCGCCAGCCCAGATCCTTGTTCTTGGCTTGAATAGACACCACCCTGGATCCGTACTGCCGTTCGAGGGACTCCAGATACCTGTGGAATATTCTCGGTGACGCTATGCCCAGACAGATAAAGTCCACCGTCACCAGCCTCTCATACTCTTTGCGAAGGAAAAGGCGCAAGCCGGCCATTTGACAGGCGCCCCACAGACCAGCACGCTGTGCCCATCCTTGAGCAGCGTCTCAACCTGCTTGAAGACGCCGGTCATATCGCTTTGGAAGTACTTTGAGCCACGGACGCGCACAGATCTTCTCGATTCTTGCTGACGATGTGTCGGGCGGTAAGCTCGGGCGTATAGACAACGCCTCCAACATAGCCCCCTCGATCATACATTTCATTCGCCAACGCGGAGAACAACCCGCCGGATGTGCTTTCGCGGCGCACCTCCTGATCCTTGTGATAGGCTGCGTAGACGATCGGCTCCACACGGTGACCGGGTGTGAGATCATCGGGATGCAACTGCGGGCAGGTCTCTTCGCACAAGCCACAATTCGTGCACAAGTCACGATTCACTTCCGGATACTGGAACCCCTCACTGTCGGCACTCAGCGCTATCGCCTTACTCGGACAGATATCCGCACATGCCGAGCAACCGACACAGTCCTGTGCTCTCTCTATCCGGATCATATTTGCCCTTTGGGTCTGGCTACCCACTCCCACGCGGCGCGGCCTCGCTGAAGCCGGCCGAAGCGAGTCGGGCCCATCATGATGCGCTCCCGCCGAGGCGACGTAACGACCGGGAGCATCGCTGTCCTGCCTTTTGTCCTTTACGTCTGGCTGCACGTTGACTCCTTGTCGCCGCCTACTTGGCCATTATACAGTCGACCATTTCTCCCACGTTCTTCCACAGGAGTATCTCCTCCGATGTGAATTTGACATCGAAGTGCTTTTCCATAGCCACAACCAATTGGATATGAGCCAGTGAGTCCCATCCACTTACGTCTGCCGGCACAGTGCTCTCGGAGAGACAGACGCGGCCGTCATCGATGATTTCTTCAAAGATCCCGTTCAACTGGTCGATTACACTTGGTCTGTCCACGTTCACTCCTGATCTTCTCATGTCCTCAGCCTTAACTGACTTCTTCACGGGACATACATGCCCCGCCGTTCACCTTTCTTCAGGACGTCGCCACAATCCATCCGGCACGGCTATGCTTTCCACACCGGGAGTGCAGCGGCCATTCTTCGTTTTGAGAGAATCGCGGCCCCGTACGCACCCACAAGCTGTGGATGCAGCGGAACAAGCACCTCTTCCTTCAAGGTAGCGGACAATTCCTCAACCATACCAATGTTGAGCGCCAAACCGCCGACAAATGCCGTCGTCCCATCCGAGAATGTATTGAGCTGAGACAACAAACTGCGAACCTGCCCTGCAATGGTTCGATGCAGCGCTCTCACAATATCTTCCTTCCTTTCGCCCCGGGCGATGCAGGATATAACTTCGGACTCTGCAAAAACAGTACATGTCGAGGACAGCTTCAAAACCTTCTCTGATTGTTGGGACAAGAGCCCGAGTTGATCAATGGTGACTCCGAGTGAAGCTGACGTGACTTCCAGGAACTTGCCCGTCCCGGCCGAGCATTTGTGATTCATCATGAAGTCCAGAACTCTACCCGCCTGATCGATCACAACGACCTTGCTGTCCTGTCCGCCGATGTCAATTGCGCATCGCACCGTCCGGTCTATCGCATGGGCGCCGACGGCCAGAGCGGTGATTTCAGTGATGACCTCGTCACAGAACGTGACCTGCTTCCGACCGTACCCTGTGGCAATGATCCGCTCGATCTGCCCCTGGTTTATCGAACATCGTTCGAGCAGTTCGTCGAGACACGCTCTACAGGATGCGTTAATGTCAGCTCCTCGCGGTGCCACCCCATGAAAGGCCATGGTCTCGGCCTCGTCAACCAGCGCCAACTTGATGTATGAAGATCCTGCGTCGATTCCCAGATAATAGCCCATCATCTCAGCCTTAGAGTGTCACGAAATGATTCAATGCGCAGTTTGACCGGTTCCTCCGAATAGAAGCCTGGATTGGCCATGTCCGATTCGATCGTCACAGATGGGATGGCTGCTGCATGCAGTGCCTTCCGCAGTGGCATGATATCCGCCAATGCACGGCGGCAACTGCGATTCACATGGCAGATGACCCCATCGATGGAATACTCGGCAACCAAATCAACGACCTCCTCGACGCGTCGCGGAACCGACCGGTTCAAAAACGTGTCGCTGTAGGCGACCGCCAATGCCTCCATATCGTCGCAACCATCAGGATAATTCAACGACCACCATAGCGTGTAATCATCCAGGACAAGCTGGAATCCCTCATCGAAACTGCGAGGGAACTTCTTTGCCAGGAACCACATCGGGTAACCGTGCCACAGCACGCGAATAACATCAGATGAACCTTCGCCCGTTTGCTGAGACAGCTCGCTCAGCAAGGCCTCATAGTAGTCCAGTGCCTGTTGAGTCCCTTTGGCCACCACGATCGGAAACAAGGCGTCGACGATCTTATGCGTGTCAATCGCAGCCGGCTTTGCTTTGTTCACCTCATGCACGTTCTTCCACAAGCGACACGTCTCTTTACTTCGTCCCACTTGCTCGTGCAGCAGCGACCGGTCCAAGTCATGTCCCGTGTGCTCTTTGACGAAATCGACCAAGGCCTCGTATTGCTGTGTGACGTACTCCGTAATTGAGGCCTGGCCATCGGTCGGCGCGGGTTGATCGATGACAAACAGGGGAATGTTCTTCTTCTGCGCCAGCAGCCTGAACCACAGCATGAGTGTCCCACACTGGTTATTCGTGGCGACGAGAAAATCCGGCTCGGGCAGACCACGAAGAGGGAGCTTCTCGAAGTGCTCCGCGCCGAAAGCCAGGAGCGAATAGGAGCACAAGTCCTGCGAAAAGGCCTCCATGCCGGACGCCTGAATGATCTCCGTGTTCTGCTTTGACGCCGCACACACAACCGCGTAGCTCTCCGGATAGACGCACACTATCCCCATGGCCCGGAGGATTTCGACAGGGGTAAACGCGGTGACATAGGCGATCGGCTTGCCGTCTTCCTTGGCCTGTGCCGCCGCGTGGTAATACTCGGTGAATACTTTCACCAGAATGGACCGGCTCGACTCCATCTCAGCTCTCGTCTAACATCTCCATGAACGGTTCGATTCTCAACAGGTCCCGTTCGGTAGCGGCAGCTCTGTCATGCTCGACTTCCAGCATCAGACTGGGGACCTTCATTTCCGCCAGGATCTGCGCTTGGCCAGATAGTTGTGAACGTGAGGCTCGCAAAACTTCTGATTGATGAAGATGACGCCGTCCAGACCCAGGCTCGTCACTCGCTGTCGAAAGGCGCGCCCATCGGCATCAACGTTCGTATACATGGTCGGACTCGCACCGGATCGCAAATAGCGAGCCGCCAGATTCTCGTAGAGATCGCCATCCGGCGCGACGTCCAGTTCGAAGTACCGGGAACCATTCGTGACGTCATCAGACACGATCGACGCGCCACGTTGTTCGATCGCCTCCAGGAGTTCCAGGTTGTCGAGCAGAGGCCCGATCACCATGATCCTCTTTCCATCTCCGCATTCTTTCGAACCACCGGCCGGCCCCTCCTGGAGTATCTGCTCCAACAACGTGCTGTATTCGCCGCGATCCATGATCATTCCAGCCGTCACCAAGGCCACCCTTTCGGACCCCTTCAGAAAGGACTGCTCGCCATCGCCGCACGCGTACAATTTCCTCAGCAGTTGACGGATCTGATTGTAACGCTGGATCTGATCAGCTAGGTCCGCTTCCTCAAAGCTCAGACCCGATTCATCCGCCAGACGCATGGCCAGTTCCTCGATCTGTCGGGCAAAATAGCGAACCGAATGGTCGGCTGAACAAATCGGGTGGAGTAGCGTGTGAACGCGAGGCGCAGCCGGATCACGCTCCCACATCTCTCGCAGGACCCGCAGTGAATCACAGGAGTTCGGAAAGATCACGTTGCTCAGAAAAGAAAAGGCACCCGATTCGACGGCCGTGAATACATCCCTGGCAAAAGAGCACACAGGGGTATAAAGCGACAGGCCGTGATGGCGTGATGTCGCATACCGGCCAATGATCCTAAGCGGATGAAACCCTGCCGCAGCAACCACCTCTTCCGGGATGTAATTCGACACGCACGCGGATATTCCCCGTGCCTTGCCCCGCACACCTCGTAGGTACGCTGCCCGACAGTCTGGCTGTGATATCAAGTGCTTGCACGTTCTAAGAATGTCTTGCGTCTGCATATCTCTGCTTCAGCACTTCCTGGTTAACAAAGCGGCACAAAGCCTTCTATGAGTGAGCCCTTCTATTCTTCTGTATCTGCGCAGCTCACAACGTTGTTTGATCGGCTGCGCCGTTTCTCCGTAAACCTTGCGTGGCTTATGATGTAATGTCACTCTGCCCTCCGCACGGGCCGGGATGCGTTCTACAGCTTCAGCGCCCGCCTGTAGATGCGGACATCATCGATCATTCCCGACCAGTAGGTCCCTGCTGTCGCATCCATGCCACAGCCGATATACAGGCCGGAAGCGTGAACATGCATCTCGTCCGGCTGATCCGCCGCCACCATGCTCCCATCGACATAGAGCATCCGTTGCGAGCCGTCCCACACGAGGCCGATCCGGTGCCATTCTCCCTCAGTGATAACAACTGCGGATTGAAGAGGACCACCATCCGCTGTAACATCGTCTGGCCCGGTCATCAAGGCTCCGTCTGATGGGCCTGCTGACAACCAGTTCGCTTCACCTCGTTCGGATATGATCGTCTGCCCCACCGCACCGCCCCTGATCCACGTAACAATGCTAAGCGGCCTGTGGGCCAGACTCACAACGCGATCGACAACAACCGCATCATCGACGCCATCCAACTGAATTGCGCCGTTGACTCGTCCGGCATTGGAATGCCAGACGGCCCCCCCCACGACGGCGTCCTTGTTTCCGCTAACTTCGTCGAGGGCTGCCGTACCCCCTTCCTCATCCAGTGTCCAATGCGCCACCAGTGTCGGATCATCGACCGATTCTTGCCAGTAGCTCATCAGAAGCTCCAGGTCCTGGACATCCACAGCGCCGTCGCCAAAAGGTGGGGTGGTATCCACCACGGGATCGTACTTCCCCCAGGACTCGACAAGCATCACAAGGTCGTCCATATCGACCCTGCCGTCGCCGTTATAGTCAGGCGGTGCAATCGCACCGAGCAGCGCTGCGGCAACCATCTCCGCCATAAGCCCGGCTCCCGCTGAGGTCGGATGGATGCCATCGGACTGACAAAGGTCCGACGAGTTCTCGAATGCCGCATAGAGATCAACAAAGGAATATTCCTGGCGGACGCCACCTCAGCAATACGAGGAATGATCTCGTCTCTGATGACCACATCACTAAAGGAATATATGTCGGAAAATGCCTTCAGCGGATAGCAGATCAGTATCCTGGGCTCGTGCGGCAAGGCGAGAAAGGAATCGATCAGACTAAGGTAATCAGAGACATAATGGGCCCGGATATACTCACGATTCTCCGATCTTGATCCATTGGCGCCGAAGCAGAATATCACGTAGTCGGGCTCAGAAGCCAGGGCTTCGTAAAAAGCGTCCTGGTATTCGTATGGTATATCCCCCTGCCTCAGGACGGTGGCCCCGCTGACACCGAAGTTCCTAACTTCCCAGTTCATATTCTGTTGCTGCAAGAGCATTTCCAGTTGGGCGGGATAGGACTCGTGCGTCCGGTCCAAAAGGCCCTCCCCAAAAGTGTTGCTGTCTCCCAAGCACGCAATCACCTCCGCATGAGTATGCCCCGGTGACAGGCCGAGGCCAAACACCAGGATCGCCAGTACCAACACTCTCCTCTTCATTGCCGGATCTGCCTCGCAGCCAGCTCTCCGAAAGTAAGCCACTCTTGACCACCCGTGCGATGCGCCGTTGGGACTCGACTGAATCGCGCCAGTGAAAGATCCGTGACGATTGAGACCGGATCACATCCGCTGGACAATCTCACTGCCACATCGCTCGGCTGATGGTGATATGAAACAGTCCCTGGCTTCATACCCGGCTATGTCAAGGCGCCATAGCCCGTCTCCGCTGGTGAAGCCAAAACCAGCCAACAGATCCTTCACAATGACATTCTTCGCTGTTGGAATATGCTCTCCGAGGATCATGTGGAAGCCATTCCTCTGGGCAGCCTCCACAATTGTATTCATCACAAAGTCCTCCATACCGCGGTTGAACACACGGCAGCTCATGAACCACGAGTCTATGAACACTTCGGAGGCTGTCTTTCTCTCCATAATCACAGCACACACCAATCCGTAATCGCCGTAGTTGTCCTCCAGCGAGAAAGCTAACGTGATGTAGCGGTCTGAACCAACCATATGCTCGATGTCATTCTCGGTGTATCGTACTGTCCGCAGGTTGAACTGATTGGTTCTCTGTGACAACTGCGCCACACGCGGGATGGAATATGAATCGAACGGCCTCGCTTCGGAAACCATGTTGAGACCGCTTAGGAACTCCTCTTCGTTGGCGCAGGACTCCTGCGCCATGACTCGTTCTGATTCCTTGCGATACTGGTCCGTCCGAACGACATCCTCCGTAGAATAGGATGCAGTCTCAAACAGGTTCAGACCGTACAAGTACTCGAGGTAGTCCGCCGGGTCCCTCGGAAGATCCGGCACGGTCACGGCCGGCAGCGTGTTCCGCACCATGTCGCGTTCGAGAGGATTGTCATCCAGGAACACCATGGAGTCGAATCCGATATTCAATATCTTCTGGATGCGTCGTATGTTATCGGCCTTGTTGTCCCAATTCGCCATGAAGACCACGATGTCTTCCAGGCGAAGAACCATATCAGGATGCTTCTCGAACGGCTCCTTGGCGATCGACGCCGTATTCTTGCTGCACACGCATACGATAACGCCACGTTCCTGTAGCTTTTTCACCCAGTGCTGGAATTCCGTGAAGGCCTTGCCAATCCCCAGCCCTCCGATCTGAATCCTGTCACACCCATCATCACCGACAATCCCTCCCCACACGGTGTTGTCCAAATCGAGAATCAAACACTTGACGACCTTGCCGTGGATTGCTGCAATCATCCTCGCGACGGAGCGTGCCACAACCGGAATCGCATCAACACCCACTACCATCGCGCTGCTGACGTAAAGTGCAGGTGAGAACAACCGGTCGCGTCCCACTCTGTTCTGAATCGTAGAGAGGTCGTGGATAAAGAGGCCGGAGGTTGCCGCTGCATGTTCACCAAGCAGATAATTCAGCCTCCTCTGCTGATAGATGAAGGAGGAGGCGACCTTACTTGCGAAGTGTCCGAACACGCTGTCGTCTTCCTCGGGATAATTGAAGTAGATCACCTTTGTCTTGGCAGTGTTTTGCAGAGTCTCGACCAGTCGACGTATACGGCTCAGTTGGATGTCTGCAAAGCGAGACCGTTCGCCCACCTTTGACCTGTTGTATTTCTGCAGCAATTCATGGGCTGACTCAAATATCACGACAACATCCGGCTTAAATGAGTAGAGTGTCGAACCGGAATCGAGTATCTGCCTCTCTACCTGGCCAATGTCTGCCTCATAGACCGTGAAATCGAGCCGTTCTTCGTATCCCGCCCCACGAATCGCCTGCACCAACAACTGAGTCGCCGAATCACCCAGGACCGCCACTTTCAGCTTGGGCAAACCCGTAAAGTCCTTCTTCAGATTCTTCTTCAGTTCGCTGAATGTCATCTTTGTGAACACCGCTTGGAAACTTCCTTATACGAATTGAACCGAAAGATGAAAGCGCTCTCTGGAACGAGGCGACTGTTCAATTACGCACGCACAACAGCCGGTCGCGGCGCTGTGTACTAGCGCATCTCTTTCGCAACATACCGTGTATCTGCTCTCTCCTCAGAGAGCGTGCCATGGTCCTGGCTGTTCACAAGAGTCAGCTCGTCTATCGCCCCATACCGCGCGACGAACGCATCCACGTCGCAAAGAAAGGGATGCGCCTCTTTCAACTGAGCATCATTCCAATCCCACCATTTCATTCCCAGCAATGCCCTCCTCACGTGCTCGGGAAACCTGTACTTGAGATGTCGCGCCGGCACTCCCGCAACGATCGAATACGGCTCGACGTCACGTGTGACAATCGACCCGGCCGCAATGACGGCGCCGTGTCCGATATGAACGCCTCTCAGTATCACGCTGTTGACGCCTATCCATACATCGTTTCCGATCGTCGGAGGATTCTTCTGAAACAGCGGCTGGTCATGCTCAACGACCCCATAGAACTTCGAGTAGATGAAGGGATGCGTCGAAATCCAGTCATAACTGTGCCCCGGTGGCCCAATGATTGTGTTTCTGGCAATAGAGCAGAACTTCCCTATCACCGCTTCATCTATCAATGTGCCCGGGCCAACGACGTAGCTGTAGTCGCCGACCGTCACATTGTCGTGCACTTCGACGCCCTGGCGAACCCAGCACTGCCTCCCGATCGAGGCCCTCCATGAGACATGACTGCTGGCCACGAACGTCCCCTTGGTCCGGTTGTGAATCAACCAGTACGCTTTGGAGACAAGACGTTGCATTACGGCTCTATACACAACTGCTCCGCTTTCGGGATTTCAGGGCGATGGCCACCCAACACAACGTGACGGCCGCAAAGGTGGAAACCACGAGCGCTATCGCCGCTCCGTTGGCGCCCATGGCAGGAATGAGCACGATACAGGCCACCACACCTAGCACTCCTCCCACAACGATACTGGCAAGATATGTCTTCTCCAACCGCGTAGAGACTGCAAACTGCGAAGCGACCAGCCCGACGGAATAGATGAGCATGAACAAGCCCATGATCCTGAGTGTGCTGGCCGCTGACATGTACTCGGGACGAAAAAGAGTGCCCATAACCAGCTTGGGGAAGCATATCGCCACCAATGCAATCGGGAACGCCGTCAGAACCATCACGGAGACGTACTTGCCCAGGAACCGAATCTTCTCCCTCCGTTGAACGCCGCCTTTCGTGACCTGTGCTGTCATGGGATTTCCGACGCGGGCCACCTGGTTCAGGAGCATCATCGCAAGACTCACCATTTGCCAGGCGGCTGCGTAGCCGCCGAGTTCTGCGGTACCTCGGTAATGTTTCAGGACGAGTTGGTTGAGACTTCCGAAGGACAAGGCACCGACCGTAGCCAGCCAGATCGTCACGTTTCCCCTGGCCATTCCCATGGCCGCCCTGAATACAGCACCTCGATTGGTCGGCAGGGTCATTCGGGTCATAGCCCAGGCGTGCTGAAGAACAAGGTAGCACATGACAGAACCAACGGCCGCACCGCCAATCGAGAGGACACTGAGCTTTTCCGGCGACACGACGACTATGGTCCAAATTACAGTAAAGTACAGACACCGCTGAATCAGATTATAGACCGCATGTCGGCTCATCGTGCGCCAACTGTCGTAAACCGCTTGCAGGTCCATGGACATCATGGAATTGGCGATGATGACAAGCAGCAGCCCCCAGGAGACGTCGCTTCCCCCTCCTGCCGTGAATTTCCACGTGATGAGCGCCATGACCACGACCGAAAACAACGTCCATCGCAGCACCAGGCTCGCGGCAACGAGTTCTCCAAACCGATGAGGATAGTGGATCAGGTCTCGAACCAGCGTTCGATCAAGGCCGAATCTTATGACCACACCGCCGTACGTGGCGATAGCCAAGCCGTAGGCGAGCAGGCCGAATCCATCCCTGCCGAGCGTGTTGGCGATCTTGATTTGCGTCATGAAGCCTACGCCCGCCACAAGGAAATTGACCAGCACCAGGACAGAAAGGTTCTGTAGATTCCGATGCTGTGACAGGATCAACGCCCGGAGACGCCGCCTTAGTGAACTCCCAGACGGAGCAACAACTGTCACAGCCAGTCTTTCTTCGATCGCTTGGGCCATGAGAATGATGCAGGTCAAAGACACCTCTCGATGAGACGGCTCTACGATTGCGCAGACTCCGTCCTCGTGGGTGTACATCCCCTTCTTCTGACAACGCGTATAACGACTCAGTGACGCCGCCTACCCACGCGCGGGCTTGTATGCCCGAGACTCAGCGTAAAGCTGCTGCTCGGGCAACCATCACTTTGGGGCGACGAGCCGCGGGTCCAGGGAAAGCCGGTCAATGAGCCGCGTGGCGGGCGGGTAGCCCGGTCGAAACCGCAGACAACTCTCTGCCTGCTCCAAGGCAGCCCTGACGTCGCCTATCTCAGCCAGCAACACCGCCAGATTCAACCGCCAGTCCACCTGGCTGTAGTCGGCGGCAACCGCCTGACGATAGTATTTGATTGCGTCCGTGATTCTCCCATCTCTCCGACACAGCAGCGCCAGCCTTGCAAATGCGGTGGCAGGGGCGTCGGGCCGGCGGCAGATTTCCTCAAGACGTTTCGTCACTTCGTTCCAGATCTCGTCGGCAAGTTCCGGCCCGCTCGACGTGTCCAAAATGCTGGCCACCTTGACGAGGCGGTCAATTCTGTCACGCGCGATCCGCAAGGCCAAATCGGGGCGGTCACACTGGTCGATGAGGTATGTCGCTACCTGTTCGAAGAAACTCTCATCCAACTGCATGGCCTTTGCAAAATGACTCAGAGCCGCATCAACCCGACCCTCTTGGGCCTCGAGGACTCCTCCCACAAAGCAAGCGGTCGGATCACAGGGCGCAAGGCGGACACCTTCTCTTATGTGTGCAGCTCCCTGCTCGGCCCGGTCGGGGAGGAGCCGCTCCAACTGCCCGAGCACACACCAGGTCACACCGTAGGTCGAGCAGAACATGCGTGTGCGATTGAGTTCATCAACAATGCGCTCGGCAAATCGCTGTGCCTCAGGAGACAAGTCGATCTCTCCGCTGTTCGGATCGGGGCGG
The DNA here is from genome assembly GCA_963726475.1 of uncultured Phycisphaerae bacterium. Taxonomy (GTDB): domain Bacteria; phylum Planctomycetota; class Phycisphaerae; order Sedimentisphaerales; family Anaerobacaceae; genus Anaerobaca. The sequence continues at coordinate 38,880 of CAVSCO010000090.1, read as the reverse complement.
CTTATGGAGTGCCAGCGGTACACGTTCAGCCAGTGGCTGTACACCACATTCCCCGGCTGATATTCGGCCGCCTTGCCGCATGACTCAGCAAATAAGTGTATTCTGCATCGGTGCCCTGCCAGTCTTTCTCTGCCAGGTGCCCCTCGGCCGCCAGCGTCTTTCGCCAGTGCGCCTGGCCAAGCCGTGCGCGGTCCGCGTCCAACAAGACGACTCCCCACACAATCACCAACACAACTAGTCCCCCCCCCCCACACCAGGCGACCCCGCGGTCCCGACAAGGCCACCTCCGTCGTCTCAGAGATTCCGATCTGAGGCAAGCGAAGTAGCAGTGCACAGAAGACCACGGACAAGAACATGTTGGCCGGCAGGTGCTGGCCGAAATCACTGAGACTGTGGATCATGATCGCAGCCAGGCCGAAGCCAAGGCCATAGGCGGCCGAATGAACCGGCCAATGCGCCTGCCGAATCGTACGCGCGTAGCCGCGCCAGACCAGAACACCGAACGTGATCAGTGCCGTCAATCCGACAATGCCCGTCTCTTCGGCGGCCTGCGCGTATTCATTCTCGGCGTGTGACGCAAGTGCCGCGATCGTGGAACGGTCGAACATCGGATAGACAACTTCATGTGTCCCCAAACCTGTTCCAAAAACCGGGAATCGCGTCCAGGCAACCGCGACGTCTCGAAGGATCTGCCAGCGTCCACCTTCCGCGTCCTGCAACTGGTGTAGCGACCCTAGTCGGTCGTATACGGCATCGAAACCGATATACAACACGCAGACAAACGCAGCCAATGCAAGCACAGCGATGATCCAGCCGGGACCTCTGAACGAGCCTTTCCAGCTAAGAACGAGCGTCGTAAAGGTAGCGGCGATCATCAAGCTGATCATCCCACCACGGCTGAGCGATACGAAGATCGTCGCCGCGCCCAAGATGATCATGGCCGCCAAACCCCACAACCGTCTGCCGTCCGAGCTGAGATATTCCATGACAGCGGCCGGAGTCGTCTTGCGGTCTCCGAAAGCCTGATGGGTCATCATGCAGATCAGCGCAAGAGCGGCGCCAATCGAGAGGTTCATGAACTGAGCGTAGTGGCTGTGGTTCACGAACGGTCCGGAGAATGCCGTGCCGTGAGGGCTGGTGACAAACCAGTATATCTTTCCATTCCCGGCCAGATCCTGCACCAGTGCCACCAATGCAACACTCCCGCCAATAATCGTGATGGCAAGCAGCAGACGCACGATCTGGTCGGGTCGACGAAACACCCCCATGACGGCGACAAAGACCGTTCCAGCCGCCAGCGCAAGACGCAGATCGTGCTTGGTAGCATAAGTGTAGAAACTCAGCCGCATCATTGACGACAGAGAGCCGGCATCTTCAAGATCAGCCAGGACCTTCAATTTCTGGGCCGCCGTGTTTGGTGAACTCCATTCGACAAAGGACGTGGGCAGCGGGACCAATTGGATCATGGCGAGCGTGATGAATACGAGAACAGGGAGATACGCCCAGGTCCACGGAAAGGACGGTTTTCTGGTCAGAACCATCTTTGCGCAAAAACAGAAGCAGATCGCCGCCGCAATGGCCACCACAACCTCTTCACTCCACGCCTCCACAGCACCAAAAGCGAATGGCATAAAGGCCAATAGGATGATCAGTAGCCACTCTATGGCGCGGTCCAGACTCTCCTGGCGTCGATCCCATTCGTCCGTAAATACATGAGAAAGCATCATGATACCTCCCGTCCAGTCGGTGCGGGAGCAGGGGGGCGTCTCTTACCCTCACCGACAAACGAAGAATGATCTGCGCCCTGCGACTCTATCTGGCTCTGATCGGCATCAATGACATCACGCACCTCTGGCGTGGAAGAAGCGGGACTATTGGCAGACGTATCAACCATTACGGCTGAAGAGGGACATTTCGCCGGAAAGACACTGCGGTTTCTTATCAATGCCTCGACAACTGCCTCAACGTGCCGAGCCATAAGGGCGGCCGACCCTGCCGAATTCGGATGCCTTCTCACCCCTGCTGACTGCCGATTCGATGACTCCTCGGCCACGCTAATGGGGGCGATGTTCGCACGACCTTTGCGCAGGTCTCCCGGGTGTGATTCAGTCGCCCCGCGGAGGGCTTTCGCACCCACCGGCAATCCGCAAGGCCCTGCCTCAGGCGCAGCCTGTGATCTGCCAACGATACCATCTGAACCGAGACCATGCGTGTCCATAGGATCCATCCGTATACGAGTGACTACGCCCCTCACAGAGCTCTCTCGATCACCTTTAGACAGGGTTCCGCCCTGTCATGATCATGCCTTTCTTGAAGTCCCCTGAAGCGGAAGACCGCGCGATTGCGGGGAGGCTTCTGCCTGCTTCTTGGACTTGTTCGCTTTGCCGTTGCCTGAATTTGAGCCGCCGTACTGATGGTACTGCCCAAAATAGTAGCCGTAGTGGTCACCACTTCTGTGGACGTCATTGATCACGACGCCGATCAGATGGGCTCCCACCGTGTGCAGAGCATCCAGTGCACGTTGCGCCAATCTCCTCGTGGACTTGTTGGCTTTTACCACCAGTACCGTGATATCGGATAACGCTCCAAGGATCTGCGCATCGCTGACAATCGTCACCGGCGGAGCATCAATCACAACTCGGTCATATGCGGCGGTGAGACGCTCCAGGATTTGACTGAATGCTGGCCCGTTGAGAACTTCGGTGGGGTTGGCGAGGTTGTGGCCGCATGCGAGCACATGCAGTCCCTTCGTTTCCGTCGACTGGATGGCATCGGCCAAGGTCAACCTGCCGGCAATAACTTCACTCAAACACCGCTGCCCCTGATCCAACTGAAAAATGAGATGTTGCGTCGGCTTCCTGAAATCCGCGTCGAGAATCAAGGTTTTCTGCCCTGCACAGGCCATGGCAATGGCCAAATTGCTGACCAGAGTGGACTTGCCGTCCCCGGCAGCAGGCGACGTGACTAACATGGTCTTGGCCTTTTCCTTCGAGGCGCCGAAAAGAACGGCCGTACGTATGGTCCGGAAAGCCTCAGCTTCATGAGACTCCGGCTGCATGAGGACCTTGCGGCCGCGCTCCTGCAATTTCAGCCGGCGGGACATCGCCGGCACCGCGCCGAGGACCGCCACACGAAGAAGACCTGATATCTCGTCGGGCGAGCGTAAGGTCTGATCCAGCATGTCTCTCCCCACGGCCGCCGTTCCGCCGAGAAGCATCCCGCACATCAGAGCCAGAGCCATGAGCTTGCCCTTCTGCGGCTCAGACGGCTCTTTGGCCTCGACGGCCGGTTCGAGAACCGCCATCCTCAAACGGCCCATGTCTTCGCCTACAATGCTGTTTATCTCCCGGTACTGCTCGTTACGCTTCTCGTAGTAGGCCTTCAGCCTATCCACATCATCGCGGAGCCGCTGAAACTGCACGATTTCGGCGTTGGCGTTCTTCACGGCGTCTTTCTGTTCGGCGTACAGTGCCGCGATTTCTTGTTCCATGCCCTTGGCCTCTTCGTACTGCCGCTTGGCCACGGCAAGTCTACCCTCCACGAATTTCCGATCCAGCTCTTCGTGTTTGCTCTCGATTCGCTCAAGCTCCACATCCAGACCAGCCAACCGCGGATGATCCTCCGTGAGCGTTTGCAGCAGAGTCTCTTTCTCGAGTTCCAACTCTACCGAGCGATTCTCCAGCAACGTCTGTTCCGGAAGTGCCGCTGTGCGCGCGGCCACGTTTCCACTGGTCTGCACATATTGTCGCAGGGTGGCCGGATCATCCGCCAGTGCCTGAACCCCTTTGAGAAACTCCTCAGCCTGGATTCGTGTCACCTGTGCCTGAGTCAGCTCGTTCTCCAGCCGCGATAGACTCTGCATTAGGCTGTTGCTCTGGTCGGACCCTAATGACAGAGGCATGCGTGTCTGCTGGAACGTGACCAGTTCGTTCTGCTTGGCCTCCAATTCCTGCGTCGTGCTCACCATGTCGTTCTGAAGCATCTTTAAGACTTCAGTGGAGCTTCTCTTTTCGTGCTCGGCTCGAGCGGCCAAATATGTATCGACAATGCAATTGACGATGGTCGCTGCCTCGACGGGATACGGCGAAGAAAACGATATGTTGACAACTTCGTCACGTCGGCCGACATCGACCGTGATTTCCTTTTGAAGATACGCCACGGGTATGTCGACATCGGCAAAGGTTCGCAAGCGCTGTGGCAACAGCGTTTCGACCGTCGCACTGATGTTTGGCATAGACTTGACTATCTCGGCCTGGGTGTAGAGATACTTGTCTGTCTGCGGCCTGCCGCTGCCGTCGTAAGGATTACTGATGCGCAGGGCCGTGTAGTCAAGATAGAGTTTGGCCGTACTCGTGTACTGAGGCGTCGCGGTCTGGATGTAAACCGCGCCACACACAAGCGAGACAACGACGCATATCGTGACGACCCATCGGCTGCGCCATAGCACGGCAAGCAGGCCATCCGCCGTCGTCGCCCATGAAGACGCATTCGCGGGGAGCGTCCCCATCCGTTGGGGCGACATCCGGCCGTCGAGGTGATTGCTCAGGTTGTCTCGGTTGGACAGGCTGTCTCTCATCGGTCTCTCACCAATCAATTATTCCAGATGGTGTCAGGATTCAGGTATAAGCCCAAGCTGATTCGGAAGACACGGTCGAAGAACGTGTTGGTGCGCGTCCGAGGCGTATGCTCGACGGAAACGACATCGCCACGCTTGAGCGGAAGGGCCAAAGCCGGCGTAAACTGCTCGTTCTTTCCGGGATCGACCAGTCTAAATGCGGCGCTGGCGACCGTGCCATCCGGCTGCAGACGGTAGACACATACGAACCGAGGGTCGGCCACAAGATCCAATCCGCCCGCGAAAGCCAATGCTTCGGCCAGTGTGAACTCGGCATTGGCCGGGTACGGGAAATTGCCCGGTGACCGCACCAAGCCGAGAACTGAAACATACTGGATCTTCGGTCGTTCGACCACGACCGTATCCCCTTCTCGCAGGGACACATCGACAAAGGGAATATTCACCCCCTTCACGGGCAGGACGACCGTCTCTTGACGCCCATCGTTCGGCTCGACCGAGGGTGCCCCGGGATCGATCTGATCTTCATTCTCCGCGACATCGAGCGATGTCACGAAAACGCCTCCCTCGCGTCGACTCCAGTTTCCACTGGTTGGGTAAGCAGCCAGATGGACACCACGACCACGTGACCGAACAGCCAACAACTGAGCCAGGCCCGAGAGCTTCATGTCCATCTCGGCGACTCGTTCAACCTTGACGACCGCGTCAATCTTCCCAAGGGTCGTCCATCTCTGACGGCTGATGCTAATATCCAGCCAATCGCGAAAGACGACTTTCCCACCGCGTCTCACCGACAGCCATCCTGTCGTATCGAGTCGGCCTTCCTGCTCGAAGCATAGATAGTCAGCGGCCGTCTGAACTGCCCGCCGAGCGATCGTGTCGGATCTACTCCGATCAGAGGCGGGCCGGGGCCGTGCCCCGTCATCCGGGCGAGGCATCGCCGCGGTGGCATCGTCGGGCCGGGCTTCCGTCTGGTCGCTGTGCGTGATTCTGATGACCGCGGCACCATCCTGGATGATCCCACCAGCCTCCATCAGCAATCCAACCAGAGACATCTCATCGTACCGAAGCTCATAAAGCCCGGGGTTGGTGACCGCCCCCATGATCCGCACCCGTGACGTAGCATACTCGGAGACCTGGACATAAATCGACGGCCTCGTCTTAACCATCTCTGGATAATAGGCCCCCACGATATCGGCTTCGATCTGCGTAAGCGTTCTCCCAACGGCTTGAATTAAACGGCCGTGCGGAAGCGTAATCGACCCGTTGTCACTGACCCGACAGAGTTGGGCGTTCGTGCCGAGGTCTGCGCTGCCCCGCTGAATGATGTTCGGGTAAAGCGTCGCGGGCAGCCGTAGCTCGAGCACGTCGTTGATCTGGACCCGATACGGCCCCCTCACAACGTGGGCCTGCGAGGTTCGATCCATATCTACGGTGGGGCCACTGGGGCCGGCGTTCTCAAACAAGGTCAGCTTCTCGGCCGAGGGCAAACGAACGTGGTCGCCGCAACCAAACAAGCCCAGACAGACCCCGATCAGTACGATCACCAGTAGAATACGCCTGATAACGATTTGCGTCATCTTCATTTCGTGAAGCTCCACTCCTCCGTTGGCACAGGCCTCCTCCAGCCTGTGTCATAATAGCCCATCACTGCAAGCTACAGTCGCTGGCTCGCAGTCTATCCAGATGCAAGCAAGCCCATATCAGGATACACTGCAAGCGCCCCCAGCCAGCGTGGCCTCATGGCGTACACCGCAACACATCACGACGCCCGCCACAACTTCAGACAACCACCGCTGTGGGTACACGCCAACCGCTCATCACCCCGGCGCGGCCGGCTGAATCCAACTCGACTTCAGAATACTACAACCTCTTCACGTCGACTGTGGCACAGGCAATACCTCAGCCGCATACGTTCCTTCAACGAAGTTCCTTGGCAGCGATAACTGCACGGTAGGTCTACTCTCTCCTTCACCAAGCCATCAAGAGCACCTACCTGTCGCCTCGGCAGTCTACCCGGCGACATCGCGACGAGACTGCCCCGCCGTCTTCCATCGACACAGCCGTCTCACTCTAGCTCCACAACCAACTACCAGACTGGCCTATAGGCACTTCGCAGCCCCGGGCGGAAGGGAACTCGGATGGACCGACGTGTCAGCTTCAGTTCGGTCTGGGTGTCGACGGCATCACCATTGCCGGTCAGCACGACGCTTTGCATGGCGAACGGATCGAACACAGTCGCCTGCTTGTCTCCCGACTGGCTCTGATCTTTCGCTGCCGCGAGAACCGCCGGCGTCAGAAGACCCCCAATGAGCCCGACAGCCAACATCCAAATTAGACAGTTCTTCATACGTGTCCTCCTTTTCGTTTTCCCAACCATACATGGCCTCCTTTCCTGCATTAGCCGAAACCAACACTCTGGCAACATCGGGCGGCGTCTATTTCACGTGCGCCGAACCGAATGGCCAGGCAAACTGCCACCTACCTATAACCGGCCTGCTGCCCCAGAGAGATTCTCACGCTGGCAATCAGGATCCAGACCGTCGTGATCGAGGCATTCCAGAGCGCGCAACACGCCAGCCGCCTCGTAGAAGTACGCTTCACCACCGAGAGTTAGATGCTGCCGGACTCCTCCATCTTCATTGATACTCGATACCAGACAATCCCGAGTCAATTCGATGGCAGCCTCGATTTCCAGGTCGGGGATCGCTTCATCCGCGGCCGACAGCCCCAACGCTCCAGCCGCCAACTCCTCCGTGTATCCCTCTGGAGGGCCGCCAAAGCCGCCATTTGTATGGTCGAGCCGCCAATAGAAACTGCCGGCATGCTCACCGTCAGGAACCTGCTGAGTCAGGAGCAGTTCCGGAAGTCCTTCCAGGGTCACCCCACTCCAGTATGGCGCTCCCCTGCCGTTCGGGTCCACCGGTGAATCATCGAGCGGTCCCGTCAAAGCCAAGGCCCACGTCGCCATTCCGAGAGCCATAACCGGCGATTCAGCGGTGTCGTCGACCTGGATCAACTGGCTGACCAGGGCGTCCCGCCAGATACTCTTGTCCTCGGCGTCCACGTAGAATGCTGCAACCGTGTGATGAGCCAGATAGAAGACCGCAACGGAGGGATCGGCCTCTCCAAACTGAGCGACATACTCTTCCGTTCCGCCCTCTGCTCGGCGTGACACACTCCCGTAGAAGTCATTGAGAGCGAGCCGCCACACGTCCAGGGATTCATCTTCCGAAATGGCGCTAAGACACATCAAAGCATAGGCCTCGTCGCCGTAGTAGTTGCCCGCGGCCGCACGAAGAATGAAATTGCCTCCGGCAACAGCGGCAACCTTCGTCTCCTCATCACATGTCACTTCGTACGCACGCACGAGACCCGCCACAATCGTACCCGTATAAGCTTCTTCATCGGACCATGATCCTTCAAAAGGCCCGCCCTGGACTTGACCGAGAGCCAGCCGACTGGCCACCACTCTCGCCGCATCCACTACGTCCGAGGCCTCTTGCGCCCGGCCCACCCGAGGGCACATCAACGCAAAAACGCAGGATAGAACAAGGACAGCCGTTCGCATCCGTCTAACCTTCTCGACAAGTGGCAGAGACGTGCCCAACCCACCCTCAACGCTGACGGTAAGTCGAACATGTCGTCTCCACGGGCGGCTTTCAATGAGATCCACTATTCAGACTCCACCGCAACCTCGGGCTCCGCATCCGCAGGAACCTCACGGCCCAGGTACTGCTCAATACTCCAGAGAACTTCCAGCATCTCACCGGAGAACGTGTTGTATGTCCCACCCTGACGCGACAGATGTTCGTACACCTGACCGTCTTCATCGATTCCGTCGAGCAACACCGTTTGGGCTGCCGCAACCGCCTGGTCAGCCTCTTCGCTCCCACCGTCGACACTCTTCGACGCAACCGCGATCAGCCCCAAGGTTGCGAATATCGCATCTTCCGTGTACCCGGCAACCACGCCCCCGGTGCCGCCGTCGGTGTGATCGAACCGCCAGTAGAAGGCGCCTGCGAAAGACTCTCCCTCCGGAACCTGGTGACTCGCCAGCATCGCGGGCAGGTCTCCCACGGTTATGCCCGCCCAAGGCTCGTAAGGACGTATTTCGTACGAGGTAATGGGGCGATCAGCGGGCGTGTCTGTCGTGACGAGCGCCCACGTCGCAACCCCCAAAGCCATGACCGGGAAGGATGAGTCGTCATCCACGTAGGACAGATGGCTGATCAACGCACGCCGATAGACGTCCGTATCCTGGTCGTCCACGTAGTCGGCCGCGACCAGGTAATGGGCCAGGTAGAACACGGCTGTCGACGGTTCCAGGCCGTCAAACGCCCGAAGGTATTCGTCGGTTGTCGCTTCGTTATGGTTCCTCCGCGGACTGAGGAAAAAATCCACCAGGGCGTTTTGCCACATGTTGTGGGTCGGATCGTCGGATATCTCACTGAGTTGCATGAACGCGTAAGCCTCATCGCCCAGCAAGTTCCCTTGCGCAATGGAGAAGGCCATGATCTGATCCCCCGCCAGATCGGCTGCCGCCTGGTAGTTGGGGTCTCCCGTCCACTCATAGGCACTGGCCAGCCCAGTGACCATGGGCCCCATGAAGAGCGTTTCCAGAGGCCATGACCCTGTATCCGGACCGTCTTTGATCTGCGTTTGATCGAGCCGGCCGGCCAGAGCATCAACGGCCTCTCCCGGGGTTAGTGCGATTGTCACATTCTGGCCCAGAAGCACGACAATCACCACCAGGACAGAGCCAAGCATCCTACTATGACTCGAGAACATCAGGTCCTCCTTTCTTGCCCTCCTCTCAGAAGGGCCCTCCGAATAGCTTCTCAACGAACGCCGCGCACATCTTCCAGACTCCGAAGCACAAACGGACTGCGTATCCTTACACTGGTCCGATCCAACCATGCTCAAATTCTACAACCACGCTAACGCCACCCTCGCCTGGTCCCGGTCTGGACGTACAACGACCCCGGTAGCCTAGCCAAGGCATAAGACACTCAAGCCTCAACCGAGTGCGATTCAATGAATACCCAACTCTCCACCAGTGATGTCAACACCCTGTGGAACATCTCCTGCCAAGGGGCCGGTCTACACTTCCGTCAAACGGCCACCTCGTTTGTTCAACGAAAATCAGCATGCCCCGCCGCACTGGCCAACGCGACACATGCCACAGGCCAGCCATACCGACTCTCCGCTGTATTGCATCTTGGCAAGAAGTCTTCGATTCAGCAAGTCGCCAATTCCAATGTCCTTCCGGTCGATGTCATCGCAACCGACGACCATCTGGCCACACACGCAGTCTGCTACGGCAACGGGCGTCTGGAACTCCTGCTCCTTAAGCCTTTGTCGAATACCGTATTAGCTGCGTGAGAGGACGCGTGCAAAGGTACCGGGATCATAGATGAACAGCAATTTCCTTCTGCCAGAGCGACAGAAGCGGACCGGCTTTCGATGATAGCCACACACCCCCCGAAACTACCGTGGCCTCCGTTGCCAGATCCATCTCAGTCCTCCGTGATCCCAACTCCTTATCGACATCCTACGACGCTCGCGACCAGATATCCGGCTGCTGCCGCAGCGTGCCAGCCTCTATCGATCGGGCCCTGCGGTCTTCCTTGCTTGCAGGACTAAGGACTATCATAGTCCCCAACAGACTCGTGTCTATTGTGGAAGATACGTAATTTGCGTTGGCATGGCTTCAGCCAAATCAGGGCAAGGTAAGCACCCTTTTAATGCCGATCTGTACTGTCTACTAGCTCGCTCACTGCCCTCGTCTCACTCAGTAACCACGTCCTCCGAACCACCGTGACACGCGAAGAGACAACATGCACACTGAATGTTCCTTTGCCACCTCAAACGAGTGACACTGTGCATGGCCATGTCACGAGCGCACACCCGTACAGCCGAGTGACACTGCAACCGCCATGTAATAGAGGCACGTGGATCGAGAAGGAAGGCAAACGAAACAACCCGGACAAGCCACAGTCAAGTGGCCTGCCCGGGTCTCTATGATCTACGGAGACACATCAGGAATGACAACGGCTACACGACCCCCGAGGCGATGGTCGTGGCATGCGGACACTCGGGATGCGTGACATAGTGTGTCGTGTTTTCATTCGCCGCACGCGTTTCCTGACGGAACAGGGGCTGACAGTCTTTGGCCATCTCCTGTAGCTCCAGAGTCTCTGCTGGAGTAACAGGACGAAGAGAGCGTCCCGCTACGATCGCCTTGTCGAGCAGGTCGAGCCAGGACGGTGGAATCGCGGCAACCAGGCCGGGCAGCGAAAGAGAGAAACGCACCGCCAGGTCGACCTCGTTCTGCGCCTCAGTTGTGCGATACCACCATCGCCTCGTTCGCTCCATCCCCTGAGGCCAAGCCCCCTTGGACATCGCCTTGATGGCCAGGACCGCCGCTCCTTTTTCATTGGCCAGTTCGATCACTTCCTTGCCAAACCCGTTCTTGAGATAGTCGACGAAGCTCAGGGGAAACATGACCGAGTCAAACGCGAACCCGTTCAGTGCCGCCACCGCGCCGGCGGTCGTGTGAGCGGAGAACCCGAAGTGACGGACTTTGCCCTCCTCCTTCGCTTTGAGGAATGTCTCGATGGCTCCTCCCGGTCCCAAAGCCTGCTTGACTTCATCTTCCGTGAAGATGGCGTGCATCTGGTACAGGTCGAAGTGATCCGTCTTGAGGCGTTTAAGGGAACGTTCCAATTCAGCGCGGGCCCCCTCTTTGTCACGCATCTTGGTCTTGCAGGCCAGGAAGATCTTACTGCGGTCGATCCCCTGAAGGCCGATCCCCATCTTGATCTCACAGTCGCCATCGCGACCGTACGCAGGCGCCACGTCGAAGTAGTTGATGCCCTGGTCGAATGCCTTGTGCAGTCCGGCCGTGCCCTCATCCTGATTGTAGTTCGCCAGCGCCAGTCCGGGGAATCCTACAACTGATACCTTCGCCCCGGTTCGTCCCAATACGCGTCGAGGCAACCCAAGCGGCTCTTCGGCCAAGTCGGTTGTCTGCGCCCCTGCCAGTGGCCCAGCTCCCAGTGCATAGCTCCCTGCGACGGTTCCAACGGCCTTGAGAAATGAACGTCTTTCCATGATGAATCCCCCTTGTCAGTATCGACCCGAGTCTGCGGCATACGCATTCATACGAATTCCCACCGAAATAGCCAGCGATGGCAGAGAGCGTTCAAGAGGAGCCCTCTGCTCCGACACGAAGCATTCTATCACAGGTGTGCTGATACCACAATCGATGACAGGCATGAACAGGAAGCCTATGCCACTTTCCCACAGGCCGCCCCCTCCAGCGCGACCGTGGACAAGTGTTCCGTCACCCGGCCGCGAACCCACACCGGACCACCGTACGAGCAAATACTCTGATACAGCTTGATCTGGTCGGGAAAAAAGCTGATCTCCGCCAGACCGCTGGAATCTTCCAGGGTGACAAATCCCATGACGCGACCGTCATTCGTTCGGGCGCGTCGTGCCGTCGCGACAAAGCCGGCCACCGTAGCCCTTTTGCCGATCCATCGTGACAATTGCACCGCGGGCATATATCCCGTCGGCAACAGAACCGCTGGGTGGAGGCCGAACGAGATGCCCATGACATCGAGTTCCGCCTTCAATTTGGCAATCCGGTCATAGTCGGGCAAACGCGAGGCAAAGCGATCCTGATAGATATCGAACAGCATCGGTTGATTCAGCTCGGGCAAGGCAAAATGCAATCGGTTGAGCATCACCGGACGCGTGAGCCCCAATCCATCGCAGGCGCCGACGTGAATCAAATTCTGCAACTCCGGCTTGCGAAATGACACCCGTTGTCTCAGATCGTCGATGTGCTGAAACGCTCGAATGCGCCGCTGGCGGATCATTTCTTTAGCCGTACTACGACTCAATCCCTTGACAACGTTCAATCCCGCTCGAATCGCTCTGCCCTGCACGCTCCATTCGATCTCGCTGTGATTGACGTGAACGGGCAAAATCGTAATACCCCGCCGCCTGGCATCCCAGACATAGACCCGCAACGGATACATCCCGTGATGGTTGTTGAACAAAGAGCAATAGAACTGGGTCGGATAATGGGCTTTCAGATACGCGGTTTCCCAGGCAATGTTGGCGTAAACCGTCGCATGGGCCTTGCAGTATGAATAGGCGGCGAATCTCAAAATCTCGTCCCAGATCGCTTCAGCGCTTTGCCGGTCGATCCCGGCCTTGTCGGCTCTCGACCGAACGAAATCGACATACTGTGCCTGCAACCGCGCGGGCGAGACCTTTTTCGAGACCTCGGAGCGAAACCGATCCGCGTCAGCGACCGTATAACCGGCCACTTCAACGGCGATACGCATGACATCCTCCTGGTAGAGCATCACGCCATAGGTATCGCCAAGCAACTGCTCCAGTTTCGGATGGAGATACGCAAACGGTTTTCCGTGGACGTGCCTCTGGATAAACGCCTCCTTCATCCCGCCGGAAGCCGGTCCGGGACGGATCAGGGATAAGGCAATCGCCAGGTCCTTCTTGCTCTTGACTTTCAAACCGCGAAGCAACTGCCTCATGCCGGGCGATTCACTCTGGAACACGCCAAGGCTGTCGCCGGCACTGAGCATCTGTGACGTCTTTTTGTCATTCGAATCGAAATTTAACGCGTTTTGATTCCCAGGGCCGCTGTCGATGATTCGGATGGCGCCGTTGACTGTCGACAGGGCCCGGTTGCCCAGAAGGTCGATTTTCACCAGGCCAATCGCTTCGGCCATATCCTTGTCGTACTGCGTGATGATGACCCCCTTGTTGGCCCGTTCCAGCGGAGCGATATGGCTAACCGGATAGGGTGTCACGACGATTCCGCCGCAATGAACGCCCAGATGGCGGGGGATGCCGACCAGGCTCTCGGCCAATCGGTATACAGGAGAGGTCTTCTTAACCTTTCCGCCCCGCGTCAATTGGTTGATCTGGACGGGTTCGAGCCCCAGAGCCCGGCCTGCATCACGAATCGCACCGCGAAGCCTATATCGATTGACGTTGCAGACCATCGCAACGTTCTCGAAGCCCCAGCGCTCGTAACAGAATCGGATGACCTCATCGCGTTTTCGCCAGCAGAGATCGATGTCGATATCGGGACAATCCGTCCGTCCGGGGTTCATGAAACGCTCGAAGTACAGATGGTTTTCGATCGGGCAGACACGGGTAAAGCCCATCACATAGGAGATCAGAGAACCGGCAGCCGAGCCCCGCACCTCGACCGGAATTCGGTTCTGCCTGGCAAAGTCGACGATCTCATGCACCACCAGAAAGTAGTCGCTGAACCCGTTCTGCCTGACCGTCGCCAATTCGTATTCGAGCCGTCGGAGGACTTCCTTGCTCACCGGGTTGTACCTCTTCGCCAGCCCCCTATGGCAGAGCCTGGCCAGTTCCTTATCGGCCGTCAGACCTCCGGCAAGCTGGATTTTGGGAAGAATCGGTTTACCCGTCAACAACTGGAGATTGCATCGTGGAACAATGTCGTCGGCATGAGCAATCGCATTCGAGGCCTTTCGAAACTTCCGCTCCACATCCCTGGCGGGGATCAGCGTGTTGAAACCACAGGGATCATGCGGACCGGCTCCCGCCACACTCATCGTGCGAATCCGACCGAGGACTTTCGCGATCTCGATATCGCTCTCTTGCAGCCAGTTGGCATGGCTCCAGGCGATCGGCTCAATACCCAAGAGCACACGCACGTCCCGCCTCTTTCGCATCGCGACAACCGACGAACAACGACCCTTTACCCAAAACGTACTTCAGTTTCGACAAAAGTTCGGGCACATTGCAGAGGCAAATCACTCCTCTGCAATCGATCTTTAATTGCTCGATGAGGTCGAAACGAGGATCAAGGTTTCTGGCGGTCGTGATCCGGCACAGATTCTCATACCCTCTGCGATTCTCCGCCAGCAAGATCGCCCTCTGCGTCTCGGTCAGAATCTCGACACCGAGAATCGGTCGGATATCGGTTCCTTCGGCCGCCTTCCAGAGATCGACAGCACCCGAGAGGGAATTGACATCGGCCAGCGCCACCGCCCCGTAACCGTATTCCGCCGCCTTGGCGACCCACCGCTGAACCGACACCGACCCCCTTAAGAGGCTGTAGAAACTCCGACATGTCAGCGCCGCTATGCGCATACCTTCCCCGCCCAGACACACGACACTGTAAAAAATGGCTATTGACCGATGGCGATCTTCGCCAGATTGGGATACGCCTTGAGAAGCCCCTCGGGAATGAGCTGTTTCTGCCCGGTGACGAGGGCCTTCAGTTCGAGCGCATTGGCCAGTTCGGCCCCTCGATAATGATTGTTGGCGATCACGGTCAGCGACTCGAAGGCCTTGCCCAATTCGTCGAGCCGCTCCTTGATGCCGGTTAGTTCCCGTTCGTTGTAATAGTAGTTGTAGGTCTCATCCCGTCCGGCCTTGCTGAACCATTTCTCGGCATTCCTCCCGTGCATGCGGAAATAGCCCGCCCGGCCGACCGTGCAGTGCTGTAAGTTGAACGACTGCCTCGACGTCGGGTAATCCAGGTTACACACCGTCACGCCAAGCCGATCGAGAAAATCCAGGGCTCCCTGGCTTTCCCACGAGACGTGTCTCAACTCCACCACCAGATCGAAAGCGTCGTTGAAATGGCTGACAATATTCGTCAAATGCCGTCGAGCAGGTTCGCCATCGGCAAAATCGTACCGAAACTGGGCGAGAAGATGTTTCAGCTTCCTGGCCTCCAGGAAGGGCTCGAACCCTCGATGGACCTGCTTGACGATCTCCGAATCGACCTTGCCTTCGTGGGTGAAGCTCTGGTGCAGTTTGGCGGTGAAGAAGAATTCGGGTTTCGACGATGTCCTATCCAGCCAGGAGCGGACCGTTTTGGCAAACGGAGGCCTGTAAAAACTGCTGTTGATCTCGATACAGTCCACGAACTCACTGACGTAGACCAACTGGTCCACCTTGTGCTCGGGATACACGATCCCCTGCCAATCCGCGTAGGACCAGCCCGCGATACCGATGGAAACGGGACATACCATAATCGAACCTACCTGATCTCCGTCCGGATGCAGCCGATGACCTTGCCGACCATCCGAACATCTTTATCGAATTGCCTGATGTAACGGGTCTTGTACCCCGCCTCGCGATTGGCCGGCTTCAAGGCGATCCGGTTTTTCTGAACGAACACCCTTTTGACCGTGGCCTCGTCGTCCAGCAGCACCACACCGATCTGCCCATTTGCGACCTTCGCGCCGGGCTCGACGATAACGTAATCCCCATCGATAATGCCCTCGTCGACCATGCTGTCGCCCGAAACCTTGAGAGCAAACGTCCCTTTCGGACGATGGAAAAGTTTTTCGAGGGTCACATAGCCTTCAATGTTCTCCTCGGCCAGGATCGGCTCACCGGCCGCCACCCGACCCAGGATCGGCATGCCCTCGGTCTCCGCCATCTCATCGAGATACGCCGGAGAGAGCCGTAGCCCCCGATGGCCGCCCGCATCGACCAGATAGCCCTTCTTCCTGAGATAACCCACCAACTGATAGACGGCATTCTGGGCCAGGTTAAAATGGCGAGCGATCTCCCGCTGGCTCGGCGGATGGTTTTCCTGCAAGCAAACCGCGATAAATTCCAGGATCTGCTGTTGTTTCTCTGTCAATGGTTCCATAGTATACACTCCAAATGAACCCGAAGTTTAATCTATGGTTGTTTGACCATAGCGTCAATCAAAAAACTCCGGCGATCCCGATTTTTCTTCCGCCACCTGCCTTGCCCCTCCCAATCCCGGGCATTATCCTGACGTCCATGCCATCGAATGGACACACGAACCGATCGGGCGACCGGCAATAAGCTGGTAGCCTCAAGGAGGTCGAGATCATGAAGGTAGACGTGGCAGGCCGCAGCCTGGAATTAATCGAAGGCGATATCACAGAGATGGACACCGACGCTATCGTCAACGCCGCCAATGACCGGCTGATCCTGGGCGGGGGTGTGGCCGGAGCCATCGCCAGGAAAGGTGGCCCTCAGATCCAGGCTGAATGCGACAGGATCGGAGGCACTTTCGTCGGCGGCGCCGCGATCACGACGGGTGGCCGATTGAAAGCCAGGCATGTGATCCACGCCGTCGGGCCTCGTCTGGGAGAAGGCAACGAGGACGAGAAGCTCACTAACGCCACAAGGAACTCGCTGAAAGTGGCCGACGAAAACGGTCTTGAGAGCATCGCCTTCCCAGCCATCAGCACCGGGATATTCGGCTTTCCGATCCGTCGTTGCGCCGAAATCATGCTGAGAACCACGCTCAGCTACCTCAAAGGAGAAACCGGTTTGAAACAGGTGGTCTTCTGCCTTTTTGGCGATGACAGCTACAAGGTCTTCGAGGACCAACTCAAACAGGAGACGACCTGATGAAGGCAATCGTGCTCCCGCAAACTGCTCCCATTGAAGATCAGCCGCTGATAGAGACGGAACTGCCGACTCCGACTCCCGAGAACGATGAGATCCTCGTGAAGGTCTCTGTCTGCGGCCTCTGCCATACCGATCTCGACGAGATCGAGGGCAGGCTCCGCCCCGGCATGTTGCCTGTCGTCCTCGGCCATCAGGTCGTTGGGACGGTCGAACAGAAGGGCCCCGGTGCGACCCGGCACGAAATCGGTTCCCGGGTGGGGGTCACCTGGCTGTATTCCAGTTGCGGGGCATGCCGCTTCTGCAAGACGGGTCGCGAGAACCTCTGCGACCAGGCCCGCTGGACGGGCAAGGACGCCAACGGAGGCTATGCCGAATACATGGTCGTCGGGCAGGATTTCGCGTATCCCATACCTCCGGCATTCTCGGACCTGCAGGCCGCCCCGCTCTTATGCGCCGGCGTCATCGGCTACCGGGCCATTCGCTTGTCGGACACCTCCGACGGCCAGACTGTCGGCCTCTTCGGGTTCGGGGCGTCCGCCCACATCGTGATTCAACTGATCAGGCATCAGTTCCCCAACAGCGACGTGTTTGTCTTCACCCGGGGCGATGCCCACAAGGAGCTGGCCCGAGAACTCGGTGCGGCCTGGGCCGGCTCAGCCACGGAGGAGCCCCCTGCCCGACTGGATCGGGCGATCGACTTCACCCCCGTGGGCGAAACGGTCAGGCAAGCTCTGTCCGTGCTGAACAAGGGAGGCCGCGTGGTCATCAACGCCATCCGCAAGGTCAGCCCCGTGCCGGAGTTGGTTTACGACCGCTATCTGTGGGACGAGAAGGAGATCAAAAGCGTGGCCAACGTGACGCGCCGTGACGCAACAGAGTTCCTCCCGCTGGCGGCCGAGATTCCGCTGCGCCCCACCGTGGAGGAGGTGGCACCCGAGACCGTCAACCAGACGCTGCTGCGGCTCAAGGAAGGCAAGCTGAAGGCCGCCGCCGCGCTGAGATTCTCGCCTGACCGGTCGCAATAACCTGCGTCTGCTCTCTCAAACCTATGTTTTGCCTTGACTTAGCGTCTCGATCATCTATAATGATTCCTGGTCGGTACTGCCCCCGCGGTCGTTAGGCGTCGTCCACGTTCGATCGAACTGCCACATCTGACTCCGGGGATGAAAAGTCTGCGGACGCTCTTGGAAGCACAGCATGGACACGAAGTTCAACGTATTCGAAGTCCTTCAGATCGCCGAGCAGATTGAGAACAAGGGCGCCCGGTTCTATCTCAAGACCGCCCAGCTTTTCGCCGATCCGGAGATCCGAGACATCCACTACCGGCTCGCCAATTGGAAGGCCAAGCACGTCAAGATCTGGGCCCGGATGCGAAAGCGGTTCTCGGAGAAGACTGGTGAGTTCGGAACCTTCGACCCCGACAATTATGTGTTGTCGAACCCCGAGGTGATGGCCGGACTGGCCTGGTTTGGCACGAAACAGGATGTACCGGGGAGAGTGACGGGCAAAGAGACCAGGCAACAGATCCTCCGCGACGCCATCCGCCGGGCCAATGAGGTCACCATCTTCTACCAGGGCCTCAAGGACTTCGCCCGTGACCCTGCGACAGAGGAGATCATCGACAAGATTCTCCGCGAGGAGACCCGCCAGATTCGGCTTCTCAACGGGGAACTCGACAAGGCCTGATCGCGGTCGTCGTGCCGCAGCCACCTGTCACGAACCGGGTGGGGCTTTGGCAGGAGAAAGATCCCCCGCGAGCAACTTTCCGATCGGCTTGAGCGTATCATACCGCATCAGTGCGATCCGCAGCGCAGCGGTGATCGGTGCGGCCAGAAACATCCCGACGACACCCCAGATGAGCCCCCAGAACGACAGCGCCAGGACAACGGTCACCGGATGCAGGTTTAGACCCTCGCCTTGGAGCTTCGGCTCCAAAATATTGCCAAGGAGGCCCTGGACGGCGCCGGGACCGAGCACAACCGGAAGGATCAGCCACGGAGACGACTGAAACTGGACCACCGCGATAGGCACGGGCAGCAGCGTTGCAATGATCGAGCCGATCGACGGGATGAAGTTGAGCAGGAACGCGAGAATGCCGAAGACGCCCGCCAGTTCGAGCCCGACGAGCGTCAGAATCGCCCAGACCAGCAGCCCGGTCAGGGCCGAGAATGCCAGTTTGATCCCGATGTAGCGTCGGATCTTCTGGACGACGTCATAGTACACGGCCGAGTGATCGGCGTATGAATTTCGACCCAACAGCAGGAAGATCACAAAGATGACCACGAAGAACATCCGCGAGATCGTCCCGAGGATCGTCCCAAACGCATTGGTCACGATATTGAAGATGTAGTTCCTCATATCCATGACAATTCGTTTGGTATCGATTCGCAGCCTCTTAGCCGCCAAACCCGCCGGACCGATGACCTCGTTGGGATCGATCGGCTTGTTCGGATCGATAGCCGTCTCCTCCGACTGAGGCCGCGTTCCCAGCGTCGCCTCCTGCCCGGCGTCCTGCAGGACGGGAAACAAAACGAGCGGCTCGGGCTCGGGCGGTGGCGCGGCCGGCTGGTTTGGCGCCACCGACGATCCCCCTCCCTCGGGCGATGCCGATGGCTTCTGCTCTTCCTGTCGATACAGGTACTCAATCGGCTCGAGGATCTTGTCCGTCATGTAGGCGAAGCTGGCACTGTACTCCCCGGCCGTCGAGACGATGATCGTACCCGCCTGCGCGATCAGAAGAAAGACCATCACGATCACGGCCAGCACCACCAGCAACGTCACCGGGATCGCGATGAAACGAGGCAGCCGCAGCCACTTGACCTGGAAGTCCTGGACGGGTGAGACCAGGGCCACGATAAACGGCGCTACGACGAAGGGGATCATCACGGCGCGGGTGTAGATCAGCATCGCCGTCAGGGCCACCGCCGCCAGAATCACCAGAGATACCGTCGTCAGCCAGGTCTGCTCTTGCCGCTCGCGCAACATATGCACTCCAGATCAGTCAACTCTCCCCACGGGCAACTTGCCCCACCCCCATCGCGTCGCCTATCGGCAGCGCACAAAGCGGCTCCGGTCAATCTGAAGGCCGGGCACGCACTTGCTCAGATCGTCGAGAAACCGCAAACCGTCAGTCCAGTACCCGGCGGTGGGTTTCAGCTCGGGATTCATCCCGGCGAAGTAAGCGTTCATGCACTCCATCAGCAGTTCCCGGATGTACTTGCTGACCATCGAGGCCAGCGAGACCGCCAAGTGCCGATCGTCGGCTCCCACCTCGAAGCTCAGATGAACGCATCGGGAACGACCCCGCAGCACATACGCGCTTCTCCGCTCAGTCTCCTGGACAATCCGCAGTTCCATCTGCCCGAAACTGCGCAGGAGATGCTCTCGATAATGCACCCGTCCGCCCTGCCTGTCAATCAGAATGTGAATGTCCTGGTCGGCGAAGCGATCCATCAACCCTTGCAGAAGCCGCGTGGTCGTCGTGAAGAGGACCTGCGACTTGTTCTTCATCAGGTCGATCAACGTATTGTAGTGCCCGACGTCCAGGCAGAAGCTCGACAAACCAACCAGCTTCGCGCGTGACGATTCCATATCATCGGCGAATACCCCCGAGGCAATCCGCAGGTCCGCCTGATCCGATGGCAGAGACCAGCCCTCGGCACCCTGGTACCATGGATACTCCATCACCCGCGCGTGACATTGCGGGCACAGAAGCTTGAGTAGATCACTCAGAGTTGCCGGGACATGCCCCATGGTCCGGATCGCCCCCAGGACGGTTCGCTCCAGATGACCGAGTCCCTCGCCCCGCTTATAGGCCTTCTTGCTGTCGGCGATCAGCAGCCGGCCTCGCAGGTGCTTGCGCGTCTTACCCACACTCTTCTTGAGCACCTGCCACTGATCCGCTTCCACATGCTCCGGGGCGATGGCGAACGCACACGACGAGACCACCAGTGGCCCTAAGAGGGGGCCGAAGCCGGCCTCGTCGATCCCTGCCAGAATGGTCATGCACTTGCCCTCGCCATGAGGAATATCCCGGAACACTCCAGTTCTGCGTGCGTTGATGTCGGTTTCGCCGCAGCAATCCTGGACTGGGGGTGATATCAGAAACGCGGCATGATGTCAATACGCGGCGAGACACCGGAGCGTCCCCTGGATCGACATTGCCCCGTGCCTTTTCGTCTGCTACACTGGCCCGCCAGAGAAGTTCATTTGCTAAGGAGTGGCTTATGGTTATCGTGCACGTGCATGTCCATGTGAAGGCCGATTGCGTGGAGGCGTTTCGCGAAGCTTCGTTGGAGAACGCTCGGAACAGCGTCAAGGAGCCCGGAGTGGCACGCTTCGATGTCGTCCAGCAGGCCGATGATCCCACGCGATTTGTCCTCGTCGAGGTCTACCGGACGCCAGACGATCCCGCCAAACACAAGGAAACCGCCCACTATCTCACGTGGCGAGACACGGTCGCCGAGATGATGGCCGAGCCTCGCCTGGGAATCAAGTACGCCAACGTCTTCCCGGGCGAGCAAGGCTGGGACGTAGCCAACGTCTGATGGAACGACCAGAGATGAGATTCGAATTCGCTACCGCTACCCGGATACTCTTCGGCGACGGGACAGCCGCTGACCTGCCCCAGATTGTCTCCTCTCTGGGAGAGAGACCGTTTGTCCTGACTGGCGGAACACCCGAACGCTACAACAGCGTTCTCAATGCGCTGAGCGAGAAGGGCCTTCGGTTCGAGACCTTCGCCATCACAGGCGAGCCAACCACGGAAACCGCCTCGGCCGCCATCGAAGCAGCTCGCCAGGTGAAGGCGGATATCGTCATCGGGATCGGCGGAGGCAGCGTAGTTGACGCAGGCAAGGCAGTCGCCGCCATGCTGACAAACCAAGGGGCCTTGGAAGACTACTTGGAGGTGGTCGGCAAGGGGCAGGCGCTGAAGAATCGCTCTGCGGCGTATATCGCCATCCCCACCACCGCCGGCACGGGCGCCGAGGTCACCCGCAACGCGGTATTGCTCGTCCCGGAGCATCGCGTCAAGGTCAGCATGAGAAGTCCGTTCATGCTGCCCGCTCTTGCCCTGGTCGATCCGGTGTTGACGCACTCGATGCCCCCACAACTGACCGCAGGCACCGGTCTCGATGCACTGACCCAACTGGCTGAAGCGTTCGTCTCGAATAAAGCCAATCCGCTCACCGACGGGATCTGTCGGGAAGGACTCCAGCGCGCCGCCCGTTCGCTCCGGCGAGCCTTCGAGGATGGCACTGATGCCTCTGCCCGCGAGGACATGGCCATCGCGGGGCTGTTCAGTGGACTGGCTCTGGCCAACGCAAAGCTCGGCGCGGTGCATGGGTTCGCCGGCCCCCTGGGAGGCATGATCGACGCTCCGCACGGTGCCCTTTGCGGCAAGCTCCTGCCCTACGTCACCGAAGCCAACGTCCGAGCGCTGCGGGACCGCGCCCCCGATTCTCCTGCCTTGGCTCGATTCGACGAGATCGCCCGAATGGTGACGGGGAATGGTTCCGCCAAGGCTGCCGATGGGGTCGCCTGGATTCGCGAACTCTGCGATGCCCTGGCTCTGCCAGGCTTACGACACTACGGCCTGACCGAAGCCGATTTCCCGGCTGCCATCGCCAAGGCCCAGAAGGCCAGCAGCATGAAGGGCAACCCGATCGAACTCGAAGACGCTGAGCTTCACGCTATCCTGGAAGCAGCGATGGATTGATCCGAGACCGCACGTCACAGCGTCCCTGAATCGTGCTCCGGGCGGCCGACGTCTTCGAACTGAACCTCGATCTGCTTGCTGTCGACGAACACGACGAGCGTTTTGCGGTTGCGGCGAATGCGTTCGATCACCCCTTCACGCCTGAATGGCAAGACGTATACGCTGTCTCCGCGTCGAAGTGTCTCGATGAACTTGGCGTGCCGGATGGCCAATGGAGTGCCGGCCGCCAGTTCTGAGATTCGCGTCGCCAATTCAGAGGCCTTTCCACTCCAGATCTGAGGCGCGTTCTGCATCTCGCCCGCAAATCGGTCGACGACATTCCGCACATCCCGCATCGATCGTTCGATCTCGTGGTCGGCCTGCTGCTGGAGCCGGCGACCCTGTTCACGAATCCTGTTGAGCCTCTCGCGGATGCGTTTGCGATTCTCCCGCGTTTCATCCAACACGTCCTGGGCTTCGGCGCGTTTGCGTTCAGCATCTTCCCGAGTCGCCTGGACCTGGTTGATCAACTCGGATGTGCCATCGGATTCCTGATCGAGCAACGATTCGGCCTGTTCGAGCACCGCCTTGGGCATCCCCAGCCGCTTGGCAATGACCAGCGCGTTGCTGCTGCCAGGCGTTCCGATCAGCAGGTGATAGGTCGGCCGCAACGTTTCGGTGTCGAACTGAACCGAGGCATTCTCCGCGCGAGGCGTGGTGTAGGCAAAGGTCTTGAGCTGGCCCAGATGCGAGGTTGCCACGACCTTGCCTCCTCTCAGTATCAGCCCGTCGAGGATAGACGTGGCCAGGACGGCCCCTTCGATGGGGTCCGTGCCTGCGCCAAGCTCGTCCAGCAGGACCAGCGTCCCCTTGTTCGTCCCGGTGAGGATCTTGACGACCTGCCGCATATGGGCCGAGAAGGTACTCAGGCTCTGCTGGATGCTCTGCTCGTCCCCGATATCGGCGTAGACCTGCCTGAAGACCGACAAGCTCGAACCCGCCCGGGCGGGAATGTGCATCCCGCTTTGCGTCATCAAGGCCAGCAGACCGATCGTCTTGAGCACGACGGTCTTGCCCCCCGTGTTTGGCCCGGTGACCAGCAACAGATCAAAGTCATCGCCCAGCCGAACATCGATCGCCACCACCTCGTCCGTCAGTTCTCCGACGTCACAGCCCTTCTGCTGGCTGGCCCACTGGAGCAGCAGCGGATGGCGGGCCTGCCGCAAATGCATCGCGCCGTCGGAGCGGATCTCGGCCGCCGTCATGTCGTAGGCGACGCTGAATCGCGCCTTGGCATACGTCAGATCCACCAGCGCCAGCATCCGAACACTGTCGAGGATGGCCTTCTGCTCGTCCAGGACGAGCTTGCGTCAGGAGCCAGAGAATTCGCCCGACCTCCTTCTTCTCTTCGAAGAGCGCATCTTCCAGATCATTGCTCAATTCGACCAGTTCATCAGGTTCGACGTACAGGGTCGCCCCCGTGTTGGAGCGGTCGAGCACCGTGCCTCGCAGGGCATGGCGATAGTTGGCCTTGACGGCCACGACCGGGCGTCCATGTCGCATGAGAAAGTTGTCGTTCTCCAGGGCCCGGCGCACTTGAGACGACGAGACAATATCGGCGAACTTCTGGTGAATCTTCTCACTGAGCAGGCCAATGGTCCGCCGGACCTCCTTGAGCTTGTCCGAGGCGTTGTCGCGGACGCGCTTGTCTCCACCCACGCACCGGCTGATCTCGTCCACGAGGGCGGTGAAATCCCCGAGTTTGCTTCCCATCGCCGACAGATGCTCGCTCTGAGAAGGCTCCAGATTCGTCAGGAAGATCCGCAACCGGCCACTGGCGGCCAGTGTATCGGCAATCTCCAGCAGGTGCTCGGGATCGAACACCGTCTCCTTCCTGCCGAACTGCTTGAAGATCGGGCGGATATCCCGAAGGCCCGCCATGGGGACGCGCTCGCCCCGATCCAGTACGGCACGCAGCTCGGACGTCTCGGCGACACGCATCCGCGTCCAACGGACATCCACGGAAGGATAGAGCCCCTTGGCCGCATCCCGTCCCAAGTCACTGGCCGCGAAAGAGCCGAGAATTCCCCTGACGGCCTCGAACTCCAGGACGCCAAGACTGTGTTCATCAATCTGTTTGCGAGCCATCTACTCCCGTTCCATACCGACATATCCATAGCCCGATGAGCACTTCAATCCACCCCCAGCTTGTCTCGCAGGAGGTGGAGATTGACCACATCTTCCTTGTTGTATTCCAGCAGCGTTCGAAGGGCGTGGGTATTGCCGTTGTTGACGTAATCCCACCAGAGCCGGACCGCCATCAAGCCATCTACCTCGGTCAGCTTTCGCTCGATACCCAGCCGTGCTTCGACGACTTTCAGACCTCCTTTGAGTTGCTGCCGCCAACAGTCATACATCAGATCGGTATGGCGGAAACACGTCTTGAGGTCCAGGCCCAGCCTGCTCCTTGATGAACGGCAAATCGAATCGGCTCCCATTGTAAGTGTAGATCTCGTCGGCTCCCTCCAGCAACGAAAGGACGCCGTCGATGTCGATCCGCTCGCCAACGAGCTGGCCGACCTGGCAATCGGTACCCCTGAACCTGGCGATGCCGACGACGGTCAATTCGCAGGAATCCCAACTCAAGCCCGTGGTTTCGATGTCCAGGTAGGCGTAGCACTTCAGGCGGGGAGGCAACGTTTCAGGAGATCGGCTTTGTTCCGGCCGGCACGATGTCGATGTATTCGTCACAGAACTCCTTTCTGTCGCACTGGGCACAATGATCTCCCCGCCAAATCCGGTCGAACTGCTCCATGACCTGTTCGACGATGGCCTCATCGGTCGTCACAATCCCCGATTCGAAATTTCGTCGCTTCGCGCTTTTGGCTCCGAGACCGGCGCCGGTCAGATTCGCGCTGCCCACGTACACCAGGCGTCTGTCGACGACCACGCACTTGAGGTGCACCCTCGGACAGAGCATCCGTTCGAGACCGCCGATCAAATTCGGATACCGGTCGAAATCCTTGCGAAACCGGGGCCCGGGCTCTTTCGCATGGAGCAGGCGGACTTCCACGTTCCTGGCGATCAGGTCCGAGAGTATCTCGAGAAACGGGACCATCGCCCTGGCTTTGTGGACGTAGAGATCCTTCAGATCGGCGGTCGCCAGCCAGACCTGTATCCTGGCGGCGGGAATCGCCGTGCACATCACCTCTTCATAGATCTGCCTGTCCGTGACGAACTTCAGCATCGTCTCAAACCCCACAGGACACGTCGGAATCCGTTTATAGGCCGAGTCTACCGATTTGCACGCCGCTTGACAACATCCGACCGACACGTCCCGTTCCTAATGGCCTCCCCTTCACAACAAAGAAAGACGATGGGATTTTCAAGGATTTGGATTTCGTCCGGAGTGGAATATACTCTATGTAGCAAGCCATATGCTATTGAAGTAACTCAGGTGACTCGACGTATCAAAAGTGAACCCGGATCGCCGAAAGCGGAGGCAATATCATGGGCGTTCAGCAGCCCTCGGAACAGATTCTTCTGATCACTCTGCCCCGAGAAACTCGCACCTGCAATGAACTGGAGATTGCCATCGGCATGACCAGCGAAGCCCCTCGCAGCCACGTGATCGTCGATTTCTCAGCGGCCCAGGTACTGAGTTCGGCCATGCTGTCCCAACTGCTGATTCTGGAGAGGCAACTCGACGCATTCGATCGAAGGCTTATTCTCTGCTCGGTCCCGTTCAACATCCTGGAACTATTCAAATGCGTCGGCCTGCAAGCGCTGTTCCAGTTCGCGGACAACCGGGAGGCCGCAATGGAGTCTCTTGGGCTCGTCCATCACCCCACGTCGTAGCGGTACTTGCCCGGATGAACCAGATCAGCGCCATAGCCACGCTTCGATGATCTCGTCAATCGCGTCGGGAAGCACGCCCAGCATCCAGGCCAGGTCGACGACGGTGAACCGCTTGCGAATCTCGTGCATGTGCAGAGCCGCTTCTCGAAGCTGCTCTCTCGAGCACCCGATGTCGTCTGCCGACGTCGCGCCGCCGGCTCGCTGGAGCCAGTCGTGGATCGTCTCCGGTCGGCGCGGCAGCGGCGTCAATCGAGCTCTCAGTTGATCCCAGACATCCCCGCTCGTCAGATGCCTGCGGACCGCTTCGAGACTGGGTTTCTTGGCCTCGTACTGCGCCCTGACCGCTTCGACGACCGATCCGACCTTCCAGAACCGTGCATCGATCTCCGCACGGCAGCACTCGCACCTCCGGGGTCTCGATCGCCAGAATGCGCTCGTAGAGAGCTGCCGAAAGGATCGTGCCCACGCCCACCTGACGGCCGTGCAGGTCGTGCTCGCGTCCGTGGGCCAGCGCGATCATATCCAGCGTGTGGCTCAGCAGGTGTTCGCCTCCACTGGCCGTGCGCTGGTTCCGACCAGCGTCATGGCCACCCCGCTCCAGAACAGCGCTGCAAACAGCCCTTCAACCGCCGATGCCCCAGCCTCCCTGACCTCTTCAGGCCGTGTCAGATAGAGTGGCTCCAACTCGGTCAATATCCCCGCACAGAAGTCGCAGTGGTATTCGTCGAGCAGGAGATGATTCATCAACCAGTCCGTATTGCTCTGATATTTGGCGATCGTGTCGCCAAAGCCCGCCGAGATCATCTCGTGTGGTGCACGAGCGATTATCCCGGGATCGACGACCACCGCCATCGGAGGCCGGGTTTCGATCAGGATCTTGACACCCGCCACCGTAGCAGCGACGTTGGCTGCGGCGTATCCGTTCATGGACGCTGCCGTGGCAACCACGACATAGGGGATTCCCAGTTCGTACGAGGTCCACTTGCACAGATCGTTGATCACACCGCTTCCGACAGCAGCCAGTATTGCCGGTTTGACCTCCCGCAGGTGGGTTAGCAGTGCCCCAAAGGTCGTATCGTCACAGATCGGCGTGCCATGCTCTCCATCGGGAACGATCACCTTCTCGACGTCGCTCCCCGCCGCTGCCAGAGTCTCGAATACCCGCCGCCCGCAGACATCCCACGTGCGCTCGTCAGCGACGATCCCGATGCGGGATGGCGTCCCCCGCACAACATCCTGCACGATGCCGGGCAACTGCTCGATTGCGCCTGGATCATAGACGAATCTCCGGACGGGAAGATCGTGCGTCCTTCCGCAATCACAGGCAAACGCCTTCCCCAGCAACTCCGACAGCTCCACGCTAATCTGCTCCCAACACGGACTGTCTTCCCTCAGTGAGGGAACATTTTCGATTCGGTGCTCTCTCCCGGCCACGGTAGTCACAGACGGCCGCTGCGCGAGATGGAGATCAACAGCCAGATACCAATGACGGCCGCGATGAGATAGCCCACGATGCCCATGGTCTGCAACCGAAACAGCCCCAGCACGGTTCCCTCCTGGGCCACGAGCATGCTCGAAGCGACCAGCAGCGCCGCCGTGATCAGCGCGAAGCTGATGCGATTGGAGCTCTTGTCCACCGTCTTGGTGAGATTCTCCAAGTGTTCGTGATGAACGCGGACCTGGAATCGACCCTGGCGAAACTTGCTGAGAATGACGTTGACGTCTTCGGGTAACCGCATGACGAGATCGCCCGCGTCCTGAACGACCTGCCGCATCTGTCGGACGAAGCGTTTGGGCTCCAGGTCGCGCATCATCGCGCGCTGCGCGTAGGGCTTCATCGCCTCCATGATGTTGAAATCAGGGTCCAGCGACCGTGCGAACGATTCCACCGTTGCCAGCGTCTTGAGCATCAGCGTGAACTGGGCAGGCGATCGAATGTAGTTGGTCCGGAACAGATCGAACGTGCGGGTCACCACCTTCCCGAACGCGATGTTTTTCAGAGGCAGGTTGCGATACGTGTCGATCAGTTGCTCCATATCGCCCGTCAGCTTGTTCAAGTCGGTCCGCTCGTCGGTCATCTCCTCGCGTTCCAGCGAGCGAATGACCCGCGAGCTTTCGTTTTCCACGATAGCGAGGATGATCTCGTTGAACAGTCGGCGATATCGCGAAGACATGCGAGCGACCTGCCCGAAGTCGATCGGCACCAGGATGTTGTCGGGCAGCAGAAAGAAGTTCCCCGGATGGGGGTCCGTGTGGAAGAATCCCAGCTCGAAGATCTGCCGCAGCACGAAATTGGCGCCCCGTTGGGCCACCAGCTCGCAGTCGATGCCCCGTGCCGCCAGAGCCTCGGGGTCGGCGGGCTTGATCCCGTCGATGTATTCCATCGTAAGCACGCCATTGGTGCAGTACTTCTCGTAGACTTCCGGGATGTGAACGGTTGGATCATCCTTGAAGTTGGCCGCGAATCGCACGAGATTGCGTCGCTCATCGGCCAGGTTGGTTTCCTCCGCCACGGCGTCGACGAACTCCTTGACCATCTGGCGAGGGTCGATGGTGTCGTGCTCGAACAGCGTTGCCTTGAGGATGGCGGTCAGCTCCTCAAGGATATCACACTCGGCGTGGATGATATCCACGATCCCCGGCCGGCGAACCTTGACCACGACCGAATCGCCTTCCTTGGTCGTGGCGCGATGGACCTGAGCGATGCTGCCGGCCGCCAGAGGTTCCGGATCGAAGCTCGCGAAGACATCTTCGAGCTTGCCGTCGAGCTGGTACTCCACCTCCGCCTGGATCCTCCTGAACGCGTCCGGTTTGACCTGATCCTGCAAGTGCTCGAATTCGTGGACGTAGTCGGCCGGAACGATGTCCGGACGCGTGCTGAGGAGCTGTCCGAATTTGATGAACGTCGGGCCCAACTCCTCCAGCGCCAGGCGCACACGATGCGGACG
Source organism: uncultured Phycisphaerae bacterium (assembly GCA_963726475.1). Classification (GTDB taxonomy): domain Bacteria; phylum Planctomycetota; class Phycisphaerae; order Sedimentisphaerales; family Anaerobacaceae; genus Anaerobaca. The sequence continues at coordinate 9,374 of CAVSCO010000090.1, read as the reverse complement.
GCTCTGACCGAGTGCCGCTCTCTTGACGCGCAGCGGCGCCGCCCGTTCGCCCATGCGCACGAGAAATCGAGCCCGCAACGCCTCCGCCACCTCCTCCAGGCCATACTTCATCAGCACGGCCATGATATGTCGATAGCGACGCAGACGTTGCAGACGACTCCGGAAACGAGGTCGCCACACGCTCAACCGACCTACCCTTTGGCCAGCAACTGATCGAGCTTCTCTTCGATCCGCTGGATGTCCTCCTGGGTGGCGAGGTGCAGCGTCGTCACCGTCTCCTGCACCTGCTTCGAGATCATCTTCTCGAGCTCAGAACGCGTTCGCTCGGCGCTATCCATCACTTCCTTCACGAAACCGCTGCGGCTATCTCTCTCGGCATGGCCCTTGTTGACATACTCATCGAACATCTGCTCGGCGCGCTCCCGCGTCATCGACACCGCCCCCAGCCCCGCCAACATCATCTTGTCCAATGTCTCAAACATGCGATAATCCTCCATAGCAATGGTTGGTTCGTTACGCACTTCTAATTCCCAGTCATTCATTCGTCATTATAGGGCTGCTCCGCATGTCGACAAGTCATACCTTTGGAGTAGCGAAACGATGCTTCCGGCAAAAGGAATCGTCAGGCAATCGTGATAGACTCGTCGAGGTAGACATCCTGGACGGCATTGAGCAGTTCGACGCCATCTTTCATGGGCTTCTGGAAGGCTTTGCGGCCCGAGATCAGGCCCGTGCCTCCAGCCCGTTTGTTGATCACGGCCGTCTTGACCGCCTGTTGAAGGTCATTCTTGCCCGAGGCGCCTCCCGAATTGATCAAGGGAATTCGTCCCATGTAGCAGTTCGCCACCTGATACCGAGTCAAGTCGATCGGGTGGTCCGACGTGAGCTTGTCGTAAACATCCGGATGGGTCTTGCCAAAACCGATGGCCTTGAAGCCCCCGTTGTTCGTGGGCTGTTTCTGTTTGACAATGTCCGCCTGAATCGTCACGGCCAGATGATTGGCCTGTCCGGTCATGTCGGCCGAGGTGTGGTAGTCCACGCCGTCCTTCTTGAACGCCTCGTTTCGCAGGTAGGCCCAGAGCACGGTGAACATGCCCAGCTCGTGGCGCGTGTTCGAACGCTTCGGAGATCTCCTCGATCTGCCTTCGCGATTCCTCAGAACCGTAGTAGATCGTGGCTCCCACGGCGGCGGCCCCCATGTTGAAGGCCTGCTCGACAGACGCAAACAGCCGCTGGTCGTAGGAATTCGGATAGCTCAATAGCTCATTGTGGTTGATCTTGACCAAAAATGGAATCTTGTGGGCATACTTGCGCGCCACGGCCCCCAATACACCCAGCGTCGACGCGACAGCGTTGCATTGCCCCTCAATGGCCAGTTCGACAATGTTGGCCGGATCAAAGTACTGAGGATTCGGGGCGAACGATGCGCCGGCCGAGTGCTCGATCCCCTGATCCACAGGCAGGATCGACAAATACCCCGTTCCCCCTAATCTTCCGTGATCGAATACCGCCTGGAGGTTTCGGAGGACTCGGTTGGGCCGATCGGACGCCGTGAAGATCGCATCGATGAACGCCGGCCCGGGCAGATGCAGTGTCTCCTTCGGAATCCCTCGTGACTCGTGTCCAAGCAGGCTATCCGCCTCAGCTCCCAGCAACTCCACGGTTCTGTTCCCCATCGTTCGGCTCCTTCATTGGGTCAACGTCGGATCACATCACAACATATCCATGCTACGAGAATCCTTCCCTCGGGATCATACTTTCACGGCCACAGGAAAGCGAATAGGGAAATGCCCCCAATTCCCTTTCATATCTCCAGCCTGAAAGAGCACAGAAGTCACCGCCAGCCTGTGAAACTGGGCGGATACGTTCCTCCCCCATGTCTTTGCTCCTTTTCCGGCGGCCTCATTGAGCATTTTCCTAAGTTCCAGCGTCCTCTTTGCGTCGTATTCTTAGTGGTGTTTGAGAAGTCGAACGGTGGGTTCTGCTCACCACTATCGCGGTGCGTGACATTCAACGACTAAGGAGCATATTAAGACGGTGGAGGATTGGACCGCTCCGAAGTGCCTCGTGGTGTGATCCAGGCCCAATGCCATGGTGGTCCGGGAAAATGCCCGGTCCGTGACGAATTGTTGAACATTCCTCTTGACCCGACGCGTATAGGTGATAATTTTCATGCGTGTCAGTTTCTGCGACGCCGGAGAAAGAACATTTCGGTCGCAACGCAATCCAGAAGAACGTCGAGAGCGAGTTAACGACAGACGTCTTCCCCAACAGCGGGTGCGGCCCAGGAAGGAACCGATAATGAAGATAAGGACGCTCATGCTTGGCTGGGAGTTTCCGCCGTTCATTAGCGGCGGATTAGGCACGGCATGTCTCGGCCTGACCCGAGCGATGGATCGCTTGGGCATGCCCATCATCTTCGTACTTCCAAAGGCCAAGCCCATGCACTTATCCGGCGGCTTGTCCCCTGCGTTCGAGATAGAGCGGGGCACAGGCTCCACATTCAAAAATGTGCAGTTTCGGCCGATCCCCGCCTTGTTGAGCCCTTACGCTTCTGGCACGCCTTCTGACACAGCAACGGCGCTGGCAGAAGGACGAATCACCCCGGTGGATGCATCGGACGCCGACGAGGAATCCGGCGGCCAGGGCAACTATGGACCGGACATCTACGCGGAAGTGGCCCGCTATGCCCGCAAGGTTTTGGCGGTCGGAGAGACCGAGCAATTCGATTTGATCCACGCCCATGATTGGATGACCTTTCCGGCCGGTGTTGCCCTGGCCGAGAAGACCGGCAGACCACTCGTGATCCAGGTCCACTCAACGGAATTCGACCGCAGCGGCGAGCACGTCAACCAGTACGTCTATGACATCGAGCGGCACGCCATGCACGCGGCCGACACGATCATTGCCGTCAGCAACTACACACGGAATATCATCATCAACCGCTACGGTGTGCCGCCGGAGAAGGTTGAGGTGGTCTACAACGGTGTCGAACAGCATAACGGGTGCTGGTCCTCCCAACGCCAGACGCTGCCTTCGAAGACCGACAAGATCGTCCTCTTTCTCGGCCGGATCACCATGCAAAAAGGACCGGAATACTTCCTGCATGCGGCCAAACGCGTGCTGGAGAAGATTGACAATGTGAAGTTCATCATGGCCGGCGATGGAGATATGCTCCACGGCAGCATTGAACTGGCCGCTCAACTCGGGATTGGAAACCGCGTCCTGTTCACGCGATTCCTGCGAGGCAACGACGTTCGCAAGGTCTACCAGATGGCTGATCTCTATGTCATGCCGTCGGTTTCGGAACCCTTTGGCATCGCGCCTCTGGAGGCGCTCCAGAACGATGTGCCCGTGCTGATCAGCAAACAAAGCGGCATCGCTGAGGCATTCCACAGTGCGTTGAAGGTGGACTTTTGGGACGTCCATGAGATGGCCAACAAGATGGTGGCCGTTCTGAAGCACCCGCCGTTGCACAATGTGCTCAGGACGGAAGGCCACCGAGAGGCCCTGAAGTTCCGCTGGGAAGACTCGGCGGCTAGAATGAACGAAATCTACCATCAAACGTTGGGCGTCGCATAGGCGAACAACAGGGGGAGCGTGCCATGGCTTCGGTTTGTTTCTACTTTCAGGTTCACCAACCCTATCGGCTGCGTCATTACACGATCTTCGACTCGGCCAGCGACTACTTCGACGGATTCAAGAACGCCGAGATCTGCCGCAAGGTGGCACAGAAGTGCTATCTCCCGACCAACCGCGTTCTGGCGGAACTCATCGAGCGTCACGGCCGAGATTTCAAGGTCTCCTTCAGCATCACCGGGACGGTACTGGAGCAGTTCGCCGAGTACGCCCCCGAGGTGCTGGCCAGTTTTCAGTACCTGGCGGCCACAGGATGTGTTGAATTCCTGTCCGAGACGTACGATCACAGTCTGAGCTTTCTCTTCTCGCCCGAGGAGTTTGTTTCGCAGGTCACCGCGCATCGACAGCTCATTCACGACCTCTTCGGACAGACGCCTCGGGTGTTCCGCAACACCGAACTGATCTACAACAACCAGGTGGCTGAAGCCGTCGCGGAGATCGGGGGCTTCAAGGCCATCCTGGCGGAAGGAGCCGATCACGTCCTGGGGTATCGTAGTCCTAACTACGTCTATCAGCCGCCTAACGCCCCCGGACTCAAATTACTCCTGAAGAATTATCGTCTCAGTGACGATATCGCCTTCCGGTTCTCAAATCGGCACTGGAGCGAGTGGCCGCTGTTTGCCGAGAAGTTCGCCCAGTGGGTCGGTGCGGTCAACGGCAACGGGTACGTGGTCAATCTGTTCGTGGACTACGAAACCTTTGGCGAACATCAGTGGGAAGACACCGGCATCTTCAACTTCCTCCGGAATCTGCCCACGGAAATCCTCAAGCACCCCGACAACGACTTCAAGACACCGGGGGAAGTAGCCGACGCCTATGAAGCTGTCGACGTCGTGGATGTGCCCCATCTGGTCAGTTGGGCCGATACCGAACGGGACCTGTCCGCCTGGCTGGGCAACGCCATGCAGCAGAACGCCATCGCGGAGCTGTACCGGATGGAACGGACCGTGAGAGAGACGAACGACCCGGATATCTTGCGCGACTGGCGGAAGCTCCAGACTTCGGATCATTTCTACTACATGTGCACGAAGTTTTTCGCCGACGGAGATGTGCACAAGTACTTCAATCCGTACGACACACCTTACGATTCATACATCAACTTCATGAACGTCCTGGATAACCTGCGGGGTCGCTGCACCCTCGCCGCACCGGCAAACGTACCTTCGGCCCACATCGTCGAGACCGGCCGCGTCGCCAGCCACCAGCGACTGGCGGACGAATCGTTGGCTGTGTAGTAGGGCCACGGCTCCATTCGATGAAGAATTCCGGGCTTGTCCCGGAAGCTGCCGATACATGAGCCGACGCGTTATGTGATAGTTAGATAACTACACTGGACGAATAAACGGACAAGACGATAGTGCCGGTTCATGCACGAAAGGCTCCCGCAGCCAAAGGTAGGAGCCTGGAGCGATCGGGGAATACGGCAAGGCCAACCCAATTCCTCAAGAGAAAGCCTACGCCATCTACGCCATCCCGTCGTTTGACATTTCCCTCGCGGGCGGCGTATTCTAAACCGTATCGTTGATTCTGACGGCGGAAGATGGTACCATATGGGTCGTGGTTGGATCGCTTCGGCCACTCTCAGGATAGCCTGATATGAGGCCCTCGAGGGGGATATGAATCACCGGAACCACTGGAGGATGGGTCGCAGAGCCTTCATCCGCGCTGCCGGCGCGATCGCCGGAACGTGGCTGACAGGCAACTGCGGATTGGCCAGGCGCCTTCTGCTTGTGGAGGCAACAGAAGCCGAGCGTATCTCTCGCGTCGAGTGGATCGTCTACGATACAGGTCTGCGAGGCGTCGCGGAGGAACCCCAGAAACGCTGTGCAATCCGGATCAGCACCACGACCGGATCGCAGGGGTGGGCCGATCTCTCCGACTGGGTGGCCCCTGCCGACGGTGAAACCGTCCATTTCATCAGTGATACCCTGTTAGGCCGTCCTCCAGGCGACCACCCCAGCCTCTGGCGGCAGTTGTACGAGCAAGGTCTGGCCCTGCACACCCTCTCGGCGGTCGACATCGCCCTCTGGGATTTGCGAGGCCGCATCGAAGGCCGGCCCGTTCATGCCCTGCTCGGCACGCAACGATCGATTGTACCGACCTGCCTGAGCACGGGCTTCAATCTTGGCGAGCCGACGGCCTACGCCGACTACGCCCTCGCCTGCAAGGAGAAAGGTCTCAGCGCCATCAAGATACAGCCCTATGTCGGCTGGGACACTGAGACAGGGCTGGCCGTCGCCGCGTTTCCGGATAAGGATATGGCCGCCTACAGCACCGTCCGCGAGGCGGTCGGTGACGATTACACCTGCATGGCAGATTATGAAGGCATCTACACCTATGAACAGGCCCTGCGGGTCGGTCGTTTGTTGGACAACCTCGGCTATGCGCGGTATGGCTCGCCCATGCCCGAAGATGCCGACTGGATCGACCGCTATGCGATGCTGTCAGGCGAACTGCGAACACCGGTCTCTGCTCCAGGCCATGCGTCAGGCTCGTACGAGAGCCGCCTTCCGTGGATAAGCCGTGGGGCGTGCGACGTCTGCCGGATGGGAATCCACCTGGGCGGGCTAACCGCCTGTCTGCAACTGGCCACCGCCTGTCAGGAGGCCGGGATTGCCATGGAATTGCAGGGCGCCGGCCCGGACACGTATCCCTACCTGCAAGCGATCGGCGCAACCTCTCCGTCGCTCGTTCGCCACTTTGAGGTGCCTTCTCCGCTGAACGAGAGCCACACTCTGCCGGGCAGAATCACGCCGGAACCTCAATTCGATACGGCAGGTCAGGTCTCGGTCCCCCAGAGCCCTGGAATGGGCATCGAACTCGACTGGAAGTACATCTTCACCCATCGCGTATCCTGAATCCCCTCCCCCCGCATCGTATCTCCGTGGTATCCTCGTATTCGTGCGGAGGCGAGTATCCCTCCAGAAGAATTTCCGCGGCACTTCGTAATTCGGCCCCTTACGCGCGTCATAAAGGTAGATGCGAACCAGGACACGACACAAACGATGAATCCTGAGCGACTATCGCAGTGTTACGACGCCTATTGTGACAAGCTGGCGTTGTACGCACGGAACTGGCTGCCACAGGATTCGGCCCAGGATGTGGTACAGGCGGCTTTCGTACGGCTGATGTCCCAAAGATCGGTACCAGATGACGTGCAGGCATGGCTGTTTCGCACCGTTCGAAACGGCGCGATCACGCGCCTTCGCCGTCGTGCGGTACGGATGCGGCACGCCAGACGCATTGCGTCCCACACCTCCCCCTGGTTCGAGAGCCGTTCGAACGATTTGATCGACGCGCGGAAGGCCGAAGAGATTCTTCAAACCCTGCCGGCCGAGCAGCGCGAGGTGGTCCTGCTGCGAATCTGGGGCCAGCTCTCGTTCAGGCAGATCGGCCAGGTCGTCGGCGGTTCGCTGACCACGATTCACAGCCGGTACAAGGCGGCCCTGGCCGTCATCAAGAAAAGGATGCAGGACTCATGCGAAACGAAGACGGAATGACACCTCTGGAACAGGAGTTGGAAGCAGCCCTGGGTGGCCTCAGGCCGGCACCATCGGGACTCAATCGCGATGGCCTCATGTTCGAAGCGGGCCGAACCACACAGCGCCGACATCGCTTCTGGCAGGGACTCTCGGCAACGCTAGCCGTCTTGCTGGCGGTCTCCGTTGTCTCTCGATCCCGGCCCGTGGCATCGCAGTCGACTCCGAAGACAATCGCCCGAGCCCGTGCCAACAAGACACCGGCGGCTGTGCCTTATTCGCAAACAGAGCAAGTGGATCGACGAGCGAGCGAAGCCTTCCGCCAGTACGTAAATATCCGGCAAGCGGTCATCAATCGCGGCGTCGAAGCTCTGCCGGCCTCGCCGGCCATGAGACAGACGACGGTCGCGCCTCCGCTGACCCGCGAGGATATGGAGGACCTGCTCTCGTCGACCTGACCGAATACCGCGACTATCAGTGACGATTCCAAACTCCCTTCTTTCCTAGTGGAGGCTGACCATGACACGAAACGTACGCGCCCTAGGGGCCCTCATTCTGATCTCTCTGGCATTCTCTTTGGGATCGGCCCGAGCGGCCGACCCGCCGAAGACAGAGTCAATCCGCACCGTGATATTGCACGTGACGGCCGCTCCCGAACCGCACCACGCATTGAAGTATCGCTTTGAGACGCCCTATCTGGAGCAAGAGGCGGGCAACGCCGCGTTTCTCTACCAGATCGCCGCCGCCCAGATGATGCAGACCAATAGTGGCGACCAGGCGATCGACCGTGACACCTTCCGGCAATGGTATAGCGATCCAATCGAGACGCTGCCCCTGGAGAAGGTCAGGCCTGCTGTCGCCCGATTTGAGTGGAGCTTCCGCCTGCTGGAAGCGGCTGCACGACGCGAACAGTGCATGTGGGAATACCCAGTTCGCAAGGAGGGTTTTCCCTATGTGAGTCCGCTCCTGAATGAATACCGCACGCTCTCGCGTCTGGCCATCCTGAAAGCCCGGCTGGAAACCCATGATGGGGATTTCGATGCGGCCTTCAATACGCTGCGTTACGGCCTCGCTATGGCCCGTGGCGTGGGTGACGGTCCAAACCTCGTTCAACATCTAGTGGGACTTGCGATGGCCAGTGAGACGCTCCGGCAGGTCGCAGAACTGATCCAGGATCCTGCCGCCCCCAACTTGTATTGGGCATGAGCACATTGCCGACCCCGCTGGTGAACGGTCGTAGGGCAAAGCAGATGGAGTCAGAGGCCCTGGAAGCCGAGATACCGGAACTGCGAACGATGGACGACACGGTGTTGTCCAACGAGCAAGTCAGCAAGCTGTGGAACAGAGTCGCCGAAATGCTCGGAACCCAGGCGGACGATCCGGACCGGTGGTTGGACAAGGCCAGGGATATCGCCAGCATGATGGAATGGTACCCTCGAGCCAAGGCGTATTTGACCGAGCAAGGGTGCCCCACGGACGAAGTGGAAGCCTGGCCGGCCTTGTACGTCATCCTCCGATACCAGCGGGATCAGTTGTGGGCCATTCGCGACCAGTACTTCAAGTGGACCTATGTCCCGTACGCACAAGCCCAGGACCAACTGCGCGAAACGAGGCGGGAAATCGTCCGTCAGGACGGGTACGGTGATGACCGCACGCTGGACAATCCGTTCGTAAGGTTCTTCCCGGCCATGCAGCGCGTGCGCTTCCTTGAGGCGAGGCTGGAGCGGGACATGGCCATACTGCGATGTGTCGAGGCCATTCGGATGTATGCTGCCGATCATGACGGCACACTGCCTGACTCCCTGGACACGATCACCGCCGTGCCTGTCCCGCTCGACCCGATTGACGGTCGCCCATTCTCCTACAAGGTCGACGAAAGAAGGCCATCTTGGAGAGCCCGATTCCGCCCGATGGTGGCCCGAAGGACGGGCTACGATATGAAATCACGCTCCGATGATCCTTGCGCCTAGAGGACCTCTTGCACCGAAAACTCAAGAATGGGAGGAACACCATGATTCGCAATAGACCTCGTACACTCTTCGCACTGCTGGCTCTGTGCGTGATTGCGCACCGTGGCCTTGGGGCAAACCCAAGATCCCCGGTCGGCTGTTGGCCTCGTGCATTCGCGACAACACACTCGCCGTGGTGCAGATTGACGTTACCCGCATCGACACGGACGCATTGTATACGACGCTGACCGAGACGGCTTCCGGAACGATTACCGGCCAGGAAATCGTGCGGTTCAGGGAGATCACG
>CAVSCO010000089.1:0-10792 GCA_963726475.1 uncultured Phycisphaerae bacterium | reverse complement strand
GACGCAGGCCGATGTCGGAGGCGCGGACGCGATCCAGGTAGGGATGGAGGACTCCCGGACAGCAGTCGTAGATGATCTTAGTGGCTGAAAGCGTAGACATTCTGTAGGGCTTCGATGATACGACCGCAGGCCTGGCCATCGCCGTAGGGGTTGACGGCTGTGGCCATGGCTTTATAAGCGGCAACATCGGTCAGCAATGTAGAGACGTTATTGACGATGGTCTCTTCATCTGTGCCGACGAGCTTGACGGTTCCTGCGTCGACGGCTTCTGGACGCTCCGTGGTGTCCCGCATGACCAGGACCGGCTTGCCGAGGCCGGGGGCCTCTTCCTGAACACCGCCGGAGTCGGTTAGCACGATGTGACTTCGGTTCATCAGGGTGACGAACGGCAGATAGCTCAAAGGCTCAATCAACTGCACGTTATCGTGTCCCGCGAGGATTTCGAACACGGGCCTTCTGACGTTCGGATTCAGATGGACGGGGTAAACGAATGCCGTATTCGGAAATCTACTGGATAGTCGCGATATCGCCCGACAGATACTCTCGAAGCCGCCGCCGAAGTTCTCACGTCGATGACCAGTGATCAGGACCAGAGGTCGACGGTCGCCGTTGAGCAAGGAACTGGGCAATCCCGGAATCGTCGGCGGATGTATGCGAACCTTCTCGACCGCGATATGCAGAGCATCGATCACGGTGTTGCCCGTGACACAGACGCGATCCTCTGGCACACCCTCTCTGAGCAGATTGTCTCTCGCCCAGGGCGTCGGGGCGAAGTGCCAGTCCGCGATGCGACTGGTCATGACCCGATTGATCTCTTCAGGGAAGGGAGAGAACTTCTCCCAGGTCCGCAGACCCGCCTCGACGTGACCAACGGGAATCCGGCGGTAGAAGGCGGCCAGAGCCCCACAGAAAGACGTGGTTGTATCACCCTGGACGATCACGATATCGGGTTGATAGTCGGCAAGGTATCTATCGATCGCTGTGACCGCTCGGGCGGTCAGATCGGCGAGTGTCTGGTTGGCCTGCATCAAATGCAGGTCCACATCCGGTGCCACGTCAAAGACCTCCAGCACCTGGTTGAGCATTTCTCGATGCTGGCCCGTCACGCAGACGTGGGGCTCGAACTCCGGATGCCTGCTCAGTTCCAGAGCCAGAGGGCACAGTTTGATGGCCTCAGGCCGGGTTCCAAAGATAAGCGATATCCTGGTCATGTACGATTAGCTCCCACCTGCTCTCCTCCGGTCGGATGAGATGACTGTCTTCACCCTGGTCAGGGTCCGCTAACCTCGCGTTACCAACAACGAATCGCCGGAACGGCGTTTTTGCACCTGAGAATGCGGTTTTTGGTGTTTCGGGCGGTCTGTTCTTGGCTTGATTTGGTCTGGATGAAGCTTCATCTGCCCTATTTGAAGCTTGATCCGGGTCACTTGAAGCTTCATTTCGCCGATTCGAAGCTTCGTCTGGGTGATATCAAGCTTGATTTGGGTCAAACCAAGCTTAATCCAGGCCATATGAAGCTTGATCCTGACGATTCGAAGCTTCATCTCGACCGCATCAAGCTTGTGTTTTGGCGTATAGCTGTTTGCATATGAAGCTTGGTTTAGGCCATATCAAGCTTAGTCCGGGCCATTCGAAGCTTCTTTCGGGCGGTTTGAAGTCCGATTCTGCCCACTCGAAGCCGGGTCTTCGGCGGATGAGATCGGCCAGGCCAGGTTCGAGAACAAGCCGTCTACGTCGAACGTTCACACGTCGAGGGGCAGCACATCGCTGAGATCCGCGTGGAGCGTCGACGGGCTGTGCTCGTCGATCAGGCGGCCGAAAAGCGTCGCTCGGCGGTTGGCGGCTTCGAGCGAGCCGTTGGCCCAGATGGCGATCTCGAATTCACGCTGCGGGTCGCCGTTGGTTCTCGCCAGCGGGATCGTCATCGTCACCGCCCGCGAGAATCCCGGTGGGGGCGACGCGTTCCGCCAGATCTCCTGCTCGATCTCGCCGTCCGGATGCATCGTCGTCAGCGCCACCCAGGCGAAATCCATCCGCTGGGCCGCCTCGCAGATCGCCTCCCACCACTGGTTCTCGGTGTGCACCCGCTCGAATCGCAACTCCAGATACTCGAACGTCGTCCGCTCCTGCTTGCAGCACTGATTCAATGCGTACTTCTCCTTGAGGCCCGCCAGGGTCTCGCGCAGGCGGACCGCGCCGACGACGCGGAAGACCAGCATTAGCAGGACCAGAATGCAGCCGAAGACAACCAAAGCGCTCAGCTCGCGACAGACCATCATGAACAAACCCAAGCCGGTAAACAGGATCGTGAGCAGGTAGATCGTCAACACCGCGTGACGCTGCCGCAGGCCCATATCGAGCAGGCGATGATGGAAGTGGCTGCGATCGGGGGCGAAGAGGCTGCGCCGTTCCAGAAACCGCCTCAGCATACTGAACAGCGTATCGAAAATCGGAATGCCCAGCGCCAGTGCCGGCAGGGCCAGGCCGACAAACGCGGACGACTTGGTCATGCACATCACGCTGGAGGCAGCGATGGTATAGCCGAGGAACAGACTGCCGCAGTCGCCCATGAAGACCTTGGCCGGGTTGAAGTTGAATACGAGAAAGCCCGACAGGCTGCCGACCAGGGCCAACGCCAGGATCGCCATGATCGTGTCGCCACCGTAAATGGCCAGGATAGCGATCACGCCGCAGGCGATAGCGGAGATGCCCCCCGCCAGACCATCGAGGCCATCGCTGAGGTTCACGGCGTTAGTCACGCCTACTACCCATAACACCGTCAGCACGCAGCCCGCGTACCCCAGAGAAATCGACAGCTCGCTGGTCAGGCCGATGGTCTCGATACGAATCCCGGCGACGCACAAAGCGACAGCGGCGACCAGTTCCGCGCTGAACTTGACGCGTGCGCGCAGGCCTTTCAGGTCGTCGATCAAGCCGATTAAGAAGACGAATGCCGATGTACCGAGCAGCGTCGTCATTTGCACCCACTTCGCGCGAAAGGCTTCCCCGATAACGTTGTGTACGGCCAGAACCGCAACGATCGACGTCATCGCCGCGACGAAGATCGCCACCCCACCGATGCGCGGATCGGGCGCTCGTGAACCGTGCGCACGCCCGGCCGATCCACCGCGCCGATACGCGGGGCAACCCAGATCACGATCGGCGTGACGATCAAGGCCACCAGGGCCGAACCAAGATAGACGGTGAGGGCAGTGGTCATGGGAGGTTTATGGTTCTCAGTTCTCAGTTGGCAGTTCTGAGTGCTCCGTTGGCGGCCGACGTCGGCCGGACAGACTCCGTCCCCGTCGGGTGCACCGACGCGGATGCTCTTCAACGCTCGGAAGCGTTGATGTCCCCCGTCCTCTTGCGAGGTCAGGAGCGGCTATTGCCCCGAAGCGACCGGCTGGTCCGCTTGCAGGGACAGCTCGGCGATCATTCGTTTGGCCGGGGCGTACTCCGGGCGAAAGCGAAGGCAAACCCGGGCTTCGTGCATCGCCTCGTCCGCGCGACCGGCCCGAGCCAGCACACCTGCCAATTCGTAACGCCAGCCGACCTGGTCGTAGTTCTTTCTCAAGGCCAAACGATAACGGTCGATCGCCGAATCGATATCACCTCGCTCCACGTCCGCGCGTGCCAGCGAAACGTGCGTGGAGGCCGGAGCATCGGAGTCTTCTGCTCGCTCGGCGAGCAACTCCAGCGCTCGCGCCCTGGCCTGTTGTGCGAGTCCGCTATGCCGGTCCGAGGCGGTCAGCAGATCGGCCACGGAGGAAAGCCGGCCGGCGTTGTCGCCCGCCAACTCCAATGCCAGGTCCGGGCGGGCCAGGGTATTGACACACAACGTCGCCGCTTGCGCGAAATGCCGCCCGTCGAGCAACGTCGCACGCGAGAGTCTTTTGAATGCATCCTCTGCCCTGCCGGCTTCGGCGTCGATCCGGGCGGCGGCGAAACAGACGGTCGCGTTGCAGGGCGCCAGGCGATAGCCCTGTAGGATGTGCTCGGCGCCATTCGGATCGGCCAGAGCAAAATGCTCGATCTCGCCGGCCAGGCAGGTGAGCACGCCGAACGTCGGGCAGAGCGGCCTGGCCTCGTGCAATTCATCCACGATCCGACGAGCCCACGGGAAGGCCTGTGCGGCGAGTTCATCGGTATTCGGATCGACGAACGGCGTCAGTGACAGCCACTTGTACACACCAAGTCGATGGCGATAGTGGATGTTATCCGGCTCGGCATCCGTCGCGGCCACCGCGTGGCGGAAGAGGTATTCGGCCTCGTTGTCGCTGGCCCGCCATTGGATCGCGTCCATCTGCTGCGCCGCGAATTCGGCTTTGGCCCAATGCGCTTCCGCCACGCGGGCCGCGTTGGCTCCCTGCAAGGCCCAGGCGAAGCCCCCTGCCGCGACCACCAGCAACACCAGGTGCGGGATGGTCAGAGAGAGCCGCCCTTTCGCATGACCGACAGGTTGCAGTGCCATCCTCGGCCGTGGGTGAGCCAACGCCACGAGCAAGGCGCAACAGACGGCGGTGAGCATGGCGTTGGCGGGCAGGTGCTGACCGAAGTCACTGAGACTGTGGATCAGAATCGCGGCCAGGCCAAATCCAAGTCCGTAGGCGGCCGAACGAATGGGAATCGCACCAGCTTTGACGCTCTTGACGTAGCTCAGCCAGATGAGAACACCGAACACCAGCAGCGTCCCGATGCCGGCGACGCCCGTCTCAGCCAAAGCCTGAACGTATTCGTTCTCGGCGTGCGTGGCGAGAGACGTGGTGGCGCCGCGATCGAACATGGGGTAGACCACTTCGTACGTCCCCAGCCCCGTTCCGAAGGCGGGAAACTGTTTCCAAGCCTGGACGGTCTGCTCTACTATCTGCCAGCGGCCGTCGTACTCGGTCAGGTTGTCGAGGGTCGCCATCCGGTCGTAGACCTGATCGAATCCGATCCAGAGAATGCAGACAAACGCGCGTCAGCGCGAGCAGCACGATGATCCAGCCGCGTCCCCGAAGTGACTGACGTGAACTGAGAACCACCGTCGTGAAGACCGCCGCGACCAACATGCTCACCATGCCGCCCCGCGTCAGCGAGATGAAGACCGCCGCCGCAGCGATGACCATCATCGCGAGCAACAATTTCACGACGATGGCCTCGGGCGAGCGGATGTATTCGATCATACCGGACGGTGTGGCTCTCCGGTGCGCGAAGGCCTCGTAGATCAGCACCAGCACCAGGGCCAGAGCGGCTCCGATGGAGAGGTTCATGAACTGTCCGAAATGGCTGTGGTTGACAAAGGTTCCCGAGCGGGCCTGGTCGTGCGCGGGGACTGACCAGTAGATCTTCCCGTTGCCGACCACGTCCTGAGCCAGCGCCAGCAGACCGATGGCACCCCCGATGATGGCGATGGCCAGCAGAAGCCGCTTGATGCGATCCGGCGTACGATAGCTGTTGACCACCACGAAGAAGACCGCCGCAACCGCCAGGACCAGACGAAGGTTGTGCCTGGTCGCGTGAGGATAGAAGGTAAGTGGTGTTTTCGAGAGTGTTTCGCCGGTGTCGGGCAGATCATCCAGCAGATCCGCCTTGAGGATTCCCGTCTCCGGCGAGATCGCCCCGATCACACCCGATGGCAGCGGTATCAACTGGAAGGCCGCGACAAGGAGGAAAACGAAGAGCGGGACATACGCCCACGTCCAGACCAGAGGCTCCGGGGCGATGAACGTCCTTCGGATGAGGAACAGCAGAAGCGCTCCGCCAGCCAGGATGATGACGACCTGCTCGCTCCAGGCGTGCACAACGCCAAAGGCGAGCGGACCAAAGGCCAGCAGCGCCATCAGCAGCGCATCGATTCCCTGGTCAAACCGCCTGGCGATGAGATGACGACGGACTATCCCGTCATCCGCACGAGTATCGCCGTCAGTATTTAGCCGATCGTGGGGCTTCATCCGTGAGCGCCCTGTCCTTCCCCTATTTACCAATCCGTTGACAGGTCTTCCGGCGTCGCCTCGGGCATCACGGCGCGGAGTCTCTCCAGTTGTCGTTTCGTCCGTCTATCGAGGCGGGCACCGATCTCCACGATGGGCGTGTCTTTCTTCGCATGGCCGTTGCCGCCCGTTCGATAGTTGTAGTTATGGTATCCATACCCGCTGGAGTAGCCGTAGCGATCCGTCTTGTGGGGCACGTTGTTGACCACCACCCCCAGGATGCGTCCCCCCACGCTGACCAGACTGTCACAGGCCTGCACACTGACGCGGCGAGTTGATTTCTGCGCCTGCAATACGAGTATCGTGACATCGCACAGGGCCGCCAGGATCTGGGCATCGGCGACGGCGATCACCGGAGGCGAATCGATCAGTACCCGGTCGTACTGGTCAGCCAGCGTCTTGACGATCTCCGCGAAGCGGTTGCTGTTGAGCAACTCGGCCGGATTCGGCACGTCCGGACCACACGTCAACACGTCCAGATTCTCCATACCAAGATGTTCGATGCCCTCCTCCAAAGACATCTGGCCGGCCAGGACGAGGCTCAGTCCTTTCATCTGCCGGTTCAACGCGAAGATCTTGTGCAGCGTCGGGCGGCGGAAATCCACATCCACGATGATCGTTCGCTGCCCGGCCTGAGCCATCGCGATAGCGAGATTGCTGGCCGTCGTGCTCTTGCCCTCGCCCGGTGCCGGTGAGGTGATCAGGATCGTCTTGGCCTCGTCTTTCGGCGCCCCGAAGAACAGGGCCGTCCGCACCGTACGATAGGCTTCGGCCTCCCGTGACTCGGGACTGATCCGAATCTTCTGACCGCGAATGGCCAGCGTTTGTTTCGGCGCCGTCATCGAAGGAACCGCCCCCAAAATAGGCAGACCCAACAGCGCGGAGATCTCCTGCGTCGAGCGCAGCCGCTCGTCTTTCCATTCGCGAAGCAACGCCAGACCCACGCCTCCGAAAAGCCCCAGACAAAGGGCCAGACCCATCGTTCGCGCCTTCTGGGGCTCCGATGGCTCCGTCGCCGGCTCGGCGGTCTCGACGATCTGCACCGTCAGCGCCCCCACGTCCGGGTCGACGTTAAGCTTGCGGATTTTGTCATCGAGGATTTCACAGAACCGCAGCGTCTGCTCGTAGTCTGACTGGAGAAGCGTGTACTGAGACAATTGCCGATTTAGCGCGATCGCCGTGGCACGCTGTTCCTCCAGATCCTTCGTCAATTCTTCCTCTCGCTGCACGGCGGTCAGGTACAGCTCTTGAGCAACGGCCAACTGTCGAGTCGCAAACTCCGTGTCCATCTCGTCGATCTGCCCCCCGATCCGTTCGATCTCCGCGTCAAGGGCCACGATAGCCGGCGCATCCGGCTTCAATCGCTGGAGGCAATCGGCCCGGTCCCGTATGAGCCGCTGCATTTCCGACCGCAGCGTCGTGGATTCGTTCATCGCTGCGATGTAGATGCCTTTGGCTCGCTGTGCATCCACCAACTGCCGCAGCCCGACCGGATCGTCCGCCATCTTCTGAACGGTCTCGTAATGAGCCTTGTACTCGATCGTCGTCAACTGGGTCTCATCCAGAGCCTGCTGAAACCGTTCGAGACGACGCATAATGATGTTACTGTCCTGACTGACCCCGTAGGCCAGGCCCTCGTTGGTCTGGCTGAACTCCACCATCTTCTGGAGTTTCTCTTTGAGTTCCGCGTCGCGCTGGGTCTTTTCTTCTCGCAGGATCTTGACGATCTCGGCCGATGTATTGCGCCGGCGCTTGTTGTGCTGCGTGATATAGGCATCGACCACGGAATTGACAAGATGGGCCGCCTCATCCGGATAGGGTGAGGTGAAGGACACATTGATGATCTCGTCCTTCTTGCCGACGACAACGTCCAAACCTCGACGCAGTGCCGAGAGCGGATTGCTGGTGTCTGCAAAGGTCTTCAAAGCGCCCATGCCCGGCATGGCTAAAGCGGCGGAAAGCGTCTCGGACTGCCGGATCAGCTCGGCCTGCGTATAAAGGTAATTGGTCCAACGTGTGACGACGCCGGACGCATCCCTCTCCCAGACTTCCGGCCCCGACTGCTCCACGTAGATCCGGGACGTGCTCGTGTAGCGAGGGGTGGCGCGGTGCAAATACACGAACCCGGCCCCCATCGCCACGACCGTCACCAGCAGCACCGTCCAACGCCGACGCCAGAGGATCTCGAACAAGCTCTCCGAGAATCCTTCAACCATCTCGACGGCAGGCATCGATTCCGCCGGTTCGGGCGAGTTGCCTTCGATTCTGCCGTTCATCGCTTCCTCTGCAAATAGATCATCGGTCCTCGACCTGCTACTCCCACAAGTCCCTGCCTTGGATATAGATGCCCGTGTTGAACCTCACGAGGTTGTGGATCGTTGTGTTGGCGCGTGTCCTCGGTGTGTGCTCGATCGCCACGACGTCGCCCGGGAGGATCGGCGTCGCCATGACGTCCGTGAACTCGCCATCCTTAATCAAGCGAAACGGAACGCGCGCGACGCCCCCACCCTCTTTCAAACGGTAGACTGTCGCATAACGAGGCTCTGCCACCGGGTCAAACCCGCCGGCATAGGCAATGGCCTGGGTCAGGTTATAGTCCGCATTCGGAGGATACGGGAAATTGCCTGGCTTGCTGACCAGCCCCAGAACGGAAAACAGAGGCATCTGCGTCTGTTCCACCACCACCGTATCTCCTTCCTCCAGTGCCACATCCTGGAACGGAATGTCCGTGTCCACAACCGGCAGGAGGATCGGCTCGGCTTCAGCGGCCGCACCTGCTTCGTTGGGCTCGTTGGGCCCCTCTGATCGCACAACGCGTACCACCGCCGCCCCCGTTTCTGATATCCCGCCCGCCTCCGTCAGAAGGTAACTCAGCGTCATCTGATCGGCCTGAAGGGCGTAAACACCAGGCTCTTCCACTGCCCCGGTGATATACACCTTCGATTTCTTGAACTCGCTCACACGAACAAACACGGATGGCAGCGTGACAACGTATCCTTCGTACGCATCCGTCACCTTCTCTTCGATTTGGGCCAGGGATAGGCCGGCCACCTCCATCTTCCCGATCGCTGGCAGGACAATCTCGCCACCGTCTCGCACTCGGCACAGATAAGGGTACTCGGCCTGGCTTCTTGCCTGGGCAGCCTGCACTTCCTTGGCGGTGACCGCCTGGAGCAGAGCGGGCATGGTGAACTCCAGAACGTCACCACGGACAACGCGATAGGGACCGGTCTTCAGTTTCGCCTTCTCGATCCGATCCATATCGACCGTCGGCACCGTCGAACGAGCCTGCTCGAAAGCTTCCAACTCCTCGGCCGTCGGCATCCGGACCTGGTCGGAACAGCCCGCCGATACCAAGACCAGGAATAGCGACATCGCATAACCTGGAACCTGGAACCGAGCGCAGAACCCGAGCGCAACCACTTTTCGCGAGGTTCACGTGCTTACTCCCCTTGCCAATTTCTGCCCATCGTCCTCTCGTGGGCAGACCGCACAATTGTCGCCTTCCACCACCCCAGCTTTATCGCGGACACATGGTGTACCCGGCCTGTGTCCGCGTTGGTGATCTGACCTGCACGAAACAGATTCAGTATTTCAAGCTCGAGTCTCTTGGCTGCTTAAACTCATGCGTGTGCCTACGGCCAGCCGATCCAGATCGGTGGCCCGGGCCTCCAAAATGGCGGCTTCGGCACCCATACCGGTGGCCCCGGAATCGGGATCGGTTTGGGAAGCCACGGCGGTCGGTACGGGCTACGAGGGCGCAGCCAGTCTGGAATCCAGACCCAACTGGCATGGCCTCCACCCAGGGCAACCATGTCTGCGCCAGCGCCTGCTGGATCCCAATCGTCGTGGTCGGGCTGATTGGCCGAACTCCCGGAGCCGCATCGCCGGGTGTCACCAGCAGCATCAGCAACAACAGTCCTGCGCCAGCCGCCAACAACCTGGCAAGCACACTTCGCCTCTCTGTCGCTTCCTTAGAGTCCACGGGATATCCTTTCCCACAAGGCGTCTCAACCTTACGCGTCCCTCCTCGTGTTCAATGAAAACGATGTGGCCACTCTACATAGCATCGATCACCCTGTCTATACGGGAAAATACTTATTTGACAATACGCAGCAGAGGGAAGATGCGAAGCTTGTTGCCACGCGCAGTCAACCGCGTGCCTCCGCGCTGAGATTCGATCGCCATTCCACAGTGCAACCCTTGAGGCGAGGGAACGGCCATGTCGAGTTACCCGACAGCCCGGCCCGGGGTAAATCACTCAACCGAAAACCGTTCCTGGACATCAGTGGCGTGCGCTATGTGGCCGACCGTTGGCGGACGGATTATGACCACTGTCGGGCGCACGGGAGTCTCTTGCAGGGCTCGTCGGCGCCGGTGATGCAGGCGCGGCGGACGACGAAGGAGCTCTCGGCGTTGTAGTTCCTGTCGATGAACCAGCAGGCGATATCGTCGGTGCTCGACGAGCGGATCGCCCCGGTCGTCGGGTCGTACACGTCCACGCCCTCGATCTCCACCGTGAGCCCGGAGGCCGGTTGTCTCGGCCCACTGAGCATGCCAACCAGTGCCACGATGTTTTAGATCCCGTTTCTCTTGTTTATGAGCTCTTGCGGTTCGGTTTCGACATTGATTCAGCCGAGAACCGACGAGGGGCAGGTAGTCTCGCCACCATGTACAATCGAGTCAAGCAATGCGGAATCTGGAGTGAGGTCTTCTATGTCATTTCAACAGTTCTGGACAAGGGGCGAATCGATTCATCGAGCAAACCCATACCCGAGGCTGATGAGTATATAAATTCGTTAGGGTACGACATAAACATA
>CAVSCO010000088.1:0-121649 GCA_963726475.1 uncultured Phycisphaerae bacterium | reverse complement strand
CGTGGTTCTCGGATTGCAACAACGGGGCGGCCGGCCGTCGCCAAACGCGACCCATCGACGGCCAAAGTCTGATCACCTCACCGAGTGGCTGCCAGGCCGTATCACCCCATCCCGTCGATTGATCTGCTTTGGCGCGTACCATTGCCGACGCCGCAAGGCTGTGTCCCTCCTTGGAAATTGACGCTCTCCGGCCACCACCAAGCGAGACCGTCTAACCCATTCCTGGCAGGGGCGAATTGCCCGCGAAAGCGAGAAAACTCTTGACCTTAGGGAGTTTATGAGCTATCGTCGGCCAGTTAGGCGGTCAAGATAGAAAATCCGAGGGTGAATCTGGGTAACCGGACCTGACCGCGGTGCTCGAAGGGATGTGGTCCGCAAAAGCCTCGGCTTGTACCGAGTGCAAGAGGAGGAGCGATATGATGAGACGCAGAAGTGTGTTTGTCTGGCTTGGCTCGCTGGCGGTTCTGTTGACATTGTGCGGCTGTAACGGCACAACTACGGAGAGCACCGAGCTCAAAGGGCAGGTCGAGCAACTCCAGGCCGATCTGGAGGAAACCACGGCGCAGAGAGATGCGTTCAAGCAGGACATCGGCAAGCTTGAGAACTCCCTCAACGCGGCCGAGACCACGTTGGCGTCCACGAGCCAGGTGGTCGCGACCGTCTTCAGAGCCAGGTGCAGAACCTGACGACGTCCCGCGATGATCTGAACTCGAAGGTGGACGAGTTGGCCGCCGCTCGCATGGCGCTGCAAAAGAAGATCGATGAGTTGGGCGACGCCAAGGGGCAGCTCCAGCAGCGTGTCGGGGATCTGACGAAGTTGCGCGACGAGCTCCAGGTGATGGTTGAAAACCTCGTGGATACGCGAGGGGTTCTGGAGAAGCAGGTGGCGTCGCTGAGCCAGTCGCGTGACGCGGCAGTGAAGGATGCGAAGTCGGCCCAGACGAAGATCGATCAGTTGGGCACCAAGCTGAAGGTGCAGACGCAGCAGATGGCAGAACTGCAGGGGCAGATCGTCACAATTCGATCTGTGCTCGAGCAGTTGCAGCAGAAGCTCGAGTAGACCGGCGACATCGCTGCTCTCAACGGCTTGGGGGTCCGGTGGCCCGGGATGCGGGCAAACGCGGTCGATATCTGTGGCACGCCGCACAAACGGCTGACTGGGGCGACAGATGGACACGCGTTCATGGACGATCCTCCGCAAGAGGATCCGAAGGCCCGGAGAATGTGTTTGGAGAACAGAGCCGAGAGGCCATACAAGCGGCCAGAGCAGATGCCACGCGATCGTTGCACCGGGTCGTGCAAACCGTGCATGTGAGCCAGGCCCATGTGAATTTGACCATGCACAGATTTCTGACCATAGTCTTCGCATCCGTGTTCAACGTGCTGTTGAGGTGCGTCTGTGGGTCCAATCGCCTGACCGTGACGAACGGACACATCTTTGAAGACTACGTTGAGCAGGGGGGAAACATCTTTGCATTCTGGCACAGCCGCCTGTTCTATCTGGTCTACTACTACGTCCGGCACGCCCAGCGATGCAAAGTCGCGATGCTCGTCAGTCTCAGTCGTGACGGTGATTACGGAGCGGCTCTGGTTCGCAAGCTTCGGCAGGATGCCGTCAGAGGATCCACGAGCCGAGGCGGCCAGCGGGCCGTTCGCAAGCTGGCGGCCAAGATCGCCGAGGGCCGGAACATCGCCATTACACCGGATGGCCCGAGAGGACCCGCGTTCCACGTCAACGAAGGCATCGTGAAGCTAGCCCAGATTACCGGGGCCAGGATCATTCCGGTCAGCTATGACGCGACAAGCAAGCGCCAACTCAAGAGTTGGGATAAGTTCGTCATCGTCAAGCCGTTCGGACGCATCCACGTGGCCTTCGGCGAGCCCATTGAGGTTCCCAAGAACATCACCTCGTACGAACGCAGCCAATACCGGGAAAAACTCGAACAGACCCTCCATGAACTGGACAATATCTGCGCGGCGCAGCTTTCGCATCGGACGCTCTGCAATGGAACCCCACCGACAGCGGAAGCAGCCTCCGCCGAGCCCAGGTCGGCCGTGCCACCGCAACGCGTCGGATGAGGATCAGATAAGCGAGGCCGATCAGGTGTTGTTGAGCTCGCGCGGGTCCCGGCCTTCCTCCATCGCCTGGATCTTGCCCACGCGTCGTCCGTGACGACCGCCGCTGAACTCAGTGCTGAGCCACGCTTCGACGATCTTGCGAAGAAGAATCTCTCCGATCTGATCCCCGGAAAGGCACAGGACGTTGGTGTCGTTGTGGTCGCGAGAAATCTGAGCGCTGAGCTCGTCGTGGCAAAGGGCGGCCCGAATCCCTTTGACCTTGTTGGCCGCAATGCTCATGCCAAGCCCCGTCGCACAGATCAAGATCGCGCGATCCGCCTGGCCCTCCGAGACAGCTTTGGCCACGATATAGGCCAAATCAGGATAGTCCACGGGGTGCGTGCCATCGGTCCCGAAGTCCACGCACTCATGCCCCATCTGCATGACGATGGCTTTGGTCTGCTGTTTGGCGTCAAAACCACGATGATCGCTTCCAATGGCTATCTTCATAGGTCGAGTTCACCAATTCGCGCCGTTATGGCAGCCTCAATGATATCGGCACATCGGTTAAAACACTCTTGCGGTTGCCCAACCGGGTCCGGAATCTCAACATCTTTGGCCAATAGAGAACACTGCGTCGAGCCGTCAGGAGAAAGAAAACGAACCTGCTCACAGTGAGCCCAAGTCATGCAGAAGACGACATCGCTTGCCTCAACCAGTGAGCGGGTCAGATGCTGGCTCCGATGACCAGAAATGTCGACCCCCTTGAGGCGACACGCCGTGACGGCCCCATCGCTGGCCGGGACACCAGCTAAATCCATGATACCCGCAGACTCGACCTTATACCCCTTCTGTTCGAGCTCGTCAATGCTACAGCCGATTTTTTTCGCCAGGCGGGCTCGGAAGAGCCCTTCGGCCATCGCGCTGCGGCAGGTGTTCCCGGTACAAACGAATAGAAATCTCATGGTTGCCATAGCCTGCAAATCCCCTTGTGAGTAAACACCTTCTCGGAGCACTTCCAACCCATTCCGCCCGACGCTGGCCACCGTACTGCTTTCCTTGTGCTTACAGGGCCCCCCATCAAGTATGATATCCACCTGGTCGCCAAGTTTGGCGAGCACCTGCTGGGCATCAGTGGCCGGGTCGGATCCCGCCGGATTGGCGCTTGGCGCCACGACCGGGCCGTTCGTCTGTTGTAGCAGGACCGCTGCCACGGGGTGATCCGGACAGCGAATACCGATAGAGCCATTCTTGTAGAGAATGTCGAATGCGTCCTCGCCGACACGGCTTCTCTGCCGGCTCAACTCCACGGGATAGAGCTCAAAGACCAAGGTCAACGGTCCCGGCCATGCCCGACGAATCAGGTTCTCCACGCGCAGATCGGCGCTCGGAACATAGGTGCGATAGTCGTCATTTCGCCCGATATGCAGGGTGTAGTGCTTTTTCGTATCTCGGCCCTTAACGTCATCCAACCGTGAGATGCTGTCGCGTGCGGCTCGACAGGCAATCCCATAGACGGTCTCCGTGGGAAAGGCCACCAAGCCCCCGGCGTCCACAACCTGAGCCGCTTCCCTGAGTTGCTCACGGCTGCCATCGACCTCATCGATTCTAATCACTTTCGCTGTCATGGGTTCCGACGATACACCAAAAAGCCCTAGTTCGCAAGCAGACTTGCCCTCGGCGCCGACAATCGCACCACTCGGCCCCCGATCGCCTCAGACGGTCGAACTCTCACGAGCCCGGACCGTTGTCGTCCGATCCGCCCGACGAGATGGACTCGCTTCAGGTCGATCGGCTCCGGACGTATGCTTCTAAACCATTTTCCACAAAGCCCTTAATGACATATTGCAGCCGATCAGGTCGGGTCCGTTTGGCGCGATCAGGACGTGGTTTTGCGCTGGGGAACGGATACGCAAGCCCATCCTTTCATCGCGATCACCTATACAAAGAGCGGGGGCCTGTGTCCACGAAGAGACACAGGCCCCGATCGTTGCATCGGTCGTGATCGACACCTGGGCTCGAAAGCCCTCGGCGGCGGTCACGTTTGACTCACGGTACTATTCGCCAGCCGGACGGCCAAAGCCGATATCGTCGATGTAGACGACGCCGGTTCCGCCCGCGCTCGGGCTGGTTGCGCTGCCAACGCCGATGGTCATCTTCTCGACCCGGCTCAGGTTCACGCCGCTCAACTCGCTGTACGGAATCGCCCATTCCTGCCACGTCGGACGCGCGGTAATCGCATCGTCGGTATTGGTGATGGTCGCGACCTTGCCCGTGCTATCCTCAAGGATCACATACATCGATTCCGACGAATTGCCCACGGGCTGCTCGACGCCAATCGCGGCCGTCTGCCAGGCGCCGGTCACATTGCCGGTCGTCGAGACATTCGATATCTCGGCCGCCGTGGAGATCGTCGCATCGTGGCTGGTCACCGCCAGGCCGATGTAGACGTTGGCGTTCATCTGGATGTCGACCGCCGGCGATGCCGGAATGTCAACCCACGTAACGCCATCAGCCGATTGCTGGGCGGTGAAGATCGTGCCCGTGCGGGTCAGCTTCACCCAGTGGGGCATTTCGATATCCGCCACGTCGGTATTGGCACTGTCCTGACCGGCCACCGGGCGACGCTGGAACGAGATGCCATGAGAGGCGGTTGGCGTCACGGCCACAAAGGCGTGCTTCGAACCCGGTTCGAGTGTTTCGCGGATCATCACGCCGGTCTTGGCCCACTCGTTGCTGTTGACCAGGCTGTCGACGCGAGCCACGATCGAGCCATCGCCACTGAGGTTCTTGTAGGCGTAGCGGAATTCGTCGGCCGTACCCCAGATGTCGGCACCAATGCCACTCATCACGATGCTGCCATCGGCGGCTTCCACGAAGTCCGGCGCGTTGCCTCGGACATACAGCACCAGTGTGTCAGCGCCGTTGCCCGTCCAGTTCTGCGCAGTCTCGAAGGTCCGCTCGGCCTCGGAGTAGAACGGCGAAGCGCTGTTGTCATACTGAAGAGGCATCGACTGCGTGCCCGTACGAACGATCGTCTTCTCGGCAAACGGAGCATCGAAATAGCCGACGGTCGAACCATTGCCGTTGACCCAGCCATCGATCCAGGTATCGAAGATCGTCGTGCCGGCTTCGATGTCATTGTCATAGGTTTCGAAGCCATCGATCAACGCGTATTCCTGCGTCGAGAACGTCCAGACATCGCTGGCCCATGCCGGTGTTGCGTCGGCTTCGTTGACCTCGTCGACCATCCAGTAGTAGGTCTTGCCAAACTCAAGGTTGGCTGAGGCAAGCGTAGGCTCGGCGACGGTATCGACCAAGGCCAGAGCGTTCGGATCGGTGCTCAAATACACATCGTGAGAGACCGCTTCGCGGCCGGCACGCCAGCTCAGTGCGCTGTTGACGTCGACGTCTGCGGCACCGTCGGCCGGCTGCGGTTCACGAGCCTGGGCCGGAACGTACATGAAGCGGACTTCACTGAGCCCGTACTGGCCCATCATGCCCCAGCCACTGTTGACGGTCAGGCGGACATACTTGACCGGTGCACCACCGAAGTCGATGGTCGTATTGGCCACATACGTCGCCTTGGCTGTCGCCTGGTTAAGATCGATATCGCCCAGACTGGTCCAATCCATCCCGTCCTGTGAATACTCGACGGTGACGTTCTTGAGCCCGAAACCAAGCAGCAGTTCGAACTGGACGTTGTAGTTCCAGACGAGCATCTCATCGAGCTTGTAGACACGGTCAAACTCATACTGGATGTACAGGTCCTCGTCGGCAGGCTTGTTGGCCAGCCACATGTCCTCGCTGTTGGTCGACGCCTGGTCATCGGCATTGATACCCGAACCGTCAATCGTTCGCTCCGGTGTGGAGAGGCCATCCGAGGTGCCGTTGCTCGTGGCAACGATATTCTCGATCGCGTACGCAAACGGTTCGGTCGTGAAGCTCCAGACCTCGCCCGGAAAGACGGTGTTGTCAGGGGCCGCGTTGACCTCATCGATTCGCCAGTAGTAGGTTGTCCCGAAGTCGAGCAGGCCGTCCGGATCGTAAGCAGCCGCGGTCTGTCCCTGGCTAACCAGCACGCCCGTTGCAGCGGCACTGACGTCGTCGAGCGAGGTCCCGAAGTACACGTTGTGCGTGGCTGCGGATTCACCGGCCGTCCAGCTCAACACGACGTCACGGGGAACGTCCACGGCTCCATCCTCGGGGCTGGGCGTCTGGGCGATCGACTGGTCCGCCAGACCGGACATGATCTTCACTACCTCGGCATCGGAAAGCGGCTTGTAGTAGACCTGCACGTCGTCGATCATGCCGTTGAAATACTCACCGCCGTTCCATTGACCGATGTGTACGTTCCCGGTGGTTCCCTTGTAGGGCGTGGCCGAACCTTCGGCTACCATCTCACCGTTCATATAGATGCGTCGGTTTTGATTCTCATAGTCATACCACATGGCAACGTGATACCAATTGCCCACTTCCACCGCTCCGCTCGGCCCATCGAGGTCATTGCTGTAGAATCCCATGCGAAGGGTACCGCCGGCGATGACCCGAAAATGCATACTCGTATCCGTCGCGCTGGCCTGGGTCTCGGAGAAGAAGATGTGGTCGCTGCCGGTTTGGCCCGCATTGATCCACATGGCGATCGTGAAACTCCGATCGTTGAACGCGATGTACGGCGCATCGACGTACGAATCCGAACCGTTGAATTCCAGGGCCGTCTCGAGCACGCCGGGCACCCACGTGGCACCGCCCTGGATATCGCCGTCGTTGCCGTTGCCGCTGAGGTCGGCCGCAACCGTCCCGGTCCCTTCATCGAAGGGCCACCAGGCCACGAGAGCAGGGTCGAAGCCCGCCATAGCCGATCCGGCGAGCCCCAACAGGGCGACAAGAACTACCAATAGAACTGACTTCCTACACATGTTCGTCCTCCTACAAGAAACGGTCAAACCATGAAAACTTGTGCCGGCCACAAACCGAAACACACCGCAGACAGACTTCGTCTCCGGGCAATCAGGGTATCCTATTTCAAAGGCGAAATGATGTCAGACTTGATACATGTACCTCCTGACCGATGGCGTATCCAAAACCGCTGAGATCGATGAAGGGACATGGGAGTGCGTGAAAGCGTGCGATTCCGACGCCTTGATGCCGTTCCATTGCAGGAAGAACACCCCGCAGCAATGCCTCCGACCGATAAGGGCGTCACGCCGCGCACCGCGAACGGAACGACCCTCACTCCTGAGAATATCAACGGATTGGTGCGTCCCAAAAAAAGCCCGTCCAAACCACCTCTTTTGTACCAGATGAGCATCACGCAAGCAACAAATATTTCCGGCTCCGCCAAATTCTATATCGACTGATTCGGCAGGGGGCTTCAAGCGGGAATGTCACATTCTCCGGGCAGAGACCGCGTCTTAGAGGGGGGGGCTTGGTGACACAGCAGGGTCTCGACCGGTATCCGGGGCCTTCCTCACTCGAGGAAGACGGCGACGACGCAGGTAATGAGGATCAGGCACACCGCCAGAACGATATAGACGATATAGTGAAGCGGCAGGCTCAACGTAAAGGTCATACCAGCGGCCGTCAGGATAGCGGCCGCTCCGGACGGTGTGCCGGCCAGACCGGCAATCGTTGCCGCCGCACCGACGTGGAAACTCGTGGCAGTGACGGTGGTCGCCGCCGAAGCGCTGTCGGCCGGAGCGGTCAACAGGCCAAAAAGCCCCAAGGCCGTCAGCAACAGGCCCTTGCCAAAGCCTCGCCTCACGAGTCGGCGATTGAGTGAATGCCGAGCCCTGAAGAATAGTACGCGAGCACGTAACTCCTTACATTCCATCAGGTTAGCGATTTCAGCAAAGGACAACTGCTCGTAGCATCGCAACGTCAGGACGCTCCGGTACGTCAGTTTCAACTGCGCCATGGCGTCCACCACGGCCGCAGCCAGTTCCTTCCGCATCAGCCGATCCAGGCCGTCATCGTGATCCCGCGAGAGATAGTCCGAGAGGCGTCTGCGGCTGGCTGAGGAAAACTCCACCTCCTGAGCCCGGGCCCGGTCACGGTAGTAGTGCTGCACCTGGCCCAGAGCGGTCCGGAACAGCCAGGGCCAGAATCGCTCCGGGTGTTCAATCTTCTGGATGCTCTCAACCATTTTCAAGAGGGTCTCCTGCAAAAGGTCCTGGGCAAGATCGTGATTGAGGGTCAAGCGGTAGATGTAGGCGTAGAGCCTGCTCCTCGCCACCTCGGCGAGGCAGTCCATGGCCTCCTGGTCCCCCCGTTGCGCCTGTCGGACCAGTTCAACGATATCGACATCTGCATTCATAGAGATTGTCCGCATCGTATAGTCCCGGGTCTTTCAGTTCGTTACGCCAAATCCCAGGAATTTCTCCGCAAACGAGTATAACGGGTTCCGTCCGGGCCGGGCGAGAGCGAAGCAGGCCTTCAATTTGCAGACCCGTCAGAAAAACTGTATTTCCCCGAAAACCGTCGTAACGAAGCGACCACGCCATGGACTCCAGTTGACAGAGGCGAGCGGATGAGGTGGGCGATGGGCCGCTTCGGAGGGACGGCCCATGACCTCACCGCTCGCAAAGTGCAGAAAGGAGCGAATCATGTCCGGATAGGCACACCTCATCAAAAAACTCTCCAGATCGCGGTTTTGGTGGTGGTCGGGCATTGCTGCTGCATGGCGGCACGGCCGTTGTCGTTTCACGGAGCCGGTGACGACCCGCCACCGGCTCCGGGCGACGACATCCTCGGGTACCTCCAGTTCGAGGGAGATGGTTCAGACAGTACGGGGCTGACCGACCCAATTGCGCTGGTCAACGCCCAGATTGTTAACGGCGCGTTGTACCTTACCGGCATTTATGGGGTTGGTGGCATCGGCGGATACAGCGCCTCGTGGCGCATTGCCGAGTTGAACAAGGACAACTTCAGCTTCGCTCTCCAGTTTTATCCACTGCGCGACAATTCACGCAACTACTTCTACTGTCGCAATATCTTCACTGGCGGCCGCGCCCATCGCTGGATCAGTCTGCGCACCAATTCCCGAGATGAACTCATGCTCACTCTGAACCAACAAGCCGTCGTTTATACCTTCCCTGGAACAACGGTCGATAGGTGCCAGTGGCATACGGTCATTGTCGTCGTTGATGTACCATCCAGGAGAATCCAAGTGGTGCTCAATGGGCAGATGCTGGCGACCGTCGAACTGGCCGGTGATTTCCAGTGGAATACAGACACCGTGAGTCCAGCCGACTTCACGTTCACGAACTACTCAAACGCCATGACCTTCCATGGCTACGCCGACAACGTGCTGGTATACGGACACGCTCTTTCCGATTCGGAACTGTCCAGCGTCGCCGCTTCGCACGCGTTCTCGACCAGCATTCCGTATACCGCCCCTGAGCCACAGAGTTGTGCCTATCCTGACTCCGACGGAGACGGTCTAACAGACCGCCAGGAAGACGTCTTAGGCACGCATGCTTTCGTCTCAGACACGGACAGCGACGGGCTGAGCGACTACGACGAGGCAATGGTTGGCGACACTGATCCATTGTGGGCGGACAGCGACGGCGACGGCCTGCTGGATTCTGAAGAGCTTCTCCGCGATACAGACCCCCGCTCCGTCGACACGGATGCGGACGGATTGTGGGACAGCTTCGAAGTAACATACGGCTACAACCCCCTGGAAGCAGACGATACAACGCCCGATATGGATGCCGACAGGCTCTCCGATCTCGATGAGCAACGCTATGGCACGGATCCCCACAATCCAGATTCCGATGGCGACGGAGTATTCGATGGCGACGAGGTCGAGGCCAGAACCGATCCAACGACGACCGCCGCGCCGTTACCCATTGCCTACTACCAGTTTGAAGGCTCACCCGCAGATTCGATGAACCACAGCCCCGACTTCGAACTGAAGAATACCTACTATCAGGACGGCTCGTTGTACCTCAATGGAACGTATGAGTACGCGGGAGCGGGCCGTTGGGGCTACAAGGCCAGGGTACATCCGAATGATTTCAATGTCGATGCGTTTACCCTCTGCTTCGATTTCTACAAGCTGCCTTCTGATGACTATGATAGTGACGCCGTACTGTATATGCGACCGTGGTTCGAAATACACGACGTACGCCGCTCTGATGACCTAGAATTGCGTCTTCAGAGTGAAGAATCGGACCGGCTCGCGCTGCGTCTAATGGACGCCGAGGATTGTCGTTGGAATAACCTCATCCTCAGTGCCGACTTCACAAAGAGACGGATTGCGGTCTACTTGAACGGAGAACATGTGCAAACGGCAACGCTTCCGGACTGGTTCAGACCGGATACTGAAGACTGGTGGGAGAGCCTGGCTTTCACCGATTACGGCGCAGGACGGGCCTACTATGGCTATGTCGACAACTTTATCGCGTTCAACGAAACGATCTCTCCGTGGCTGGCCCACCAGATCGGGACAGGTGTGGCGGAAGTCGCAGGGATACCCTATATCCAGCCTACGCCCAAACTCTGCGAGCACCCCGATAGCGATGGTGACGGCCTGACGGACTACGAGGAATTCTCGATATACCGAACGAATCCAAACGATCCGGACACCGATGGCGACGGCATATTGGATCCCGACGAGACGACTGAGGCCACCGGTAGAAGCCGTTAGAGGCTTGTGAACAGGGACTTCTTTTGGTAGCATGACGCAAACCTGGGGCTGGCGGAGACATCTCTTCGGACCGGACCTGAGGGACGCGACTGAGGACCATAGAAAGGAGTGCCTGGCTCATGTCACTGCAAAGACGCGCACGTCTGTCATTTCTTCTCGTACTATCCATTTTTGCACCGGTGCAGGCGGCAGTCAAGGTCTGGGAGGAACCGCTGACGATCCCGACCTACACGCTCGAAGCGCCCGACACCAATCCGCGTTTCTATACCAACGAATCCTACCAGGGAGCGCAGAAGCGGGTCTATCCCTATGCGATGCAGGACGGCATCACCGACGTCCGCGAGGAGCAGACCTACAAGGCGCTGTACCTCGAAAACGAATATATCAAGCTTTGCATCCTGCCCGAGATCGGCGGTCGGCTTTTCTACGCCACCGACAAGACCAACAACTATGAGATCTTCTACCGCCAGCATGTGATCAAGCCGGCGCTGATCGGCATGCTGGGCGCATGGACCTCCGGTGGGATCGAATGGTGCGTCTTCCATCACCACCGTAACACGACGTTTATGCCGGTCGACTACACGCTGGCCGACAACGACGACGGCAGCAAGACGATCTGGTTCGGCGAGACGGAGCGGCGTCACCGCATGAAGTGGCTCATCGGCATAACGCTCCACCCGGGACGTTCGAATATCGAGACAACGGTCAAGTTGTTCAACCGCACCGCGGAGCCGCACTCGATTCTCTACTGGGCGAATGTAGCCGTTCATGTCAACGACGATTACCAGGTGATCTTCCCGCCCAGCGTCACCACGTGCGACGTATCATTCCAAGAATGATTTCGCCCATTGGCCGATCGGTGATGAGACCTATCGCGGCAACGACTATCGCGGCGTCGATCTGAGCTGGTGGAAGAATCACCCCGAACCGATCTCGTTCTTCGCCTGGAACATCCAGGAAGACTTCATGGGAGGCTACGACCATGGCCAGGAGGCGGGCGTGGTCCACGTGGGCGATCATCACGTGGTTTGCGGCGCCAAGCTCTGGGAATGGAGCACCGGGCCGCGAGGACGGATGTGGGACAAGATTCTCACTGACGCCGATGGGCCATACGCCGAGCTGATGGTGGGGGCGTTCTCCGACAACCAGCCCGACTACAGTTGGATCAAGCCCTATGAGGTCAAGACGTTCAAGCAATACTGGTATCCAATCCGCGGCATCGGCGGATTCAAGAACGCCAATCTCGACGCCGCGGTCAATCTCGAACTGAGCGACGATGGCAAGGCCAAGGTGGGCTTCAACGCGACGGCGCCGCACAAAGAGGCCAAAGTGCGGCTGACGGCCTCCGGTCAGCCCATCGTCGATCGGATCATCACTATCGGGCCCGATCAGCCTTTCGTAGCGGAAGTCAACGTCCCTGCGAACGTCAAGCTCACCGATCTACGCGCGTCTCTCCTGTCGGACGACGGAGATGAGTTGATTGCGTACCAAGCCGTTGAACGCCCGTACGATCCGAACCTGCCCGAGACGGTGAAGAACCCGCCCGATCCGAACGATATCGAGACGATCGAAGAGCTGTACCTGACCGGGCTTCGTGTCGAGCAGATTCACAACCCACGTGTCAATCCGTTCGACTACTACGAAGAGGCCCTTCGGCGCGATCCGAACGACACGCGAACCAATACCATCGTGGGCATCGACTACAACAAGCGGGCCATGTATGCGAAGGCCGAAGAGCATCTGCGCCGAGCCGTAGCGAGACTTTCGACCGATTACACCCGTCCAGGCAATACCGAAGCTCTGTTCCATCTGGGCGTTGCGCTGCGGGCCCAGGGTAAGATGGATGAAGCCTACGATGCATTCTATCGATCCACGTGGGACTACGCGTTTCATTCACCAGGGTATTACCAGCTTGCCGAGCTATCGTCGGGTAAAGGCGACTGGGCGACCGCCCTCGAGCAGATCGACAAGTCGCTGGCGACCAATGCCATGAACACGAAAGCCCTGAATCTCAAAGCGGCCGTGCTGAGACACCAGGGCGATCTCAGGCCGGCCCGCACCATCGTCCAGGGCATACTCGCAGACGATCCACTCGATTTCACCGCGACAAACGAACTGTACTTGATCCAGATGGCCCTTGGGCAGACCGGCCGAGCCGAACGTACCCTGGAGAATCTCGAACAGACGATGCAGCGGGATGTGCAGGCCTACCTGGAACTGGCAACGGACTACATGGGCTGGGGCCAATGGGACGAAGCCGCCGAAGTGCTGCGCCGCGCCGCCCGCGACAAGACGGACGCCGCTGGCCAATATCCGATGGTCTACTACCTTCTTGGCTACATCCATCAGCAGAACGGCGATGCGGAAGCCGCCAGACAGCTCTTCTCGCTGGCGCCAACCATGCCCTCAGACTACTGCTTCCCGTTCCGGCACGAGTCGATTGCCGCGTTGCGGGCCGCAATCAAGGCCAGTCCGACCGACGCTCGCGCGGAGTACTACCTGGGCAATGCCCTGTATGACGTGCAGCCCGAGCAGGCTATCGCCCATTGGGAGTGCGCGGCTCAACTCGATCGAGGCTTTGCGGGCACCCATCGCAATCTCGGATGGGCTTACTACCGCACGCAGAACGATATCCCCAAAGCCATCACGAGTTACGAGAAGGCCATCGAGTGCAATGGTGACGATGCGAGATTGTTCGTCGAGTTGGATCAACTGTACGAGTTGGGCAATGTCGATCCCGCCAGAAGGCTTGCGATCCTCCAGAAGCACCACGCGACGGTGGTCAAACGCAACGACAGCTTCGTGTCCGAAATCACGGCGATGGTCCTGACCGGCCACTACGACGAGGCGATTTCGAACCTGGCCAGCCATCACTTCCACGTCCGCGAAGGCGGTGGGGAGATCCACGACGTCTATGTCGATGCCCATTTGCTTCGCGGGATCAAGCGCCTCGACGGCAACGAGCCAAAGGGCGCATTGGAGGATTTTCTGGCTGCTGCGGAATACCCGGAGAACCTCTCCGTGGGCCGGCCACAGAACGATCCGCGTGCCGCCCAAGTGAGCTACTATACGGCCTGCGCTTATGCCGCTCTCGGCGATGAAGAGAAGGCCAAGACCTTCTATGAGAAATCGGCATCCCAGGAGGGCACACGATGGGTGCCTGAATCGCGATTCTATCGAGCGATGGCCATGCGCGAGCTGGGCCAGGAAGAGCAGGCCAAAGCCATCTTCGACGAGCTGATTCAGAGCGGAACCCAGCGGATTGAACGTGACGAGGAGACGGACTACTTCGCCAAGTTTGGTGAGCAGCAGGCCCGTCAGGCGCGTCTAGCCTCGGCCCACTATCTGCTGGGGCTCGGTTACCTGGGCACAGGCCAAGAGGATGACGCCCGCGACCAATTCAGCAAGGCCGCCAGGCTCAATGTCAGCCATGCCTGGGCCAAAGCCCAGTTGGAGGAGTTGCAGTAGTCCTCGGGACCGACGCGAGGAAATGTCGCGACTATCTCCCGCCGATGCAAACGAGGTTCTTGTCCGAGCGGATGAAGAGATGGCCTCGGGAGATGGCGGGGCTGGCATAGCAGGCCTCGCCAAGCTCGCTCTCGGCCAGGACCTTGAACTCGGGCCCATCCTGGATAACCGTCATCGTGCCTTTCTCCGAAAGGAAGTAGATCTTCCCATCGGCCCAGACGGGTGAGGCCGAGAACTTACCTCGCAGGCGTTCCCGAGTGCACCCCCCTCTGAGAGCAAGGAGGGCACCTTCGGGACATCGTCCTCGGACTTCCACACATGTGAGAAGAAACCGACAATTTCGTCATCCCCGCAAGTCACCAACGACAGTTTTGTCACTCAACGGCAAAGCCACTCCACGACCACTCAGCCCATAACACTTTGCCATCTGAAGATTTTACATCTCTCCCCAGGAAACTCCGCCATGGCACAAGTATTGCACATGGTCCTAGTGAAAGTTTATTGAAAGAGGTCCCTTTGCGTTTGGAGTTTGTTGCGTGAATTTGTTCGTCTACGGTTCATTGATGTTCGAGCCCGTTTGGTCGCGGCTTGTTCAGGGTACGTACGTCAAACGTCCGGCCCGTCTGCGCGGCTTCACTCGTCGCAAAGTCCGCGACGACGTCTACCCGGTCATTTTCAAGTCACACGACAGTGAGTGCGTGGATGGCCAAGTCTACCTGAACGTCGGCGCCGAAGACTTCAAACGGCTGGATTTCTTCGAGGGGGACTTCTACGATCGCCAGAGTCACACCGTCATCGTAGCCGGTTATGAAAAGGTCGCAGCGGAGGTCTACGTGTTGCGGGAAGACTATATGTACATGACCGACAACGTGGCCTGGGATCCTCAGTGGTTTGCAGAGGAAGGTCTGCCCGCCTTCTTGGGACACTATAAGGGCTTCTGATCCCTTCCCATCATCCCGCCGCAGTGGCGATATTTTCCTGGCAGTTTCCACCTGAAATGCTATGGTTGGACAGCCGTTGGGCGGTCCCTCAACACGGGGATAGCCCGCAGAGACGATTTCGCCGGTCTGTCATAGGGGGTGCGACAACGTATGAAGATCGATGTCATCATAGCCGCAGTGCTGATCTGTGGAGCGGCCACCGTCACGGGATGGGCCGAAGATACCGAACTAACCGAAGAACTCTCCAAGCCAGAAGTATTTGTCGGCGCCGGTGCCGTCATCAGTTCCAAGCCTTACAAGGGAGTCGATCCGAAGATCTATCCGGTGCCAATGTTTGGATACGAGGGCGAGCGGCTGTATCTGCGGGGCGTTGGCGGGGGATACCGCCTTTTCAAGATGGGTGGCTTCTCTCTCGGACCGGTCCTTCAGCCTCGCTTCGACGGATACGACTCCGACGACAGTAGCGATCTGGCGGGTATGGACGACCGGGACTGGACCGTCGACGGCGGAATTGGACTGAACTGGCTGACGGATTACGGACTGATCGGACTTTCCTGCGTCACCGACCTTCTCGGCAAACACGACGGGCAAGAGGTGGAACTGAGCTACACGGCGCTATTCTCCAAAGGCGGCTTTGACTTTATCCCCTCGGTGGGGCTCCGCTACAAAACCGACAACCTCGTGGACTACTACTATGGCGTCAAGTCCGATGAGGCCCGAGCCGGGCGTCCGGCATACGAGCCGGATAACGCTACGGACCCCTTTATTCGCTTGGCGGTCCGCCGCAAGCTGGTCGGCAAATGGAGCCTGCTTGGCGCCATCCAATGCGAATGGTTCGACCGTGAGATCAAGGACAGCCCGATCGTGGATCAGTCGCAGGACCTCTCGTTCGTCGCCGGGGTGCTCTATTCCTGGTAACTTGCACGCACGAACTCAACGACGCCGAATCTTGAACGCCACATCGTCGCCAATATACGAAGCGTGGCCTCCTGTCGTCTTCAGTTCCGGAATCGCCACGGTCAGCTTCCCGTCAACACAGTTTGCTGTCTGCGGGTCCAGGTAGCGGCCGCGCCACGTGCGATAGAGGCGAACCTCGTAGCTGCCATCAGGCAAACCTGACATCGTGAAGGATTCACGTGCCATCCCCGATCTTGGATTGACCGCCCAGCCGAAGATAAGTGAATCGCATCCCATCGCCCAGCCATCGCAGCCGTCGCTCTGAACGGGCACAGGCCTGAAGTCGAGATGGGCGAAGTCGATGTCGGAGACGAACTGCGAGAAGAATCGCATCTGGTTTGTCACCACGCCATCGTTGATCCAGTCGGAATAGGCCCACCAGAAGGGGGTGCAGCACAGGCCGTTAGCCAGCCCCGCCCACAGGGCGTTGTGGTACATCGCCAGATAGCCTGGCATTCCTGGCTCATAGTACGTGTGGTCCCAGCCACACTCGCCAATGATGGCCGGCTTGTCGAAACCGCTCCAAAGATTCTGGGTCTGCGTCGCATAGTTCTGATAGCTCATGCGCAGCGGACTTTCGTCATCCGGGCCGATCTTGCCCGATCTGGGTATCGGGTGGCCCTGGGCTTCGTAGATTTCTCGCGCGGCGATATCGAAGATCCTGTAGCCTTCGGGCCACCACTGGCCGATCCCGCCGCTCTGCGTTCCAGTGGTGGGGCGGCCGTACGGATCGTGCTGGTTGAAGAACGCGTCCATCTTACGGCACCACTGCTCGGCGGCCGCCTTGTCGCCATCTTGCCAGCCCTCGGTGCCGTTGATTTCGTCGATGATGAACCAGAGGAACAAGGCTCGGCTGTAGCCCCACCGAGCGATGATGTAGCGGTAGAGTTTCTCCTGGTATTCCCACGCTTTCTCACTGGCGAAGAACCCCTCCGCATCGGTCACGAGCTGATAGGGGTTGTTCCGATACCGCGCGTTGCCTCCGCCCCAAACCGCTTGCGAGATGTACGAATGAAACAAGATGTTCCAACTGATGTGGATGTCACGCTCTTCGCACCACTCGAAAAGCTGATCAAGCCGTCCACATCGATTCTGGTCGTAACGGCCCAGCCCCGTGCCCATGGTCTCCAGAGGCGTAGGGAAGAAACTGATGAAGTTAACGCCGAGTCGCTGAAGCCGATCGAGTCCTTCTTCGGTGATCTGACCCTGGTTGAACTGCTCGTAGCTGTCGTTGTACCATAGCCCAACCCCATAGAATGCACTGCCATCGGCATGCTTGAGATAGCGTTGGTTAGAAGCGATGGTGACGAAACCGTGATGATCCGACTCCGTGGCAGTGAACGCAGCGGATCGGCTCTGCGCAGTTCCCTCCTCGTCTTTGACCTTCACGACATACTTCCATTGCCCCGCCTCCGTCGGCGCGAAGCGTATCATCCACAGTGCGGACCACCCCGACGGATTGTAGAAACCCCAGATGGTCTGCGTCCGGCCGGACGGTGAGGTGAACTCGGCCCGGAGGTCGATCTCATCCGGATCGAAGGGATTCGAATAGGTCGCTTCCAGATCGATTCGCAACTCGAACTTCTCGTAGAGCCCGATCGTCGGGGATGTGCCGGGCCGCACCGAGTGGATGACCGGAGCTTTGGCCGAGGCCGTGAGAGGCTGGACGGTAGCGGCAATCACAAGCAACGCGATTCGCTTCAACATGATGGTCTCCTCATTTCGAAATCGACGTATTCTTCCGTTCGTCCCTGTGATGTACGCCAAGCACATACAAACCACGAGCCGGCAGAGCAAACGACACGCGAGTGCGCCTGCCGGTGACGCTGAACGTTTGCCTCTCGACGATCCGTTCCATGCCGTCAGCTTCAAGCGTCAAGGTGAATTCGTAAGCCCCTGGCGCGAGCATGTAGAACTCGGCCCCCATCGGGCGGTTCTTCTCTCCGAACTGAAACAACTGAGCTTCGAGCCCATCTGTGTTATAGCGAGTGACCAGGGCAGCGATCTCACGCGGAGGCGTCAGCCAACGCACGGCGTTGAGCGGAAGATAGTCGGGTGTTCCAGGATCACCTGTGACGCTGGAATACAGCAACGCCGGATTGGGTGAACGGACCTCCGCAACGGTTCGATCGGCGATTCCGCCCGGCCCAAAGAGAGTGGGAAACCGCAGAACGCGGTCCGTATAACGCACCTCGCTGGTGTACCCGGGGAAGTTGACGCGCAGCGCCTCGGCGTTGGCTCTTAGTCCTGCCACGAGAGAAGATGAATCGGATTCGAGTCTGTAACGCACGTACGGTGACATCTCACGCAACAGCAGGGCGTCGAAGTCGTTCTTGCCGGTCAAGAACTTGTACTTGGCCGCCACGGCAGTGAGCCCTCCGAGGCGGGCCGCGCACCATCGCTCCGAGCCCGGCACGAGATTATCCTGGCCCTTATCGCCATTAAGAAAATCAAGTCGAATTTTCGCCATCGACCGAATCGGATCGAGGTACTTCTCGTCGCCCGTCATGTGATAGGTCAGCAGCAACGTGTGCGTCATCAAGCTCATCGCACTGGGAAACAAGTAGAGCGTGTGCTCGCCGTGATTCCTCGGATCCCACCAGTTGGGATCGAGACCACCCACTCGACCATCGGGCCAGTGTATCGCCGTGGGAATAACGCCGGCCGGTTTTCCATGCTCGGTCGCGTGCGGCCGCGTCCACCCATGTGTCCATCCACGCGGAGACAAGCTTCGTGAGTTTCGGATCACCGGTACGCTGCCAACGGACCAGCGCGGGCTGAATCACGCGCGGGTGGTATACTGTGTCGCACGCTCTGTTCGGCGCGAGATCGACCTTCTCGGCAGTGAAGTAGGTGCTCTTGAATTGGAGGAAACCTCGCTCATTGCGGCCCGTCCAGAGCGACTCCATCAATTCGACCAAGCGGGCGGATCGCTTGCTCCAATCGGGATTGTCAGGGTCGATATGCATCATGGGCGTGATCGCATCGGCCGTGTCTTCGGCAGTATGCTCGACGTCCGACATCCGGTCCGTATAGCCCAACCTCATATGAGGTTGAGACAGCAGGGCAGCCGAGAACCTGGCCTGGGCCCGATTGATTTGCGGATGCTCGAACCCGATCAAAATCGGCGTCCACCAGCGCCACATCTCGCAGTCGTCGCCCCAGCCGCCGCCGTACTGGCCATCGGCTCGCATGCGATGCACGATCCACCACTCGATAATGTCGGTCAGTCGTTCGAGCCCTTCTCTCTGGTACGCGGCCCACTCCGGAGCACCGTCAATCTTCGGATAGTGTGTGCCAGACGGAATCGGCCGCCCCAGGTACATGCTCGCGATCTCGTTCTCAGGAAATGTGACTGCCGCCAACTCAAACTGACGACGCGCAGCCGTCAGAAACGCCCTCTTGCGAGCCGGATTGTTCCACACGCCTCCCGATTCCAGAGCATACCATGCCACCATGCGCCACGATAGATATGCGTCAGCGGATACAGCGGTGACGACTCGGGAATGCCGAAATCGTAGTCCAGTGCGTGGGAGACCTGCCGCCCGAAATAGTCCAACGACTCGTCGCCAATCCATCGCTCGATCTCCGCGACGAGTGTGTCCAGATCGCGTCGAAGCGTCGCATCGAGGCCATCGGACT
This sequence comes from uncultured Phycisphaerae bacterium, assembly GCA_963726475.1. Taxonomy (GTDB): domain Bacteria; phylum Planctomycetota; class Phycisphaerae; order Sedimentisphaerales; family Anaerobacaceae; genus Anaerobaca. Next base: position 101,930 of record CAVSCO010000088.1, on the reverse strand, counting down.
GCCGCAATTCCCTCAGACACGCCAGACGCGCTTCGTCTGACGCTGAATTGCCGGCCTGTTGAACAAGTTGGTCAATCTGGTTCTGCCCTCCACAGACGGCGGTAGTGGGAACAAGCCAGAAGAGCATGACGAGGGTGGTAAGGAAGCGTTTCATCGGCATGTGGCTCTCCTTCGAAGCGATCGCTGGACAGCATTCGCCCATTCCATTGTCGGCATGATATCACGTGCGGAGGAGTGCATCAACCGCTATGGCGTAGCAGCGCCGGCGGATTGTCTCTGAGCGATCGCCTCGTTGATCTGTACGATCGATTGCCGCGCAAATCCAGCCATCATCGCATCTGGACTGTTGCGCAAGCAGGCGCGAAAGCGCTGCGCACTTCCGCGAATCGGCCTCGCTCCATACAGATGCGGCCCAACCTGGCGTGGTACCCCGCCTGCGTGGAGCACTGAGCGACAGCCTTTCGCTGGCAGTCTTCTGCCTGCTCCCAATCATCATCCAACTCCGCAAGCAGTCCCTGCGCAACCCAATACATCGAGCCTTCCAGACCACTGGACGTGGGTGGGGCGACCTCGGCCAGCAGACGACGCGCCTCTGCGGATTGGTCTCGCTTGATCAGCAGGCCGGCAAGTTCCAACTTGCCCTGCACGGACTCCGGCCAAAGCTTGAGCCCTGCCCGGCACACGCCGATCGGATGAGCGTCACCAAATCGATTGTTGAAACAGAGAAACGCGGTGGTTTGGAGATCGTCCAGGACGGCATATTCCCGGTGGGGCACGCCGAACCAGCGAAACGACGAGTCGGCCAGCAGGGCCCGCTGTCCGTCGAAAATGGCGGCGCAGGCATGGTTCATTACCATTCCATCCGGATCTCGCGTGACCTGGACGAAAGAAGCGTCAACGTTCACCGCCCGGGCCAGGGCAACGAACAGAATGGCGCGATCCATACAGACCAAGCGAACCGTCGGATCATCCCATGCGGCAAACACTTCGCGGGCCGTACGGCTCCTGTTCTGACCTTGCACCGTAGCTCTTTGCATCAGACCGTCCCATATCGCCCGAGCCTTCTCGAAATCGTTCGTGGCCTCCCGCGTCAGTTCCCGTGCCCACTGCGTCATGGCCTCCGTGCACAAGAACGGATTGCCGACCCACTGCCGTTCTGTCTCCGTGAGTCGCTCGGCCAGGATCTTATCGAGATCCCGTTCCGAATAACGTTGTGGCATGGCCCCTTCGAAGAATGCAGGTTTCAGCGAACCTTTCAGCCGCTGGATTCGTCCTTTGACCGCTCGACTTGTGCCCGGGTCCATGCCCAGCCGATCGGCCATCGCAACGGCACGCGTGTAGTGATCCATGGCCACCGTGGGCTTGCCCAAACGTTCATACGTCTGGGCCATGCTCATCCGCACATTCAAAGCTGCCATATGTTCAGGCATGTAATGATCGGCCTCCTGCAATTCGAGCAGGGCAGCGTGCCTGTTCTTTGCGGCGACATAAGCTGAGGCCAAAGACGCATGCGCCATGGCATTCGTCGGCTCGAGAGCAACAGCGATCTCCAGAAGCCCTCTCGCCTCATCCCACTTGCCCTCCAGGGCATATAGTCGCGCCAGGAACACCAGATGATCGGCGTCGTCTCGGTCCAGCCGACACGCCTGCTGGGCGGCTTCTTTGGCCTCGCCAAACCGCCGCTGATTGGCGAGAATGAACCCCAGCAATGAATGGACAAAGGCATCATCGCTGTCGAGTTCCAGGGCCCTCCTGGCCAAGTCTTCAGCGGGCCCGAGTTGACCCTGATTGGCAAGTGTCGCCGCGAGGCAGGCGCAGAGCTTCGCGCAGTTGGGGTCGGCCGCAAGAGCTTTGCGGAAACAGGCCTCCATCTCGGCAACCGCACGGCCCTTGTTCCTGCAAAAAATAACCCTTGCCATACCACGTCAACGCCTTGGTCGAAGTCGTCCAGCGTTCGGACATTTCTAGTCGTTCTGCGTCCGTAGGCACGATGCGAAGGGCACGCGAAGAATCTGTTCGCTGAGAGCATCACGCAGGTCGAACGCATCCACGCCCGAAGAAATGAAAGGACCGGACAACTCGTTCGTCGCGACATTCAGCATCCTGGCTTCGATCCGCAACCGACCGCCGACATTGTGACATACACCCCAGATAACCCGCTGGGCTTCGATGTGCTCGCCGATGGCCCGAGCCATGTTGGGATCGATTGCGTCCCCCGGGGAAACCCCTACCTTTCGCAATCCGTAATTGACAGCCTCTTCCGATCGGATACGGAGCGACTTGACATCGGCCAGTTGATTCTTGAGCAAGCCCGACACCATATAGCGCCAGGGCGCAAGATTCGGATCCCCCGTGGTATCTTCAAAAGGCAAGACGGCAACCGTGAGCCGATTGGAGAGATCGAACAGGGGCGACTCGCCCTGAAGAGTCGTGGAGCAGATCGCGAGGATCGCGGTGCCCCAAACGACCACCGAAGACCTTTGCCTGTGCGCAGCACTCCGACAAATGATTGCTGTATGCCTCATCATCGGCTCCTTTCCGTCGGTCCCACGGCCGACGTCGGCGATGCACGCCCAGTCACTCGCGTGACAGCATGGGATCGGCGCGATGGACGAGTTGGACGGCCAGGCCCCAGGGATCGCGAAGCATGGCGAGTCGGTCGCCCGCAGGGGTAACAGTGACGTCACCAACGGATGTCGCTCCGGCGGCGATCAACCGGCTCCGAATCGCATCCACATCGTCAACCATGAAGGCCAGGTGCAGTTGCAGCGGGTCCATCGAGGCGTAATCGGGGATCGCATCGGGCGGATTCGTGTAGACCTCGATCATCGTGTGACCGTCTCTGTCGGCGATAAACCTCGCGTTGATCGGTGGGGGGCCTTCGCGTACGACCTTCATGTCGAGATTCGTAGCGTACCATCGCGCCATCTCCACCGGTGCCGAAACGTTGAGCGCCGTATGCTCGAAGTGAATCTGATGGGCTGAATCTGCTATGCGTTCGCGATCATCACTCATTGAGATCCCTCTCTCGCAGGCGTTCAAGTCTTGTATGGATGCTGCCACGGCGCACGGTATTCACGTTTGAGCAGGCTATGGGCCTGTTCGCTGTTGGTGATGCGTTCGCTCTTGCTGTCCCAGGTGACCTTTGCACCGATCTCATAGGCAATCATAGCCAGCTTGACCGTGGTTGTGGAACGGTACCCATCTTCGATCGTACAACCCGGCTGCGTTCGATTGCGAACCGCCGTCAGGAACTGGGCCATGTGCGCAGCACCCATATCGGCCTTGACGTTGTGCTCGATCCGTTCGGCATCCCTTCCCTTGGGAATGATGACCCACCGTTGATCGGTCACGAAGACCGTGCCTTTCTCTCCGTAGAAGAGAATCCCGTTGGATATCTCAGGCGTATACTCAGCGGCCCCGTAGATCCGGTGCTTCCAGAAGACCGGACACGTCTCGAAGTCGAACTGAACCGAGAGGATATCGGGGGTCGTGATCTTGTCCGTGAAGCAGTAAATGCCGCCGGAGGCCTGGACGGCCCTGGGCATCGTCTCACCGAGAATCCACCTCGTCGCATCGATCAGATGGATGCCCCAGTCGACAAGGTGACCATGACCAGTCGTCTCCTCCAGGCGCCAGGCGAAGTGGCCGATCTGCGGGCAGTAGGGCAGTTTCGGGGCCGGACCGCACCACAGGTCCCAGTCCAGCGAGGCGGGCGGGTCTTGCGGCGTCGTATCCCGGATTCCCGCGGTGTAGTGGATCTGCGCATCGGCTTGAATGATTCGCCCGAGGTTGCCTTGCCTAATGTATTCCCGGGCCTGCTGGATGGCCGGACTTTGTCGTCGCTGGAAACCAACCTGGACGATGACACCCTTCTTCTTGGCTGCATCGACCATCGCGCGACCCTCGCGGATATCGTATGCCAACGGCTTCTCGCAATAGACGTCCAGGCCTTTCTCAACGGCTGCGATGAAAGGCAACGCGTGCCATTGCGGAGGCGTGGCGATGATGATCGCGTCCAGACCGGGTGTTTCCAGCAAATCATCATAGTGCTTGAACGTCTTGGGCCGCGAGCCTTGCGACTGCTCAACTTTGTCCGCACAGTCTTTGAGATGCTCGCTGTCCACGTCGCAGAGTGCTGCAACTTCAACCCCACCGACTTTGAAGGCAGCCCGGATATCGGTCATACCATAGTTGCCACAGCCGATGACGCCGAACTTGATCTTGGGCTCGTTTGCCTGGCTCGCCTTGGCCTGCCTGAGGATTCCGCTCATGGCCAGGCTGCCGCCGACCGCCGCTCCGAGGAAATCACGCCGATTGATCTTCTCCATCTTGTCCCGTCCTTTCCACCGTTGGTTGATGATGAAAGGTCCACCTCGTCCGCCTGCCGTCGCCCTGACACGGCCGACACGAGACTATGATATCCAGGCAGCGATGTGCGTCAACCAACATGTGCAAGCAGAGGGAGGGGGTGCGGCAAGATATGAGAATACAGACGGGGCCCGTGTCAAATCGACACGAGCCCCGTAGCAATCTGCGAAATTGACTTCGTCTAACGGAGTCCTACCGGTTTTCCGACAGGAAGAGGATCTCTCCGGCGGACAGAGCGCGATCGTAGACGCGGAAATCATCCATCTGACCGGCCATTTCGCGTTCGAGAGTGCCGCCGTTGTTCCAGGCACCGAGCGACGCACCGCCGACCACCAGATCCATGGGAGCCGCCAACTCGCGCGACTCCTCGACCTGGCCGTTAAGGTAGATCGTCGCCTGCGTCTCAGAGACGGTCAGAGCCAGGTGGCTCCACTCGCCCGCGACGACTTGGTCGGCCCCTGGAGGTCGCCACCGGCAAGGCCATTGATTCCCGCATTAAGGGCGCCGTAGGACAGCTTCAGGTGAACCGCACCGGCCACCCAGCCGTCAGTATTGATCCCGCCGGCGAACTGCACGGCTGACAGATCCGACGTTGGATTGACCCACATAGCGTAGGTAAACGTGCTGAGCGTCGCACCCGCTCCGCCGATCTGCGGCACGGCCACGGCGTCGTCGGAACCATCGAGCGCCAGGACACCGTTCGTCGTCAGCGGCATCACCCAGAAGCGTGCCGTCATAACCGTTGCCCGAGCTATCGGTCGCCCCGTTGTCGAAGAGGTACTGGAGTGCCAGCCCTTCGGTCCCCGGGTCAACCGGCCCCTGGACTTCTGGTGCCGTCTTGTAGAGCAGGATGTCGTCAACAAAAACGAGACCGGAACCGCCACCGTCAACGCCAACGCTCAACATCGTGACGTTGCTCAGGTTGGTGCCGACCGAAGCCAGGTCGATGTTCCATTGCTGCCACCTGGACTTCGTCAACGCGTCGGCGGCGCCGGGATAGACAATCTTCTTGCCATTGATCTCGGCGTAGAGTTGCCCGCCTGTGTTGTCGGCATCGCCACGGAAGTAGATCACGAGCGTCTGGACGCCCGCCTGAGTCCAATCGTCACCGTCGATGTCCAGATCGGCCACAGACGTCGAGGCGGACGTGTTGTCATAGTACAGAGGCATGGCCTGCGAACCGCCGTGGACGATCGTCTGCTCGGCGAACGGAGCATTGATGTAACCGACCTGCGAACCGTTCGTGTCATCGTCAAAGCCATCGATCCAGGTCTGGAAGACCGTTCCGCCGCCATCGAGATCGTCGGTGTAGCTCTCGAAGTCATCGACCACGAGGAAGTCCTGCGTGGCAAAGCTCCAGACGTCGCCCGTCCAGGTCGCCGGACTGGCGTTCTCATTGACTTCATCGATTCGCCAGTAGTAGGTCGTCCCCAAATCGAGGACGCCGGGGTCGTATTCCGAAGCCGTCACGGCGTCGACCATCGCCAATGCTTCTGCATCGGTTCCCAGGAAGACTTCGTGCGAGACCGCTTCGCGGCCGGAACGCCAATCCAAAACCGTTTCGACGGGCACATCGGCAGCACCTGATGCCGGCTGCGGCTCGCGGGCCAGAACCGGGAGATACGTGAATCGGACTTCGCTGAGCCCGTACTGGCCCATGGTACCCCAACCACTGTTGATAACAAGTCGGACGTATTTGGCGGCTACACCTTCGAGATCGATCGTCGTATTGTGGGTGTAGGTCGCGTTGGCGGTCGCCTGAGCCAGTTCCACATCCCCCAGAACCGACCATTCGACACCGTCCGTCGAGTACTCCACCGTGACGTCCTTGAGACCGAAGCCCAGGACCGGCTCGAACTGCACGTTGTAGTTCCAGACCAGCATCTGATAGAGCTTGTGGACCGTATCGAACTCGAACTGAATCCACAGCGGCTCCTCGCCGGCAGGACCGCCGAGCCACATGTCGTCCGAAGCCGTCGAATGCTCGTCGCTGGCATTGAGACCGGAGCCATTGACCGTATTCTCAGGACCGGACCCTACGCCTGACGACGCATTGCTCGTCGCAACCACGCCCTGGATCGGATAGGCCACCGGTTCGGTCGTGAAGCTCCAAACTTCGCCCTTGAAGATCGTGTAGTCCGGGGCCGCATTGACTTCGTCGACCCGCCAATAGTAAGTCTGACCATACTGAAGGGCGGTCGGATCGAAGGTCGTGTCGCTCTGGCCCTGGCTGACCAGTACACCCAGAGTGTCCGCCCGGGTCGCCGCGTCGACGTCGTCAAACGAGGTGCCCAGATAGACATCGTGGGTCGCCGCAAACTCGCCAGCCGACCAGCTCAGGATGGTGTCCAGAGGAATGTCGGTAGCTTCGACGACCGGGCTGGGGTCGGAAGCCTTCTCGGCGTTAGGACCGCGACCGACCATGACGTCGGCCAGCTCTCCCTGCGTCAGAGCGTGGTCGTAGACCCGCAGGTCGTCGATCATTCCGCTGAAGTACAGCCCCAGCGCGGGAGAATCTCCCCCGATCCGGAAATTCTCCGTCGAGACGGTGACAGAGCCGGTCTCGGCCGAAGAATCCGCCAATTCACCGTTATGGTATTCATTGAAAACGTCACCGGCGTCGTCGAGAACCCACGCCAGATGAACCCAGGTCTCGTCCGGAACCGTAGGACCGTCGGTATCCCTGGCAAGACTGCGCGCCGTCGCACTACAAATGTCCATCTCCATTCGATCCTCGTAGATCGTGCAGGAGAACCCGCCCCCCGGACCATTGGCAACTTGACGATTGCTGCACATCTTCATGTCGCCACCGGCCAGCCTGTTGACCCAGGCGGTCACCGTGAGGCCACCGGTGACAGTCGTGTCGATGTCGATAAGGTCGCACATGACGTAATCGCCGGAACCGTCGAACTCCAGAGCGCCGCCGAGCTGGCCGGTCGTCCAGGCCGTGTCGCCGTTGAGGGTGCCATCGTGACCATTCTCCGTCACGTCCACAGCCGTATCGCCACTACCTTCATTGAACGGCCACCAGGCCACGAGTTCGGCACTGACCGGACTTGTCACCGCCAGTCCGAGTCCCAAGAGCAAAGAAATGAAACAAAGCATCTTTCTGTACATGAGGATCCTCCAGTTACGTGATGGTTGCTCCAACGCACAATGGTACGCCAACGAACTGCTTTTCCATCCATGCCGCCTCTGCATCTATCGCCGGACACGTTGGCCGTCTTGAGTCGATTCAGCCGGCGGCATCTGCAATGCCCGCCTGAGACCGGGACATTACGGGACTCAGGCACTTACCTCCTTCCTGCGTGTGCTGTGGGTCTTCTCGGGGGTGAAAAGTCGATATGATGCCAACGCTCCTTGCATGAATCCAAGCCGAACCTGCCTCCACAGTGTCAGAACAGCCCTACGCCGCCGAAACTCCGGGATGGGCCCTCTTCCGATGGACTGCAGGGGATTGAAATGCGTCTCCGCGAAACGCTCAAAACCCGTCAAACCACTTATGCTCACGTTAGAAACCCGAACTTCAACCGAATTTGATTATGGCAAAGAGATCCGGGCGAAACAACAAAATTCTCGGACGCAGCGATGTATTCTGTCCAGAACAACACCAGCGATATGCCTGAGGGCGATTGAGGAGATCGGAGGGATTGAGTCGGAAGGCCGTCCGTCCCGGACGTTGCGCAAATTACGCAACGGGTCCGTAGAGCATCATTGGTGTCCGCAACACAGTGATGAGCACCCACCTTCCTTGCTGGGAATCAGCTCAATGGCGAGCCGCACGGTATGACCGTACCGGGCCGCTCCGGTTGCAGCAGGACTTACTTCGTTGTGACGCCGACCAAGAACAGAAGCATCACAAACATTGTTAGGAATATCTCGTTCATAGCTTGCACCACCCCAAAAAATGTATGCCTGTATTATACCGCCAAAGCACTGAAAAATCAAGGATCGGCACCATGATTCGGGAAGGGGACGCGAAAAACCTGGAGGATCAGGAAATGGGTGATTTCAGAGCATCTTTTTGCGGACCTTGCCTGAGATTTTTCTCTTTTTGGGGGCAAACCGCGAGACGATGATGACACGTTCTCAGTCGATTTGCTCTCCGCGCAGCGCCTGAGGAACGGAGCCCTGAACTATTGGGCTGCCTGCCAACCCCGCTGGAGCAGATTGGCCAGGATCGTGCGCTCGTTCCGGTAGTCTGGATTCAGGGCCAGATTGGTCTGCTCCCACGGGTCTGCGTCCAGATCGTAAAGCTCGAACTGCCGTCGCGACGTGGTGTCGGATTGCCAATCTGTATAGCGCCAGCGCTTGGTTCGTACAGATCGCCCAGTGTGCCCAGCCACTATAGAGACGGCAAAGGCCGCTCGCTTCCACGGTTGCAGAGGGTCAGAAAGCAAGGGCACCAGGCTCTTTCCTTCCAGGGTCTCCGGCATCGGAACGGTCAGCAGGTCACACACGGTCGGCACGAGGTCCACCAGTTCGACAAGCTCATCGCACACCATCTCACGAGTTGTCACGCGGGGAACGCGGAGCAGCAGGGGGACATGAGTAGACTGTTCGAAAAGTGTGCCGCCCCCCCAGAGTCCATGTTCACCCAATTGAAAGCCACGATCGCTCAAGATCACAACGATCGTTTCATCGCTGAGCCCCGCTCGCTCAAGGGCATCGAGCACGGTCCCGACCTGTGCGTCGAGGAAGGAGACGCCGGCATAGTAGGCCCGGATCGCTTCTCTGGCCATGGCATCCGTGGCCGGTTCCTCGTGGCCGTCCGCGAAAAGGCTATGATTCCCGTTACACTGTCTCGCGACAGCCGGGATGTCACGATCGCGATCAATCGTGGCCTGGACAGCAGGGATGCCGTCGAGGTCGTAGAGATCGAGATATCTCTCGGGACATCGCAGGGGAGCAGACAACATCGAGAGACCCACCGACATAAAGAAGGGAGTATTCCGCCCGGCCAAATCCCCCAGAACCTGGGCGGCAAGCCTGGCCTTCCGTTCCGGCTCCTGTTCACGCGGAGGTCCAGCGTCGCCAGGGGGGTCCGCTGTATGCTCTGCAACCGTCTCTTGGCCCGTGTCCTTCGGTGCCACATCAAACGCACAATCGGCGTTCTCCTGAACCTCCCTGAGTCGTGCTCCGGCCCGGACCTCTTCACTGATCGCTGTATTATCGGAATCGCGGTAGTCAAATGCGTTCAGTTGGCGACACGCATGCTCGCGCCCGTAGAAGAGTCTTCCGATATTCGCGGTATAGAAATGATACCGATGCAACATCTCGGGCAACGACTGAGCCCCAGCAGGCAACAGGCAGTCCATCGGATCGTCATTCGTCAGAACGTCAGTCGTCTCGGGTCGAAGCCCGGTCAGAAACGAGCTGCGTGAAGGGTTTGACGCTGGAGACTGACAGTAACACCTGGTAAAACGGGCCCCTCTGGTCGCGAATCGGTCGAGGTTCGGGGTCTTGACCAGCGGATGCCCATAGCAGCCGATAGTACCGGCATTCAGGGCATCGATGGTGATAAGCAACAGGCTCATGCCTGACGTATCGGGAATACCATCAACGGATGCGGCGCATGCGTCGTAAAGAAGTGCGTGCCGCATCGACCAGCCAGCCACTGATGCGGTACATCCCTTCAAAAAGTCACGGCGATTCATCGACATCCTCCTCAGGACCATCAGCCGTCGAGCGTATCCGGCGGATCGTTCCAACACCTTTAGCATATCGCCGACAGCCAGGTTCTTCAAGCCTCTGGACGCGTGCTGAGGGATTCTTTGCCTTGACGCGGCGATTCTGATAGAGTGACCGCGTATGGATGCAACTTAGATCGGGGGGGCATGGCCTCCATCCGACTGCACCTTTGAACCGATGCAATGGAAATGGAGTATTCCTTTCGCAGGTGACAGTATGAGAGTCCACGGACGGTTTGCCAGCACGTCAGTAGTACATCGGCTCCATCCGACCGCTTTGATGGGGCTAGGGCTGGTCTGCGGTCTGATAATCCTTACGGGGTGCGCGAGCCTTCGGGTCACCGATCCGTCTCGCACCGCGACCGAGCAGTTTCTGCTGTCACAAGCCGCGATTGAGGCCGTCAAGCCGTTTGACTTCGTCATTCTGCGTGGACATAAGATCTTCGTGGAAGACACCTATTTCGCAGCGGCCGAAGAGGAGTTCGTCTTGGGAGAACTCCGGGCGAAACTGCTTCTGTCGGGCGTCCAGATCACCGCCAAACAAGAGCAGGCGGAGATCGTACTCGAGGTGCGAAGCGGGGGGGTCGGCATCGACCGCTACGAAAGCTTGATCGGTATCCCGGCGATCGGTGCCTCGGCCGCAGCGGCCGCAGCGGGCGCGGGCGTCCCCGTGGCGAGCATCGTGACGCCGGAGATCGCCTTCACGAAAGAGATCAAACAGGTTGGCTTTGCCAGCGTTGCCTACGTGGCGTACTGGGCAGATACGGGGGAAGTGGTCGACAGTTCCGGCCCGTCCATTGGAAGAGCGTACCGAGACGACTGGTGGTTCTTTGGGTTTGGTCCGCGAACGATCGGGACGATCCCCCCAGTGGACCATCAGGTCGACTGACATCGCTGGCGATAGGCACCATGAGTCTCACGATGGCAGAGAGAAGTCGTTTGGAGTAGTCCGCAAATGCGCCGCTGGGCGATCAGAGTCACCGTAGGTGGGCTCATCATCCTGATCCTGGTCGGGGTGGTGACACAGTTCGTTCTATGGAGCGACCTGCCACGGAGGTGGATGCGTGCGCCGCCAATCAGGAGTTGGGGCTCAGCGTAACCGCCGGATCCCTCTCCATAGGCTGGACCGGACGAACGACGGCCCGTGACATCACTCTCTCGACTCCGCTGAACGACGAGCAAATACTCAGAATCGAAACGGTCGACCTATCCCACCGCTCTATCCCGCTATTGCTGATCACGCGTTCGCTCGGACTCGATTCGGTACGGATCGACAAACCGCAGATCAACCTGCGTCGCGACAGAAGTGGACGGTGGAACGTGCAAGACTTCGCGGCGCGCCTTGCCCAGATCAACGGGTCGGATTCAGCGAGTTCGTCCAGAATCACGTTACCCCGTGTGGACATCCGGGATGCCCTCGTTCATATCGCCGAACCCAATGAGGCCGTCAAGACTATCGGGCCGGTCACCCTGTTCGGAATGAGTAACGGTCTGTCAACATGGGGATTCAACCTGAAGGTGCCGCAGGGGATTGAACTGCACGGGGACTTGGCCGAGGGCGGGAACTGGGCCCAGCGGATCGATTTCAATCTGGCGCCCAACGATTCCCTCGCAGAGGCCGTGCTGCCGCCCGATTCGGGCCCGCTTCACATCTCGGGCCGCTGGAACGGACGTATTGAAGCAGGGAGCCTTGCGGGCCATCTTCAACTGGATCGCTTGGAGACCGGTCCGACCGTCCTGGCCGGGACTGTCGACGTCGCCGTGGGAGGCGAGGGTCTGACTCTGAAGCCGGGCAATCTGGCAGTGATCGAGCCCAATCTCGCCGGCCAGAAACTCCGCTTCACCGCGGGAAGTATCGCAGTCGACAGACAGGGCATCCAGGCCGACCAACTGACGGTGACGACGGAGTCGCTGGCCTCTCAGATCAACGGGCGTTGGGACTTCGCCAACGGAGGCGGAGATTTCACCGTCGGCTGGGCCGGGAACCTCCCCGGTGGCAATGGGCACTTCAACGGCACCTCGGAGATTGCCGTCAAATCACCGCAACTCGGACGCAAACAGGTGGCTCTGAAGGCCACTCTCACCGCCCGCAGCCAACTCGGGGAACTCAACATCGGAGCCAAGATCCAGGGAGTGGGAGGCCAATGGCAGGAATCGCTGTGGGAGACCACTGTCAGTGAATTCAACTGGACGAGTCGGGAGACAACCGTCGACTGGGGCAACGCGGCCGCGAAGATCGCGGTGGACTGGCCGCAGATCCAGTTGACGTCCTTGACGCTGCCCAACACGAGAGAGGTTACCGCAGCGGCGGAGCTCAATGCGGACACGCTCCGCTGGTCTGTCCAGGTCGATGCCAAGGGATTCACGGGGCTCAAGGGATTGGACTCCGGACTGGACATCCACCTTGACGGTTCAGGCGATCGAAACGAGGCCGTGATCGCGGCCCTGGGCGTCACCCAAGGCAATCGCACGGCCGTCGCCAAAGGCAAGCTCACCGTCTCCAGCGGCGAGATTCACGAAACCCACGTGTCGGCCAAGTGGATGGATCCAGTCGGCACGGCTGCGAAGGCAAAGCCCACAGCCGAGTCTGGGCAGTGGAGCTGCGAGGTGGACATCGAGGGCAAGACACGCCCCATGGATCTGCGGTTCGACGGAACACTGGCCGGTCGAAACGTCCGCCTGGGCAAGCGAACCGTGCGCCAGTTGGACATCCCGCTGAAGGGCACAGCGGCCGCCGACCGCGTCGAAGTCTCTACGGAGCCGTTCGACCTTCTTGGCGGGCGGTGGCAGTTCACCGGGCGTCACGAACTATCCAATTCCATGACCCAGGCGGGGTTGATGATCGAGGATCTTTCACTCCAGGCTGCGGCGGAAATGGCAGGCTCTCCCTTGAAGTGCCGGGGAAAGGCCAAGGCCCGGCTCCAACTGGCCGTGCCCGAATTCACGATCGGCAAGACCCTGGCGTATGGAAGCTGGGACGTCGAAGGGCTCAGCATACCGCCGTTTGAAGCACAGGAGGGACACGGGAAGTTACGAATCTCCGGAGGTGTGGCGAAATTCGACGAGATCCAGCTCCAGCAGAACCAGGGGGAGGCGACTGGATCCATGCAGTTCAGATTGGACCAGCCCCAGCGTTTGTCGATCACCTTCAAGACGGATGACTGGCCTCTCGAATGGGAGCCGCAGTCAGTCAAAGTGCTCGTCGACAGCAGCGCAAACCTCACGGCGGACGTGCAGACGAAATCCCTTGACGGACAGGCTCAAGTCATGGGGCGTCTGTTGCTCGACAATGAGAGTCTGGGCCAACTCCAAGCTTCGGCACGACTGCACGAGCGTATCCTGGACGTACACGAACTGAGCGGTGAGATTCTCGGAGGTCCGGTGCAGGGTTCGGCACAGATCGCGTTGGACCGGTGGGTCAACAGCCAGGGACAGTTGCAGTGGCAGGGGATCGAGCCGAACCAATTGACGCCCTGGTGGCCGCGAGCCGGCGCATTCGAGGGCACGTTCTCGGGCACTCTGGCGGTCGGGCAGACGGCCGAGACGCCCCGGGCCTTGGAGCCCATGCGATTGGAGTTGAACACCCGGATGCCCAACGGTCGTCTCGGCCAGGCGAGTCTGGAGGATTGCCACATCGTGGCTTATCTCGGCCACAACCGACTTCTGATAGACAGAGTGGACATTCACGCTCTGAGAGGACTGATCAGCGGGTGGGCGCGTGTCACTCCGCATGAAGGCCGATACTATCTCACAAATGTCATCGACTTCAATGACATCAATCTCGATCATGTGGCCCAGATCGTGGAACCGAACGAGGCCGGCAAAGTCATCGGACTGCTTTCCGGTCGGACTACCATCCTGACGTCCTCCGACTGGCGTCATCTCAGCGGGCAGGCAGATCTGCGGATTTCACAATCCGACCTCGCCAGCGCGCCCATTCTGAATACCCTCTACAACACGCTGAGTCTGAAACTGGGGCAGACCAAACCGGAGGGCGAGGGCCAGGTCAAGCTCCAGTTTGACGGCCAACGCATACGGATACCCAGTTTCGTCTACTTTAATCGAGGCGTCGAGGCCCGTGGCGCCGGAGAAATCAAGGATTTCACGCTTGGGGGTCAAAGCCCGGTTCAGGGCTATGCCGTTGGTTCGACCCGAGTACTCAAAGAGGTTCGCCTGCCGGGCGTCAAAGAGCTGGATCGACTCATGTCGTCGCTGCAGACCGGCGTCGCCTCGGTCACCATCGACGGCACGCTCGAGAAGACGCGGGTCTCGGTAGTCCCCCTCCCGGTCGTCAGTGGCCCATTGCGCCGTTTGCTCTGGTCGCAGTTGAGAGAATGAGCAATTCCATGATCCAAACCGCAATGGGGCACGTATATTGTCCTGCTTGCGGTTCCGAGTCACCGGCCGCGTCCCCTGTTTGTCAAAGCGAGAATCGTCGGAAGAAATTGACAACACAGGGGGATTACCCATTGTTAATTTCTGGACAGGCCGATAAAATTTGGTACCTTGTCAGGTTGAATTTAGGCGGTATGCTCTGGCCTGAGGTCTGAGAAGACACTTTGAGAGATCGGGCCAGGTTTGTTGATAAGGTGGTGTCCGCTGTGCCGCTATTTAGGAAGGGGAGATGTGCAGCGGATTCTCTTGTTGTCTGAGCTCCCCTTGGGACAGCGGCGCATCGCAGCACCTATGGTTAGTGAATCTTGCGTCCTGCATGCGGCCCTGTCGGAGATGGATCTATGACTGACATTCTTTCGAGACTCAAGTCCCTCCCCAAACCCATTCGGGTCGCCATCGTCGGTGCCGGCCATACCGGCAAGGCTCTGCTGTACCAGTGCGGTATCACGCCGGGTATCGAGTGTGTTGCGATAGCGGATATCAAAGTCGACAAGGCCGTGGCGGCGTGCTCTGCCTTCGAACGCGAACACCGTGTCGTAGACAACCTCGCCGACCTCCACGACACGATTGCGGGGGGTGCGATCGGCGTATCCGAGGATGGCGAACTGCTGGCCCGATGCGAAGCGGTGGATGTGCTGATCGAATCGTCCAGCGCCGTTGCCGGCGGGGGCCATTTCGCCACGGTGGCGCTGGAGAACCATATCCACGTGGTCATGATGAACGCCGAGTCCGACCTGATGTTTGGTCCGTACCTCATGAGCCTGGCCGAGAAGAACGGCGTCGCCTACACGACCAGTGACGGGGATCAACCCGGGGTCATCAAGCGGCTGATCGACGAGGTTACCCTGTGGGGCTTCGAGTTGGTCATGGCCGGGAATATCAAGGGATTCCTCGATCGCTACGCCAATCCGACCTCAATCGTTCCGGAGGCCGACAAGCGGTTTCTCGACTACAAGATGTGCACCGCCTATACCGATGGGACGAAATTGTCGGTTGAAATGGCTCTGGTGGCAAACGCCCTCGGGCTTGAGACGGACTGTCCAGGCATGCATGGTCCAAAGACGAAAGAGCTGTTGGAGGTATTCGATCACTTCGATTTCGACCAGATATCGCAGGGTCGGCAGGCGGTGGTCGACTATGTCCTCGGGTCGAAACCGTACGGCGGTGTGTTCGTTGTCGCCAAGTCGGATCACCCGTTCCAGCAGGCGATGATGAACTACTTCCCGTCACGGATGGGCACTGGTCCGTATTATGTCTTCGATCGCCCCTACCATCTGTGCCATGTTGAAGCGATGCAGTGTGTCGTGGAAGCGTTCCTCGATCACGAGTCGCTGCTCCAACCGACCGCCGGGTTCGTAACGAACGTCTACGCTTATGCCAAGCGTGATCTGCGCAAGGGAGAGTCCCTGGACGGAATCGGAGGATATACCTGCTACGGAATGATCGAGAATTGCTCCGAGAACGAAGTGCGGGGAGGACTTCCGGTCTGTCTGGCGGACGAAGTGACTCTGAAGCGGGATATTGCCAAGGATGAGAAGATTTTCATGGAGGATATCGTCTACGATTCGAATCGGCAGGACTATCGACTATACGCGCTGGCTCTCGAAGAATCCCGCGCCGTGCGGTCATAGCGAGGCAGTGCGGCGTCGCGAGTTTGCGACGCAGGCCGCAGCGCCGACACGCGTGAGTATCTTCCGCAATCGGCCGCCCGGCACAGGCGAGCTTTCCGTGGATGAGAACGACATTAGCGGGGTTGGGGTGCGCTCATTGCCAATGACTCGAAGCGGCAAGGGCGGTGAACCGAATCTGAGAGCCGGTCGGGTCACGAAGATAAGCCGTTCGGAAGCAGTACAGGACCCTGTCCGGACGGTCTACAAGGACGTTGAGAGGGTGACATCATGAAGCTGGGTATTGCCGTTGTGTATCTGGTCAGCGACAGGAACGAGCAACTTCTCGACCTGCACCTGAGTCAGATCGAAAAGAACACGACCATTCCCTACACGATCTATGCCTGCACCAACCGTTTGCAGCCGCACTTCCTCAAGAAGCTCGAAGCCAACTCTCGGGTCAAGATATGTCCGTGTGAAACGTATATCGCGGGCAGCGGCCTGCTCCGGCAAGACCGGGAACAGCTTGCCAACAAAGGTCTGGCCTTCCTCGACAGCAAGTACGAGCACTCTTGGTATCTGGAGCAACTGATCCGACAGGCAATCGACGACGGAGTGACCTACATCGCCTTGTTCCACGTGGACTCATTCCCCGTCCGCTTCGGATGGGACAAGGAGCTGATTGCCAGGTTCACTGACAAGTGTGTGTTGGCCGGCACGGCACGTGACACGACAACGGACTACAAGCCTTTGACGGCCGGGATTCTGTTTGGACGCGAATTCTACCTCAAGTATCACCCCAGACTGCTGCTGACGCAGGAAGAGACGGATTCGGAAGACTATCGGCGATACGGTGAGGCCTACCCTCATTCAGGGGGCTCCGGCGTTGGCTACGGCTTCCGGATGTTCATGGAAGGGCTCACCTGGCATCCGCTGTTGCGATCGAACCTCGGTGGAGACCACGCACTGTTCGGCACGGTCCATGGCGACATGATCTTCCACCTGATGGCCACTGCCGTCGTGGACCAGCAGAACGCCGTGGACTATACGATTCGAGCCTCTCAGCGACAGGGCCTCTTCGGCGCCATGGCCAGATTTTCCGTTGTCGTGCTTCCCGAGAGGCTCAGAAGGAGCGTCCGAAGCCGGCTTTCGGGACGCATCAAGAAGTGGTACAAATCCAATGACCGCGAAGACTGGGAACGTCAGAGAGCCATGCTGCTCAGCGATCCGGAAAACTATCTGGCATACCTGCGAACCGGAGAGAAATCGGCAAAGCCCAAGACCGCTCCGGGCAACTGGCCTCCTGATCCAATAGACCGCCGCAAACCGCTAAGGGAGCACCAAGTAGGGTAAAGGATCTCGGGCGCATTTGGCTCAACCAGAGCAAGGCCCGAGTATCCCAAAAAAGCTTGGCTTAGCGACGAATCATCCAGTTTCTAACGCGCCGCGCTGCGCGAATCGCATCATGCGGACAGTACTGGTAGATAAGCTGCCGCCGACGTGCATTCTTGAGGCGTGTCATCTCCGCCGCACTTGCCTCCAGCGCTCTCTGAGAGAACTCACCGATCTCCTGGGGGGTTAGACGCTCCTTGTAGTTGACCTGAAGCCATTTGACCAGGCCGTACTGGCGGAAGGGCAGGTCTGCAGGGGGCTCGCTGGGAAACTGAAACTGCTTGACCCATGCATAGTCGGAGTCGTCCACCGTCGCGGTCATATGGGCAAGCACCTTCTCATTCGTCCGTGTGCCAAGCGATCCGGCCCAGAAACCCTTCTTCTGCCCCGCGACTTCCTCGGGCATTCCGAGTTGCCGGCAGTATTGCTGGGCGAATTGCTTGTGGTGATCGGTCAGTTTGGGATCCAGCGTCGCCGTGGACCACGCATAGAGCGCCGTGTGCATAAATGGCTGGTGGGTCTCGAGGCCAAGCAGGCGGTTCGGATCAATCGTTTTCCAAGCAACGATTGCTTTGCGGCTGTACGGCCCGACGTGGGCTCCCCCGAAGATCCCGTCGCCACCGTCTCCGGCAACGATGAGTGAGTGCCCCAACTCCTTGGCCTTCTTGCTGGCGACGTAGGCATAGACAATGTCTTCAAATGCATATGGCTCGGGTAACCGACCCACCAATTCTTCCGCCTCGCGGATGTAGAGCTCCGGCGTCATCTGGATCTCGTGCAACGTCCCTTTGAGAGTCGCCGCCAGAGCTCTTGCTTTCCCCGACTCGGGGCCGGTCAGGTGAATATAATCGGCATCCGGCCGATCGTAGAGTTTCGCCAGGATGGAAGAATCGAACCCACCTGAGAAATGCAGGGCGAACTTACCCGGTGGTCTCTGCGCCTCGATGGCATCGGGAAACGGTTTCTCTATCTGCTGATAGATCCGGTCATAATCACCGACGCGGACGATCGCTCGGTAGCAGTCCTTGAAGAGGGTACGAGGGATGAAATAGTAACCCTGCCTCAGGAAATCCCACATGCTCTTGAAATCGAGTCCATTCCGCTGACCATAGAAGACTCGCTCGAACGTCCAACTCATCTCGATCTCCTCCCTGAACTCGCAGGAACACGTTGGTGGCCATACGTCCCACGAGTGCCAATCAGGCCTGTCTCCATACACTGGTCCTTTAGTTTGTACCCATTTATGTTGGCCTGTCAAGCCTTTTCCGCGTCCTGTCGCAGCCCACGGTTCGTCAGATAACTCCCCGATAGAACGAGAGCCGCCCCAAGGGCAAGAGA
Source organism: uncultured Phycisphaerae bacterium (assembly GCA_963726475.1). Classification (GTDB taxonomy): domain Bacteria; phylum Planctomycetota; class Phycisphaerae; order Sedimentisphaerales; family Anaerobacaceae; genus Anaerobaca. The sequence goes on along the minus strand of CAVSCO010000088.1, from coordinate 83,137 downwards.
AAGAGTCAACGGTTCTCTCAGCAGCAAGAAGGCCAGCAGAACGGCAAAGACCGGAACGAAGTTGATGCACAGACTCGCTCGCGTCGGGCCAATCTCGCGAACCCCTTCGTAGAACCAGACGAATCCCAGTACCGTTGCAAAGACCGCCATGTAGACAATCGACAGCCAATCCAGGATCGTCGCCCGTCCCAGGTCCCGGCCAAGTCCTGCGGGAAGCGCGGCGACGAACAGGGCGAGGGTCCCGGCCACGATGGAATAGGACACCGCTACCAGAGGTGAGAGACCGCGCATGATGGACTTGCCGATCAGAGAGTAAGCCGTCCAACTGAGGACGCAGCCAAAAATCAGCAGCTCTCCCTCACCGGCCCCACCGGTCAGGATTTGCCTCAGATCGCCCCGTGAGACAACCACCGCGGCTCCGAGGATCGACAGCAGCACGCCCAGCGACCTGCCCCAGCCCAATCTCTCCCTGAAAATGATGACGGAACCGACCGCAATGAAGGCGGGGCTCGTCGCGATGATGACCGAAGCCCGACCGGCCTCGACCAGACTCAAGCCTTTGAAGAACATGGCGTTGTAGGCGAAGATCCCCGTGGCGCCGAGCAGAAGCACGGCGACAACCTGCGTCCGATCGAGTCGAGGCAGCTTGCCGTGTTTGCGGTACACCATCACCAGCAGCAACAGCGCCGCCAGAGCAAAACGCAGGAATGCGATGGCAAAGGGGCCCAGATGGAGAGAAACATGCTTGCCGGCGATAAACGCACCAGCCCAGAATACCGCCGTCAAAGCCAGTTTCAGATAGGTCTTCATGTTCGCGTCACGGTGTTCCGTTCAACAGCGTGGCAAAATCGTCGGCGTTCAGCTCAGCCAGGCTGTCTACGATGCGGTCGGCCAGAGACAATTCCTCGCGGTCGCGCGTGGTCGTCACGGCAACCACCCGCATCCCGGCCGCCTTGGCGGCTTCGACACCGTGAATAGCATCTTCGACGACGACGCATCGATGGGGAGCCACAGCCAGCTTTGCCGCCGCTTTCAGGAATGTCTCGGGGGCCGGTTTGCCTTCGACCACCTGTTCCTTTGTCACGACCGCTTCGATGTAATCCCCCAGACCCAGCGGCCCCCAGAAAACATCCAGGTTTGCCCTCGGTGCGGATGAACCGATCCCGAGCCGAAATCCGTTTGCCTTGAGCCCAGCCAGCAGGGCGAGGACCCCTTCGGCCGCCTTTGGCCTGCTCTCGACAAGATCCCTGTATCGTTGCTCCTTCCAGTCGGACAGCCGATCCATATCCGTTTTGGATAGGTCCGCGCGCAACATCGGGAGGATCGTATCGTTCTGCATGCCAAACGTGCTGGTAAAGAACTCGTCCGACATCTCCAGCCCCTCCTGTTCGGCCAGATCGAACCATGCCTGCCGGTGGGCCCAGCCACTGTCGACGAGGACGCCGTCCATATCGAAGATCACGCCGCGTTGTTGATCGGATGATGCCATATCCTGATGCCCTGAGTTGTCTTGCCCGGAAACACGACCAGAAAGGTGATACATACTATCGACCGGTCCGATCAGGTCAAGGAGATTCGCCCACAATTGCCTTGGACGTCACCGAATGGTACACTGGCGTCGTCCTGGTTGGCGAACTTGAGGAGACAGCCTATGAAAGACGGAAGATTCAGCGCATGTCGGCGATGGTCGATTTTGTTGATGCTGGCGATGAGTGGCCTCGCACCGGGGCAGAACTCCGACTCGCCCTCGAAGCTGATGTTCATCAACACGAGCTTCGAGAATGCGTCCCCCTTTTACTGGGAGATCGCTCCGAACGGCGAGGTACACATCTATCTCGTGTACGATCAGGAGCGATCCAGTCCCAATCGAGCCAATGGCCACTGGCTGTTCGAAATCCAGGCCGTCCCGGGCGCTGAACTGACGCTCGTGCTGCACAATTTCGACAACGTCTGGAATGGCAAGAAGGGCTCGCCTCTGGACAATCGAACCATCGGTTTCTTCTCCGAAGATGGCAGGGCGTGGCAACCGAAGAAGTTGGAGACGACCGAAGACAACTGCCTCAAGTTCCGCGTGACAGTCCGCACGGGGTCGCTCTATGCCGCCCGTCTCGAACCCTACCGCCTCTCCGATCTCGACCAGCTTAAGGACAGGATAGGCGAGAATCCCAATGTGAATATCACCGCTATTGGCAAGACCGTGGAGGGACGCGAGCTGGAGATCGTAAGAATCGGCCGGGCCGACGCGCCAAATCGCATCTTACTTCGCGCACGTGCTCACCCCTGGGAACCGGGGGGAAGTTGGGTTGTCCAGGGCCTGATCGAACGCTTGCTGCGGGATGACGCGGAGGCACGACGCTATCTAAGCCGGTATTGTGTCTACGTGATGCCCATGGCCAACAAGGACGGCGTGGCTCGCGGCCGGACACGGTTCAACATGCTCGGCGCTGATCTCAACCGCAAATGGGATGGTCCCCCTGACCCGGTCACGAACCCTGAGAACTGCATCTCGAAACCTGGCTTCGATCCACGATCGAGAAGGGCCAGGCTCCGCAACTGATGATCGATCTGCACAACGACAACAGTGGCAGACTGCACATCAGTCGCCCGGAGATTGACCTTGAAGACTACCTCGCGAAGATGAAGACGTTTGAGGCCATGTTGAAAAAGTACACTTGGTTCACGGAGGGCAGCACCACCGCCAGCTTCAGAAATCCGGGGAGCATTGGCGAAGGCCTGCTGGAACGATTCGGGATTAACGCCTGCGTGCTGGAATTGAACGCGAACTGGATTGCCGGTCTCAACGACTTCCCATCAGGCAAGAACTGGGAACTGCTCGGCGCAACTCTGCGAAGCTTTCTATCACTATTTTGGCGAAACGGCAGGGGAGACTGCTCGCTAAGTCGTCCGGCCGATCAAGGCTCGTAGCCCAGTTTCGTCCAAACGGCTCGCTGGACACGGTGCAGGTCCTCGTTGCCCGGCTGCGTGGCCTCGGCACCGTTGCGACCGGTGTTCTGCCAGTACGTGTAGTCCAACTCGGCGGTGTCGATCGTCCTCGGGTCCTTCCATTTCCAGTACTCGCTGTGGCCGTCGGCGAAGCCAAAGTTGGTGCCATCGCCATGACGAGCGGTGATCTGGTCCCACCATCGCTCCTGGTCGTACCAAAGTGTCCAACTGTTGGGGCTGAGCCGGCCCTCGTCGAGGAACACGATTCGCTCCCCGGGTCGCCTCACCTGCGATCGTCGATAGACCATCAACTTCTCCGTTCCGGGGATACCATTGTAGCCGTTCATCGCGTCGGTGACGGCATAGGTCACGATCTCACCTCGAACTCCGGTCGGGCACTTGTAGAGCTTGACCTCAGGACAGTAGCGAAAGAGTTGGCCCTGTCGGATGCCGTCTATTCGCTCTTCCTCTGTGGTGCTGGCCGGGTCGCGCCAGAGCACCCACGCATTCGAAAGCCCGGTGTTGGCGGGAACGACCTTATCGTCGTTATCATCGGCGTACAGGATCCATCCCATGGTCATTTGCTTGAGATTGTTGAGGCAGGCAATCCGCTTGCCCTGTTCACGGGCCCGGCTCAACGTGGGCATAAGGATGGCCATGAGGATAGCGATGATGGCGATGACGACGAGCAGCTCGATGAGGGTGAAGGCAGTTCGCTTGGAGCCCATGGACCGATCTCCTTCATGAGAGAAGCAATGGCTTTCTTCGCATACCGACCGAGATCAGTGTAACACAGACACGCCGGACGACGCAAGTCCCAATTGAGTTGGATCTTCCATCCCAAAATGACCGGGGCCCGTGTCGCACAGACACAGGCCCCGGATTTCTATCACTGACCGACGAAATCCACCATCGCCGATCGTGCTCCTGCGTTCGAAACGCTACTGAGCCGCAGGATGGCCGAAGCCGATGTCGTCGATGTAGACGATGCCGGTGCCACCGGCCGTTGGGCTTGGCCGGGTTGCCGACACCGATCGTCAACACTTCAACCCGGCTCAGGTTTACGCCTGCTGAAGTCGCTCAACGGAATCGGCCATTCGTTCCAGCCCGCCGAGGAAGACGGCGGCTTCGCCCGCCGGATGAATCACGGTGGCCGTCTTGCCCGTCGCGTCTTCCAGCGTCACATACAGCGACGCAGGCCGCGTTGCCTTCGGGCTGCTCGACACCGATGGTCTCAACCGCCCACTGCCCCGTCACATTGCCGGTGGTCGCGACGTCTGAGAACTCGGCACTGGCCAGGACGCCGGCTGTGGCTGGTCAGGGCCAGGCCGACGTAGACGTTGGACGCCATCGCAATCGTCTGCGGATTCCAAGACATCGACGTCCAGTTCTCGCCGTCGGTCGAGTAGTACCCGTTGAAGGCGTTGCCGACACGCTCGATCTTGACCCAGTGCGGTGCGGTCAGCGCGATCTGCTCGTGCCGTGGCTACGGACGCTGTCACTGACCGCGGCTGCATCGGCTTCCAGACGGCCTGATAGCGGCAACCATTGCCCGGCGTCGCATAGACAGCGGCAAATGCCGAGCCGGCATCCAGCGTCTCACGGATCATCACGCCACCTTTGGCCCAGGCATTCGTATTCGCGACGCTGTCGACGAGCGCAACAATCGAACCGTTGCCATTGAGGGGCTTATAGGCAAAACGGAACTCATCGGCTGCATTCCAGATGTCCGCGCCGGCCGCACCCAGAATGATCTTCCCGGAAGCCAACTCCGTGAACGCCCCCGGCACACCCTGGAAGTGGACCACCAGCGTGTCGGCGCCGTTGAGGGTCCAGTCCTGAGCCGAGGCAAACACGCGCTCGGCCTCGGAATAGAAGGGCGTTGACGAGTTGTCGTACGCCAAGGGCATCGACTGCCTGCCGCTATTGACGATCGACTGCTCGGCAAACGGAGCATCGAAGTACCCGACTGTCGAACCATTGTCGTTGACCCAGCCGTCGAGCCAGGTATCGAAGATCGTCGTGCCGGCGTCGACGTCGTCGTTGTAGTCCTCGAAACCCATCGACTAGAGCATACTCCTGTGTCGAGAAGCTCCATACGTCACCGGCCCATGCGCTGACGGCCTCGGCATCGTTGACTTCGTCGATCTGCCAGTAGTACGTGTTGGCCGAATTCAAGACCGCCGGGCATAGCGCTCGGCTCGCTGACCGTGTCCACCACGTCCATCGCGTTCGGATCGGTTCCGAAGTACACGTCGTGAGATACCGCTTCACGGCCCGGCTCGCCAGGCTCAGCCCCGTAGCCGGCTCGACCCCGGTGGCGCCGTCACCCGGCTGAGGCTCGCGAGCCTGCACGGGAATGTACATGAAACGCACTTCGCTCAGGCCGTACTGGCCCATCTGGCCCCAACCACTATGGACGGTCAGACGGACGTACTTGGCAGCGACACCTTCCATATCGACGGCGCTGTTGGCCGTATAGGTGGCATTGGCCGTCGCCTTCGCCAATTCAACGTCTCCCAGGACCGCCCAGTCGGCGCCATCCACGGAATACTCGACGGTCACATCCTTGAGCCCGAAGCCCAGAATCACCTCGAACTGGACGTTGTAGTTCCAGACGAGCATCTCGTTGAGCTTGTAGACGTTGTCGAACTCATACTGAATCCAGAGGTCTTCGTCGGCCGGAGCCGAGGTCAGCCACATATCCGACGAATTGATACTGTGCTGGTCGTCGGCGTTGAGACCCGACCCGTTGACCGTATTCTCCGGACCGGCGGTCGGATCGACGGTGCCATTGCTCGTGGCAATCACACCGGCGATCGGATAGGCCAAAGGCTCGGTCGTGAAACTCCAGAGATATCCCTTGAAGATCGTGTTGTCCGGCGCCGCGTTGACCTCATCGATGCGCCAGTAGTAGGTCTGGTCGATATCCAGCAGCCCGGCCGGATCGTAGGTGGCCGCCGTCTGCCCCTGACTGACCAGAAGGCCCATGGGATTGGCTCTCGTCGCAGCGTTGACGTCGTCAGCATTCGTTCCGAAATACACATCGTGCGAAGCGGCAAATTGCCCCGGTGTCCACGCAAGCGCCACGTCGCGGCGAACATCCGTCTCGCCCTCACCGGGAATCGGGTTGCCCGCGGTGGTGTTGAGCAGGTCCTTGCCCGTCATTGCCTCCTGGACTTCCGCCTGAGTCAGACCGCGACGGTAGACCCGCACGTCGTCGATCAACCCGAGAAAGCTCCGGCCCGTTCCTTCCTGGGTCCGGCCGATGACCAGGTTCTCCGTATCGGCCGCACCGGGCCCTACGGCCCCGTTTGCGGCCGAGCCAGCGTCCTCGCCATTGACATAATACTGGTGTCCATTGTTGATGATCATCCCGCAAACATGCACCCATTCGTTGGTCGGCAGGGCCCCACTGGTACTGGTCGAGCCAATATAGGCACCGCTCGGACCCGTGCTGAAATGCATACCACTCGGGGTGGTGTAAAGGCTGTACGACCTGGCCGTACCGTTACCCTTGCCGATGATACCCTGATAACCGCCACCCGAGGTCGTCTCGAGCCTGGGCGTGTTGATCCACGCCATCACGGTGGCTTCATTGTCCACCTGGAGAGATGAATCGTTCGGTACGTCGACATAGCCATCGACGCCATCGAGCTGAAGGGCGGTCCGGAAATACCCCGGGGCCCATGACGCACCGCCCGTGAGCGTGCCGTTGTTGCCGTTGCCCGATGAATCAGCGGCCGTCGTGCCGGCCCCTTCGTCAAACCACCACCAGCCGATGATATCCGGATCGGCGGCGGCACCGGCTACCGGCGCCAGACTCAGCGCCACAACTACCGTGAGCAGGAAACACAATCGTCCACACATCGCAGTCCTCCTTCAAGAAAACCTTCAAACAGTGATGAATCCATGTGACCCGACGCTCAAACCGGCTTTTCCCCGCGACATGCATAACGGATCGTCCGATTCGCACATCCTCGCTGTTATCGGTTCTTTGCGCACCGCACTACACTATAGAGCTATCGACCCGACCACCTCCTTCCTGAAGAAAATCGAGTGTATCGAAGCGCGATCCGTCGCCCTCGATATGCGAAGAGACCGCTCTCGTAGGCGCCCCTCCGATCAGAATGTGCCCTCGATCCATACCCGAGGCCTCCGAAAGCCGCGCTGAAGTACCCTCTGGCATCCTCTGCATCACGACAGAATCGCGTCAGATGTACGCTAGCGCTATATTGTTTATATCAGATGGGAATGCCTCGTGCAATAGACCGCCAGGATGATTCCGACCGGGTGGCCACCGAGGAAAAGCCCCCTCCTCCAGTCGCTGGAAGGGCGGCCGGAAGCGGCAGCAAGATGTCGCCCGAGCCGGAGGTCCTGGGGATTATCGGATGGATCTCCCAGCGCGAGCCGGGCGTTCAGGAGGGGGGATCCGTCCTCGGAACGTCTCGCACTGGGTCCCAAAAGGGCCGGGACCCGTGTCGCGCGGACACGGGCCCCGGATGCTCTTTCTTGCTCCGCAAGCAGGCCGGTCGCCTGCGAACACGCAAACGCTATTGCGCCGCGGGCCGGCCGTAGCCGATGTCGTCGATGAAGATCAAACCACTGCCACCGGCGCTCGGATTGTCCCGATCACCGACGCCAACGTACATCGTCTTGACCTTGCTGAGGTTCACGCCAGCGAAATCACTGAATGGAATCGCCCATTCCTGCCAACCGGGCCGGGCCGTGACAGCGGCGTCCGGACTGCTAACGACCGAGACGTTCCCACTCGTGTCTTCGAGAGCCACATAGAGCGACTCGGCCGAGTTGCCTTCGTCCGGCTGCGTCACGCCGACCTCGGCGACTTGCCACTGACCTGTGACGTTGCCCGTCGTGGCGACATTCGAGTACTCGGCGCCCGTGCTGATCGCCGCGTCGTGACTGGTCAGCGCCAGACCGATCAGGACGTTGGTCCCCATCGGAATCTCCACGGTCGAGGCCGCGACATCATCGGTAATGCTGACCCAGTTGACGCCATCTTCGCTACGCTCGGCAGTGAATGCATTGCCGCTGCGCGTCAGCTTCACCCAGTAGGGCGCCGCGAAACCGGTTTGATTGACGTTCAGACTCTCGGCATCGGCCGATGGACGATGCTGGAAGGCCACGCCATTGACCGGCGTCACGCCCACCAGAGCGTGGGCCGAACCCGGATCGAGGCTCTCTCGGATCATCACACAAGCCTTGGCCCAATCGTTGCTATGGACAAGGCTGTCAACGCGAGCCACGATGGACCCGTTTCCGCTGAGGTTCTTGTAGACGTAGCGGAATTCATCGGCCGTACCCCAGACATCCGCGCCAATGGCGTTCATGATAACGCCGGTCTCAGTCTCTACGAAAGCAGGAGCCTGGCCATGAACATGCAGCACCAGCGTATCAGCTCCACTGACCGTCCAGTTCTGAGCGGTTTCGAACGTGCGTTCGGCTTCCGAATACCAGGGCGAGTCCGCATTGTTGTATTCAAACGGCATGGACTGACCGCCGCCGTAAACGGTGGCCTTCTCGGCGAACGGTGCGTTGAAGTAGCCGACCGTCGAACCATTGCCGTTGACCCAGCCGTCGAGCCACGTATCAAAAATCGTCGTCGCAGCGTCCACATCGTCGTTGTACGTTTCGAACCCGTCGATCAATGCGTACTCTTGCGTCGAGAAGCTCCACACGGCGCTCGCCCAGGCGCTAGCTGCCTCGGCTTCGTTGACTTCCACGACCTGCCAATAGTAGGTCTGGCCGAACTCCACGTCGTCCGACGTGACACTGGCCTCGCTGACCGTATCGATCAGACTCAGGGCCTCTGCATCGGTACCGAGATACACTTCATGGGAGACCGCTTCGCGGCCGGCCCGCCAACTGAGGGCCATGTCCGGATCGACATCGGTGGCGCCGTCGGTCGGCTGGGGCTCGCGAGCCTGCGCGGGAATGTACATGAATTGGACTTCGCTCAGGCCATACTGGCCCATCATGCCGTAACCGCTGTTGACGGTCAGACGGACGTACTTGGCGGCAACACCCTGGAAATCGACGGCCGTGTTGGCCGCATAACCTTCCTTGGCCGTACCCTGAGCCAGTTCGACGTCGGCCAGAGCCATCCACTCGGCTCCGTCCACGGAGTACTCTACAGTGACATCTTTGACGCCAAAGCCCAGAAGCATCTCGAACTGGACGTTGTAGTTCCAAACGAGCATTTCATCGAGCTTGTAGACTCTGTCGAACTCGTACTGGATGTACAGGGATGCATCGGCCGGGGCCGAAGTGAGCCACATGTCCTCGGGCAGCGTCGAGTGCTGGCTGTCGGCGTTGAGACCGGAGCCATTCGACGGTATTCTCCGGGCCTGCCGCAGGATCGACCGTACCGTTGGTCGTCGCAATGATGCCACTGATCGGATAAGCAAAGGGCTCCGCAGTGAAGCTCCAGACATTGCCCTGGACAACCGTTCCGTCGCCGGCGGTTTCATCCACGCGCCAGAAGTAGGTCTGGCCGAATTCGAGAATGCCTGCATCATAGGTGGCTGCCGCCTGGCCCTGGCTGAGGAGGCTGAGATCGTCGGCACTCGTACCAAGGTACACGTCGTGTGTCGTCGCCCCAGCTCCGGGCGTCCAGGCCAACGTCACGCTACGTGGCACATCGGTTGCCTCGTTCGCAGGATCGGGTACGGACGCCATGGCCGGATCGCCCAGACCGTGCATGATCGCCTCGATCTCTTCGGCCGTGAGTGCCCGGCTGAAGAACGAGACGTCATCCAGGGCGCCGGTCATGCGGCGACCGGATTGTCCGTCGGTCCCATCGCCACCGAGATAGATGTTGCCATCCCACGTGGCGGAGGTATGGCTGGCCGCGTTGACGGAGGCCTCCACGCCGTTGACGTAGAAGGTGGCCTTGTCGGGCTCAACCGTCACGGCCCCAAACGTCCACTCGTTGTCGACGACGTAGGCGTCACCGCGATAACTCCAGGTTGCGGAGTCATCATTCCAGTGGTAGGCCAGGCGATTATCCGCCAGGACATTGAAGCCGTGGACACCACCGTTACGGTGCATGATGAACGCCGCCCAATCGGGCTGTGCCCCGTAGGGCTTGATCCACCCGGCCATCGTGGCCTGATCCAGCGTCAGACCCACCGGCTGGATCTCAATGAGCGTGGGGATCGTCAGCTCCACGGCCATGCCGTGAGCCCCCTCCACCCACACGGGATCGCCATTGACAAAGGTGCCGTCGTTGCCGTTCGGCGAGGAATCGGCGACCAGAGCCCCTTCGCCTTCGTCACACGTCCACCAACCGATCAGGGCCGGATCATCGACAGGATTGTAGGCAAAGGCCGATCCGCCCCATGCCGCGATCAACACGACCAGCAGGCGAATCACATGAATCGAGTGTTTCGACATTGATACTGCTCCCTTCATGAACACTACAGAGATGGTGTCCGGACCACACGCCGGAGCCACCGGGCGGCTGGCGAAGTGCCCGACCGGACATCCTTCGCACCGCAAGACGCGTCAAATCCCTCTCTCCCTTGGAGAATGTTGAAACGACCCCTCTGCGCATACCTCCTTCCGCCGAAACAGGGGACCACCGTAGATGTAAACTGAGATACGTGAATGAGGGATTGATATGCAGGTCAGTCACTCCTCCTCGACATGTTGCCACTTGTACGTCGCGTCAGAGCTTCCGACACCAAACCGCAGAGACAACTCTATCTTGATTCTGGCGCGGGGGCGCACCCGGCGAATTTCAGAGCCACAAATACCGATCTACTACAAAATATATCATATTGGCGCACTCCGAGCAAGGGCATTTGCTCACACCACGCGACATTCTCGGACGAAAGGGATGATTAAGACGCTATGTGGCGCTCAGATCCACGGGACACGGAGACTCTCGACGCGACTCCGTATTCATGGCTCTTCGAAGGGGAACAGTGCATTCACTTTGATGAACTCGCCTGCTCAGTGAGTTCCGATACGACCGCATCGTCCTGCTCGTCGAAACTCCAGACGCTGCTGACACCGTTCTTCTCCTTGACAACACAGACTTTTTTCGGGACGAATCTACGTCCGTTCCAGACCCATCGGACGGTGATGTCGCCGTACATGATGTCGTTGTATGGCAATTGGCTGATGTTTCTGGCATCCACAGCCCCCATTCGAGGTGGCTGCTGACCGTCTGGTGTCCGTTCGGTTGGAGGCACGACGTCTGGGTCGAGGGGGACTAGCCCGTCGCTTTGATCGTCCTGAATCTCTTGCTCCGACGGAGCATTGCCATCGGGTGCCAAGGCGTCGTCTTCCGGGGGCCAGGAGGACATCTCTCCGGCCGGCAGAGCGTATTCCACCTCAGCACTGCCGGGTTGGGGAGGCTTGCTACAGAACAGCAGTACCAGCAATCCCGCCGTGACGATGAGGAATTCCAGCCGTGTCGTTCGGGCCAACATGATCCCAATTCCCATTAACGTTCCATTGAACCAGGCCTGGAGCACCGAGCCTGGAGTCCGTGCCAATCCACAAATCGGCTAGAAACGGGCCCCACATAAACTATAGCCCAACTTTCCGCAAATCCAAGCGTATCGCGGGCTTGCAGCAGGCGTGTGAAGAACGCGATTGATCGACCAGGCAGTGGGGGCCGGCCGCGCAGAACAGGGGCGACCATGTCGGGACCGCCCGATAACACCTAATCGGACCCTCTCGCGGTACGGGGGAAGTAGTAAAGAGTCGGGCGGGCCTTCTCGCTGACCGTGAAGTATCCCCTCCCGTTGCTGTCGAAGCAGATGGCTTCGCCCTGAGGCTCGGCCATCAAAGGGATCCCCATCGACTTGCCCTGAAAGGCCTTCCACAACGGCTCTCCATCCGGGCGAATCCAGATCGATGCGTTAAACGGGCTTCGGATGATGACTCGACGACCGTCGGGTGAAACGTCGCCTCCCACCGCAAATCCCCAGGGCAGAACGGCCACCTTCTCCATCATCGTGGGCTCTGTCGTGCTGTGCGGGGCGGCAGCACGGTACACCTTGCAGAACAGCTCCCGCTTCGCAACGATGTAGAAATCCTGGGTAACCGGATCGACGATCAGGGTCTCGGCATCACGGGGCCCGCCTGGATACGTCAGCTCGATCGTGTCAGCCGGGCCAATTGACATCGAGCCAAAGGCCTTCACCCGATCGACTTCGGGTTCGCGTACCCTGTAGACCCGCACGGAAGGATACCTCGCCCCGTTGTCGCCAATATCGCCTATGTAGAGATACTGCTGATTGGGATCAGGCCCCGGACCAACGGCAATATCTTCCCAGTCTCTGGCTCGAGCGCCTCGGACACGCGCACGTGCCCAACAGCCGTCCTGCCGTATCGAGGGCAAACACACGGGCAGCATCTCCGGAATCGTTGTGAACCCAGAGCACGCCTACGTTCTTCCGGCTTGCGGCAATGCCCGATGCCTCCTGGATCAGCGGGGTTTCCACGATGCCGGCTTCGACACCGGGGGCAAACTCATCGGACCACGCCAGCGTCCCGCAGGAGAGCCCTGCAAACGCACACAATAGCAATGCAATATGGAGGAAGGTAGATTCGCACATCACCGGTCAGCCAAAGAGATTCTTGCGTTGTCTAAGCTCCGCGAAGACCCGCTCGGGACTCGCTTGCCCCATGCCAAGCGCAGATCCTACCGCGGGTTCAGCGGCCCGAAGGAAGATATTGGTCGCCTTCTCCCGTCCGATCGTCGATGGCACGGTCGGGCGACCTTGAGCTCCCGCCTGCCTGGCTTCCTCCAATCGCTCGCGAACGGCCCGATTCTCGGGTTCAATCGTAAGCGCAAACTCATAGTTCTCAGCCGTATAGTCATGACCGCAGAATACGAAGGTCTCGTCGGGTAGAGCGGCCAGCCGCGTGAGCGATTTCCATAGAACACCGGCATCGCATTCCATAGGTCTGCCACAACCACCGACGAACAATGTGTCTCCGGTGAAGACCATACCCGGTCGTTCGTCGCCTGAAGACGGCAGGTAATAGCAGACCGATGAACGCGTATGCCCCGGCGTGGCAATGACTTGGACCGTTAGCGCGTCCAGGCCGATGGTATCGCCATCTCGCACGAGTCGATCGATGCCTGCGATCCGCCGCTCGTCAGGCCCCACCACCTGGCAGCCCGTCCGCGACTTGATTGCGGTTACACCCGCCGTGTGGTCACCATGGTGATGCGTAAGGAGTATGGCGGCAAGCTCCAGTTTCTGCTCGTCCAAAACACGCAAGACCATCGCGGCGTCCGTCGGGTCCACGACAAAGCTTCGTCGCTCACCACACGGACAAACATAAATGTAGTTGTCACCGCACGTTAGTGTGATCGTCGTATCGTTCATCGAATTCGCGTCTCTCGAAAGCAACGCTGGCTACATTATCCCGAGCTCGTTGATACGTCAAGACTTACGAAAATGGTTCGAGCTTCGTGCGATGAAAAGTGCGATGATGAGGCAACGCGTCGGTGGTGCGACGTGGAAGCAACGAAAAAGGGGCCGCAAGCCTCCTTGCTCACAGCCCGAACGATAATGAACGCCGAGATTCAACTATGACAGTCTGCGTATGCAAGGCCCGCCGATAGGCGTGCTGCCGATACGAAAAGCACAGCGGCACCTTAGCGACCATGCAAACGCCGCCCTACGAGAAAAAAGGGAGACATGGGAGTGTACGGCTCTCTTCATCACCCAGTGCCTCCCTGCTGCCAAGTGCCTTGATTTCAGTCCATTGAAAACTGATCATAAGGGTTCAATTTGCACTTGCAGCGTGACATATACTATGCACGAAAACGGGCTCGCGTCAATTGTGGGAAATACGTATTGTGTGTCGTCATTTTTGACGAACTCACATTTGACTACGTCACGACCCCATATGAATTTGCCGTTCGATGTGTCGTCACAGCCATGAATGAGGCTGTGACGCCAACGAATGAAAAAGGGCATCCGATTCTTCATAGGGCACTCTTCGATCCGGCAGAGAGCAAGACGCCGCGACGAGAAAACCCCCGTTGCCGCCGCATGTACCAAAGGAGTCTATGTTGCCTGGCCGGAGATAATCGAAGAGCGAACTGTCCAGCACGGACGGCCCCCGAACCGGAAAAGACGTGACTCGAACGTGCTACCGTGTGGACCTGCCTCTGCGACGTGGTACGGCAATCAGTGGTACCCCGCACCCGGATAGAGCAAATTCAATGTGATCAATTGGACCGGGTCGACGAGAAAATCGAGGACGTTCCAGGCGACGATCAACCCCACCATCTGGGCGGCCGGCTGCGCCATGATGGCCCGGTAGTGCTGCGCCGAACTCTCGCTGAGGAAAAGGGTAACAATCTCGCTACCGTCAAGCGGGGGGAGCGGCAGTAGGTTGAAGACCAGCAAGATGAGATTCAGCGATAGAAGCACGCTGACCACGATAGCCGCGCCGTTGGCGATCCCGGGTATCCTGGCGGCAGTGATCTGCTCGAAGGTCTCTACCGATTCCGGCGCTTCAAACCAGCCGACCAACATGCCACCTCGAATCAGCAGGGCGGCGATTAGGATCAGTGCAAGGTTGGCCGCCGGGCCGGCCAATGCCATCAGTGCCGCTTCTTTGCGATGGCGTTCGGCCCAGTGCGGACTGTAGGGCGTGCTGGCCCAGCCCATCATCCATCCGCCCAGGAAGAAGCTGGCGATGGGTACGATCACCATGCCGAACGGCGAGCGGCGGATATGAACAACGGGATCGAGCGTGACAAGGCCCGCATCATAGGCCGTTCGGTCGCCAAGTCGGAGGGCAGCCAGAGCGTGGGCGGCTTCGTGGCTCGTTACCGAGACGACGAATACCACGTACCACAACAGCCCCATTGTCAATTCCTGCTGCATCTCTACGTCCTGCGCGATGAACTGAAGTCCCGCGGATGACCTCCGCCCGACGACTACCGTCGGCCTTTCGGACAATCCTACAGTGAAATAAGAACATCCGCAACCGCGGCTCGAACGCCAAGAACCAGAGCTGAAGGCCTACTTCGTCGGAAAGACATGCCGCAGACAAGCGGCAAAGATAGTAATCGCCCCCCCCGAAGGATGGCCCCCGGACCCAGGAACAAACATGCGTGACGCATGCTACCACGTGGATTTGCTTCTAAGGGGCTTAAACAGAAAGGGCGCCCGACTCCGCGTCGGGCGCCCCGACTCATGGGGATATTCGTGGCGAATATCCCGGGCTGCGTGGCTCTTAGGGTTGGATGCACGAGCCAGGTGGGATTTGGAGGATCGTGATCAGAAGCCGTAGACGACTCTGAGTTGTTCGTTCGTTGGCATACTCGTGTAGTATTCACCGCGAGGTCCTCTGTAGCAGGAACCTTCCAGCGTCAATTGGACAGCGATTCGGGACCCATTGGAATTGGTGATCCAGACCGTGATAGTCACCGGAATCGGCTCGATAACAGGCGCGGCAGGCACCACCACAGGTTGGACAACCGGAGGCGGGACAACTACCACCTTCGGACGAGGCGTCCACAGAGGCACTACGCGACGATGCCAGGGGCCAGGACGCACAATCGGGCCATGGTGAGGGCCTGCTGTCTGTCGACATCGCGGCCGATCCAGACGCCCACGCCGGCGCGGGGCGAAATCACCACTTTGGCCGTCGTTCGCGGTTTGGCCGAAGCCGTTGCCGCCAGAAGGACAGACAGCGTTGCAGCTACCATCATCATCGGGATCAGTGTGTGTCGTTTCATCGTCGTACCCTTTCAATTAGCTGACGTCCTTGCATCTACTCGTTAAAGGCACGTCGCCGCGGGGCGGTAACATCGCAGAACGGGCTTTCACGGAAATTGGAGGCCCGATGGCCCAAGCGAACAGGCCGCCGTGGCCCTTGTCTTCCGCTCATCCATGACCTATCATCGCCACATTGAGAACACGCACTCGCACAGCAGGCCAGTTGGAGCATAACAATGGTTCAGAGCAGACTTTGCAGCCTCGGACGTATCGGCACCGTCCTCTGCATCTTCCTATGGTGCACCGTCTCAACGGGACGCGAACGGGTGGAAGTGTGGCCCGATGGCGCGTGGCAGGCAACAACACCGGACGAAGTCGGCATGGGGCAGACGCTTCTGGAACAGGCGAGGGACTATGCTTTGACGGGCAAGGGATCGGGGATGATCACCCGGCACGGGCAGGTCGTGATGCGATGGGGCGATCAGAAGAAGACCTACGATCTGAAATCGTCCACGAAAGCAATCGGCATGACGGCCGTAGGGCTGGCTCTCGGTGACGGTAAGATCGCCAGCCTTCACGATCCGGCGGCCAAGTACCATCCCGAGTTTGGCACGCCCCCCGAGGCCAATGCAGGCAAGGGTTGGCTGGGGAAGATCACGCTCTTCGATCTCGCTACGCAAACCGCAGGTTTCGACAAGAACGGGGGTTACACCGAGTTGCTGTTCGAGCCGGGCACGAAATGGTCCTACAGCGATGGCGGACCGAACTGGCTGGCGGAATGCGTTACGCTCGTGTACAAACGCGATTTACAGGAGTTGATGTTCGAGCGCAGTCTTTGGCCCCATTGGGATTGACCGGGAAGACCTGCGGTGGCGTGCCAACTCGTACCGTCCCAGACAGATCGAAGGTGTCGCGCGGCGTGAATTCGGCTCGGGCATCCACGCCAATGTCGATGCGATGGCCCGGATTGGCTATCTCTACTTGAGGCAAGGCCGGTGGCGCGAGCAACAACTCATTCCCTCCTGGTTCGTCGATGCAGCACGGACAGTACCTTATGGCATCAAGGGACTGCCCGTTCTCAGGCGGGAAAGCTATGGCAACGCTTCCGATCACTATGGCCTGCTCTGGTGGAACAATGCGGATGGCACGATGAAGAACGTCCCACGTGACGCCTATTGGTCGTGGGGGCTGTACGACAGCCTGATCGTCGTCATCCCATCGCTGGACATCGTCGTTTCGCGGGCGGGCAAATCCATCCCAGGTCCACGAAGCCCGCACTACGCTCCGATCGAGCCGTTCATCGAGCCGATTGCTCTATCGGTGAAGGACCGGGGCAAATGGCCCGGCGCACCGTACCCGGCCAGTGACGTCATTCGCGATATCGAGTGGGCGTCGAAGGATGCGATCTCTCGTGCTGCCAAGGGCAGTGACAACTGGCCGATCACGTGGGCGGATGACGATAACATGTATACCGCATACGGGGACGGCTGGGGTTTTGAACCGAAGGTCGACAAGAAACTAAGCCTTGGCCTGGCCAGGATTACGGGCGATCCGCAAGACTATCAGGGCACCAACATTCGCAGCGCGACAGGTGAGCGGATCGGGCAGGGGGCCGCCGGCGCCAAAGCCAGCGGGATGCTGTGTGTCGATGGCGTGCTGTATATGCTCGTGCGAAACGACATCCAATTCACGAGTGGCCTGGTCGACCGATCACGCCAAGACTTGGCAGTGGTGCGATTGGGAATTCGGAACGAGTTTCGGGGTCCCGACCTTTCTCAATTTCGGGAGGGACTACGCCGACGCGCGAGATGAGTATGTCTACATCTACTCCAATGACAGCGACAGCGCCTATGAACCGGCCGATCGCATGGTCATGGCCCGCGTATCCAAAGACAGTATTCGCGAACGACAAGCCTACGAGTTCTTCAAAGGGTTGGATGCTGAGGGCAAGCCACTCTGGACGAAGGACATCCGAGACAGGGGGGCGGTCTTCGTCAATCCGGGCCAGTGCTATCGGGGAGGCATTAGCTACAACGCGGGCCTCAAACGCTATCTCTGGTGTCAGGTGCTCCCGTTCAGCACTAACGCACAGGGACCACGCTTCCAGGGCGGTTTTGGCATCTACGAGGCCCCCGAGCCCTGGGGTCCGTGGCGCACCGCCTACTTCACAGAAGCATGGGACGTCGGCCCGGGTGAGACCAGCCGCTTCCCCGCGAAGTGGATGAGCCAGGATGGTCGGACCTGCTACCTCGTCTTCTCAGGCGACGACTGCTTCTCCGTCCGCAAAGCCGTCCTCCGCTGAAGCTAAATGGTCAATCCGCCGATGCCTTCTGGTAGACGCGGACGTAGTCGACTTCGAAGCGGGCCGGGAACTTGGTCTGGGATGGGTCTCCGCCATTGGTGCCTCCGATGGCGAGGTTCAGCAGGATGTAGTGCGGCTCGTGGAAGGGGTTGGCCTTGTCCGGCGTGCGGTTAATCGTCTTACTGAGCTCGATGGTGTTGAGCAGTTCATCGTCGACGTATAGCTTGATGTTGTCTTTGTCCCAATCCATGCGCCAGATGTGGAACTTCGATGACCACGCCTTCGGATCACCAAACTCGGTGAGAGGCTTCTTGAGATCGTCCCAGATACCCACCCATCGGCGTTCGCTGCCCCAGCAGGCATTGGCCAGGAGCATTCCCCGGTAGTATTCCATGATGTCGATCTCGCCACAACCGGGCCAACTCCGCGCTGAGCCCAGCGTCCAGAAGGCAGGCCATAGCCCGGGACGCGTATCGATACGTCCCCGCATCACGAACCGGCCAAACGTCCAGCTATGCAAGCCGGGCGTCTTGAGACAGGCGGACGTGTATTCGGCGTATTGCCTGTTGCGACGCCAGCCTCTGCTGTCGGCTTCGTAGTTGGGATTGGGCTTGCGCTCTCGTCTGGCTTCGATGATCAGCATCCCGTTCTCGCAGCGCACATTCTCGGGCTGATACCACTGCAACTCCTCGTTGCGTTCGAATCCGTGCTCGTACGTCCAGTTGTTCGGATCGGGTCGGCCATCCTGGTTGAACTCATCCGCCCAGACCAGTTTGTACTCCTTCGATTCCTCGGCACAACACGTCTGCATCAGAGAGGTGACAACCATGATCACCACCAATACGAGAGACATCGCTTTCATACACTTCCTTCTTCCATAGCAGTTCAAAACGGGATTTCGCAGCCGACCAGTTCATCGTCGACCACGTCTCCGGCTTCGGGATTCGGGATGAGGAAATACGTCCATTCGCACCCGGGGTCAGCATACTCGGTCAGCGTCAATTCCAGCGGCGCCCGACCGGCGGCGTTGTAGTCACCGGGCTTCCAGAATGACGCCCGACACGTCAGTCCATTCGGGCGAATGGTCTTGTCCGGTTCGCCAAGCTTGAGCGACGAGACATCCAGACGCAACAGCTTCATCGTCTGCGGGTCGAGACCGTCCTGCCTCTGCGGATTCAGACAGAACAGCAGGGGTCCTCGCATCACGGCGACGCGTCCATCCTGGCTCTTTCGCCCCTTGATCGCTCGCCAGGGCATGGGCAGATGCAGCTCGATCTCGTCACCTGCCTGCCAGACTCGAGTGACAGTCGAGAATGCACCGCCCGGCGCAGTCATTTCGAGAGCGTCGCCGTTGACCACAATCCGGGCGCTGTCACACCAGCGAGGTATCCGAAGAGAGAGCGGAAATCGGCAGGGGGCTGACGGACTCAATCGAATCGTCACCTCGGGCGAGTTGGGATAGTCCGTCACTTGGCAGATTGCGACAGTTGTCTCGTCAGCGAGCTTCACGGTCGCCTTGGACTCGGTGTAGAGATTGACCGCGAGACCATTCCCGCGTCGGTAGTAAATCATGCCAGGCAGTTCGGCGACAATCCGTCTGAAATTACAGGGGCAACAATACGTATCGCCATTGAAATACTCCCGCTTCCCTTCGAACGGCGCGTAGTAGCGGAGACGACGACCGTCAGGTGATTGTGCGGCGAACAGACCATTGTAGATCGCCCGTTCCATGATGTCGCCATACAGTGAAGCGCCATCTTCCCGCAGCAGGGCGTCCAGCCAGCGGAGCAGATAAGCCGTCGCACACGTCTCGCCCAGCTTGTAGAAGCCCTGCTGGTTGTTGTGCCAACACTCATGATAGCCACAAAGTCCCGGTGCCAGCAGTCCATCCTGGCAGAGCAGGAAGTCAAGCGTCGCTCGCGACTGGTTCAGAAGTCGGGCCTCGGGTCGTATCCCATACAATCGAAGTTGCGAGAGGCAGTGGGCCAAGTGGTAATAGGCGTGCCCTTCAAGGTTACCCCAGCGGCCCTGGATCAGTGGCGTGTCCCACTCGGACAGTTTTCGATTCCGCACACAGAAATCAAGATAGCGTTCGTCCTTGCTCTGACGGTATAACCCGAGCATGGCTTCTTCCAAGCCCGTCGTAGCAACGTACGTCGAAACCCAACCTTCCGTCTTCCTGTCGGGATCTACAGACCAGCGGTCGATGATGTAATCTGCCAGCTTCCTGGCGGCATCGAGTGATGGCTGCTCGTCAAGGTGCTCGTAGTCTGCCGTCAGTCCCAGAACGAGATAACCCATCTCATGGATGTCCCAGAGGTGCCACATCCGACGTTCGGGCACGCAAATCCCGATATAGCCATCGTCCTCCTGGGTGGCGATGGTCTCGCGAACGAGGTGCTGCTTGAGCGCGATCACCTTTGGGTCTTTTCCGTAGGCTGCGAAGCGAACCACGCTGTCGATGAACTTGCCCAGGCCGATGTATCCACCCTGGCTGTCTCTCCGTCGGAATGGATCGAGAAAGTCCTTGTCAACGTCGATCACCAGCACGTTGTTGTTGATGGTGATGTCGATCCTCCGGCCGATCTCGCCTCCGACCTTGACGTCTCCGATATCGAGAGGAGCCAGACGACCCGCCCAGGCAGGCAATGAGATCATCACAAGTATCAGGAACGAAACGAGCGGATTCTCTTTCATCGCTGTCACATCTCCGAAATCAGTGGGGCGGTCGCCGAAACTTGCGTCACGCAGAGAGGTCGACCCAGTCGATACCTATCTTGCGGGCGGCATAGCTCACTTCTTTGAGGTGATCGCCATAGGCCATCATCCAGTGCGAATCGCGGACTTCGCTGCACAGCTTCTTCCAGTCGCCCTGGATCTCGACGTCCTGCTGCGACCGGCAGACTTCGTAGAACGGGTTGCTCTTGACCACGCCGGTGAAGCCAATCCAGCGTCCGGTAGCGTATTCGGGATCGATGAACGTCACCTGTTGGCCCAGCGGGATCGCGACCTTCGGCGCCGCTCCGTATTCAGACTCGTAGTGGGTCATGATCTTGGCGGGCTCATAGCGAACGCCATCGAGCCGGCGCAGGGCGCTGCAATGAGCGGCGGTGACGATCCCGTTGTGGGGGAAAGTCGAGTTGTGCAGGAAGACGGGCTTGCCCGAGATATAGTGCAGCAGAATGCCGGTCGGGATAATTACGAAATCCGACTCGCAGAACGCCATCACACCTTCGTCGTTCATCAGCCCCAGCGTCAGGCAGGGGGTCGTCTTGGCCATGGGCAGAATCGTGCTCATGCAACCTCGAATGGTGAACGCCGGCGCATCGTTCTCTCGCATCAACTGCTTGAACAAACCATGAAGCACAAAGGCATTCGTCACGAACTCCTTCTCGGTCATCAGCGTTGTATCGGGCAGCGAGAGATACCGTTCCGTCATGCGCTGTGCCGCCCTGAGCCTGTCCCTATCCTTCAGGGCCGCTTCAAGCCATCCGGCGATTTCCTCGTAGGCTATCTCGATGATGTTCAGCTTGTAACGATCGCGGGCCACCTGCGGCGCATCGGCAGCGTACTTGCCCCAGGGACCTCCCAGCGCCACGATGCGGGCACCGACGAAGTTCTTGATCCCGTAGAGCGAGCGGAGTCGCCAGAGCAGCTCGTCGCAGTCATCCACGACGACATCATCGATGTGGACCGGACCATGGTCGGAACAGGAATTCGGGCCGGACGTCTCCTTCTCCGTGGCAAGGTACCGCGTGCTCAGCGCCTCATACCAGTAGTAGGCGGGCCCCGAGCGATGCCGCACAAAGATCAGCGTGTCGCGATCCTTCTTTGGTGCGAAGCAGGCCCGAAGCGTCTCGCCCGAGCCCGTGGCAGGGTACACAACAACACAATCATAGTTGCCCTCGTGCACCTTGGCCGCTTCCTCCGGAGAGCGAACCTTCAGAAGCGGAAGCACCTGTACCGGAAAGCCGGCCTCGTCCGCCAATACCTTCAACTCGTCCGTGATCCGGGCGCTCTCCTGCGCTGCGGCCTGGTCGTCCTGGACGCCTCCCCACGACTTCCACGAGGTCGCCTCCCGCCTCTGGGCTACACGGTACATCAGGATGGGCTGGACCCTGAGGGCCTTTCCCGTTGTAATCAGAGGCTTGTCCGGATCCCAGGATCCACTGGCGGTCTCGCTCGCAGCAGCCGAGCTCAGCCCCAGGATACCGCCGGCAACACTGGCTGCCGACAACCCCACGAATTCCCTGCGATTCATCCCATTCGTAGACATGCTTGCCTCCCGCATTCAATAGAGCGCACCGGCTTATCCATCCGTCTGTATGGTACCTCGGTTGGACGGCGGTATCAACAACCCAACGGGACGGTTCGCAAGATTGAGGACCCGATGCGAACTTCCTGTCGCCCGGCGACACAAGGTGTCCTTTACCCGGATTCAGGCTTGACATGGCCGACCGTAAACAGATATAAGGGAGGTGCGCTGACTTTCGGAGACAGAGAGAAGGAGGGTCCACCATGAGAAGTCCGTACGCAAGGTGTCTTGCAGTCACTATCGCGTTGACATTGTCGGGCATAATGCTGCCTGCGATTGAAACGGCTCGTGCCGAAATCGTCTTCGGACCGCCCGTCCACCTTGGAGCGCCGTTGAGCACGGTGGATAGTGACGGTTCGCCAAGCATCTCGGGTGATGAACTGTCGATCTACTTTGATTCCGATCGTCCGGGCGGCTTCGGGACTTGGGATATCTGGGTGGCGACGCGTACCGCAAAAGACCAGCCCTGGGGAACACCCGAGAACGTCGGTTGGAGGGTCAACACGTGGGATACGGAGGCGCAGCCGGACATCTCGGCCGATGGCTTGTCACTCTACTTCATGTCCGATCGGATGGGCGGTTCTGGCGGCCGGGACCTGTGGGTGGCAACACGGCCGACACTCGATTCTCCGTGGGGGACTCCCGTCAATCTCGGTTGGCGCGTCAACAGTGCCGGTTCCGAAGGCCAGCCCAACATCTCGGCCGACGGGCTGCAACTCTACTTCCACTCCAATCGATCGGGAGGCTACCCGGATATCTGGGTGACGACGCGCCAGACAATCGACAGTGCTTGGGGAACGCCGGAGCGTCTCACCAAAGTCAACCATTCGGCACTCGATCAAGGGCCGGGGATATCCAGCAACGGTCTGGCCCTGTTCTTCGAGTCGGCTCGACCGGACAATGCCACTCGGAACATCTACGTCAGCACGCGGCCAACGGTCTTCGACCCCTGGCAGACCCCGGTCTATGTCGAGGGTATCAACAGCTCTTCGCGTGACGCCGATCCGGACCTGTCCTTCGACGGCCGAACCCTTTATTTCACCTCACACCGGCCCGAAGGCTTTGGCTACGAAGACCTCTGGCAGACGTCTCTGATCCCTCTCGTCGATTTCAACGGGGACGGCAAAGTCGACGCGGCCGAGACCGACAAGATAGAGGCCCTCTGGGGACAAGCCGAATCGGCCTACGACGTGGGGCCACTTCCGCTCGGCGACGGCATCATAGGCGCCGAGGATCTGGCCGTGCTGAACGAGTACATCGGCAAGGACATCGTAGAATCCAGTCTGATCGCACACTGGCCTATGGATGAAGCACAGGGCCTCACCGTCCGCGACAATGTCAGTGGCAAGGAAGGGATGGTCTTTGGTGACGCTCACTGGCGTCCTGATGGAGGCGCCGTCGCCGGTGCGTTGGAACTGGATGGGACGGACAACTTTGTCGCAACGAACGTCGTGATCGATCCATCCGAGGGCCCCCTCAGCATCTTCGCCTGGGTCAAAGGAGGCCGTCCGGGCCAAGTCGTCTTCGCCCAGGAGACCGGCGACAATTGGCTCATGGCAGGCCTTCGGACGGGGCGCTCACGACCGAACTGATCGGCGAGGGACGATTCAGGTCGGCGCTGCGATCGCAGGTCCAAATCACGGACGGCCTGTGGCATCGAGTCGGCTTGACATGGGACGGCGCCGTTCGCACCTTGTACGTCGACGACGTCCTCGTTGCCGAGGACACGCAGGGACCGTTGCCGAGCGTGCAGGGTGAGCTCTACATCGGCGGGGGAGCCGACCTGACCGACGAGAGCCTCTGGTCGGGCATGATCGACGAAGTCCGCATCTACAAGCGATGCGTGCGCCCGTAGCCGTCACCTGGCTGCGGTCCTCACCTTCCGGAAGACGCCGGACAGGCCGTCGAGCTCCGTTTTCCCTTGACCCTGTCGGTGGGAGGCCGCTATGATGCCCGGCGGGCCTGGTCCCAGGCGACCGGCCGTTTTCGGGTCGAATCTAAGCAGGTGAACGATGAAGAAACTGGTGGCGGATCGTACGAGTCTGATCGATGCAAGTGGGATACGGAAAGTGTTCGCCTTGGCGGCCGAACTGAAAGACCCGATCAATTTCTCCATCGGCCAACCCGATTTCGACGTGCCCGAGCCCTTGAAGCAGGAGGCCATCAAGGCCATCGAAGCGGGCATAAACCGCTATTCGCAGACGGCGGGCGACAAGGACCTCCAGGACAAGATCGCGGCTCGGATGACCGCCGAATTCGGTTGGGACAATCCCGCCGTCCTGGTCACCAGCGGCGTCAGCGGGGGGCTGCTGCTGTCGTTCATGGCCCTGATCAACCCGGGCGACGAGGTCATCATTCCCGATCCCTACTTCGTCATCTACAAACACGTGATAAACCTGCTGGGCGGCAAGTGCGTCTTCGTCGATTCCTATCCGGACTTCGGTCTGCCCGTCGAGGGAATTGCCCAGGCGATTACCGACAAGACGAAGATGATCATCCTCAACTCGCCCTGCAATCCCACGGGCATCGTCTACAGTGACGAGCAGATTCAGGCACTGGCGAAGGTTGCCGCCGAGAAGGATGTGCTGGTCCTCACCGACGAGATCTACGAGCAGTTCTGCTATGACGGCGCCTGTACGAGCATCGCCAAGTACTACGAGAAGGTGCTCCTGATGCGCGGCTTCAGCAAGAGTTACGCCATGACAGGTTGGCGTCTGGCCTACGTGGCGGCTCCCAATTCGATGCGATCGGTCATCGAAGAGATGACCAAGATCCAGCAGTACACCTTTGTCTGCGCACCGAGCCCGTTCCAGAGAGCGGCCATCGCCGCACTGGACTACGACGTGAGCGATCTCGTCGCGCAATACGCCAGGAAGCGCGACCTGCTCTGCAACGGACTCCGAGACACTTTCGAGGTGGCCCGTCCGGGCGGCGCATTCTACGCCTTCGTCAAGGCCCCGGGCGGCTCAGCCACCGAATTCGTCAAGAAGGCCATCAAGAACAACGTCCTGGTCATCCCGGGCAACGTCTTCAGCGAAAAAGACACCCACTTCCGCATCAGTTTCGCGACGACTGACGAGAAGATCCAGCAGGGCGTCGAGGTCCTTCGCAGCCTGGCATAGACTAAAGTGAACCTGCCAGGCAGCGCATCTTGCTACGAAAGTCCCGGACGGGTACAATTGGCGCCATGAGACACAGACGTTCGATCATCGCTGCCATCATCGCTTGTGCGCTCGCCTCGACTTGTGCGTCAGGGGCCGAACCAAACGAGGTCGGTCGTCCCGCCAAGGCTGCCGTGATTTCCTGCAAGGGAATGATCGATCAGGGGCTTCTCGAGTCCATCGAGCGTCGCAGTGAGATGGCGATGGAGGCGGGGGCCGATTACCTGATCTACGAGATCGAGACCTACGGCGGGTTGGTCGACGCAGCCGACAGCATCTCCAAATACTTCATCCAGACCATTCGCGATCGCGCCAGAACGGTCGCCTACGTCCAAACCGAGGCGATTTCGGCCGGAGCGATGATCAGTGTCTCCTGCAACGACATCATCATGCGTCGAGAACACGACGATCGGTGACTGCGCCTCCGATCACCATGGGCGGCACGCTGGAAGGGGTCGAGCGTGAGAAGGCCGAGAGTTTCGTCCGGGCGGCTTTCCAGCGGGCGGCCGAGGCAAACGGATACCCCGAATTGCTGCTCAAGGCCATGGTGACGATGCAGATCGAAGTCTGGCGAGTTCAGAACCTCAATACGGGACAATGGGAGTTCTTCGAAGGCGAGAACCTGCCGTCCGACCCGAACGAATACGATCTCGACGGTGCCGAGGAGATCGTGGGCCCCGATGAACTGCTCACGCTGACCGCGTCACAGGCGATGGAATACGGAATCGCCCGCGCGGTGGTGAAAAACCTGGACGGAGCGCTTGCCTTCCTGGAAGAGCGGGACGGCGTCCGGTTCACCGAACTCCCGATGAGACTCGAGACCACCTGGTCGGAGGAAATGGTCCGCTGGCTCAATTCACCGGCCGTCATGGGTGTCCTCGTCATGCTGGCCCTGCTGGGCGTCTACATCGAGTTCAGTACGCCGGGACTGGGACTGCCCGGATTGGTTGCCGTGATCTGCTTTGCCCTGATCGTCGGGAGCAAATACCTCACAGGCCTGGCAAATTGGGTGGAGATCATTCTTCTGCTGACGGGGGTGATTCTGCTGTTGATCGAGCTGCTCGTTCTACCCGGCTTTGGAGTCGCCGGAATATTGGGAATCGTGTTCATCCTGGCGGGCATATTCGGCATGCTGATCAAGAACCCTCCGGGGCAACTGCCCTGGCCCGAAGGCCCGGAGGGCTGGACTGTCCTGACGAACGGACTGCTGGGGATCATATACGGATTCGTCGGGTTCCTCGTGTTGGCGTCCATTCTCTCGCGTTTCCTGCCCAAGATACGATTCATGAGCGGCCTGATCCTGATCCCGACCATAGCCGTGCCCGATGGAACGTCGTCGTCGATGAGTATGACCGCCCCGCCCGAAGGCGTTCAACGCGGAGTGCAGATCGGTGACCTGGGGGAAGTGACCTCGAAACTGCGTCCGGCCGGCAAAGCACGGTTCGGCGACGCCATTGTGGACGTTGTCGCGACCGCCGAATTCATCGATATCGGAACGCCCGTCGAGATAATCGAGATCCATGGTAACCGCGTGGTTGTAAGAAGTCGTCGCAACGCATAGGATGGCCACCATTGCCCCGCGTCGCGTGACGTCGGGAAAGTGACTCTGGAAGAGGACCATCGCATGGGCTGGTTGTTTTTTGCCGTGTTCCTGTATGTGGCCTGTGCCGCGCTGATCGTCGCCGAAGTGTTCATACCGAGCGGGGGACTTCTGAGCATCTGTGCCCTGGCCTGCATCGTCGGTGGCGTCGCCATCTTCTTCCGCATCAGCACGCTGGCCGGATGGTTGGGCGTGGGCGTCGCCATCGTCATGATCCCCTTGCTCCTGATCGGAGCCTATCGATTGCTACCGATGACGCGTTTCGGACGGCGCGTGATGCTGGCCGGGCCCGTCCGCGACCGGGGTGACGCCATTCCTGACACGCCGGAATTGATAAAGCTGTTGGGCCAGAGCGGACAGGTTCTGACGCCTCTGCGTCCGGTTGGTACATGTGATTTTTCCGGGCGCAGGGTTGAATGCGTCGCGGAGGCCGGGTACGTTCAGAAGGGGGCCACCGTCAAGGTGATCCGGGTGGAAGGAACGCAACTCACCGTTCGGGTGATCGGCGACGTTTAGAGAAAGGAAGGATCGATGTCTGAGGTGATGCACATACTAATGCAGCAGGAAGGCACGGGGCCCGTGATCGTCGGGATCGTGGTCGTCGTCGTTATTGCGATACTGGTCTTCCTGCTGATCCTGATGAAGTTCGCCCGGCTGTGGCTCCAGGCGTACTTCTCACGGGCCGACATCAAGCTCAGCGAGCTGATCGGCATGTGGCTGCGAAAGGTCGACGCCCGCATCATCGTGCTCAGCAAGATCACGGCGATCCAGGCCGGCCTGGAACTCACCACGAAAGACCTCGAGAGCCACTTTCTGGCCGGCGGACGTGTGCCCAACGTCGTTCGGGCGCTCATCGCTGCGAACCGAGCCAACATCGATCTGACGCTTATGACCGCGACCGCTATCGATCTCGCGGGCCGGGATATTCTCGATGCCATTCAGACCAGCGTGAACCCCAAGGTGATCGACTGCCCCGATCCCAAGAAAGGCAAGGAGACAATCGATGCCGTGGCCCAGGATGGCATTCAGCTCCGAGCCAAGGCGCGGGTGACGGTTCGAACGAATATCCAGAGACTCGTCGGCGGTGCCACGGAAGAGACGATTATCGCCCGTGTCGGCGAGGGTATCGTGACCACTATCGGCAGCTCGATCACGTATAAAAGCGTTCTGGAGAACCCGGATCGAATCTCCAAGGCGGTCCTCGGCAAAGGCCTCGATGCGGGCACCGCTTTCGAGATTCTGTCGATCGACATTGCGGATGTGGACGTCGGTGAAAACGTCGGCGCCCAGCTCCAGGCGGCGCAGGCCGAAGCCGACATGCGTCGAGCCAAGGCCGAGGCTGAAAAACGCCGCGCGATGGCTGTCGCGCGAGAGCAGGAAATGCGAGCGCTCGTCGTGGAAAACGAGTCGAAAGTCCCGCTCGCTATCGCCGAAGCCTTCCAGAAGGGCAACCTCGGGATCATGGACTACTACCGACTCAAGAACATCGGCGCCGATACGCAAATGCGCGAATCGATCGCCAAGCCGAAGAAGACGGAATAGAAACGCAGCCCGCATAGCGTTGCGGTCTGACGCAGGCTCTTGGAGAGTATGACTGCATGCTCGATTGGATGGCACAATCGCAGTACCTGGCTCAGGGCGATGCCGAGGAATGGATCAACATCCTTTTCATCGTCGCGGTGGCCGTCTTCTGGGCCATTGGGGGACTGATCAAGGCCGCAGGAACCAGGAAGAAGAGGCCGCAGGAGCAACCCGAAGACCGCAAGGCACCATCCGATCGGCAGAAACAGGAGACTTGGCAACAGCGTCTCGCTCGCAAGGCTCAGGAATTCCAGCGTGCGGCCGAGGAACACGTTCGCAAGATCGAGGAACGGACGCGGTCACAGCACGAGCCTGAGTCGCGCCCTGACGAAGGCCAATCGGACGGGGGCCGCGTGACGGTCCGATCCGGGCGCGGGGGCGAATCCGTCCTCGTATACGAGCCAGAGGCCGGAGACCGGCGACAAGCACCTCACCAGAGACAGCAGCCTGCCAGTCCGCGCAAAGCCCGACAAGCCGTCAGCAGAAGAAGGGAAGCCGCCTCTCGTCGCCACAGCCGAGAACGTCCACCGGAATTGGCGAGGACTGGGCCGACTCTCAGCTCCGCGCCACACATGCCTCTCAGAACGTCTGAGGGACCACAACCGCTTGGAATCTATGAATCGATGCCAAACCAGCCCATGGAGGCGATCTCCACGGCATCCTCTTGGATCGACTATTCCGATCCGGAAGCCCTCAGAAGGGCGATTCTGCAGTACGAAATCCTTGGCAAGCCCCTGTCCCTGCGCGAACCGCTCGACCCCACCTCCGGGTTCTAAACCTCCCCGCAGACGCACATCACCACCGACTGCCCTCCCTACCCGCACGACCTCCTTATCGGACTATGTCTTCGCTTTCTGCGCACACTCAATGAACACATCGCTTGGATACGGCGACAGCACGACCTTGCCACCATCATGGAGGCTTAGCAGAACCAAGTCCTTGCGATTCGTCGCATATGCCCGAAACCATCCCAGACGGCCGCTATAGAACCACCCGAAGAAGCCAAAGAAACCGCCTGAGCCAAACATGCGAACCCCGAAGCCGACCTCGCGCACGTTAATCTCCCGCATTTCAGCGATCTCCTCGTGCAGGATATAGACGTTCGGGCCCATCCGGTGGACGATGATTCCCATCGAATCAACAGCATACCCGAGAGGCGCATACACAACGGCCACACCGAGAATCACAGCGGGTACGAAGGCAATCGGAACGAGCCAATCGCGGCCGGACGCTCCGGCTTCATGCAGAAGCACGCCGACAGCAACAACCGTCATCACAATAACCAACGCGGTCACTATCCGCACGAGCACTGACCATCGCGCTCCGAATCGATGCGTTCGCTGAATCATTCGCCAACTCCAGAGGTTTCACCAAACAAACCGCCTGATCGCAAAGGCAGCCGAGTGTGGCATTATACGCAGGCGAATGGTTCCAAACCAGAGCGAGACCACAAGTCCGCAAAAGCATGACAAACATGCCAGAGATGCACCCCGACCCATAACGTCTCATAAGATATGTTATGTTGCATTCGCGAGGAAGAGGGGGCTTCTGGCGTAGAATTGCATCCAGAGGGCCATCAGGGGCCCTTTCAGGCGGCTGGCGCGGATGCGTGGGCGGCGGTCTGGCAGAGGTTTTCCCACATCAGGCCCACCGTGTCGGCCAGGCCGAGATTCTGAAGGACGATCGAGATATTCGTCGTGGGATCCATCTCGGGACTGACGCTGGCGTCGAGATGATGCTGGAGATTGATCACCGACGAGGCGAACTTGATGCGGTTGCAGTAAAGCAATCCCGTCTGGTAGTAGAGTTCCAGCGTGCCCGGATCGTAATGCGCTGGCGGCACGATCCGCTCCAGCGCTTCCTCGTCGTGTCCGGCGTCCAGCAGGCAGAGCGACAGCTTCGTCCTCGCCCGTGCGAAGGTCGGGTTGATCTGGAGTGCGGTGTTGAATGCTTCAGACGCCTCAGCGAGTTGGTTCGCGTTGATCCGAAGGATTCCTAGGCGGTAATGCAGATCAGGGTTGTACGGGAACCGGGCCAGATGCCGCCAGTGGGCTTCGATCACTGCCTGGTCGAGCGTGAATCCGTCTTGTGGAGCCGGGATCAGATTCGCTTCCAGGGCCGCCTTCAGGACGAGCTTGGCCGTCTCAGCGTACAGGAACGCACTATTGGGTTGAATGGCCGCCGCCAGCGACAGTGTATGCTGGGCATCGCGGGCGTTCCCATCGAGCTTCTGGGCAACGGCAAGACCGACATAGGCCTCGACGATCTTGTCATTGATCTCGACGGCACGATTGAACTGCTGAGCAGCGAGTTGCTCCGCATGCATCTTCAGGTAGTTGGTGCCTAGTTTGATCGTGGCTTCCAGATAGTCCGGGCAGAGCCTGATCGCATGCTGGTACTGGGCGATAGCATCCGTGGTGCTGCCCATCGCGGCTAGGATATCCGCTCGCGTGGCGACCAAATCAGCTCGATCAGGCTGGTCGGCAAGCAAGAGGTCGACGGAATCCAGTGCCTCTTCGAGGTTCCCGTCCATGACTAGACGATCGATGGTCTCGTCTCTCGTCGAGAAGTTGTCCGGATGGATGAGAATGGCCGTGTTGAACGTCTCTACGGCCTTCGTCGTCTGTCCCGTGGCGATATAGAGGTACCCCAGGATGATCAGCGTCGAAATGTCGTCCGGGTAGTGCCGCCTCAGAGGTTCATACTGAGCAATCGCATCGTCCAGACGTCCATCCTTGATAATAGATCGCCCCGAGCCGTTGAGCGGGCAGTTGGAGATGGCCCTTGAATTTGAGGCAATCCTGATAGAATTCGATAGCCTCAGCCTGATGGCCAAGCCGCTCATAACAGTGTCCCAGCGCGTAAAGGGCCAGCGTGTTGTTGGGCTGCCGCATATAGACCGACTGCAATTCGCCGATGGCCTCTTCCAGGTTATTGGACCGCAAGGACAAACTTGCAGCCGCCATTCGTCCCAGCGCAGTCCGGATGCTCGAACAGGTAGAGTCGCAGTTGTTCCAGGGCCGCGTCGTACTTGCTCTCGCCCATGAGGTCGATGATATGCCCCAGGTGCCGCTCACGAAGGCAGGTGAGTTCGCTGTAGTTCTGTCGCCGTTCGTCCAGCCAGTGCCAGATCAGATCTGATGTGTCAACGGCGATGGCCGTTCCGAATATCTCAAGCAATCCACTCATCCCTCTCTCCAGTATGTTGGGACGTTATAAGAGCGTTTGGATGAGATATCGTCTAATTGCGGAGGGTGGTTAACCTCTGTTGGTGTCCCGCGCGATTGCCGGAGCGTTGAATCTCACTTGTGATGGCGGTTGTACACCCTGTAACGTTTGTTGGGGTTTTGAAGGGGCGTTATAAGACCCTCTTGCCGATCCGGCGGACACGCAGACACCGTGCCGGAATGCTTGATCGAGAGAACGGACGTCCGCAGGGAACGTCACCGATTTTGAGACGCAGCACACAGAAGGGCCCTTCCGCCCGGTGCGCATCACGAGACTACGTCGTCTGGGCCTGCTTCTCCACCTCGCTGAGGTATGCGACAGTACGTTGGAGTGTGTCGCTAAGGTGCTTGAGTTTGAGCATGGTCCTGACGCGCGTCAGCAATTCGAGGCGATTGACGGGTTTGCTGACAAAATCGTCCGTGCCGGAATCGATACCAAGCTCGATGTCACCGAATTCGTTCAGCGCGGTCACCATGATCACGGGAATATCGCTGGTCTGCGGGTCCTTTTTAAGACGCCGGCACACCTCGAACCCGCTCATCTTCGGCATCATCACATCGAGCAGTACCAAATCAGGCTTGGTTTTGGCTACAACGTCCAGAGCTTCGACGCCATCGTGGGCGGCCACGATCTCGCAATCAATGTCCTCCAGATAGGCCTGGATCAGTTCGAGATTCTGAGCATTGTCGTCCACGACGAGGATAATAGGCAATTTGTCTGTTTGCGAAGCGGGTTGCTGGCTCATCGGTCAAACTCCCGGTATCTGCAATCTGAGGCGAACGTCCGGCGTCGCCCAGTTAATTGGCCACACTGACTACTGTCTCTTTTTGCCTTCTTTTGGCCCAGATTTCAAGCGATTTCTGCCGGCAACACGCCGTTTAGGCGGTGGACCCGGACTGCTCCTCGATCAACCGGCGGACCTCCGGGCGGATGTAGATATTCTCGATATCCAGCACCTTGCCAACCGCTTCGGCACAGCGAGCCGCGGATTCGCCCGATCCGGCCTGCGTATCCAGAAAAAACACCTTTTCGCCCCGGACAATACACAGCCCCCCGCCCGCGCCACCGAGCGGCTCGCTGCGAATCGTGACGCCACCACCCTCCAACAAGGCCAGAAGCTCGTCCAGAATCCTCTGCTCGTTCATGGCGGCTGTCCCCCTGAATTCGCTCGTTGGGGCGGACCGAGGCAGCCGACCCCGAGCCAATCGCGAAAAAAACAACAAGGATAGGGTACAGATGCTTGTAAGACCCCGACTTCCAATAGATAATGGACTCTGTAGGGATACGACGGATCGCATTCTACAGAAGGAGTCGGCTGTTGGCAAGTATCATCGACAAACGCCTCGCGCTGCACCAGCGCCTCGCCAAGAAGGAGCGGGAATACGACACGCTGAAGTCTCAGAACGTTCAGCTCCAGGCCCTGGCCAACCTCGGTTCGGCCACCAGCATGATCGCCCACGAGATCAATAACCTGCTGACTCCGCTGGCCAACTATGCCGCTTTGGCCGCGAAGAATCCGCACGACACCGACCTGGTCGCCAAAGTCCTGGATAAGACCGTGCGCAACTGCGAGCGTGCGTCCAAGATCATGGGCAGTATGTTGGCGATGGCTAACGGGCGTCCCGAGGAGAAACACCGCGTCGCGGTACGTGGCCTGGTTGAGGAGGTTTTCACGTGCCTGTGCCGGGATTTCAATAAAGACGGCATCACCGTCCGTACGGAGCTTTCCGAGACACTGGAGGTGGTGTGCGTGCCCATTCAGATCCAGCAGGTATTCATGAATCTGATCCTCAATGCACGTGATGCGATGGTCCCCGGAGGAGGTCTGTTGAAGATCTTCGCGCAGGAGGACGGTCGATACGTGGACGTCTTCGTGGCCGATACGGGCAGAGGCATTTCGACCGAGGACATCGAGAGCATCTTCGAGCCATTCTTCACCACGAAAGCCGGACAGGAGGACCCCGCCACGGACTCCGGTTCCGGGGTCGGCCTGGCATTCTGTAAACGCGTCGTGGATGCCCACGGTGGGGAGATCTCCGTCGAATCGGTTCCGGGCCATGGGACTACGTTCCGCGTTCGTCTTCCCAAAACGCCATCCCCATGATGCCGATCGCCACTGTCTATCAGAACATCGGTCCCGTCATCGCGATGCTGGTTCTCCTGGTGGGCTCGGCGTTCTTTTCCGGTTCCGAAACGGCCTTCTTCAACCTCACGCGGCGGCAGCTCAAGCAGATCGTCAGTTCCAAACAGCGCGTTCAGCAACTGCTGGCGCGTCTCCTGAAACGTCCCGGACAGTTGCTCAACTGCCTCCTGCTGGGCAACATCACCGTCAACGTCCTGTTTTTCGCCGTCTCCAGCGTCCTGATGCTCCGTTTCAAAACGCAGTGGGGTATGACGGCCGCCGGGGTACTGGCCTTCGTGACCTTTCTCATGCTGGTGGTTCTGGGCGAGATCCTTCCGAAATCGTTTGCCTACTCGAACTCCTGGCGGTTCGCAAGCCTGGCCGCCCTGCCGGTCTTTCTGTGCATGCAGATCTTCGGACCTCTGGCCTTTCTGGCGCGGGTGCTCTTCGTGGAGCCCTTTCTCCGCATCCTGCTCGGGCACCAGCGTTCACCCAAGGCCATTACGCTTACGGAGTTTCGGACGTTGATCGAATTCAGTCGGCAGCGCGGACTCATCACGGAAGACGAGAATCGCCTCCTGGCCGAGGTGGTTGAACTCGGATTTCTCAAGGTCCGCCATGTCATGCAACCTCGGGTGGACATGGTCGTCTGCGACGTCTCCGATTCTCCCTCACTGGTCAAAGAGCGGATGCGGCAGCGCCGCCTCACCAAGGTTCCCGTCTACGTCAAGGACATCGACCGAATCGTGGGCATGGTTCACCTGCGGCAACTGCTCCTGAAGCCCGAAGCGACTCTGGACCGCCTCGTTCAGCCGATCCAGTTCGTGCCCGAGCAGAAGACCGTCGAGTCCTTGCTGGAACACTTCCGCAAGACGGAAACGGATATGGCCGTGGTGGTGGATGAATATGGAGGCATCGCCGGTTCGGTCCGACTCGAGGACATTGCCGAGGAACTTTTCGGTGAAACCGAAACGGGTGGCGGCATTGAACCGCCCAGGCAGCTCGGGCCCTTTGAGTATCAGCTTTCCGGGAGCCTGGCCATCCATGAATGGGCCGAGGTGTTCGGACTCGACCTGGACGAGATGCGGCTCACCACCATTGGCGGCCTGGTGACCGCCCTGCTCGGGAAGATTCCCAAGCCTGGTGACGTAGCCCATTTGAAGAACCTGCGATTCACCGTCGAACGCGTTCGCAAGCACCGTATTGAGACCGTCATCCTGTCCCTCGAACCCATCACAGATAACGGGTGACATCATGGTTGTTGCGCTGGCCATATTGACCGTCGTGCTGTCGGCTATCTTCTCCGGGCTGGAAACGGGAATGTATCGCCTCAGCCGGCTGCGCGTTCGTCTCGGTGCGGAACAAGGCCAGTGGCAGCAGCGGATTCTCAGCCGCCTCCTGCCCGACGGCTCCGGCCTGCTTCTGTCTCTCCTCGTCGCCAACAACCTCGCCAACTACGTGGCCACCAGTAGCGTGACGTATCTGCTCCTGACGACGGTCAGATCGGAACACGCCGCCGAGCTTTTTGCCACAGCCGTAACCGCCCCGCTGCTTTTCATTTTCGCGGAATCCACGCCCAAGAGCGTATTCCTGTACCGTGCCGATGCGCTCATGGCATTCTTCTCGCCGATCCTTCTGGCAACGCATCGCATTCTAACGTGGTGTGGGATTGTGCCACTGCTCAGGGGACTCTCCCATCTGTTCGGTCATGCGATTCGATCGACCGTGCCATCCAAAACGATGATTGCCTCTGCTCAGCGCCACCAGGTCCGGGCCATCCTGCGCGATACGCATGAAGAGGGCATCTTGAGCCCAGTGCAGACCGACCTCGTCGACCGTATCGTCAACATTCCGGGACTGAAACTGAATGCGGTCATGGTGCCTTTGAATCAAGTCCAATCCGTCAACATTCAATCTGACCGAGAGAGTCTCTTGAACAAGCTCAGGCGCTGTTCATGGACACGACTCCCGGTCTGGCGGGATTCGCCGAGCCAGATCGTGGGGTTCATCAATATCTACGATGCGTTGAGTTCCGATGAACCGTTTGATACTCTTGACGGTTTCCTGAGACCGCTTCGGAAGATGAACGCCAGCACCGCGATCATCGATGCCATTGACGTGATGCAGCAGGAAGATCTGAAGATGGTTCTCGTGGTGCGAACGCGACGAGGCGGCCACGAGACGCCGGTCGGGATTGTCACGATGAAAGACCTGGTGGAAGAACTCCTGGGTGAACTGGCTGAATGGTGAGATGACCTCGACATCGAAACCGCGAATATACGACGCGCTTCGTACCGATCGGATTGCCACGATCAGCACGGTGCTGGTCGTCACCGTTCTGGCTGTCTCGATGCTCGCCAACGGCATGATGAAACCGGTCAGTCGCGACGAGCAGATGTACTGTACGGCGGGCGTCCTGCTGAACCAGGGCTATCAGATCTATCGGGACTTCGCGTATCCGGCCCAACTGCCCTATCATGCCCTGCTGTTGTCCACTCTCTACAGAGTCTTCCACACGAGCCACTATCTGCTGGTGGGCCGGTTGGTCTCCATCGCGTGTGACATCGCAGTCGTATTCCTGATCCTGGGCATTTATCGCCGCGTCTTTGGTAGCCACCGGCTCACAGGACGGTGGCTGGGCTTGGCCGCAGTGGTGCTCTATGCATTCAATCCTCTCGTGGGCTACTCATCGGGCTACGCCTGGAACCACGACGTTGTCATCTGCTGTGTCGTCTTCGCATTCTCGTTGTTCGTTCGCACGGGATTCCGGCGCAGGCCACGCTTCTGGCGGCTCGCCTCGATTGGCGCCTTGCTGGCCGTCGCCACCTGCATGCGAATTACCACGGCGCCCGTCGCTCTGTTGTTCCTGGTGGTGATTCTCCTGGCCGCCCGAGGATCCTTGCACAACCGGATTCGAACGGCCCTGCCTTTCATCATCGCGGCCCTGCTCGTTCTGTCCTGGCCCCTTTGGATCTTCATGCAGTCGCCGCGAACCGTCTGGTTGAATCTCGTGCGGATTCCTTCCCTTTATGGCACGTGGCTCCAGGAACTGGGGGTCGCTTACAACAAGGTGACGCTGACGCTCGATTGCCTGACCACGCCTGGTTATCTGGCTCTGCTGGTCACGGCGGGTTATCTGGGCATTGCCCTGATCAGACGTCGTTCCTCGCTCAGCGGCATCATGAGGCGGAATCTCCTCGTGGCGGCAGGATCGGCATTGCTGCTCTATGTTGTCGCGTTCGTACCACCGACTATGTGGCATCAGTACTGGGCGGTTCCTGTGCCGCTCGTGCTGATCACCTGTGCTTATCCATTGGCCGTGCTGCGCCAGACGGCCGAGAAGCCCGGCCAGAAGCGCCCCTTCCAAACGGCTTGCGGCGTCATGCTGGCCTGCGCAGTCGTCGCCGTTATATCCACTCCCACCATATTGCGTCGATCACCGGCCGTGCTCGTGCCGGAACGCTGGGGCCCGGTTGCGTTGCACCGGACAGCCGTCGATATCGCGAGCAAGACGAAAGAACCCAAACTGCATCCTGACACTGGGACCGCTTATGCGGCTGGAAGGAGGTTGTGATATCTATCGCGAATTGGCCTGTGGCTCGATCGTCTATCGCGTCGCAGACACCCTATCGCCCGAGGATCGCAAACTGACTCCTACGGTCGGACCCGAGACCCTCAACGCCCTTCTGAGCCAATCGCCCCCGTCGGCAGTGATTGTCGGTGTGGAGCCATCCTATTTCGCGTTTCTGGAAGAACCGCTGCTTGCAGCCGTCGGACCGACATGGTCGCGTGAGGCCTACGGCGAATCACTACAAGTCTACTTCCGTCCCTACCTGCGCGGGTAGTGCTGACCCTAATCCCTATCGCGGTATTCGTCCATGATCGCTTCGGCGATCTCGTTGATCGTGTCGCGGCTGAGGCTTGAACGATTCGAGATGAT
Organism: uncultured Phycisphaerae bacterium; assembly: GCA_963726475.1. Taxonomy (GTDB): domain Bacteria; phylum Planctomycetota; class Phycisphaerae; order Sedimentisphaerales; family Anaerobacaceae; genus Anaerobaca. The sequence goes on along the minus strand of CAVSCO010000088.1, from coordinate 45,220 downwards.
CGAGAAGAGATACGGGCCTGAATCCGTCAGGCAGATGCCCGAAAAGGACCGCACCCCACTGATGTAGCCGGTCTTGCCCAGGATGTCGGCGCGGTACGCCGATTCCTTGAAGTACCGTCCGATGGTGCCATCCTCGCCTCCTACGGCGAGAGATGTCCGGTAGAGTTCCCAGTTCCCGCTGTTGTAGACGTCGAGCAGCACGGTGACGATCGCGGGCGCTGAGCAGATTGTCGCGACTGAGGCCACTCCCATCGTCAATGTGAAACTCGTCGCGGGGGATTCCCAGTCCGGTCAGGTACTTCCCGATCAATTCGCGTCCCTTCTCCCAACTGCCGTTGCGGTTGTCCGGACTTTCGTGAGCCGCAATGGTCTTGAGCAGCGCCTCGGCAGCCAGTCCCAGACTGTCCTTGTTGGCACGATGAAGACAGTCAATCAGGGGGGTGGTGTATTCCGCCACCGGAGTCAGTTCGCAATCCGTGTCGAACGCCTTTTCGACGAGCCGCCCGCTGACGGGGATGCCGGCACGGACGAGATGCTCGGCCAGCAGGAAACCGAAGAAGGCCCCGGGCTGCTCGATCGCAACATCGAACGGACCTTCCCGATCCTTACACTTGCCCTTGAGAGCGATGCGGTTCGGGTGCGGGGTGCGATAGGCACCGACGGCACTGTCCCCGCTCGATACAGGCTTGATCTCGTTGATGATCTCGATAAACGATGTGGCGGGCTCGATCTGAATCGCCACGCGGCCGCCTTGATTGGCGGTCGTCACATCGATGCAGTTGGCACGGTAGTTCAGTCCGCACACCTCGCACGCGTACCACCGGTTCAGATCGCTGTCGAGCCAATTCGGGTGAACGCGCTCGTCATCGAACACCGTCGTATCGACAATGATGTCGGTAACGTCCTCCACACCCAGTTCCTGGAGGCTTTGGATGGCCTCGTCGAAAACCCAGCCTTCTTCGCGGCCGTAGCGCTCGTCGGTGACCGGGTCGCCCAGCAGTGGATCGCCACTGCCAATAACCACCAGCGTGTTACCGCACAAGCCCACGCGCGTGCGATACTGGAAGAGCGGGCCAAGATACTTCAGCGCCGCGGCCGTCGTGATGAGTTTCATGTTCGAAGCGGGCGTCATGGCCTTGGTCGCATTGTGGGTGTACACGACCGTGCCTGATTCCGGCTCGACGATCCGAACCGCGTACTCGCTCTGCTTGGCCTTTCCCACGGCCTTGCCGATACGCCCCGCCAGGCCCGCCATAGCCTGGCCACACAGCCAGACGCAAACGACAAGAACAAATGAAAACTCTCTGGTACGCATCTTCATAAGGTGTAGCATGATCCTCAAACCCGTAGTTATATCACATTGATCTTTGCTCTTGTTATCGGGCAACAACCCGCCAAATCTTTGAACGATATTGAGGATTCTCCCGCGTGGTGGCCATCCGGGGCGATCTCAGCCCGCCGCCAGCCCCACGACATCCTCCTCATGCGTCCGCCTGAGCCTCAACCGTTGCGTCAAATACGCGAAGGCATACAGCGCCAATCCAATCGCGTACATGTAGTACCGTAGTCCATGGTCCAGGTGCAGCAGTCTGGTCATGATCCCCGGATAGAACAGAATCAGGGAGGCCCCCAGAAACAACGGAAGCTCATACCAGCGGTTTTTGACCAGAAACCATCCCTGCGTCGCGTTTCCGAACGCGAAGGCTGCCAGCGTGGCCATGACGAAGATCAGGATCGCCTGAGGTACGCTGGTAACGCCATGGAGCAGTAATTCCGCGTTGAACACAAACATAAACGGAATCACCGCGGTTCGCAGATCGTACATGAAGCCCTTGATTCCGGTGGCAATGGGGTCCGAGCGGGCGATCGCCGCGGCCGTATAGGCGGCCAGCCCCACCGGGGGCGTGTCGTCGGCCAGAATGCCGAAATAGAAGCAGAACAGATGGGCGGCGATCGCCGGGATCAGGATTGTTTCGCCCGCCAGCGACCGCCCTTTGATGATGACCGGAACGGTGATCGAGGCCATGACGATATACGTGGCCGTGGTGGGCAGCCCCATGCCAAGCACCAGACTCGCCACAGCAGTGATGAGCAGCAGAAGCAGGATATTGCCTGCCGAGAGCGTCTCGACGATCTCAGCCACCATGCTCCCGATTCCCATGGCGACAATCCCCACGATGATGCCGGCGGCCGCCGTGGCCAGCGCGACGGCCAGCATGTTCCGCGAACCGGCGATCAGCCCTTCGACGATGGTGCGACCACAACGCCCCGTTGCTGTAATGACGGATGAACCCGTCCTAACGGCGCGGACGACCTCGACGACCAGCGCCAGCACCATGAGCGTAATCACGGCATGGAAGGCAGCCAGCTTCGGCGTATGCCGAACCACCACCAGTTCCCAGATCAGGACGACCAACGGGATCAGATAATAGAACCCGCCCTTGAGCACGGCCCAGAGCCTGGGGATGTCCGCCGGAGGAAGGGCTTTCATGCCCAGCTTGGAGGCCTCGAGGTGAACGATGTAGAACAGTGCCAGATAGGAGACGAAGGCCGGAATGGCGGCAGCCTTGATCACATCGATGTAGGGCTTGCCCAGGTATTCGGCGATGATGAAGGCAGCCGCTCCCATAATGGGTGGCATGAGTTGACCGTTGGTGCTGGCGGCAACCTCTGTGGCCGCCGCGATCTTGGCCGGATAGCCGACCTTCTTCATCAGAGGAATGGTGAAGGTTCCCGTCGTCACGACGTTGGCGATGCTCGACCCTGAGACGAGTCCGGTCAGGCCACTGGAAACGATGGCAGCCTTGGCAGCACCCCCTTTGAAACGGCCGAGCAGGGAAATCGCCAGATCGTTGAAAAACTGCCCGGCTCCGAGCTTGGCCAACAACGCCCCCAGCAGAACATAGAGGAAGATCGTATTGGCGGAGACGTCCAGTGGAATGCCATAGATGCCGTTGGTCGAGAGGGCCATCTGGCTGATGTACTTGGTCAGTGAGACGCCCTTGAATGCGAACACCAGCGGCAGGTACGGCCCAGTGAAGGCGTAGAGCGTGAAGAATAGCGCGATGATGGAGAGGGCCGGACCGAGGACGCGCCGCCCCGCCTCGAGCACGAAGAGAATCAAAACGATCGCTGCAACGGTGTCGCGCAGATCGGAACGCCGGGCCGGGTCGAGATCCCCTGCCAGTCGAGCACGATATACAGCGATGAGAGCGCCGCGAGCCCCGCAAGAACGTATGCAAATGCCGGGATCTTTGGGGATGATTCCGAGGCAAGTGCCTTCTTCTTTCTGAAAGGATACGTCAGGAACACGAGCACCAGCGCGAACGCCAGATGAACGGCGCGAATCGTAATGCTGTCCAGCAGAACGAAACGAGGCAGCGCAAGCTGGAACAAGGCCCAAGCGATGGCAATGGCGGAGACGACCGCCCCGCCGATGCGACCTCCACCACGGATGAAACCCGCCTCCTCCATCCGAAGCGTCTGTTCCAGTTTTGCCTGCGGGTCGATGGCCATGCGTATCGGTTGCCGTCCAAATTGGTTTACTGATTCGGTTCGTCCCTGAGCAATTCGGGTGCGAGGTATTGATCCAAGCCTGTCTCCCGATAGTACCGCAGCGCCCCCGGGTGCAGCGGCGCCGAGAGGCCATCGAGCATTGTCCGTCGGGTCAGAGTCTTGTAAGCGGGATGGAGTTGTTTGAACTCCTCGAAGTTCTCGAAAACCTCCCGAGTAATGGCATAAACCACATTCTCCGGCGTCCGCGAAGAAGTAACGAATGTGGTTTTGACTCCGATGCTGGCCGGGTCATGTTCGTTGATCGCCTCGGGGTAATACTCGGTCGGAATCGTCGACCTGGCGTAGTAGACGTGGCTCTCCAAGAGGTGATCGGCTGCCGGCCCTTCGATCGGAACAATGCGTACCTTGATCCGCCCGAAGGTGGCCTCTTCGATGCTGCTGTTCGGATGCCCCACGGTGAAGAAGAACGCATCGATCCGGCCATCCTGGAGCAGCCCCGGCGCCTCCAGCGCCCGCACGTACTCGGCGTCGAGATCCTGCTCCGTCAGTCCGGCCGCGGCGAGAACGTCCTTCGCGTTTTGCAGGTGGCCCGAACCGATATTGCCCAGGTTGACACGTTTGCCCTTGAGGTCCTCGACCGTCTCGATGCCACTATCCTTCGACGCAACGAGCGTAATCGACTCCGGATGGATGGAGAATACAGATCGCAACTCCGTCTGGGGACCTCTATCCGCCCATTCGGCGAGACCGTGAAACGCCTGATACTGCCGGTCCGACTGGACGGTGCCAAAGTCCAGATCGCCCCGGAGCACCGCGTTGACGTTGTAGACCGAGCCACCGGTCGATTCCACCGTCGCTTTGATCCGGTAGACCCTGGCCCTCTTATTGATCATCCGGGCGATGGCACCGCCGGTGGGATAGTAGATGCCCGTGACAGAGCCGGTGCCGATGGTGACGAATTGCACGTCCTTGGGTTTGCATCCCGTCATCGAGATGCAGACCACAAGGAGAACTGCCGGCCAGCGCTTCATCCAATCCATTGACACCCTATCCGTTCGAGGTCCTTGTCGCGTCCGTTCGCCGTCCTATGGCAAGGCCGAAGTGATCTCGGCAATCTTGACACCCAGCAACGCCCGGGCGATGGGGTCCAGTTCCGCCTCGTCCCCGACCAGGTGGAACGTGCGGTGCGTGTGAAGGAGGCTCTGCCCCGGCGCCAAATTCGCAGCCGGAGAGGAGGTCTCCAATTCATAGAACGGTCCCAATGGTTTGGCGCCGGGCTCGGCCGGTCCATCGTTGTAGGAGTTGATCGTGTCGCCCCTGTAGGGCTCGTCCTGGAGCTCCCACATCGAGTTGACGTAGTCCGACACGCCCTGCGGCTTGTTGTATTGTACGATCGTCAAGACCTTGTTGGCCGCGTCGTAGCTGCCCAGGACGCTTCGGGCCCGCTGCGGGGTCAACCCGATCTTGCTACGATACTTGCCGTCCCCGCTGAAGAATAGGACACCGTCTTTGGCAACCAGGCGCGAGGCCGGCACCTTGCCAAAATACGTATCATTCACAATCGGCCCCAGGCGACTTTCCGGTCCCACGTTGTACGGGATCACGACAGTCGTCTCCGGAGACGGGTTGAACATCCCCAGAATCCAGATCGACAGCAGCCCTGTCGGCTTTCTCCAGCGCTCATCGCCGGCGTTGGTGATGCGGTTGTTCGATTCGAACGCCACCATCTTGACGGATGAGCCAACGGGGACACCAAGCTCCTTGAGAGCTTGCCCACGATTCAGCATGCAAACCTCGCGATCGACCTGGACATCGAACTCGGTGCCAAAGTAGTTGCGGAGCTTCATCATCCTCCGGAAGGTCGCTGAATCCACCGTCTTCGAAATCAGCTTGAACGGTTCAGTGTCAAGAGGGGCAGGCGTCTGCCAATTCTCCAGGTCAAAGGGAACACCTTTCTCGAAGAAGATGGAGAACTGTCCGCCTTCCGGGCCAAGCCAGAACCGATCTTCTCCGCCGTAGGGATTCATGTGTTCGAGGGTCTCGCCGGAGGCAATCAGTTCGCGGTTGATCCAGCCGAAGCTGAGTCCCCGGCGTCCGTCAGCCGTGCTGGTCATGATCCGGCCCTGCATGGAGGGCACCACGGCGACCTGCGCATCGCTGGAGCGGTCCGTCAGAAGAACGACCTGGGTGTGCTTGCGAAGAAAGGCCACGTCGCCCCCAAAGCTGTGGTCTTCGACAACCGTTGCCGATTCGGTCGTTGCGCAGCCTGCCAGAGCCACTACCGCCAGGAAGAACCCCAATGCCTTCACGCCCATTCTCAGTCTCCCTTCACTTGCTCGATAGTCCTTGTTCCCCAAAGCGTCGAACGTGACCCCTGTCACGTCAGGCGTCTCAACAATAGTCGATCCACGGCGTGCAATCAAGCCCTGTTCCTGGGCAACCGACGGCATTCTCCCATCGTTCGGTCCGAGTTCCCGGATGGCTTGCTGCCTCGGAGACAGAACGGCAATAACGTGGTCCTCAGGTGGTTTTTCCTTGACCGCAAAAGAGTGATTAGTTATTGATTAACGGCTATTTGCAGCCGTTTTGCGAGCGGCTCGCGGCCACGTCGGCCGCAGATGAACCGTGTTGTGTCGGTCCCAGTCTCAATGGTGTTCGCCGGTCGCAGACGCGCGACCTGGTGGGTCCGGCCAGAGAATGGCAGGTGAGCTTGTGGATGAGAAGCGTGTACGAGTTGGATTGGTCGGTTTGGGAACGGTCGGTACCGGTGTAGCCAAGCTGATCTGCGAGAAGGCCGATGCTATCGCCGCGAAGATGGGCGTGCGTCTGGAACTGGGCTGTGTCGTGGATGTGGATACGACAACGCCTCGCCCGGTCCAACTCCCCGACGGTGTGCTGACTGACGATATCAATCGGCTTCTAGCTGACGAGACGATCACCGTCGGTGTCGAACTGGTCGGCGGCACGACCATCGCCAAAACCATCCAAATGAACATGCTAAGAGCAGGCAAGGACGTCGTCACGGCCAACAAGGCCCTGCTGGCCGAGCACGGTACCGAGCTCTATCGCGTGGCCCGTGAGAACAACCGCTGCATCGCATTCGAGGCCAGTTGTGCTGGCGGGATTCCCATCGTTGCCGCCATTCGGACCGGGCTGGCCGCCAACGACATGCCGCGCCATGTATGGCATCGTCAACGGGACCTGCAATTACATCCTCTCCAACATGAGCGCGAAGGACGAGGACTTTGCCGTGGCTCTCAGCAAGGCCCAGGAACGGGGATTCGCCGAGGCCGATCCGACCCTGGATATCACCGGAGGCGACAGTGCCCACAAGCTGGCCATCCTCGCCTCCATGGCCTTCGGATATGAAATCTCCCTGGACGACATCCATGTCCAGGGTATCGACGGCATCGCCAAGGACGACATCCGGTACGGCCGGGAGATGGGCTACACCCTCAAACTCCTGGCGATCGGGATAAAGGACGACCAGGGCAAGGTCTCATTGCGGGTCCATCCATCGTTCATTGCTGCCGGCTGTTCCCTCGCGCGGGTCGATGGTTCGTTCAACGCGATCAGCGTCTTCGGCAGCGCCGTCGGTGAAACGCTTTACTATGGGCGCGGCGCGGGCATGATGCCGACCGCCAGCGCCGTGGTCGCTGACATTATCGACGTCGCCTTGGGCAATTCCCGAACGACGTTCGAGCATCTGCGGCTCAAGCCGCGCGAGCAGGTGATTCCGTTAATCGAAGATATCAACGATTCCGTGAGCCGGTTCTATATTCGCGTTATGGCCAAAGACGCCCCCGGTGTCGTGGCCTGCTACGGCCAGATCCTGGGCGATCACGGAATCAGCATCTCCGGGGCACTCCAGCATGAGGGTCGCGGCCCGGACAACACGGTCCCTGTCGTCATCACGACCCATCCGACTCAGCAGCGAAACATGTCGGCCGCCCTGACGGAATTGGCCGAATCCGAATTCTTCGGAGGGCAGCCCGTGTGCATTCGAATTGAGGACATTCCCGAAGATCGAGACGCTTAGGCACAGGCAAGCGTCAAGTGAAACCGCATCGCTTGCGGATAGAAGACCAGGCAAGGTATGAGCAAGTATGTAATCATCGTCCCGGACGGAGCAGCCGACGAGCCGATTGAGTTGTTTGATGGCAAGACGGCAATCGAGGCCGCCGAGACGCCCAACATGGACCGGATCAGCGCCGAGGGCCGACAGGGGCTCGTGCGAACGGTTCCCGATGGCATGGACCCCGGCAGCGACGTGGCCCAGATGAGCCTGCTGGGCTACGACCCGGCACGGTTCTATACCGGCCGGGCCCCCATCGAGGCAGCCGCTCAAGGCATCAAGCTGGGGGCGTCGGACTGGGTCTTCCGCTGCAATCTGGTGACGATTGCCGACGGCCAAATGGCCGATCACAGCGCCGGTCACATCTCCACCGAGGAGGCCACCAGTCTCATTCAGGCCTTGCAGGCCCAGGTTACCGATGAGCGATTGTCTTTTCACCCCGGCGTCAGTTACCGGCATCTGCTCGTCTGCAAGGACATGAACTTTGGCGTCCGGACGTATCCGCCTCACGACCATATCGGGACCGCCGTGGAAAAACTGCTCCCTCGTGGCAAAGGAGCCGATCTACTGATCGACCTGATGAATGTCTCGCAGCAGGTGTTCGCCGACCATGACGTCAACCGCGTCCGGCGCGACCTCGGCGAGAACCAGGTCAGCTCGATCTGGCTATGGGGCCAAGGCAAACGGGCCCATCTGGAGAGCTTCCGCAGGCGCTTCGGGCTGAACGGCGTCGCCATTACCGCCGTCGATCTCGTGCGCGGACTGGCGAAACTGGTAGGGTTCGATCTGATCGAAGTCCCCGGTGCCACGGGGCTGTTCGATACCAACTATCAGGGCAAGGCCCAGGCTGCCATTGAAGCCCTGGGTGATTATGACGTCGTCTTCGTCCACATCGAAGCACCGGACGAAGCTTCGCACGGTGGCAACGCCGAGATGAAGAAGGCCGCGATCGAGCACGTGGACAAGTACATCGTAGGCCCCGTCCTGGAAGCTCTCCAGGAGTATGAGAACTGGCGTATCATGGTCCTGCCAGACCATCCGACGCCCGTCCGGCACGGCGCTCATTCGGCCGAACCGGTCCCATTCGCCATGGCCGGCACGGGAGTTACCGGTATTCTCCATCTCGGGTTCGGCGAGTCGAACGCGGCCGGGTCGGGATTTCGAATTGAAAAAGGGCACGAGCTGATGGAATACTTCCTCAAGAGCGCTGCCCGCTAGGAGAATGAATCCATCGCTGATGATGAACCGCGATCGCGGAATGCGACGCAGAAGGGAATAGAATGAAAGTTGCGAAATTTGGCGGCAGCTCCGTCGCCGGCGCCCAACAGATACTCAAAGTGGTTGACATCGTCAAAGCCGACGCGGATCGGCGCATCGTGGTTGTTTCGGCACCGGGCAAGCGGTTCTCCGATGACGTCAAGGTCACGGACCTTCTGATTGCCCTGGCTGATGCGGTCATCGCCGGTCGCACACACGACGACGAACTGGCGACGGTGGTCGGACGGTACGCCGAGATCCAGAAGGAGTTGGGGCTGGATGATGCGATTGTCAGCGAGATCGAATCCGACCTCCGAAGTCGTATCGCGAAGCGCTCGGCCAACGATGCGCAATTCATGGACACGATCAAGGCGTCAGGTGAAGACAACAACGCCAAGATCATCGCCCAGGTCTTCGTCAATCAGGGCATCCCCGCTCGCTACGCAGACCCGAAAGACGCCGGTATGCTGTTGAGCGACGATTTTGGCAACGCCCAGGTCCTGCCCGAGTCGTTCGACAACCTCAAGACGCTGCGAGATGAAGACGCGATCGTCATCTTCCCCGGGTTCTTCGGCTACACCAGGCAGGGTGAGGTCGCGACCTTTCCGCGTGGCGGCTCCGACATCACCGGCGCGATCCTGGCCGCAGCGGTCGAAGCCGACGTCTACGAGAACTTCACCGATGTCGATTCAGTCTTCGCGCTCGACCCGCGTATCGTGCCCAACGCGCCGGCGATCAGCCTGCTGACATTCCGGGAGATGCGCGAACTGTCGTACGCCGGCTTCGGGGTCTTCCACGACGAGGCGGTCGTACCCGCGGTTCAAGCCAGAGTCCCGATCTGCATCAAGAACACGAATCGTCCGGAGGCACCGGGAACGATGATTGTGGCCGAACGAAAATACGAGCATGGGGAGATTACTGGAATCGCCAGTGCCGACGGGTTCAGTGCGATCTATCTAAGCAAGTACATGATGAACCGCGAACTGGGCTTTGGCCGGCGATTGCTTCAGATCCTGGAGGAGGAACGGCTGTCCTTCGAGCATGCTCCGTCAGGCATCGACGACATGTCGGTCATCCTGCGAAGCGCTCCGTTGACACCCACCAAAGAAGAGCAAGTCCTTAACCGCCTTCGCACCGAGCTTGGGGTCGATGACGTGACGATCGAACATGGTCTGTCGCTGATCATGATCGTCGGAGAAGGGATGCGGTACGCCGTGGGCGTGGCCGCCAAAGCCTGCGAAGCACTGGCCGACGCCGGCGTCAACATCGAGATGATCAACCAGGGCTCCTCTGAAATCAGCATCATGTTTGGCGTTAAGGAAGTCGACCGCAAACACGCGGTTCACGCCTTGGGCCAGGCGCTACTCAAGATCGGCAAGACCCATTGACCAGATCCCGAAGACAGGCCTACGTATTCAGCAGACGCTCACGGGCGATTCTGATTGGCGCGGGCCTTCTCGGACTGGCTTCTCTGATCTGCCTCGATCGCACGGTCATTGCTCCTCGGTGGAGCGCCAGGGTTGGTTCACCCGAACATGCAGCGGCACACGATAGAACCCGCTACGACGGCAGAGCGTTCGAGGTCGTCTCGGTCATCGATGGAGACACGTTGGACGTGGGTGCCTCCGATGAGAATAGCCCGACTACCCGCGTCCGGCTGCTCGGAATCGACGCGCCGGAGATGCACGGTGAGAATCATCAGCCCACCTACTTCGCAAGAGAGGCAACGGACTTCGCCCGCAAACTCGCCTCAGGAACGCGGGTGACCCTGTACCTTGACCAGGACGGCCCTACTCGCGGAAAGTACGGGCGGCTGCTCGCCTACGTGGCACTTCCCGATAACAGAGTGCTCAACGAGGTGCTCGTGGAAGAGGGATATGCGTATGCCGACCTGCGGTTCCAGCACGGCTACTACCACAAGTACGAACAGTTGCAGGCCAGTGCGCGGGCTCTGGGAATCGGTCTGTGGGCGAAAGCGACGCGGAGCGATTTGCCTGCCTGGCTTCAGCGGATGCGGCCCGACCTACTGGCGGACTGAGATTGACTCGTGTCCATGAGAGGAGGTCAAAGATTGTACTCTTTGATCTTGCGATAGAGAGTGCGTTCACCGATGCCCAGGATCTTCGCGGCCTTCTCGCGATTGCCTTCGGTCTTGGCCAGCGTATCGATGATGGCTTTCTTCTCAAGATCATTGAGCGAGACACCCGCCAGGTTGGAGGGAGCGGCACTGCCGCCCGTCAACTGACGCCGTCGCGAAATGTCCGGCGGAATGTCCTGAACATCCAGGCGATCGCGATCACACATCACGACCATCGTTCGGATCGTGTTCTTGAGCTGTCTGATATTACCCGGCCACTCGTGATGCGTCAGGATCTGCATTGCGGCATCGGTCACGCCGCTGACGTCGGAGCCAATCTCTTCGGCCGCCTCTTGGAGAAAATGCTGCACGAGCAAGGGAATGTCTTCGGGACGCTCCTTGAGCGGCGGCAACGAGACATTGACTCCCTTGATCCGGAAGTAGAGATCTTCGCGGAACTTGTTCTCCTCGATCAGCGTGGGCAGACTGTGGTTTGTCGCGCTGATCACGCGCACATCCACCGAGATCGCCTTGCTGGAGCCGACTGGAATGACCATTCCATCTTCGAGAACGCGGAGCAGCTTGGCCTGCATCGTCAAAGGCATATCGCCAATCTCGTCGAGAAACAGCGTGCCCTCGTCCGCAATCTCGAAGAGCCCTTTCCGATCCGTATTGGCGCCGGTGAAAGCTCCTTTGATATGCCCGAACAACTCACTTTCCAGAAGCGTCTCGGTCAGCCCGGCGCAGTTGACCGGCCTGAACGGCTTCCGGCGACGCATCGAATTGTCATGAATGGCCCGCGCCAGTAGTTCCTTGCCCGTTCCCGACGCGCCTTCGATCAAGACGGAGATATTCGTGGGCGCCACGCGGCGTACGATTTCGAAGATTCCCTGCATCGCGGGGCTGTTGCCCATGATGCCCTGAAAGATGAATTGATCGTGATTCACCTCCGACTGCGTGCGTCGTGCATCGGCGCTGGCCGCCTTACGACTCGCCTGCTCGACGAGCGTTCGCAACTGATCGATATCGAGCGGCTTGACGAGATAGTCGAAGGCCCCCTGTTTGATCGCTTCTTTGCAGTTCTCGATCGTCGCATAGGCGGTGATCAGAATCACCTCGGTCGCGTCCCCGTTCCGCCGTGCTTCCCGCAGGACATCCAAACCGTCGGCTTCGCCTTCGAGCTTCAGGTCCGTCACGACGACGTCGACACGCCGACTGCGCAGGACTTCGATCGCGTCTTCGCCCGTATAAACAGCCAAGGCTTTGACCGGCAGCCTCCCGAGCGCCTCGACGATTCCGTCGGCGTGGTCGCGTTCATCGTCTACCACCAGCACGACTGGCTTCTGTTCCGTCATTTGCCCACCTCGTTGGATACTGAATCCGAGCCCGCCGTCGGGATCTCGATGGTGAACGAGGTCCCTTTGCCGGGCTCGCTATGTACGGAAATTGTGCCGCCGTGAGACTCCACGATCTTCTTGGCCGTCGCCAGGCCAAGCCCGGTTCCCCCGGAACGGGATGAGTAGTACGGGCGGAAAATCGTCGGTAGCTTCTCCGCAGGAATACCTTTGCCCGTATCACTGATCTGAACGACGGCCTTGCCCCCCTGCCGCTGCGTTCGAACCATCACTTCGCCCCCACCGTCCATGGCCTGCTGAGCGTTGATCAGCAGGTTCAATAGCACCTGCTTCAGAGCGCCCGAATCGATCCGGCAGATCAGCGGATCGGCCGCCAGGCTGTGCCGCAGTGTCAGTGAATGGCTGTAGGCCTGGGGCAAATAGAAATCGATCATATCACCGACCAGTTCGTTCAGGTCCATCGTCACCAACTGCAAATCAGGCCGCCTGACGTAGCGAAGGAAGCCGTCGACGATCTGTTCCAGCCGATCCGTCTCCTTCTGGATGATCGTGATCTTCCTCATGGCGTTAGACAGGCCGTGTTGGCAACGGTCCATGGCAAGTTTATGTGGCTCGCGGAAGTCCAGGTCCTCCAGGGCTTCTTTGGTCAGCTTGAGATTCACCTTGATCGTCGAGAGCGGATTCTTGATCTCGTGGGCCAGTTCTCCCGTGAGCCGCGTCAAGGCCTCATCCGCGTCTGATTCAGGCGGGCGGCTAACGCCACCTTGTCGCGCGACTCTGCGAAACAGAAGCACGAACGCCGGAACAACAATCAGAAGAGCCACAATGACTCCGCCTACGAACGGTTTCACACGCCTGTCACTCCGCCTTGCCTGTGCCTGGAACCCCAAAAAACCAAGAGCCGAAAAATCAGACAGCCCGCCCCGATTGCATCCGGTGTCGCGCCCTCTGATTTTCGGCTTTCGACGACTACTATACGCTGCGACCGACCGCGGGTCGGCCAAGCAACTTATCGCTTGTCCTGCGGGGGCCGGGGCCGCTTCTCTTCTTTGATACCCAACTCCGTCAGAGCCGCACGACGAGAGAGCTTGAGCCGGCCTTGATCGTCGATGGAGATGAGCTTGACCGGGATGATATCGCCCAGCTTGCAGACATCGTCCACCTGCTTGACATAGCCTTCGCTCAGTTCGCTGATATGGCAGAGGCCTTCGACTCCGGGCGCGATCTCGACGAAGACGCCAAAATCCTTGATGGACACCACCTTCGAGTCCTTATAGAGGCGTCCCACCTCCGGCGGCTGCGTCATCGCTTCGATCATCGCCTTGGCCTTGAGATGGCCATCGCCACCGACGCAACTGATGAAGACCGTACCGTCCTCTTCGATCTCGATCGTCGTCTCGGTCTGCTCCTGGAGGCTCTTGATCATCTTGCCGCCGGGGCCAATGACCTTGCCGATGAACTCCGGATCGATCTCAACCGTGATAAGCTTCGGAGCGTATTGGCTCAGTTCCGAACGCGGTTCGCTGATGGCCTTGTTCATGATTTCGAGAATGTGCAGCCGGGCGTTTTTGGCCCGTTCCATCGCCTCAATCATGATTTGGTGCGGAAGCCCCTCGGCCTTGATATCCAGTTGCATCGCGGTGATCCCTTCGGTCGTTCCGGCAACCTTGAAATCCATATCGCCGAAGTGGTCCTCCTCACCGATGATGTCGGTCAGCAGTTCGTAACGACCGTCGTCGCCGCTGATCATCCCAACAGAGATACCGGCGACGGCCCCGTTAATCGGCACGCCGGCGTCCATCAAGGCCAGCGAGCCACCGCAAACGGATGCCATCGAACTCGATCCGTTGGACTCGGTGATGTCGGAGATGAGCCGCACGGTGTACGCAAACTTGTCTGCCGGCGGCCGCACATTCTCCAAGGCCCGTTCGGCCAGTGCCCCGTGTCCGATTTCACGTCGGCCCGGGCCGCGAGCCGGCCGGACTTCGCCGACGGAGTACGGGGGGAAATTGTAGTGATACGTGAAGCTCTGGCTGTATTCATCCATGAGGCCGTCGATGATCTGGGCATCTCGGATGGTACCGAGCGTCACGCTGATCAAGGCCTGGGTCTCACCTCGCGTAAAGAGCGCCGAACCGTGTGTTCGGGGCAGCAATCCGACCTCACAGGAGATGGGACGGATGTCACCGTAGCCGCGACCATCAGGCCGCTTGCCCTCGAGAATCATCTGCCGGACAACCTCGCATTCGATCTTCCCAAGAATCCGCTTCACCACGCCCGGATCAGCCTTCGCCTCGCCCGCCTCATCATCGCAGTAACGAGCTTTCACTTCGTCAAGCAGCGCATTGACGGCGTTATTGCGATCCTGTTTGCCCGGAATATTCTTGAGTTCTCGAAGCGGACCGGTGATCTCGGCACGGATCTTCTGCTCGAGATCCGCATCGATCTCCGCGAGCGGAATGACCTTCTCTACGGCGGTCTTCTGCTGGAGTTCCTCGATCATCTCGATGACCTGCCCCGCCGCCTCGTGCGCTGTGCGGATGGCCTCTGCCACGACGTCTTCCGTCAGTTCCTTGGCACCGACCTCCAGCATGTTGATCGCCTCTTTGCGGCCGCCCACGAGGACGTTGATGTCACTGTCCGCGCTTTGCTGGTACGTCGGGTTGACGACGAACTCGCCATTGACCCGGCCCACGCGACAGGTGCCGATGGGCCCCTGGAACGGGATGCTGCTGATGCACAGTGCCGCACTGGCACCGATCATCGCCGGCACGTCCGGATCGTTGTCCTGGTCCGCACTGAGCACGGAGGCCATGATCTGGACTTCCTGAAAATAGCCCTCCGGAAAGAGCGGTCGAATGGGCCGATCGATCATCCGCGCGGTCAGAATCTCCTTCGTCGTGGGCCGACCTTCGCGCTTGATGAAGCCGCCCGGGAACTTTCCGGCGGCGCTGTGTCTCTCACGATAGTCGACACTCAGAGGAAAGAAGTCGATATCCTCAAACCTCGGAGGCGCCGTGGTCGCCGCGACAAGAACAACGGTCTCACCATACTTGACCAGGACAGCACCGCCCGCCTGCCGGGCGATCCGGCCGGTCTCGATCGTCAACGTGCGGCCGCCGATTTCTCTGGATACACTATGAACATCCGACATAACTACCTCACTCGTCTATGTGTATATGCGCCACCAGAAAGGCATCCCGCCTTCCGTACGAGCCCCGTGCGCCACGCGTCGCGCCAACGGTTTCGCTCGCGGCAGTGATACACAGGAATATGCTATTTTCGCAGCCCAAGGCGGGAGATGACGGCCTGGTAGCGCTTGACATCCTTGTCACGTATATACCTCAACAGCGCGGAGCGGTTGCCGACCATTTTGAGCAAGCCGCGACGGGAGGAGTGGTCTTTCGGATGGGCCTTCAAGTGTCCTGTCAGGTCGTTAATCCGCCTCGTCAGAAGCGCAATCTGCACCTCGGGAGATCCGGTGTCCCCATCGTGCGTCTCAAAATCACCGAGAATCTGGCCTTTTTGTTCTTTCGTCAGCATGTCTTCTTAATGCCCTTACTGGTTCGCCTCATTTGAGGTTAACTTAACACGCGAGTTATGAATCCTTTAATCTAAACGACTTGCGACGATTTTGGCAAGCCTTTTTCCAGGCGAGGGGCCAAAAATATCACCCGCCCCACCGACCCTATGGGGGCCAGGGCGCCGGGCAGGCCTGGACCGCACCGATCCGGGCCCTATTGAGCCCCGCGGTCGGCCTTCTGATCCAGGAAGCCCCGGAGGATCTCTGAGGCCGCCACGGCGTCCAGCAGATCGCGTTTACGGGCCCTGGAGAGCCCCGCCGGTTGTAGTTTCTCTTCGGCCCCGAAGCTGCTGAGCCGCTCATCCTGGAAATGGATGGGAAGCCCGAAACGCCGCGCAAGCTGCTCGCCAAAGGCTTTGGCCTTGGCGGCCTGCGGGCCTTCCGAGCCATCCATATTCAGAGGCAAGCCCAACACAATCGCCTCAACACCTTCCGATTCAACAATCTTGGCGATCTGCCCCAAGGCGTCGCCACGCCCGTCCAGAACACGCAGAGGCGACGCGATCGTCTCCTGCGCATCGCAAATGGCCAATCCGATACGCCTGCTGCCATGGTCTATCGCCAGAGTATCTCATCTCGATGGCCTGGGGCCGCGAACGACCCTCTCCTACAGGAACTCCACGCGGCCGCGCGACTCGATCGAACCTAGAAGTTCCTTCAGCCGTTCCGTCTGATCGGCGCGACAGACGAGCGTCGCATCCGGCGTATGGGCCACAACGATATCGTCCAGGCCTATCACCGCAATCAAATGCCCCTGATCCTCGGTAACGATGGTGCTGTTCTTGCAGTCCAGAAGCTCGCTCGCCCCGGCGGCAACAATGTTGCCACTGTCGTCGGAGTCGATGATGTCGGCCAGTGCCGCGAAAGATCCCATATCCAACCAGCGACAATCGAGGCGGATGGCGCAAACCTCTCTGGCCTTCTCCATCACCGCGAAGTCGATGCTGATCTTGGGCAACCTCAAGAACTGCTCCCGCAGAACCGATTCCTGGTCAGGGCCATCCCACGCCGCGCCGATCCTGCGCAGCGGCTCAGTCGTCTCCGGCACGAAGTCGGTTAGGCTTTGCAGAATCGTCCGCGCCTTCCAGACGAACATCCCCGAGTTCCAGAAGTATCGGCCATCTGCCAGATACGCTTCAGCCGTGGCCTGATCGGGCTTCTCCCGAAATGCCTCCACCGTATGAACGGTATTCTTGCACTTCGCACAGTCTCGCGGCTCGCCACATTTGACGTAACCAAGCTGCGTGCTCGCGAACGTTGGCTTGATCCCGAAGGTGACCAGGGCATCGGGATTCGCGTCGACGAACGCCGCTGCGTCGCGCAGGGCATCCTGAAGGACTTCGGCCGGATCGATCAGTTGATCGGCCGTCACAACCGCCATCGTCGCGTCCGCATCGATCTTGGAGAGGATCGTGGCGGCCAAACCGATCGCGCCGGCCGTGTCGCGCACCGCCGGCTCGGCGATCACGTTGCCCGCCGGAAGCCCTGGGAGGTTCTCGCGGACCACGTCGACATACCCGGCATTGGTCAGAACGATGATATTACGAACATCAAAGATCGGCGTGAGCCGCTCGAAGCAGCGTTCGAGCAGAGTCTGCCCATCGAAAAGTCTCAGAACCTGCTTCGGGCGTTTCTGCCGGCTCAGGGGCCAGAGCCTCTTGCCCGTCCCGCCGGCCATAATCACAGCGTAATTCATTCCTCGATCCTTCTTCACTCTGAAACCAGGGCACGCTATGCATGCCAAGGCCATCTGTCAATTTGAGGCATTTTAACACAGCCTGCAGAAAGCACAATCCGGAACAGAACCGCCCGGCATGAGGTCGTCTGCTCTACGCGTCGGCGCGCGTCTCGCTCAGTTGGACGGTCATCGGTTCTGCCGTACGGGTCGCCAGGGTGAACCGCCCTGCGAGCCTGCGGCCGCCTTGCCGCACGCTAACCTCATATTCGCCCAAGAAGCCCTCGGTCTTCGCCTGCCCATCGGGACCGCTTTCCACTGCGGTTCGTGTCCACCACTGATTCTTGACCAGGTCGTGAAGACGTTCGTACACAGGCTTGGGCGTCATATCTTCGCGAATCAGCCCGGCGGGCGCCCCTTGCCACGCCCCCTGATCGCTGAAATCCCACCACGTGATCGCCTCCACAGCCGGATGCGAAAAGAGCACGGTGTAGAATTCCGCCGCGAGTTTGGCCTGCTGCTCTTCGCCTTCGGCGGTCGTGGTCCATCCGGAATCGCCCTTCGGGCCCGAGACCAGGGTCGTCTCGGTGAAGTGCAGAGGCTTGCCGAATCCGGCATATCGCTCACACACCGCCCATGTCTTGGCCACTCCCCAATAGCCGCTGTGCTGGTGCGATTGGATGCCGATGACGTCGTAGAGAGGATTCCGGCTTCCGTCGACAAGTTGCGAAACAACATTGTCGGCGAAGGCCTGATCCGTGCGATAGTCATTTATGACGAGCGTCGCTTCGCGACTGGCTTGGCGCGCCGTTCTGAATGCCTCGCGGATATACGGGCCCACACCCATTTTGGATATCGCTTCGGTCAAGACCGGTGCATCACGTTTGCACTGAGCCCGATTGTAGTGGGTTGCCTCATTGACGACGTCCCAAATGTCGATATCACCTTTGAATCGCCGCACGCACCGATCGATGCGCTGGAACTGAGCCCGCGCCACCTCTTCCGGCGTCCCGGTCAGCCAGGCCGGATCGCGATAGTTCCAGGCCAGAGGATGGCCTTTCGTGCTCACGCCGTGTGCCTTGCACCAGCCGACAACCTGCTCGGTGCGTTCGTCCTGAGGCCGCCCTTTCTGCCTTTCGTAATTCCACCAATAGAACGGCAGGGTCGCGTAGTTCAGCAAGTCGGCAAACTGGCTCTCATAGGCGGCATTCTGCTCAGATGTCCGGCAGCGGCCCAGCTTGAAGATGTTGCAGCCAAAAAGGAACTTGTGACGAGTCTGGCTGACCTTCACGCTTTGACCTGCCTTCAGAGGTTGGCCGTCAGGCATCAGAATTCGCAAGGTGGCCGAGCCCATGCGATGCTGCCTGATTCGGGCCTGGGCCTCGTCCAGGATTCGGCCCGGATCTCCGGCATCGTCACGCTGTCGAGCAGCCGAAACATACGGTGCCGTCGCGGCCATGGCGGTTCCTGCCGCCGTGGCCTTGAGAAACGCTCGGCGTGTGAACGACCGACTGTCAGCGCAATGGCTTTGATCTGGATTCTGCTGTCTCATGGGTCCTCCCGGACTACACGCGTCTGCACCTGATGGCTTCGCTGGTCAGCCCCGGGGGCTGCCACCATGTCGAGCGTACCAACACCCCTGGGCACCGACCTCACACCTTCGAGAGATTGGCGTATTGTAGGAGGAGCGATTTCGTCTGTCCAGTATTGAACTGGACGGTCACCACGCTGTTGGCGCCCATGTCGGCGTACTTCTGGACGCGGCCCAGGCCAAACGTCTTGTGACGTACGAGCTGGCCCGGAGCAAACTCCGGCTCCGCCTGATTCGTGGCCTTCGGTCGCAAGGCAACAGCCGGACGCTGAGGCCGCCGGTAGTCGGTGAACGCTCGGTCATCCTCTTCCGATTGCGCGTCCTCCGGAAGCATCTGATCGAGCCCGAGTTCGAAAAGGAAGGGAGAGGCCACCGTGCGGAGGAACTGGCCCCGGACCGTCCGGTAGCGGGCGTAGCTGAGATAGAGATTGGTTCTCGCTCGGGTAACACCCACGAAGAACAGACGACGCTCTTCTTCGAGTTCCTCCCCGTCCCCGCTGCCCCGTTCGTGCGGGAGCAAACCATCCTCGAGCCCAATGACGAAGACGTGGTCGAATTCGAGCCCCTTGGCGGCGTGCAGCGTCATCAGGGCCGCGCGCTCGTTCGTCGCTTCGTAGGCATCGGTATCGCTGAACAGCGCGATCTGCTGAAGATAATCGAGCAGTGAAGGCTCGGCCGCCTGCTGATCGTAGACCGCCGCCGCGTTGATCAATTCCCCGATGTTCTCCAAGGCATCCTGACCGTCCTGCCCGGTTCCTCTGAATGAGTCTTCGAGCCCCGACTCGCGGAACACACGCTCGGCCAGGGGCGCGACCTTGCCCATCATGTCTTGCCGAAACTTCTCCAGCAAGCGAGCAAAGGCCATGAGTTTCGTTTTGGCGGCCCCGCTTATCTCACTGATCCGGTCGGCCTGCGCCAAAGCTTGCGACACAGTCAATCCGTGATTGCCGGCAAACGTCTTGACGCGATCCACCGTGACTTTGCCAATGCCGCGCGTGGGTGTATTGATGACCCGCAGCAGCGCAACCTCATCATCAGGATTGGCCAGCACCTTCGAGATAGGCCAGCAAGATCGCGGATTTCCTTGCGATTGTAAAACTCCACACCTCGCACGACCTGGTATGGCACGCGATGCCGGACGAACGCTTCTTCAAGGGCGCGGCTCATCGCGTTGACGCGATAGAAGATGGCGATCTGCCCGGCCGGAACGTTCCGAGCGAGCAGTGTCTCGACCTGCCGTGCCACGGCATCGGCCTCGGTCGCCTCGTCCTCGTAGCCCTCCACGGTCACCTTGCCCTCG
Organism: uncultured Phycisphaerae bacterium; assembly: GCA_963726475.1. GTDB lineage: Bacteria > Planctomycetota > Phycisphaerae > Sedimentisphaerales > Anaerobacaceae > Anaerobaca. The sequence goes on along the minus strand of CAVSCO010000088.1, from coordinate 24,791 downwards.
TCGGTTCGCACCGCGATCAGAGCCTTCTCCTTGCGATTCGCATTCGCGCGATCAGATTGTCCGCCGCCTTCAGGATCGCCGCCGTGCTGCGGAAGTTCTCTTCGAGCTTGACGATCACCGCTTGCGGCCAGTCCTTCTCGAAAGCCAGAATGTTGCGAATATCGGCGCCGCGCCAGCGATAGATCGACTGGTCGGGATCGCCCGTCGCACAGATGTTGCCGTGCCGCAGGGCCAGAGCCTTGGCGAGCCGGTACTGGGCGTGGTTCGTGTCCTGGTACTCGTCGATGAGCAGGAACTTGAATCGGTCCGAGAGTTCGCCGCAGACGGTCGAATCGTTCTCCAGCAGCAGCGCGACCTTCATCAAGAGATCGTCGAAGTCCAGACCGTTGCGCTCGGCCAGAATCTGTTGGTACCGTGTGTACGCCTGCGACAACGTGCGTGAGAAGAAGTCCTCGGCCCGCTCCTGAAACGTCTCGGCATCGATCAGTTTGTTCTTCAGCGTCGAGATGGCGGCGAGCATTCGAGCCGGGGGAAGTTCGTCCCGTCGAGATTGCAGTCTTTGATCGCCTGCTTGATGCACTTGCTCTGGTCGGCCGTGTCGTAGATGCTGAAGTTGGGACGCATCCCGGCCGGTTCGGCATAGCGGCGCAGAATTCTCACGCAGAGCGAGTGAAACGTGCTGATGTGCGCTCCACCGGAGGCACCGAGCGCCGCGGCCCTTTGGCGCATCTCTTCCGCTGCTTTATTCGTGAAGGTGATCGCACAGATGTTGTACGGTCGAATACCGGACTCGACCAACGCGGCGATGCGACAGGTGATGACTCGCGTCTTCCCACTGCCCGGCCCCGCCAGGACCAGCAAGGGCCCTTCCCGATGGGTGATCGCTTTGCGTTGCGACGATGTCAATTGTGCCAGAAGTGCCTCTTCCATGCCCCGTGCCGGATGATCCTTACTGCCCTTGCGGCTGCTCTTGCCCTTGTTGTAGTTGCGTCTCAGTCTTCTCCAACTGCTTGTAAAGTTCCGGCTTCTCGATCTGAATCCGATTCAGCAGACTCTGACAGATATAAGCCGGATATGCCCCGCTGTTAAGGAACCGACTGAGCGCGAAGTATCGTAGCACGGGCATCGGGGGCAGGTCAACACGAAACTCGGGTTCGTTCGACTTGTTGTAGTAATCGTAGGCTTGCTGGGCCAACTGCTCTCGCCCCGCGGCCGCATCGTCGTGCCCCAGCGCATACTGCCGATATCCCTCGGTCAGCAGCAGCACGATTTGCTCTCTGGCGTCGTTGATGCCGAAACTGCTCAGCTCCTCTCGCCAGCGATTCAACGCATATTGTTCGAGCGAGACCTGGAATTCCTTCAACGGGTAGCGCTGCCGCAATTCCTTGAAGATCTTCAACGCCTGGGCCTTGAGCCCAGCCTGGTAGAACGACAACACCGCGTTCTTGAGCATGTTGCGATGTCCGTTGGCGATCGACTCCTGGGTCGTCGGATCATCCGCGTACTGGTCGACGATCCCGAGGAAGGCCTTGTTGTAGGAGTCGAAAAAGCGCAAGTCAGGCCCGAGAAAGATATCGTTCTGGAGGACCGGCATCCCAGGGTCGGCGGCTTGCCTCTCCTGTTCGATCACTTCCGGCGGACGCGGCAGAATCATCATGTCGCCATAACGGAAGAGATTCTGGAGACTGTGCAGAACGATGCGCTGCGTGTTCGTCTCGACACGCTCCGTATCGGGATTTCGACTCTCCTTTGCGACGCTGAGCCCTTTCAGCGCCCAATAGATCGCCTGACTGTCCGGATGTCGCCAGTCCATGGGATAATGGACATTGGGATCGGCAAAGTCGATCGGCCCATACTCCTGGTTGATCGCCTTCATCCGGGTCGGTTCCAGCTTCCAGGTGTGCCGCAGTTCATAGGCCTTGGCGAAGATGTCGAAACGTTTCAGAGCCGCCGTGCCACGGAAGCGGTCCACTGCATCCATCGCGGCTTTTGGAAAACGAGCGGCGTTGCGTCGCAGCGACAGATAGTTCTGCACGAACGCCTGATCGCTGGTGAAGGGCTCACCCACCGCCTGAAGCCTCGATAAACGGCGCCACGTTCGGATCGCTGACGATCTTGTCCCAATCCGTCGGCACGCCGATAAGGGCGTCGAAAAATGCATTGTCATTCCGCGTCAAGCCGTTGTCTTCCGACCCCAGCAGAGGGCCAATGGCCTCGGCCAACTGGAGCTTGTAGTACTTGTGGTCGTCGTCCGAGACCCCGCCAAGTTTGTGCTGGAAGATACGCGCCAGCTCGCGATAGAGCGCCATCGACTTGGGATTGGTCGGAATGCCTTTGTCGCGAAGCAGTTCGTATCCATTCTTGACCCATCGCCAGCGCTGCTCCGGCTGCGAGGCCGGGATGGCGACGCTGATGTTGTAGGCCATGTTCCAGGCCTGGAACTCCCAAACCGCGGGGAACCGAGGCTGCAACGTTGTGATCCACTCAGCAAGCTGTTTCGCGTCGAAGAACTGCCCTTCCTCCTTCAGTTTGTCGGCACGCATCCAGAGGATATCGACCACCAGCCCGCGGAACGCTCCCATCGCCACGGTGGCAAACGCCAGAGATGGCGGCGCGTTTTCCAGAGGCGTGTTGACCACGAGGCCCATCTGCTGCCGTTGCGTGTTGATATAGTCAAGCTGAGCGCCGGCTGCATAGAGCAGACCGCCGGCAATCGCCAGACAGAGGACTATGATGAGAATGTCGCGTCCACGCATAGTTCACTTCGCACCGCTGTCACGCAGCGCCGATTTCAGACTCCATCAGTTCGACTCAATCGCATCCATCGTTCTCATCACACGATGATCCTGGCAAGCTCCCTGAAGCTAAACACGATCAGCGCGAGCACCAGCAGAAGCAAGGCCTTGATGCACACCATGAACAGGATCACGTGCCCCAGCAACGACCATCCGATCAGGCGGCCGGGCACCAAAAACTTCGTGGGGTTGTACAAGTCGAATCGTGGCAACAACCGCACCAAAGCCCCGATCGTATATGAATAGACGTCCCCGACGCTCGCGCTGAGCTGGTTGAACGACTCGAGAATGAAACCGCTGACCGTCCCCGTCAAAAAGACCACCAAGCAGAACAGAATCGCCACCGGGAACGACAGGAAACTCGCGGCCAGCACGCCCAAACAGGCCAGGAAGATCAGACGCAGCAGGATCAACAGCACGCCCCGTACGAAGTTGCCCGTGAACGTGTCGGCCTTGTAGAGCAGTTCGAGGCCATCCTCCAAAGGGAAGATCACGGTCGTGTCGTTTAGCGGGACGTTGAGAAATCCCACGGCAAGATAGCCATCGTCGGCGATGACCCGCGCGGGGACTTCGATCTCGCGGAAGGTGCGCACCGGATCGGCTCGATCCTCGCGCCAGATGGGCGTGTTGAAATCCATGCCGTAGCGAACCTGCCTCAAGTCACCGATTTGCCACCGGCCATCGATCTGCCCGTTGGCGGGGTCGGCCGCGACATCGTACTTGAAGCGAATGAAGACGCTTTGGTTCGGATCGAGAGGCCGGATATTCTTGAATTCCCATACAAGCCCGTCGCCCACGCCCGCCGCACGTCTTTCCAGGAGCTTGCGGTTCGTCAACTCCTTGAGAACCATATCCTTCGGCAGGTTCGGGTAAGCCACCTGCAATTGATCGGTCTTCTCGAGACGGTCGTAGAGGGCGAGCACCTCGTCCTTCACATCGGGCACCGGCGGCATCAGACTGGCTCGCGCCGTGAAGAACTCGTTGTCGATCTCTTTGAGCGTCCCTGTGGAGACGTCGTAGAAGCCGGGCAGGCAGCGCCACTACGCCATAGACGATACCCGCAAAAAGCGTCACCAAAGCCACGTCCAGCAGAACCACGCCAAGTAGTTTGCCGAGAATGAATTGGTAGCGACGGATTGGCTTGGTCGCGACGGTGTAGATCTGCCGCTGTTCGATGTCGCTCGTGATCGTGAAGGTCGATACAATAACCGTCAGCAGGCACAGCAGAAGACTGGTCAGTGACAGCCCGTAGCTGACAAAGGTCTGGAGCCGGCCTTTGAGTGTGCCGTCACCGGTGGCCGTTAGCCCCATGACCGGAAGGAGCACGAGTAACAGGAGGATGAAGATCACCGCAATCTTCATTCGCAAGGCCTGCCGGATCGTGTTGACGGCGATAGCCCAGATCCTACTCATCGCCGGCCTCTCCGTCCTTGGCTTCCTTGTGCGGCTTCTCCGTAGAGGGCTTCGGGCCCTTGCCCATCAAGTCATCCAGAACGCTCTTCTTCACCTCGCCGGCGTCGCGGGGCTTGGGCGTTTCAACGGACTTGGGCTTGGCCGGCATCACCTGATCGGTCTTCGGATTCGCGGCGGGCTTGGTCAGATCCTCGAGCAAGCTCTTGTCGGGCTGCGGCGTCTGCATTTCGGCCGCATGCGGATGTTCCGTCCGAGGCGGCTCGGCGGGCTTATCCTCTTCTGAAACCGATGCAGAGACCAATTTGTCGAGAATACTCGCCTGAGACTTCTCCGCCATCAGGAAGTCGCCAATCTGTGTCGTGCTGACCGCCCCGCTGGTTGGCTTGGATTGCTGTTGCGCTTCGACCACCGTATTGATGAAGAACGTTTCGAGCTTCTCCATCGGGCTGGTGATTTCGCACTCGGCGTGTTCTTCCTCAAGGATGTGCCTGATCTTGTCGACGGCTGCATCACTGACCGCACTCGTGACAATCTGCCGTTTGCCGCTGAGCTGAAGCAACTCCCTCACCTGGCCCTCAGCCTGGATCTTCCCGCCATAGAGAATCGCGATGCGGTCGCACACGTCCTCGACGTCGGCCAACAGGTGGCTACAAAGCAGAATGGTCTTGCCTCGTTGGGCCAGCTTGATGATCAGGTCCTTGATTTGCCGGGTCCCGATGGGGTCCAGGCCGGTCGTGGGTTCGTCCAGGATCAGCAGGTCGGGATCGTTGATCAGCGCCTGAGCCAGACCGATGCGACGCGCCATGCCTTTCGAGTAGGTCCCAATGGGCCGGCTCGCGACCGCCCGCAAGCCCACCATCTCCAGCAAAGCTTCGATCCGCATCTTGCGAACCTTGGGGGCCAACCCGAAGAGCCTTCCGTAGAAGTCCAGCGTTTCGCGGGCGTTAAGGAACCGGTACAGATAGGATTCTTCCGGCAGAAAACCGACGCGCGCGTTGATCTTCGGATCTGTCCCGTCCCCCCCGAGCAGCAGTGCATGGCCTTTCGTTGGATGCAACAGGCCCAGCAGCATTTTGATCGTGGTCGTCTTACCCGATCCGTTCGGCCCCAACAGGCCGAAAACCTCGTTGTGCCCGATCTGGAGATTCAGATCGTCGACGGCATAGACCTTGGCACGCCCCCACCAGTCAGAGAAGATCTTCGTCAGCGAAATTGTCTCTACGGCGTAGTCCATAATCTACTGCACGCTATTCAAACGAACCATCAACTGCGGGAACGGCCTCAGCCGCCTCCTCACTCTATCCCTACGATGAACCCTCAGGCCGTGTGCGAATCGTGGTCCAGGTCCTCACCGTAGCGAACCAGCCGAGCACTGTTGAACACCACGACCAGCGAACTGGCGAAGTGCAGGAACGCGGCCATGCTCGGCGGGATGAATTTCGCCAGCGAGATACCCAGCACGATGAACCCAACGCCGAAGCCGAGGTTCTGGTTGATCACGCTTCGCGTCTTGCGTGAGACCTGAACCAGGAACGGAATGCGTCGAAGGTCGTTGTTCATCAACGCAATCGAGGCCGAATTGATGGCGACATCGCTGCCGGCGGCCCCCATGGCGATACCGAGATCACCCGCCGCCAGGGCCGGAGCATCGTTGATGCCGTCGCCAACGACCACCACGGTGTGACCATCTCCTTTAATTTGCTCGACGATCGCCAGCTTGTCCTGGGGCAGACAGTGAGCCTTGAAGTCGGTGCAACCCAACTCGCCGGCCACACGATTGGCGACCTCGCTGCGGTCACCGGTGAGCATGGTGACCCGCTTGATCCCCATATCGACGAGTTCCTTGACCGCTCTTTGAGCCTCGGGACGCGTCTTGTCCTGCAGGCCGATCCAGCCGATACACTTCGAGCCCTTGGCCACGTACAACGTGCTGAAGCCCTGCTCTTCATCCAGGGCAGGGTCGCTGGCCCCACTGAAATCGACACCGTTCTCGTGCAGGAATGTCTCGCGACCGACCATGATTTTCGACGAGTCGACCGTGGCGGTCACGCCCTTGCCCGGCGTCTCGTGGAAATCTTCGGCCGCGGGCAAGGATCAGATTGGCTTCTTTGGCCACGTCGTGAAGGGCTCGTGCGGCCGGGTGTTTGCTCAATTGCTCAGCCGCTGCCGCATCGGCCAGCAGTTCCGCCGCCTCGACCCCCTCGGCCGGCGTCAGTTTCGTGACATAGAGACGTCCGGTCGTCACCGTACCGGTCTTGTCGAAGACCAGCGCCGTCATCTTGCCCGCGATTTCCAGATCGGCAACGTTCTTGACCAGGACGCCAAGCCTCGCGGCCGCTGAAATGGCAGCGACCATCGCCGTCGGGGTCGCCAGGATGATGGCACACGGACAGGAGATGACGAGAATGGTGATGGCCTGGTTGACGTCACGCGTGAAGAACAGCACGATGGCCGCAATCATCAGTACGGTCGGAACATACCACTGGATGTAACGATCGATGATCCGCATGATCGGAATCTTCGTGTGCTCGGCCTCGATAATCAGCGACTGAACCTTGCCCAGTGTCGTGTCCTGTCCGGCCTTGGTCACACGAATGTCCATCGCACCGGTCAGGTTGTTCGTTCCCGCGAAAACCTGCATCCCGGGTACTTTATCCACCGGCAGCGATTCACCCGTGATGGTCGCTTCGTTAACAGAACTGAGACCGCCGGTGACCTCGCCATCAGCGGGGATGTTGTCGCCCGGTCGAACGCGAATGAGATCGCCCGGCTTCAACGTGCTGACCTTCACCTCCTGCTCGGTCCCGTCGGCTGCCACGAGATTGGCGCGGGTGGGCGTCAGTTTGATCAGCGATTCGATCGATGCGCGGGCGCCCAACGCGGTGCGCGTTTCAACCAACTCGCTAAGCAACATGAAGAACCCGATCAGGCCGGCCGCGATGTACTCGCCCGTGGCAAAAGCCGCCACGATGCCGAGGGCCGCCAGTTCATCCATGTGCGACTCGCCTCGAATCAGGCTGAGCACCGCGTGGATGACAATCGGCAGTCCGAGCAATAGCGCCCCGAGCATGGCGAACAGTTCGGTATTGAAGCTCTCCGATCCGTAGATGAACCGGCCGATGCCGCTGTTGATGAGCAGAACCCCACCGGCCAGCGTGCCCAGCAACGCCAGACTCACTCGCAGTTGTTGGCCTTGGGTTTCATCTGCGTCGTGTTGAAGATGTAGATGCTCATGAGCCATAGTAATGTTCTCGTCCTTTGACGGGCTTGCGACAACTTATCTTGCGTTTGGCATCGGTTGGGTGGATTGCGGCTGTTTCGACTTCAGGGTCTGATCCCGATTCACCATGATTCGGATCTCCTGTCCGTTGGACGCCTCGGCCGGCTGAATAACGAATTTCTCGTCGGCGTTCTCGAGCACCTGTTCAATGGTATCGAGATAGATTCGCTGGGCAACCAGTTCCGGACGCTTGCGGTATTCCGGCAGAATGCTGGTCAGATACGTCGCATTGGCCTTGGCATCCTCAACGACCTTGGTGCGATAGGCCAGCGCCTGGGCAATGGCGTCCTGTGCCCGCCCCGCCACCTGTGACCAAAGACGCTCCAACTGATTGTCGTTCGGGTCGGCGGCCATCAGCGCCTGGTACAGCGGTTCGGCCACCTGCCCGGCAGCATCCGTGAGCGTCTGCTCGGCGGTGTTCTTCGCATCGCTGATCGCCAGACCGCTCTTCTGGCTCGCGGCAATATAGGCCTGGAATGCCTCGTCGACCTGCTGAGGCCAAGTGGCGGCCACGAGTTGAACCTTGGTCACCCGGATGCCACTGTCGATGGCGTCCAGCTTGGCCTGGGTCAACTGCTCGACTTGGCGAGGAATCGTATCGGTGCTCTGGAGCGCCTCGTCGATGGTGTAGTGAACCATCGCGGTGACGACCGAATCCTCCAGGATGTTCTGAAGCATCGGCGCGACGCCTTCCTTCATCACGTCGGAGTAGATTTGCCCTGGCTTGGCGGATCGGATGTACACGTTCGTGAAGAATTCCTCGATGTTACCGATCTGGTAGTCGATCTGCCATTCGGTGTGAACGATGCTGTAGTCGCTGGCGTCACTCTCCGACACCGTATCGGAAGTCTGCTGCCCGATCGCTGTCTGCGCAAGAGTTGCGCGGCTACGCGTCAGACTGTAGCCCTCCGTCAGCGGATTGAGTTTCTGGGGCACCATGTTCCGAGGCTTGGGCCCTTCGCCCAGAATGTCGTTGCGCGTCTGTTTGTACCAGAACGAGTTGACGCGCAGGCTGTTCTGCGCCTCGACCGGGATCTTGACCAATTCGTCAATCGGATAGGGCAAGACCCAATGCCAGCCTGGCCCCAGGACACGCTCCTCACCCACGCCGCGAATCGCGCCAAACCGGAGGACCATCGCCTTTTCTCCCGAATCAACCGTCTTGAAACCCGAGACCAGAAAGGCAACGACCAGCACCGCCATGATCACTTTGAGAATGATGAAGCTCAGGCGAAGTGCATCGGAAAGAGACTTGCCGGCCGCATCCAGTTCGCGAGCGTCGAACACCTCGTGTTCGTCGGGGTCGTGATGCCCGTGTGCGTGTCCATGTCCGTGTTCGTGTTTATGTGCCATAGGTCCTCAAAGAGAAGCTCAGTGAGCGATGAATCCACCGCGAGACTACTTCTTCGGTTCCAGCGACGGCATTTCCCGAAGATACCGGAACGGCTCGGTGTCGGCCGGGATGACGATGGTCGCCCGCTCCTTCAAGGTCGTCAGCAAGGCCTCGAGGTTTCGCAAAAACATCGCCAGTTCGGGCGCCTGTTCGAGCATCTTGTAATACTGGGCAGCCTCCGCATCCCCTTGACCGCGGATGGCCTTGGCCCGTCCTTCAGCCGCTGCCAGCAGCGCCGTCTTCTTGGCGTCGGCATCGGTTCGAATCTTTGTCGCCTCGGCATTACCCTGCGCGATAGTCGCCTCGGTTCGGCGGCGGCGTTCGGCTCGCATGCGTTCGAAGACGTCCTTCGTCACCTCCTCGCTGATTTTGAGCTGCTTGATACCGAGAGTCTTGATCTCAATCCCGTAGTCCTTTCGCGCAGGCTCCTGAAGATCCTTGAGCATTTCCGTCTGGATCTCAGCCAGTTGGATCTTCGCCGGATCGCTGTTGACAAACTCGCTGAAGGTATGCTGTCCGATGACTCGGTTCTGCGCATCGTTGAGACGATAACGAATCGCATCGCTGGCGTCGCTGATAGTCCCCAACGCGTTGAGGAATTTCAACGGCTCGGCTACGCGCCAAACAACGTACGTGCTGACGATGATCGACACTGCGCCTCTCGTCGTCGTCTCGGCGGGCGGCGCATCGAGAACTCTCATGCGCGAGTCGAATTTATGGACGCGTTCGATCGGCGTGGGCCACTTGAAATAGAGGCCTGGCTTCGTGATCTCGCGGTTCTCCAGCGGCTTGCCGAACCGGGTAATGAAGGCCGACTCGGTCTCTCTGACCTGAAACGAGACGAGGTAGAGCGCCAAAATGCCGAAGATGACGGCGAGTATCAGGGGGATAGCGATCTTCTTCATTATCTGCTGGTCTCCTCTATTCCGGCAACGTCCATCAAATCGTTCGAAAGTCTGTCTTGAAGGTTCATAATGATCACTTGCCTGTCGTTGGGGTCCACCGCCACCACGTATTTGCGTATGGTCTTAAGGGCGTCTTCGAGCACCGCCAAACGCTGTTCTTTTTTATAGATGTCCGGGGCCGCCTCGTACGCCTTGACCTGTCCCGCGAAGCGTTCACCCGTGGCCCGTGCGAGCGTCGCCTTCTCGAAGGCATAGCTCTGGGCTTCGCGAAGGGTCTTGAAGATGTCGCCCTTGGCGTCGGCCAGCGCCTGGTCGAACTCTTTGCCCAACCGCTCGCTGTCGCTGGTTCGTCCCTCCGCCTGGGCCTTCTGATATTGAGCCGCCAGGTCCGCCAACTCGTACGCCTTCTGGACCGAGCCAATCAGCGTCCCCAGCGTCCTGTTCCGCAGGGCCTCCGCGTTGAGGACGAGAGCATACTTTTTCTGGACCGAGCCGATGACAGCCTGATAGTCCGGCGCCACTTCAGGTGGCGGATGAATTCCCTGAACGCCCAGGAAGACGACCTCGATACCCAGTCCCTGGTCGTCGGCGGCCTTCTGAATCTTCTCAGTGAGAATCTCTTTGGCGCGGGTTCGTCCGGCACCCAGCAGGCTATCGCTGGACACTTGCCCGGTGACCGCCGTGTCGACCTCGATTTGGTGCTGGCGGCAAAACGCGTCAGTTCCCGGTAGCAGATGTCCTCCAGAAGAGCGGCTGGATTACTGTGCCCATAGAGGTACGCGTATAGATCCTTGACGCGATACTGTACCGGAATATTCGCGTTCACCAGACTGACCGGTTCTGCTCCTTCGGCCTGGGTCTCCCCGGTTTGTTCACTGGCCACCAGGAACGTGAATTCCTTCTCGTAATGACTCCGCCCCCATAGCAGCGCAGGCTCGGCGATCGGACGCCCCGTCTTCGGATCCGTCTTGGGAACATAACCTACGTAGATCTCCTTGATCAGCTTGGTGGGATACTTGTAAGCGATATCGATGGGCCAGGGCAGCTTGAAGTGGATGCCCGGCCTGAAGTCACGAACCTGCCCATCGGCATTCAACGGGTTGCCGAAACGCTCGACGATGGCTTGTTCATTCGGCAAGACCACGACGATGCAACTGGCCAGATAGAGTGTCACGGCGCTGAAGAGGATCAACGGTACAACGGCTTTTTCGAGAAGCTTGTAGAACCAGGTCTGCGAGACCTGGAAGCCAAACTGGTAGTCGATCGCCGCGGCGAGACTGCGGAAGACGCCTCCGGGTTCGTTGATGATCCCGAGCAAGCGGCTGTCGAACGCCGCCCGGCTGTACTGACCCTTCAACCGAGGGCGGTAGATGTCCAGCAAGGTATTGAGCAACGTCTCCAGGCCCAGCACGACCAACAGGACCGGGACGATGTATCCGACGATGGCCAGCGGCACGCGAAACTGAAAATGTGTCCCGGCCAGTGACAGAGCCAGGGCAAAGCATACCACCGCAACGGCAAGCAGGTAGCTGCCTCCGGCTCGCAACGGTTTCCATGTCGGCTCGACCGACATCCCCGTCGCGTAACGGGACAGCAGAAAACTGACGAATGCAACGACCGTCAGGATGATGGCACAGACCAGCGGTTGTTGCGTCGCGGCCGACCCCGACGCCACCAGACCTCGAAGCAGATACAGCCCCAACACGACTTCGTAAACCGCGATGAGCGCACCGAAGATCGGGATGAACCACCTCTCGAGCAAGTCGAGCCGGCGTTGAGCCGCCGCGAACAGTGTGGCTCGCTCTCCCTTGCCTTCGAACAACGCAGAGCGGCCCTCGTCGTCGGCCAACTGCGTCATGTCCAGTCGTTCCTGCTCGGCCAGATTGCGTTGATGGAACTGGATCGCCAGCAGCAACCAGACGAGACCGGCGCCGAGGATTTGCCAACCGGCCGCTGAAACCGAGAAGTAGCCGCTCCATCGACCGAGGAAGAAAGTGATGCCGAAGAAAATGAGACTCAGGACCAGGCAGATCCAGGCCACGTGCTCGGGGCGTTTAGACGATGCTGTCATTGCGTGCTTCGACTCCCGATTGCGAACAAAATTCCGCTCATCCAGTATCTACAGATCAAAGACCTTCGCCCTTTACAAACAGGAAGTTGGGTACTATAACACCGAATGTCAGTGTCGTGTAGTGACAATCACGAAAAAATGTGCTCCACCGTACCAACCTCGAGACCAATGATAACAGACGCACCGAAGAGTCAGGGGCAAAGATGTTAAACAAGGTTGCCGCCATTGCCAAGAATACGTTCATTGAAACGATCCGCCAACCCGTGTTTGCCGTTATCATTGGGGTTGCCCTTTTGCTGTTTTTGCTTAGTCCGTCTCTATCAATGTACACAATGGACGACGACAACAAGCTGTTGCGTGAGATAGGGCTCTCTACGCTTTTCCTTACCAGCTTGTTCGTGGCAATCTTCTCAGCCTCGGGGGCGGTGGCGGTGGAGCTGGAGAACAAGACCATTCTCACCGTATTGACCAAACCGGTGCAACGCCCTGTTTTCGTCGCGGCGAAGTTCCTCGGGGTGGTCGCGGCCGTAGGCGTCGCACACTACATCTGCACGATCGCCCTGCTCATGGCCATTCGGCACGGCGTCCTGGAGACGGCCTCGGATACGCACGACTGGACCGTCCTCGGAGCTGCGGGGGTCATTCTGGTCATCACGCTACTGCTTACCACGTTCTTCAATTACACGTACGACTGGAAGTTCACCAGTACGGCCGTCATCATGCTGGCCCTGCTGGGCACGTTCGGTATGGTCTTCCTGGCGTTCATAGACCGCCATTGGCAGTTCAACCCGGCCAAGAATGGGATTCACGCGCTGGACGTATACGGCTCGATCCTGTTGTTCTTGGCAGCCGTCATCATTGCGGCCCTGGCGGTGGCGATTTCGTCCCGGTTCAACACGGTGGTGACGCTCTCGGCGTGCATCGGACTGTTCCTGCTGGGACTGACCAGCGACTACATCTTCGGCCGGTTCGCTGCGACTCACCTGTGGGCCCGGATTGGGCGATTCCTGGTCCCCAACCTTCAGGTATTCTGGATCAGCGACGCAATTTACGAAGGCAGCGTGGTCCCGGCGAAGTATATCCTGGTCGGGGGGCTATACGCCCTCTGCTACAGTGCCGCCATTCTCGCGTTGGCGGTGGCACTGTTTCAAAGAAGGCAAGTTGGCTGAGCCACGGAAACGTCAAGATAGTTCAGCCAGGGACTTGGCCACGGCAATCTCGTCACACTCCTGCTGTTTCGGACACCGGGCGCAGTCGCTCCAGACCTTCATCGGCAACTCGTCCTTGTCGAGGACGTCGAACCCCACTCGCTCGAAGAAACGTGGTTCCAGGGTCAGGGCAAACACCCGGGGCACCCCAAGTTGCCCAGCTCGCTCCAAAGCCGCCTCGACCAGAGCGCGGCCCAGCCCCTTGCCTTTGTGGGCCGGACCAACGGCCAGTGATTTGATCTCCGCCAGGTCGGACCAGATGATCTCCAGGGCGCAGCAGCCCACCACCGCCCCATCGTCCTCGGCCACCACGAACATCTGGAGCTTCTCATAGATCTCCGCCAGCGACCGAAACAGCATCTTGTCGTGTTCGGCGTAACAGTTGATCAAGGCCGAGATTGCCTTGGCATCCTGGATTTGGGCGTTTCGAACGTTCATATGATTCCGCAGTATAGATATCCCGTCGTCTTTTGCAATGGCGATTCTGGTACTCTAGGGTATACGCAAAAAAGCGAAAAAAGGACTGGAAAAACACCGCCCGAGCACTACAATAGCGCGAATTTGGGGCTGGATGCCGTAGGTGGAATGAAGTTCGTACTAATAGATAAGATCGTTTCGTTGGAGATGGGCCACCGCCTCAGCGCTGTGAAGAACGTCTCCTTGTCCGAAGAGTACCTGGCCGATCACTTTCCGACGTTTCCGGTTCTCCCGGGGGTCTTGCTCCTGGAAGGACTCGTGGAATCGGCAAGCTGGCTCGTTCGGACAAAGCAGGAGTTCGCCCACAGCATGGTGCTGTTGGAGACGGCGCACAACGTGAAATACAAGAGTTTTCTGGCCCCGGGCTCGCAGGTGGTGTACACCGTTGAGGCCAAGACCATTGACGAGCGCGTCAGTAGTTTCACCGGTCGAGGTGAAGTCGACGGCGCGACGATCCTGGAGGCCCGCTTTGGCCTGAGGCACTTCAATTTGGCCGAGCGGAATCCGGCTTGGATCACTGTCGATGCCCAGGTCAAAGAGGAGATGAAGAATCGATACCGACTGCTGTCTCAGCAGAACTGAACAAGGCGTACTGAAAAGGATTTTCACAGGGTTGCAGGACCGGAGGTACCAGAAGCCATGGCCATGAGTCGCGATGAGATTTTTCAGAAGGTCCAGGAGGTGTTGGTGGATGCCTTGGGCGCAGACGATGATGAGGTAACGGCAGACGCCACACTCATGGGAGACTTAGGAGCAGAGAGCATCGACTTCCTGGACATCGTGTTTCGTTTGGAGAAGGCGTTTGGAATCAAGGTCCCGCGAGAAGAGTTGTTCCCCGCGGAGAGTCTGTTGAACAATCCCGACCTGGTCAGCAACGGTAAGCTGACCGAACAGGGTCTGGCCGAGCTGCGAGCGGGCGTGCCGCACACGGACCTGACCGAGTTCGAGAAGGACCCGGACATCAACAAGCTCGCCAATCTGTTTACCGTCAATGCCATCGTCAATTACATTGACACCAAGGTTAATGCCGCCTGAGTCCCAGGCGGTTTCCAGCTATAGACACTATCCGGACGACGCCAGGGCAACCTCGCGTCGTCCTTAATATGGATCTCGCATGCGTTGGATCTGGATCGATAAATTCCTGGAGTTCGAAAGCGGTCGTCGCACCGTCACCCTCAAAAATGTGACGCTGGCCGAAGAACACTTGCACGACCATTTTCCGGGCTTCCCGATCATGCCCGAATGCCTCATGATCGAAGCCATGGCGCAGACGGCCGGCATTCTCGTCGGCCAGGCCAATGACTTCCGGGAAAAGGTCGTCCTGGCCAAGATCAGCAAAGCCACGTTTCACGATTTCGTCCGACCGGGAGATACCCTGCGAATTGAAGCCGAGATGAGTTCACTGGCACCGGAGGCGGCCAGCACCAGCGGACGCATTCGCCGGGATGACCAGCTCATTGCCGAGATCGATCTCATGTTCAGCCATGTCGATCAGAATCTGGCGGGCAAGAAGTTCCCGGAGGAGAACTTCGTCTTCACCGGTTTGTTCACGTCGCTTCTGCGCGACGTCGTCCTGGATACGGCCTCAACGCCGGCGGAGTCAAGCTGATGAGATCGACTCGCGTAGTCGTAACGGGACTCGGTGCGATCAGCCCGCTGGGTCTCAGCGCCGACGAGATGTGGGCCGGACTCTGCTGAGGGACGTTCTGGCATCGACCGGATCAGGGCCTTCGATCCGACGGGCTTCCCGTGCGAACTGGCCGGTGAAGTTCCTGACTTTCGCATTCAAGACTACGTTCCCCGGAAGTACCGCAAGTCCTGCAAGCTCATGTGCCGGGATATCGAGCTGGCCATCGTGGCAGCCCTGGACGCCGTCAAGAGCAGCGGACTGATCACGGCGGGCATCGATCCGGACAACGTCAATATCAATCCTGCGCGGTTCGCTGTCAATCTCGGCGCCGGCATCATCAGTTGCGATATGGCGGAGCTTGCTCCGGCGGTGGCCGCCAGTGTCACGGACGGGGTGTTCGATGTCCGCAAGTGGGGCCAAGAGGGGCTTGAACATGTCACACCGATCTGGCTGTTGAAGTATCTGCCAAATATGCTCGCCTGCCACGTGGGAATCATTCACGACATCCAAGGCCCGAGCAACACCATCACGTGCGCCGAAGCGTCCGCGAGCCTGGCCATCGGAGAGGCCGCCCAGGTTATCGCTCGCGGCGATGCCGATCTTGCTCTGGCCGGAGGAGCGGAAGCCAAGGTCAATCCCGTTCTGATGGTCAGACAAATCCTTCTCAAACGATCCACTCTAACCTGTAACGACCGTCCCGCAGAGGCCTGCCGGCCGTTCGATGCGAACGCTCAGGGATCGGTCTTTGGTGAAGGTGGCGGGGTCATCGTCTTGGAGAGTCTCGACCACGCCAGACAACGCGGAGCGAAGATCCTGGCAGAGGTTATTGGGATAGGGCAAAGTCACACCGTCAATCCAGCCTACGAGAAGTTGGAGACCGATGGAGAGGGAATTCGCGTCGCGATCGAGAACGCTTTGAACGATGCTGAACTCGGCCCCGAACAGCTCGACCTTGTGGTCCCTCACGGAACCGGTGTCCCCAGTGACGACTTGGCCGAAGCCCGGGCCATCGAAGCGGTCCTCGGATCGGCAGTGAAGCACGTGCCTGTCTGGCCCACCAAAAGTATGCTGAGCGTCACCGGTGCTGCCAGTGGCGTTCTGGATGTGATCGCCGCCATACAGGCGATAACAACCGATACCATCCCGGCAGCAAAGAACTTCGAGAAGGCCCCGGACGGGTGCCATCTGTCGGTCGTGACCGAGCGCACCAATTGCAGAATCAACCATGCCCTGTGTTCCAGCTACACCTACGGTGGTCAGACCGCCGCACTTGTACTGAAACGTTTTGATGAGGGGGCGACCGAATAGCATGAAAACCCCCAGCACTCCCGAACGCGTCGTCATCACCGGACTGGGCATCGTCTCGCCCTTGGGCAACGATGTGGAAACCGTTTGGCAGGCCATCCTTGCCGGCCGCAGCGGTGCAGCCGGCACGACCATCTTCGATGCCTCGACCATGCCGACCACGTTTTCGGCCGAAGTCAAGAACTACGATTTCCACCAGCACACGAGCCATCCCGATTCGCATGAGGGGTGCAGCCGCAGTTCGGGTTTTACCATCGGCGCCACTGTACAGGCCTGCCGGCAGGCGGGGATCGATGTGGAATCGGAGACACCAACCGACGGGATCGATCGCCGGCGGATGGGCATCTACCTGGGGGCCGGTGAGGGCTCCCTCGACAATGACGCTTTCTTCGCCGCCATCATTGCGGGCTGGGATGCGGAACGTAATGAGGTGGTCTGGCCGGAGACGACCAGGACCGTGATGCAGCAGATGAGTCCGGTGCGAGAGCTCGAGCAGGAGCCCAACATGGCGGCCGCCCATATCGCCATGCTGACCGGCGCACGAGGACCGGCCCGCAGTTGCCTGACGGCTTGTGCGGCCAGTACCCAGGCGGTAGGCGAGGCCATGATGCTGATCCGCCGTGGGCAGGCTGACATCATGATCAGCGGCGGCGCCCATTCGATGATCCACCCGCTCGGCGTCATGGGTTTCAACCGGCTCACCGCCCTCTCGACGCGCAACGACAGTCCCGAAACGGCGTCACGTCCGTTCTGTGCCAGCCGTGACGGCTTCGTACTGGGCGAAGGCTCAGCGATCCTCGTCCTTGAATCGCTGACCTCGGCGCGGAAACGCGGCGCGAAGATCCTGGCGGAGCTGATCGGATATGGCAGCAGTTCTGACGCCTACCGCGTCACAGATATGCACCACGAAGGACGCGGTGCCGTTCAGGCGATCAAGTCGGCTCTCGCGGATGCCGGCGTGACCTATCGGGATATCGACTATATCAACACACATGGCACGAGCACTCAGGAGAACGACTCGGTAGAGACCCTGGCGATCAAGACTGTCTTCGAGGACCGGGCCAAGCAGATTCCTGCCAGCAGCGTCAAGAGCATGCTGGGGCATTTGATCGGTGCGGCCGGCGCAGCCGAACTGATCACGTGCGTGCTGGCCATACGAGACTCGATCGTCCCCCAGACGGCGAATCTGAGCGACCCCGATCCCGAGCTTGACCTCGATTACGTGCCCAACACACCCCGCAAGATGCAAGTCAACATCGCGATGAACGAATCATTCGGATTTGGCGGTCAGAACAACGTGGTGATCGTCAAACGATACTCTGGAGCGGAAGAGAAACAAGCCGGGTAGCTCGGCCGGCGAGCCGATTTCTCCGGGAGGAGAGACCATGATCGATATCAAGGAACTGCGAGACCACCCCGAGGTCTACATCAAGGCATCTGAAGACAAACGAATTGCCGCCGACGTCCCGAAACTGCTGGAGATCGACGCCGAGCTGAAAGGGATCAAGGCCAAACTCCAGGATATCGCCACCGAGAAGAACCGCATCGGCAAGTCCGTTCCCAAGCTGTCGGACGAAGAGAAGGGCGAGCGCTGGCGGAGCTGTCGCGACTGAAGCAGGAAGAGGAAGATGATCAGAACCGCGTCAAAGAGCTCCAGCCGCAGTTCGATGCATTGATGCTCCAGGTGCCCCAACCGGCCGATGCCGATGTTCCCGTGGGCAAGGACGACACCGAGAACGTCGAGCTGCGCCGCGAGGGCGAGGTTCCGCAGTTCGATTTCGAGGTCAAGGATCACGTCGAGCTGGGCGTCGCGTTGAACATGATCGACATCGAGCGAGGCGTCAAGCTGGCCGGCACGCGCAACTACTTCCTCAAAGGCGACGGGGCCATGCTGCACTGGGCGGTCATCCGGTTTGCCGTCGACTTCATGGTCGAGCGCGGTTATACGCCCATGTCGGTGCCGCTGCTGATGCGGGACGAAGCCATGCAGGGGACGGGCTACTATCCCGGCGCCGAAGAGCAGACCTACCGGATGGAAAAAGACGAGCTGAGCCTGGTCGGGACGGCGGAAGTTCCGCTGACCGCCTATCGGATGGGCGAGATTCTCCAGGAACAGGAATTGCCCCTGAAGTTTGTCGCGATGTCGAGCTGTTTCCGTCGCGAAGCCGGATCGGCCGGCAAGGATACGTACGGCCTCTATCGGATTCACCAATTCGATAAGGTCGAGCAGGTCATCGTCTGCAAGAACAGCGACGAGGAAAGCACCGCGTTCCACGAAGAGATCCTGGCCAATTCGGAAGGCGTCATGAAGGCCCTCGGGCTGCCCTATCGCGTCGTCGCGGTCTGCACGGGCGACCTCGGCCGGGGCCAGGCCAAGAAATACGATATCGAGGCCTGGATGCCGTCGCGGGGCAACTACTGCGAAACGCATAGCGCCAGCAAATTCTACGACTTCCAGGCCCGGCGCATGAACCTTCGATACAAGGACGCGCAGACGAAGAAGAATATCTTCTGCCACACGCTGAACAACACCGTCATCGCGTCACCCCGCGTCCTGATCCCGTTGATGGAACTGTACCAGAACGCCGACGGCTCGATCACGATTCCGAACGTCCTGCGGCCTTATATGCAGGGTCGCGAACGCATCACGTCATAGTCGGCCACCAGCCATATAGACGGCGAGCCCTGGTGCTTCCAGAGAAACCCAGGGCTCAACCGGTATGGCATCCCTTATTTCTCTTCGAACTTCTGCCTGAGCTTCTCCGACGTCTGATCCAGGTCTCGGCGAACACTATCGAGCTTCTGTTTCGGCTCTGCGATCTCTGCCGCGGTCTTCTCCGAAAGTGCCTCACCATCGTCGATCACAAACGGGGTGATGAACACGATCATCTCATTGTTGGCCTGGGCCGTATCGTAGTGCCTGAACAGCGGCCCCATCAGAGGCAGGTCACCCAGCAGCGGAATCTTCCGCTCGGTGCTGCTGTCGGTCTGGAAGAGAATGCCGCCCAGCATCAGCGTCTGGCCATCCTCGATGATCATGTTCGTCGTGGTCTCCATGACGCGTCGAACAGGCTGGCCATTGACGATATCCCCCGTCAACTGCGACAGCAGAACCGTCAGCATCATGTCCACGTCCTTCTCCGGTGTGATACTGGGCCGAACGGCCAGCGTCATGCCCACGTCCTGGAAGTCGAAGTTCGTCGTGACTCGACCGCCCTGCTCCGAGACGGAGAAGTTGGTCTGGAACGCAACGCGATCGCCCTTGAACAGACTGGCCTCTTCGTTGTCCTGGGTCCAGAGGGTCTGCTGGTTCAAAATCTTTGCGTTGACGGCCTTGATCAGGAAATCCACGAGGGCAGTGATGTCCGTCCCAGCCGCAATCGTCCCCGAGCCGCGTTCCTCGAGAAGGCTCAAGCTGCCCAGCGCCGTGATGGCGTTCTCCTCCACATTGCCGAAGACTTCCGTCGGATTCGAGGAAAGCTGCACACCCAGCGACGTCAGGTCGCGGTGGTCGACCTCGACGATGACCGCCTTGATCATCACCTGCTTGCCGGGGACGTCGAGCTCGTGGATCATCTTGGCCAGGTTATCCTGGAATTCCGGTGGCGCCAGCACCAGGATGGCCTTGCTTCTCGGGTCGGGAATGAACCTCACGCGCCCGATCACATTGCTCAGGGGCTCTTCATCGGTCCGCTGGCGGGCACCCGACGACCACCATGGAGTGTACTCATCGGGATTGTCATTGCCCTGGTTTCGATTGTTGTTGTTATTGTTGTTGCTGCGCCCCTGATCCTCGTTGGCGCTGCCCATCGTATATTCCTTGAGCCCTTGCGGCGTCCTTCGGACACGGGCATTCGTGCCCGGCTCGTTGAACATCGCGTTGAGACGCTCCGACAAGTCCTCCGGATCCGCATACTGCAACTCAACGACGCGAGGCACCTCGGCCATCTCCTGCCGGTCCAGATCGTAGACCAACTGCTCAATCACGTCGTACGCCTGGGGGATCTTGCTGATGACGATGATCTTCTTCGTCCCGGGGACATCTTCGAAGGTGAGCTGGCCATACAACGGCCCTACGATCTTCTTGCGCTGATCGCCGCCCGATCGGCCGTAGAAGATCAGGCGAATCAGGTTCGAGCTGCCTCCGTCGTCATCTTCCGTGAACAGCTTCGTCAGCAGTTCCGTCATCTGGACAGGGTCTGAGTTTCTCAGCTCGATGATGCGTGGTTTGACCGCATCCACATCCAGAGGGACATCCCATTCCTCGATCTGCTTCTCGATCTTTCGCATGTTCTCGGGGGACGCGATCACCGTGACCTGTCCCATCGTCGGGAAGGCGATCACCTTGACCGTCTCGGAGCCTCCCGAGCGACTGCCCGGACCGAAGCGATAGTAGTAATAGGTGTCGTACTGCGGGATCTCTTCACCGTAGAGACTGTCGACGTTGTCCTTGATCTGCTCGGGATCGGCATACTTCAAATCGAACCGCTTCGTTTCAAATGTCCCGGTGGGAACGTCGATCTCCGCGATTAACTTCTTGACCATGTCACGAAGATCGGCGCGACCGAAGATCATGATCTGCCTCGACTGCTCCAGAGGCCGGACCAGAATGCTCGGAGTCAACTGCGTGCCAGGCATATCCTGGAGGGCGTCCTCAATGCGACTGGCCACCTCACGCGCATCGGCGTAGGAGATCGGAATCGTCTCGTATTCCGAGGCAACCGGTTCTTCGCGATCGAGCTTGTCAATCCACTCACCGATCTGCTTGATGTCTTCGGCCGATCCGCGTGCGATGATCCACTTGGCCTTGGGAACCGGGATCAGCACGATCGGCACTTCTCCGGCTCCGATGACCACGGACGACGCGGCGTTGCCTTGAGGGGCCCCCCTGTTGCTGGGCCGCCGATTCGAGTACGTGTTTCGGCTTGGCGAGTAGTTCCGACGACCTCGGCCCGTCGGAGCCTCTCCCAGCAACATCCGAAGCAGTTGCACGATCTCCGAAGGATCGCCATTTTCGATCTGGAAGAACTGCTCCACCGCCCGCCCCGCTTCGGGCACATCGAACTGATCGATGATCTTGGAGATGGACATGAGGTTCGAGACCGTATCGATGATCAGGAGCATGCCGGTGGATTCATCGACGCTCACGTGCCCGTACTCGCCCACCAGCGGCTGGATGATTTCACCCATCTGCGTTGCAGGATAGTTCTTGAGCCGGAAGAACTTGCGCACTGATCTGGTCGTGATTCTCGATCAGCGCCAGCGGATCGTCGGGGCCGACTGTGGGCACCGTGCCCAGTTTGGCGTCGGCAATGGGCTTGAGGAAGATGATGTCGTCGTCCTCCTCGACCACGAAACCCTTCAGGCGAAGCGCACTGTAGATCGTCGCCAACGCCTTGGCTCGCGGCAGCTTGTCCGGTGCATAGATCGTGATCTTCTGCTTCATCGCGTCTTCGTGCGGGATCACGGTCTTGCCGGTCCAACTGGCGATCTTGTCGATAATCTTCTTCATCTCGACGTCTTTGAGGTTCACCGCCTCCATACCATCGTCAGACTCTTTCGACGCATTCGGATCGGCGGACTCGCCCTCAGCGGGCTCGACCTCAATTCGACGCCCCCTCGCACGTTCCCGGGCAGCCGTCTGGTCCGGCTCATCGTTGGCGTCGGGCGTGGCCTCTTCCGCAACCTGGTTCGCATCGGAAACGGCGTTGGGCTCGGCGGCGTCGGCCTCTTGCTCCTCAGTTGCTGTATTGGGATCGCCAGCTTCCTGGCCCGCCGCTTCGGCGGTCTGCGTCATGGGCGGCAGGTAAGGTTCCGGACCCGAGAAACCGACGCGCCAGACGATAATCCCGGCGGCCGCAAAAACCAGAACCCACAAGAGTATCTTTGACCGTTCCACTTCTTTCTCCTCTTATCAATCGCGGTTGGCTTCTCGTTCAGCTTTCACTTGGGAGCGGCCGCATTGGGTTCGGCAGCTTGCTCCTTGCCCTCGTTGACGTCGCGAGGCACGATGGCCCGCTGCTGTGGCCCGGAACGCCCTCCTCGCATTTTCGCACGGTATGCCTGGCGCTCTTCCTCCGACATCTGAGGCCATTTCTCACGGATATCTTTGAGTTCTTCCGGCGACAGGTGCGGCAGTCGCCCAGGCTGACGTTTGCCCACGCTGAGCTGGGCGCGCAGTGCATCGCGGCGTTCCTGCTTCTGCTGCTCCGTCAGGTTTTCGGCTTGCGCGAGTTGCTCGGCTCTCTGCTCTTTTTCTGCCGCCAATTGCTCGGGCGTCGGCTTCGGTTTCGCTCGTCCGATCCTGGGCTCGGATTGCAGCTTTTGCATGGGCGCTGACGTCATTGGCCTCAGCCACCGGCTGCGCCTGCGACTGGCGATCGCCCGTGCGAGCGTGTCGGATCAGCAGACCAAGCCCGTAGGCCCCCGCTAGAATTGCCACAACGAGAACAATAGAGACAACAAGGTTGCCCTGTTTCATATCCGTAATCCTTCTCTTCCTGATATCACTACTGCATCCGGTCAATTCACGGGCGGTCACCTGGCCGCGGCCCGCTCCTCCATCTTTTGGGCCGCTTCCTGCTTCTCCTCTTCCGACATATTATTCCAGTCCTTCTTGGCCTCGGCCTTCCGTTCGTCGGACATGCCGCTCCACATCTCAGCGAACATGGCCCTCGCCGCAGGAGACAATTCAACGCCCATCCAGGCGAAGAGGTTATCGTCAGTCACCGTGGACGCGACCGTGACTTCCTTCGGCGCAGCTTTCATCTCAGGCTCACCTTTCTTCGATTCCGGTGCCTTCTTGGTTGGCGTCCGAGTCGGCCCCGAAGGCCCGGATGGTCTCCTGTCAGCCGCTCCGAAGGGCGAGAAGACCTTCTCCTTGCCCTGCCATTCCACCGTGACCCGCGTCGGCTCGACGCTGATGATATTGGCGTCACGCACCTTGTCACCAGCCTTATACCACTTGTCACCAATTAGAGCTTCAGAACCGAGGATGGCGTCAATCTGCTTGACCGGATGCTCCTTGGGCGGCTCCTTGCTGAAGAGGTTCTTCTTCTTCAAGGCATCGGCCGCTTCCCGAGCTTTGTCGAGGTAAGGCTTCGCCTGGTTCGGGTCCAACACGTTCTGCGCCATGGCCCGCGTGACCCGTTCCTCGGCGCGAGCCGGCCCGGTGTAGTATCCGATCACCCGCGCCGCCGCCCAGGCACCGAGCAGCACCGCCACGGCGACGAGTCCAAACCGGATCGCATCCATGTGTTTCTTCTGGGCCGTATTCAATGCCATGATCCTATCGCTCCCCCTTCTGTGAGGACTTGATGGGTGGTCGCTTGACGAAGGTGGAGACTACCAAGTCGATCTCCACGTCTTTCCTTTGTTCCGGCGGCTTCTTCGTATCGCAGCGAATATCGAGTTCTTCGATCCCTACGAGATACTCGTTCTCTGGCGTCGCCGCGAGAAAATCCATCAACTGCGTCAGCTTGCACTTGCCCGTACACTTGACGCGCATCACATCGTAAGGCAGCCCCTGTTTCTTTCTCAATGAGAGAATCGTCAGCGGCTCGGTCCTGATCCCCGCCTTCTTCAATTGCTCGTTGAGTCGATCGCGGAACAGATATGGCTGCTCGTCCTCAAGCTTAGGCAGTTCCGCCACCGGGACAACCGAGAGCAGTGCCGCCTGTTTGGCCTGTTCGCCCCGGTCGACCGTCAGGTCGTCCAATTTGCTCTGCGCGGACCTGAGAGACGCCCGTACCGCCTCCCAATGATCGAGCCCCTTCAGTCCGTAATGGAGCCCGGCGATCACAATGGCGGCCACCCCTCCGAAGATGAGTAGCCGCATTTCGCGTTCGTTCAGTTTTCGTGCCATAATCCACTTTCGCCGAGAGCTATAGCGCGGCCGTCCTCTTGCTGAAGTTCTTGTAATCGAACACCATCGTGAACTTGATCTTCTTCGTCTTGCTGTCCTTGGACGTGCTGGTGATCTCCACGTCCTTGATGTTTCTGTGACCCCGCAGGTTCGCCTGGAACTTCCACATCTGTTCCTGTTTGTCCGCCTGCCCGGTCACTGTTACCTGCTGGCCTTTCTTGAAGTGCAGCCCTTCCAGGATCACCCCGTCGTTCTCACCTCCGCCGATGTCGGTGAGCAATCCGAGCAGATCGGCCCGGTACCGGGCTACCGTCTTCAAAAGGGTCTGGCGTTCGCTCGCTTCCTTGAACTCCGGCTGGTTAACCAAAGCTGTCAATCGCTTCTCGCTGAGCACATCGACCGTGTAGGACGTCGCGATGAACGCCGCCAGCATGACAAGCGCGGCGATGG